>SBHC01000076.1 GCA_006226375.1 Deltaproteobacteria bacterium | reverse complement strand
CACCGTTCTTCAACACTTGGGTTGGGGAAGAAGGATTATGTTTCCTTGGTTTGTTGTTGCACGGTCCAAGAACAACGCCCAAAAAGCAACCGCTTTTGGTCAACCTATGAAAATCGGCCGTTCATGTAACCGTAGGGTGTGTTTTACTCTACCTATGGACTAGAGATACAACAGGGGCCCCAGGCTAGTGCGTTTGAGAGGGGTATCGTTGTGGTGTGTTGAAGGTTGTATCTTATGTTCGGAGCCTTGTTGGTGTAATCTGGGCCGAAGTGCAGACGACAGTAAGCAAGGTGACGCTGTTTGATCCTCACAGGAAGACAAAGGCTTTTGTGCAGCTTTCCTGTTTGATTGGGTCTATCAGAGGGATAGATGATGCAAGTCAAATTGTTGGTTGTGGAGTCCGATATCGAGTCAGGCCAGTTGTTGAAGCAGTATCTGCAGCAACAATCCTATGCTGTCACGCTGACTCCATCTGTGGAAGAGGCCAGGCAAGCTCTCTTAAAGGATGTTCCCACCGTTATGTTGGTGGATCTGGATGATGCAAAACAGCCCTGGTCTACCTTTTACTCCTGGCTTCGTCAGCAATCGTCTCTCGTGGACTTGCCCTGCATCTGGTTTGTGAGTCAGTTCAATGACTTTGCTTTGTCTCTTCAGAATCAACCCAAGAACTATGTGCTGCAAAAGCCCATGGATCCCGATCAGTTTTTGCGTGTGATTGAGGCCAACGCTGCCAAAGAAAAAGAGACACATTTCACCGCTGCGCCCAAGTCCACCTCGCCGGAAGATCCATCGTTGGCTGCCTGGGTGCAGTCACTCAAGGGCCGCGAACTGGGCTCGGTGATCCTGGAAGAAGAGATCGGTCGGGGTGGAATGGGGGTGGTCTTTCGTGGCCAACAGCGTTCGCTTCATCGGCAAGTCGCCGTCAAGATCATGCTGCCCCACCTCACCAAGAAACTCTCTACAGTGGAGAGGTTTCAACGGGAGGCTCTGGCTACGGCCAAGTTGAAGAGCCCTCACATCGTCCAGATCTTTGAGGCCGGCACCACCAAGGACAAGATGTTCTACATTGTGATGGAGTGGCTGGCGGGTGAAACTCTGGAGCAGCGGGTCAAACGGCAAGGAAAGTTGGAGCCGTTGGAAGCCCTCGACATTGTGATGCAGACAGCAGAAGGCCTACGAACGGCACACGCAGCGGGGTTGATTCACCGGGATCTGAAACCTTCCAACCTGATTGTTTCGGAAGACGGTCACATCTCGATCACTGACTTTGGCCTCGTCTTTAACCAACAACTTCCACGCCACACCCAGTCGGGCATTGTGGTCGGGACTCCTCACTATCTGTCGCCGGAGCAGGCGTCGGGGCAAGCGATTGATGTTCGCAGTGATGTCTACTCGCTGGGGATCTTGTTCTTTGAGTTGTTGACCGGTCATGTGCCTTTCCAGAGTAATAACCTAACCGACCTTTTGATCGCCCATGTCCAAAAGCCTCTTCCCAATCCCAAGGCCCATGTTCCCGATCTACCCGATGCGTTTGTTCCTGTGCTGCAATCGATGACGGCCAAAGATCCCAACCACCGCTACCAGAACACTGAGGCGCTGCATCAAGCATTAAGACAATTGCACACCACAGTGACACAAGGTCCTGTGTCTCCCTTTCATCAGGGAGGTCATGAGGTCGAGCCGATTTGGCAACCTGAACCGGAACCCCTGCAGGATAAAGATTTACTCAAGACACAGGTGGTGACCCCCATGCAAGCCAACCAATCGTCGTTGTTTCTTTCGCACGACGCCTCCCTCAATGAATTTTACAAGCGGGCGGCTTCGTTGGCTCCTTCCAGTCTCACGCCTTCCTCTCCCCAATGGAACGAGCTGAACATGGAGGGGATGCTGCTCGTCGATTCGCACGGCAACCTGTTGATGCAGGAAGGGGCGATTCAGGCCCAGTGGCACACGGCTTTGGCGGTTCTCTTGGGACATGCGTCGCAGATCAGCAGCGCGGTGGACCTGGCGGAGTGGCAGTTCTCGATTCTGGAAGGTCCTTACGCTTCGATGTTTGTTTTGCCTCGTCAGGGGCACCAGTTTCAGGCGATTCTTCGGCCTCCTCGCGAGCATCCAACTCCTATCGCGCCCAACGCCTCCGCCGCTGAGGTGGGTTCTGCCTTGAGCCGCATGGTGCAAAGCCTTCATGCGTTGGCCGGCGTGACCAACATCTTGCTGTACGATACGATGGTGCAGCTGATGGACGCCCGCTTGTCGCCCCAAACGGACCCCCACGACTACCCTCTGAAAATTAGTCCGATCATTCACATGTTGCAGTCGATGCCTTGGGAGAGGACTCGACTGACCTGTCGCTTCTCTGGGGGGTTGATGCGATTCTGGCCGTTGCCTGGAGCATTTCTCTGCGTTCAAACGACCCCGCAATGCAACCAGTCGTTGCTGACCATGATGGTGCAACGTCAACTGCAAAGCGCCTCCGTTTCACCGGAGTCGATGGCGGCTTCTCCCCACAACACTCCGTATCCACCGACACCGTCGTCTCATCCTAGCCCTGCAGCGCCGATGACACCGCACTACGGTATGGGAGCTTCCAGCCATGGGGGGCATCACTCCTCTCAGCCGGGTCATCCTAACTACATGTACGGGACGAGTCATCCTTCTTCTCCCCCTGTTGGGCACGCAGGCATGGGAGTCTCTGGTGTTCAACAACAGACTCCAGGCGTGGCTTCTTCGGGGCAGGTTCCTATGTCGTCTTCGGGCTCTATCGCTCCAGCATTCTCGGCGTCCTCCACGAGCGCGTTTGCTCCTGTGCAGTCGGCCAATCCTGGGGACTGTCTCTCTCCGGAGATGATGCAGGAGCTGACCAAGCTGTTCTCTCGGTACGCAGGTCCAATTGGGAAGATGGTCATCAGCAAAACGGCGAAGCGCATGGGCTACACCGCCGAGCAGTTCCCGGCTGATCTGGCCAGCGCCATGTTTGATCAACTGGCGGGTCGGATTGGACTCGACAAGCGGCCAGAGTTCATCAAGTCGTGCCGCAAACTTCTCAGCACCCATCGGGCTCACTCCTAGCTCCCCTTTCTGTTGGATGGGGCTCTGTTCAACGCTCCTCCTTCCTTTTCGAATGTTTAAGGATACACTTTGATGAAAGCTCTCTTTGGTCTTCGCTCCAAAATTCTGTTGATGACGCTCGGCATTCTGGTGGTGACTATCGGTGCGCTCACCTACCTCGCTTATCTTGTCATTTACAACGAACAGGAGAAGGAGATTGGCATCCGTCTGCAAGCCATCGCAGCGACAGGTGCATTGATGATTGACGGTGACCTGCACGACTCCATTCGCAAGCCTGAAGACGCCAAAACCGAAGCGTTTCTCAAGCTTCGCAAGGTTCTTCGCAAGATCAAAGCACAGAACGAGCTAGACACTGAGGTGTACACCTTTCGCAAAGACGACAACCGGCTGCGCTTTATCGTCATGACCAACCCCAAGCCGTTTGTGGGGGATACGTACCAGATCAAGCCGGAGATGCGTCCCACCTTGGACGAAGGAAAACCCAGCTACACGCAGATCTTTGGTGATCAACACGGCGCCTGGATTTCGGCGTATGCGCCCATTCGCGACTCGAAAGGCAAGGTGGTCGGGATTCTGGACGTGGACTACAAGCTCTCCACCTTCATGAGAGAACTTGGTTACAAGCTGCGCTGGATCTTTATCTCTAGCGCCGTGTTGTTCTTGCTTGCGATCTGGATCAGCGTGTCGGTTTCAGGTCGAATCGTGAGCAACTTGAAGAAGCTGAAGAACGCGGCAGAAGAATATTCTACCGGCAACATGGACGTGGATATCCACATTAAGTCGTGGGATGAGGTGGGCGATCTGGCCGAGTCGATGGAGCGAATGCGTGAAAGCTTACGAATCGCGATGGCGATGCTGGAGGAAGAGCAAGCCGAACCCCCCAACCCTTACAGCAACCCACCTGGGCCAGGGTCCATGTACGGTGGATGAGAAGGAAGGTTGCGTCCTTCGCTTCGAGTTCGTAGAGAAATCCGACGCCACCCTGATGGTTTTCTTCAAAACATTCTCTCCAGGGGTGCAATCGAGGGGTTTGCATCTTATTAAGCCTACAACGACGATGTTGTAATCCTTTGAAGGCTTTTCTCAGGAATGTTGACGCAAGTTATGAAAAATACAATTGATCTCAAACGAAGAACCGAGCGTGTGAAATCGTTGGAGAAGTGGTGGGAAACCCTTCCCTTTGAGCAAGGGGATAAGCCCTTCGATAGGAGCGAGAGTCTGCGCCTGGTCTCACGTTCGTTGGAGGAGGACTTTCCCTTTCAAGAAGGGGTAGAAGAACGCAAAGTCTCTGCTCCGAAAGAGCTACAAGCGCAAGATTTGCCAGTGCTGTTTTCCCTTGAGTCCGATGAACCACAGAATGTTGTGTTGCAAACCTTACTCGGTGAAGGCGGCATGGGCGAGGTGTGGTTGGGACACCAACAAACGCTGCATCGGGACGTTGCAGTGAAGGTGATTAAGCCAGAAATTCGGAACGCCAAAGCGAGAACCAAGCTACTTCGCGAAGCGTGGGTAACAGGCTTTCTGGAACATCCCAACATTATCCCTGTGCATGTGTTGGGGGTGGACGCTGAGGGCTCGCCTGCTTTTGCGATGAAGCGTGTTCAAGGAGTCTCATGGGAAGACCTGATCTTTGAAAAGTTCCCATTGCCTGATACGTTGCCCGGCGCGAACAAGTTGGAGAAACACCTTCGCATTCTTAAGCAGGTTTGCAACGCCTTGCGATTCTCCCACAGCGTTGGGATCGTTCATCGTGACATCAAACCTTCCAATGTCATGGTGGGTTCCTTTGGTGAAGTGTATGTCATGGACTGGGGGATTGCGGCCAGCCTTCGAGAAGAGCACAAGGGTTGGCTTCCCCTTGCCTTTGAGGAAGAAGGCATCTTCGGAACCCCAGCGTACATGGCCCCAGAGATGGCAGCCGGGTCGAGGCTTGAAATGTCTGAGGCCGTCGACGTCTATTTGTTGGGAGCGACCTTGCACGAGCTTCTCACCGGTGAGGCGCCCCACTTTGGAGAGACCTTGTTGGAGGTTTTGACTGCGGCTGTTCACTCCGTTCCGAAGTCGTACCCACCCAGTGTTCCCTCCGAACTTGCAGCCATTTGCCAACGAGCGATGGCCTCGGAGCCAACCGAACGCTTTCCCAGCGTGGAGGCGTTTCAACAGGCTGTTGCTGACTTTATGCAGCACCGGGACTCACGCCAGTTGAGTCTGGAGACCTCTCTTTCTTTGGTCCAGCTCAAGGCGTTGCTCCGAGAGAAGGACGACTCCACGGAATTGTACCAAGTGTTTGGTCAGGTGCGTTTTGGGTACCAACATGCGCTGCGAGCCTGGGAAGGTAATGAGCAAGCTCGCCAAGGTTTGCAAGAAGCGCTGGAGTTAATGATCCAACACGAGATTGACAACAAGCACAGCCAAGCCGCTCTTGCATTACTTACAGAACTGCCGGAGCCGCGTCCTGAGCTGGAAGAGGCTGTGGAGACGCTTCATCGTCTGACGATGTCGAGCCAGGCTGATCTCAAAGCTTTGCAGCAGATGTTGCACGATACGGACTTGTCTGTGGAGTCTGCCGCACGAAGCCGACTGATGCTGTGGATGGCGATCTTGCTGGGGTTGTTTCCGTTGGTGGCAGAGCTTGCTCACGACTGGAAGTGGTTCCAACTGTCTCCGCAAACGGACTTCGTTCTAAGCAGTGTGACCGTCGCGGCTTCCTTGGGTTGTTTGTGGCTCTGGCGGAAAACGCTGTGGCCGCACAAGATAAACCAAAACATTCTTATGGCGTTGGGGCTTACCCTGGCTGCGTTGTTTCTTCTGTGGTCGCTCGGGTTACGCCTTGGTCTTGGGTTCCGTCAGCTTCTGGCTCTGGAGTCGATCCCCTTGTTTGGTTTCTTTGCCTTCATCGCGGTGGTGATCGACCGTCGGCTTCTGCCAGTTTTGGGTCTGTATTGCCTGGTGCCTCTCTCCGCTCTGTTCTTTCCTGCAATCTCTCCTTACACCACAAGCCTCGGAAACATGGCGGCCTTTGTGTTGTTTGGCTGGATCTGGAAACAACCGATGAAGTCATCGCACGAGGCAAAAGCCTGATGTGTGTTTCTCGCCGACCGCGCTGTACACCTGACCCTCTGGAGGGCTAGCCCTC
>SBHC01000004.1 GCA_006226375.1 Deltaproteobacteria bacterium | reverse complement strand
GCGCTGTTTTTGTTCTTGCTGTGCCGCCGTCATATTGGCGCAGCCCTCGGCCTTCTCGCAGCCACTCTCTACCTATCATCCCCGCTGGTCATCTTTGAATCCTACAACCAGGGTGTCAACGATATGGTGGGGATGGTGTTTGTGCTGGGTGCTCTGCTTTGTTTGCGTAGGCCGTTCTGGGCAGGCTTGCTCCTCGGCTTGTCGCTGTCGTGCAAGCTGATGCCTGGCGTCTTGGTGGGCGTTGCGTTGGTTCGACGGCGTGGGTTCCTTCGGTACATCGCGGGAGGCTTGCTAGGTTGTCTGCCGATCTTTGTTTTTCTTTACCTGGCCCCCAAGGCTTTCCTCAACAACGTCCTGTTCTTTCCCATGACCCGACTGATCGACAACACAAGCTGGCTTTATGGACAAAAGACGGTCTTGATTCGTTGGGTCAAGAACGCTTTCCTAGGCGTGGGAGTCATCTCACTCGGCCTCGCCTTTGTCTTGAAACTTAAGACATCAACGCGGCTTCTTCTCGCCTTCTTTCTTGTCACAGCGAGCTTGTTTAATAGCGCGGCCGTCCACCGAAACTACTTTGTTTGGTGGTACCCCATCTTGATACTTTCGCTGTTTTTAGGAGCCTATCACCCCCTCCCGTCCTCCCCAGATGAAGAGGCCGCGGTGTAGGCTTTTCTGCGTGACTACGCTTTAATTTGAAGAGCTGCCACAAACATCAGCGCCCATCCAACGATCATAAAAAGACCTCCAATGGGAGTCACAATTCCCACCTTCCAACGCAGCAACACCAGCACATAAATGGATCCAGAAAATAGCAGGACTCCCACGATGATGCACCCGATCGCGGCGTGAATCATGGTTGAGGGGAGCGAGCGAGCCCACAGCCCAAGCCCGACCAAGAGAACAGCGTGCATCAACTGGTACCGGGCTCCCACGCTAAATGAGTTAAGGAGCTTGGGAGTCAGCTTGTCTTGCAACGCATGAGCCCCCATGGCTCCCAAGATCACAGCCGTTAAACCATAAAAACAACCCACCAAGAGCGCAGCACGAAACATCAGCAAAGTCTCCATGAATCAAACATGTTGGGAAGAAGATCGAGAACAACGAAGGGGAAGGAAAGGAGCGTGGGGAAGGTCAAGCAGGGATTAAAACACTTTCCCTTGGTTGACGAGCACGCGCTGGTCTTTGGGAATCACAATCGGAATCACGATCGCTGCAGCCGTGACCGTACCCACGACTGCCCAGAACCAGGCTTGCTTGTACACCGGCGCTGACGGCTTGGTAGGACGTCGAGTTCCCAAACCCAGATCACCACCGGTGGGATCGAGGCCTTTCACATCAGCCGAGCTTACACGACGACCCAAGTTTCCAATGTCGTCCTTCTTCTTCTTTAATTTGCGACGAGTGGCAACAGGTCCTCCTGGTACAGGAGGAGGCGGCGCGACATCAACCTTTTCAGGTCGATTGACCGGATCGTCCCCTTTGACCAGCTTGTAGTTGCGCTTGATGTGCATACCGGGACGGAGCGTCAGGTTCACAAAGACAGTGCGGTGGTCGTAGAGGCGAATCTTGAAACGATATTTGCCGGGATTAAAGACTTTCTTGAAGGGGGTACGACCCACAGTCTTGTCACCGCCGGGAGCGCCCAAGCGAATGAGACGTGCGTTGGGAGGGGTCGTCGTAATCTGGATGGAAGACATCCATCGACCGTACAACGAACGGTACCGACCGGATGCGTAGTTGCGGGTTGCCTTGTTTTTGCAGCCCGACTGGTACGCCGAACGGTAGTAGGAACGCATCGCAGCGTAAGGCTTGCGCAACCGCTCTTGTGCGTTGCCCATGTAGTTGAGGAATTGCGCACGGTGACAGTGAAAGTGGGGGTGACCGGGCAGCTTGCGGTAAGCGCGATTAAAGGAACGTACAGCGCTGCTGTACTTTCCAGCCTTCAACTGACGGCTTCCTTGCAGGTACAGCTTGGTCGCTTGCTTCACGCGGGGGTTGGCATGACTTTCTTCTGGCATCCCGCCCCACACCCACACGACTGTTGCGAGAGCAAGAAGCGTCCCAAAGTTGATGATTCTAAGTTGCATGGTGTTCCTCCACTGTTGAGAACCTGAACCCCAAATGGTCCAGTTCGGCTAGGGCTGAGTCATCGTGCCCGCAGAGCATCGATCTTTCTGACGTCGCCACACATAATTGGTGTCGCATTGGTCGCATACAAGGGCTTCACGACCACAGTAATAGATGTTGTTGGCAGGAGGTCCGACTGCGACTTGCTGGGTGCAGGCTGACGCGCCAGTGGCCACAGGAACCCACGCAACGGACTGGGCATCAGGACCCGCACACACATAGTACGAGCCGTTGCTCAACCGCAGACACCCGCACTCTTCCTGCGCGCTGCATTTCGGCGCGCCAGCGTCAATCGCGGGCTTGTCGTACGCTTTGCAGGAAACGCCCAGGATGGAGCCGCAAGCGCCATCTTCGTCAACTTGACCATCGCAGTCGTTGTCCAGGTTGTCACACCGTTCGCTGTAACAAAGCTTGCAGGTACCGTTGCCTTCCGATGGATTCAGAGGAATATCTAGGCCTTGCCAGCCAAACAGTCGGCTGGAGCTGCTCATGCAGCCGGAAATTCCACCTTTCATCAGTGCATTGCAATTCAGATCCAGGATGTTGGCCGAAGGGGTGTTGGTGATGCAGATGGCCACGTTCACCTTGGGCACACCGGGTGACACAGTAGCGCCAATCTTGTTGTCCTGGGTTGCGGGCTGTTTGGTGTCAGGATCGTAAACAAGGTACGAGCCATCTTCCTTCACAAGCACAGCAAAAGTGGGCGGGTCACCGGTTTGTCCATCCCAATACACACCCAGGCATCCAGCGCGCTCACCCTTCACAAACACAGAGCTGTCTACTTTGGGGGGAGGCGAAAGGGGAATACCACCGTAGGGCTTAAACACTTCGTTGGGGTTGCATTCCTTTACGCCAGCAAAGCGAAGCAAGGGCTCATTGGGAGTTCCCCCACAACCCAAAGCGTTCCAGACACACAGCACAGCCAACAAACCAACAAGTTTCATCCAGGTACGCATCAAGACTAACCTATTCTGGGCTGACCCCATAAAGGACAGCAAACGGGGCAACAAACACTCACCTTACCAACGTGGTCATGTGCACGAGAAGGCACAAGACCTGACAACCCAAGTGGGTTATGCATCAGCATCGGTGTCGGTTTTGCTGGACTCAAACACAAAGCCGCCCCACTCGTTGGGACCAGGGAAGTCCTTGTAATCGATCTCGAATCCTTGCAGCGCGTTGGCTGCAAAGGAGTCGATGTACACTTTGAGGCCCCCTTGCAAGGAAATGTGGTCACCTTGTACACCTTTGGTGTCGAACTGTATATCGTAGCGATAGCCGTTCGCGACCTGCACCAACATCACACGCAACCCGGATCCTTTGGGTTGTTCTTCGCGCTTGATGGCTTCCTTCAATTGGTTGATGGCCCGTTTGGATAATACAACTGGAGCAGGAGTTTCCGACAAGGGGAGTTCCTTCTCTGCCTTTTTCGCTTTTGCTGCCATGGTATCGAGCTTCCGTTTTCTTTCAGTCTGCAGTCCAAGTGAGATACCGTCTTACACTCAACCTCTCAACCCCAAGTGGCCTTTCAACATCTCTTTCGGAAACAAAAGGTTACAATCACCAAGAAGGGCGGGTCCGAGTCGTCCTCATCCTAGTCGATTCGTGTACCCCTGTCAACGCAACAACCTCCCAAGTCTTACACCCCAATTGAATCGGATTCGCAAACGCGATAGCATCCTCCGCGTTCGTCGATGCGTTGTGTCCCATAAAAAAGTCAGACCCTTTCACAACAAGAGCGCTTGAATTTCGGATGTTTTCGACCCCATCCCCCACACCACAAACTGCCGAAGGACCGCGCCCTGGGCTTCCTATGGTATTAACCGTCCTGGCCTTGTTGTTACTCCTTGCGCTTTGGTGGAAGCAACGCTCCGCGTCACAACCCCCCCAACCCCTCACAGCTCCAACCTCATGCAAGAGCTGGGTTTCCCTCGCCCAAGGATTTGCCCAACCCCGAACCTTGTGTTGGACCCCCAAAGCTCTCTCGTCACGGCGTATCCTAGAACGTTGGCGCGAGGTCGTCCAACAAGCCAGACCGACTTGTCGCGTCACCACGCAGCCACCTCTTCCTCGCCACGGCCAGGAGCTTTCGTCGCGGCCCCTTGCAAACCAAGGCTCTCGTTCGGCTGCTTGCACCTGGAAGATTCGTTGGATGCCAGGAGCCCAACGCATCACTCTGGGAATTTCACTCTCTGTGAATCATGACAGCGCGAACGATCTGGCAGCCATCCCTGGCTTAAGCTCTCGCCTGGCCAGACGCATCGTTCAAAACCGTCGTCGAAGAGGCCTCTTCCCTTCCCTTTCGTCGTTGACTCGGATCCGCGGGATTGGTCCCCGCACGGTCCAACGAATCCGAAAACACCTGACACTTCAACGTTGAAGTGGTTTGCATGCGTGGCCTTTGTTCTGCATCGTTCCTCTACGTACATCGGCATTCTTTTGTGGGCTGGGGAAGAAATGTCCAACCCAGAAAGGTTCTGCTTTTGAGGGCTTCAGCCTCGTTGGTTGGGTTCCGTTCCCTAGGAAGGACACCTTGACGATGGAGGCACCCCCTCCTATCCTTACGAGGTGGGACTGGCACGATGTTTCAGGCATAAGGAATGCACCTATGGGAATGTATGCATCTTCGAAGCGTTCACACTTGCCCTTCCGAACACAAGCGTTGTCGCGATGTAGCGTGTGGATGTTTCTCTGTCTTGGCCTTGCTTTGACAGGATGTGCAACCAACAAGACAACTCGACGCTCCGACACGGAGCTCTCCAAACCAACCGCAGAGCCTTTGCCCATCAAGAGCCCTGACCCGGTCGTTCGTCTGCTCAACCAGCGGGGCCGATTCATTCGCTACGATGTCTACAACCGCAGCAGCCAAAGATTCCGCGGTCTTGTGATGATCTTTGAAGGCGTTGACTGCGACGGGGTCCGGCCACGACGGTTGTGGCAACTCTCCGTCCGTCGCTCCCTCTCGATAGGACGCAAACGTTCGTTTCGCCACAGGCTTCCCTACTTTTGTCACCACGTGAAAGTGACAGCGTTTGGGAAACGAAAGTACGAAAGCTTCAAGGGGAAACACAAACCTTTTGTGCGTTACCGATTTGTCCCTGACCAACGACGTGTTGCCTACAAAGTGTACAACCGAAGCATTCTGCCCTTCCGGGGTTTGACTGTGCTGATTCTAGGCAAAGATTGCGATGGACCTCGCGCCAGCTATCTGATGGTTCGTAGCTCACGAGCCTGGCTTCGTCCCGGCTATCTGCGAAGCTTTGAGCGCGTGATGCCCTACCCCTGCCGCCGCTTCCTCGTCCGAGCCTTTGACCGCATTGTCTTCAACCGCTTGCGTATTCAGATGATGCGACGTCTCCAACGTCATCGCAGAATGCAACGCCGCAAACAACCTCCCATCTCCCAAGAGATCTAAACGCAACCCTACCCTTGCGATGGAATTGCTTTTCTTCTGGAGGAGTGACCATCGTGTAGCGTGATATCTGGAAAAACTTCAATCCCAATTTCGATTGGATCGTGTATGCGCTGGACGATCTGGAACTGGTGGTCCTCTGGGCTCACCCTGTGCGCTGGGGCATTTCGCCTTCGGAGATGGCGCGGGTCGAAGGGGAACTCTGCAGACACGGTCGCGGGCGAGTCGAAACCGAACCCGCGACCGCATAAAGTGCTGAAGTTAGAGGAGGAAGCAGAACTAGCGGATGTTCAACACCCTCAGGGATGTGTCCTGGGTCTCGGTGATGATCCCGAGTCGCTCGACCATCACGAGGAGGTCGTCCAGGCGCAGTGTCTGGCCGATGAGCCGACGTCGTAGGCGTCGACGCCCACGGCGCTGTATACCGCTCAGGGCGCCGTACAAGTACTTTGACCACACCACCAAGCCCTTCCTCTCTTCGCTTCAGTGAAACCTTTCTCCTGTACGCTCGTATCGCAAGCGTGTGAACGGAGAAAACCTCCTTACGGAGATGACCGGCATATCCCGGTCAGGAAGCCTACATGATAGTTTCCATTTTGAAAGAACGAGGAGCGATTATGGCAAGGCCTTGGCGACCTGTCAACCAAGGGTTTCTGTACATTCAAAGAAAACCAACAATGTGCCTTCAGGGCGTGGTGCACACCATAACTTTCTCGGTGCCGTTGGAGAGTTCTTTGCAGTCACTAGGAGAAGGACAGTCGTCGGCAGTGGAACAAGCCCGCGCGCAGATCCCTCCGGATGCTCCTGTCAGACACACACGACCTTCATCGCAAGCGTTGGCATCGCATTGACTCACGGTCGGCAAACACAACCCAGCGGTTCCAGGTTGGGAGAACGCAATGCATTGCAGCCCCGACTTGCACGGACGCTGGTTGGAACACACCTCATCTACGCCGTACTCTGGTAACTTCTCACACTTTCCGCTGTTGCAGGTCAAGCCATTTTTGCAATACTTTCCAGGATCTAGTTTTTCAGGTCCGTTGTTTTCTCCGCAGGCAGCGCCTTCGTCACCCGAGCCAGGAATGCAAGCGCCTTGTCCGTTGCCCAAGCGCAGACAGGTCCCGGTCTGGTTTTCACAAGCCTGTCCGGCTTCGTTGCACAACGCCACACAATAGCCGTAATTCACGCCACGCTGTAGAGTCACACACAGAGCTTTGGAGCCGCATGTTGTGGTGTCATCGCATTTTTCGTACACACCTTTTTCTTGCCGGGCGTTGCATTTCCCGTTTGCACAATAGAATTGGGCCTGACAAAGCCGGGCAGGATCGAGTGTTTTCAGTGTCTCCAAGGTATCGCATGTGTTGCCCTCTTTGCCCTGAGGGTTGGGGATGCAAACGCCAGAGTTATCCGAGAGGAGCTGACACCGTCCCTGTCCGTTGTCACAGCTGGGCTGCTGCGGGTTGCAAAGAGGCAGGCAAAAGCCGTTGGGGTTTTCAGCTGTAAAGCGAATGCACGAGAACGTAGGCGCGCACAGACGGTTGAGATCGATGGAGGGCGCATCCTTAGCCAAACCACAAGGTGCGTGTTTGGTTGCGGTGCCTTTGGGCAAACACAGGTCCCCTTCAAGGAATGCGGTGCATGTGCCTTTGTCATCGTTGCACGATGGGGATTGCGCCGTGCTGCACTGGGGGTAACAATAACCAAACGAAGCATCCGCGCTGGGCTTTTGGCACAACGTATCTTGTGGGCAGTCTTTTTGGATGGACTCACCACATTGCTCATAGACTTTGGACTCTGTACCGACGGATGCTAGAGGCTTACACGAGCCATTGCGACAGCGATACACGCCGCTGTCACCACACGAACCGCATTCGGAATCTTTGACGCAGCGCTGGTCACACTGGCTGTAGCACGATTTGTTGATGCATACCTTGCTGCTCCCATTGCGTTGGCAGTCGGTCGTGGTTTCGCAAGGGGTGAGATTGTTACCACACCCCCATGACATCGCCGTCATCACCAACCACACACCCAAAGCCAGGGCACGAAGATCCACACAAACCAGGAGAGGGTTCCATAACGCTTCTCGTGTTGCATTTGTGGTGGAAGAAACGTCTGCACCGACTCTATCTGTTTGTATCATTCCGCATCCCTTGACGTTGCATGAACCACCCAAGCTTAGATCCCGCGAAAAAAGCAACTCATTTTCCTTGATGTACCCTACCCTTCCCCATCGCTCTCTTCCTTTCTATTTTTGTACCCCGTACAACAGCAAGCTATCTCCGACGAAGCCACCACATCAGGAAACCCAAGAGCCACAGCAAGCCCAGAGGATCCCCAACGCCTTGAGAGCATTGGCAGCCACTGGCTGGAGGTTCCACGATGTCTGTGGCGCTCTCCACGACCCCAACATCCGTGGCGAAAGTTTCGACAACAGGAGCTTCAGAGCCTGCTTCCTTCGGAACTTCTTGGCTCGCTTCTGCGACGGCTTCGTTTTGGGCAGGAGGTTCTTGGATAGGTTCCAAAGGGACGTCCGGACACAAGCCATTGATGCAACGCCTCCCTGGACAATCCTGATCGGCAAAGCAAGTTCCCACCCGACGCTCAACACATTTGGACGCCTCACATCGTTGGCGAAGAGGACAATCGCCATCGAAACGACAAGGAGGAGATGTGTCTCGACAGGTCGTGTTGATGCAACGCATCCCCTCACCACATTGGTCACCGGAGTCACAGGTACAAAACTCTGTTCCCTGCGACGTTTTGGCGCAATACCCGTTGTTGGGGCAGGCGCTCTGCTCACACAGACTCATGCAATACGCTCGCGACGAGCCGGCGCGGGCCACGCACAAGTAACCAGGAGGACATCCCGCCCCTTGCACCTGGTTGCCACAGGGCAAGCCATTGCCTGGATACGCCTGCTGGCCTCGCGGATACGAAAAACATACCGCGTTGATGTCATCTTGAGCCAGTTGACGCTGAGGATTGGGCCCTCGCGCAGCCACATCCGCCATGGTGGAGTTCGACACCGGCGAGTGGGCAAAGCCCAACAAGTGACCGATCTCGTGGGTTGCGGTGGCAACCAAGTCAAACTGCTGGGCTGTGGGATTCAGCGCCCAAGGAACGGTGTTACGGAATGCAATGTCAGCTTCCAACAGCTGCCCGGAGGGGTTGTCAAAGGTCGTGGTCGTGACCGCGAGTGTTGCCGAGGGAAAGGAGGAAAGAGGTGAGAAAAACAACACATTCTTTTTGTCACTGGCCAAGGTTGCGGTGGTGGTTCCCTGGTACAACGAACGAAACGACGAGCAAGACGGCAGCGCCCATGTGTCCATCCCTTTGCGCCATGCTGCGATCGCATCATCAGCGGAGATCCCGCGCGCTGCGGATGGATTGCTCCACCAAGGCAAAGGAAGACGTGAGATGTCCCAGTGTTGAAGCTTGCCAGCGTTGGTCCGATTAATCCGAAAAGCCTGGGCTTCCGGTAGAAAGCCACTCCAAACGCCAAACATCCCCAAGGCCACAACAAACATGCGCCATGCTTGCATTTTATCTATCAACTCCATCACAAAAGCGGAGAACCCACCCAAACGAGGTCGGCATTGTAGCGTGCTCAGCCCCAACAGCCAAGACCGCATTGTTTGAAGCGTTGATAGAACGAGTCAGACACAAGGAAGGAGGGAGAGGTAGGCTTCACCCAACGACGGTGCGAGGAGGTGAGATATCCACGTGCATGTGGTCGCGATGAGATGAACCACCGTCTTGCACCTTACTGGCCCAAGGTTCTTCGTTGCTGTGGACTCTTTGGCGCAGCGTGTCATCACCCACAAGGATTCGTTCGACTCTGGAATCCGAAGCAAAAGCAGAGACCATTGCGTACGCGGCGTCGCGATCGTAGTCGCTGCTTCCCACAGTGGTGCCTGAAGCACCGTCGATTCGAGGCAAGCGAACATCAAGATCCAGCCCAGTTTCGTGGGTTGCGTGGTCGTGATTGTCTCCGCCGTTTCGGAGGGAGGCGTCATTGAGTTCCATGACGCTAGCGTCAGGATTGGCAGCAAGGTAATCGTCGTTGTAGCTCTGGCCTGCGTCGCGAATGACATCGACCAAACGCTGCGAACCGTGCGAAAACCCGTCCCAATCCACGTTGTTAAAGCCAGGCCCTTCGTCAGGCATTTCAGCCCAACGAGGAGCATTGTCTGAGCCAAGAACCTGATCCAACCGCGCGCCCGGCTTGAGAATCCCAGGGAGAGAGCTGGCGTCGTCTTCTCCCCGGATCATTCCTTCGTACACTTGCAGCGCGTTCTGTGTGTTGTTCCCGAAAACACCATCAGCTTCCAGGTCAAAGCCCAGCTCGTTGAGTCGTTCTTGTACAGCGAGAACGTCATCACGACGGTTCAACTGGCGGGGTCCCACAGAAGAGAGAATTCCAATCCCCTGGTTGGGCCGATTGTTCGCGGCAAACATCCGATCGAGCGCGCCGACCATCTGACCCGCTCGCGTCGGAACTCCCAACCGATTGGCCAGATCAATGCTCTGTGCACGACCGTTGGTGTCGTATCGATCGACTTGTTGGTACAACGCTCCAATCTCACGCTGGCCTTCGATTCGACCGTCGCCGTTGAGATCCGCTTGACGCAGTTGCTCTGTGCTCAACCCGGCTTGAGCCAGGTCTCTCCCACCTTCTGAACGTTCCGTTTGACGAATATGTAGGTCATCTCCGAGATACCGCTGGATGAATTGTTCGCGACTGATCCGCACCATGGCACAACCTCTGCAATCAATTGGTTTGTCGGATTGGAACTCCCTTGTCTCTTACTAGAAACGGCCAAACCTCCGCTCTCCTTGAGCCTTCGAGTGACAATCTCCTCCACGCTGGCTTTACAGAAACACGAGAAACGGATACATCAAGCAAGTCTGATTGCGAAAAGGAACCATGATATGTCAGCAGAAGAACTTCGAGCCAAGTTGGAAGAAGAAATCCTGGAAGCTTCCTGGTATGCGTTGAAGCCACACGCCGAGCGAGGCTCTCTTATTCTTGTCGAGCAACCGCTGTCTCTGCCCGATGCAGGGCTGGCTTTGGCCTACGACGACAGCAAAACTGTCGAAGCATGGTTGGGAGAAGGCTTGCTGTACAAACCCTCTCCCGAGTTGATCGAAGAATGGAACAAGGACGAGACAAAGTGGTTCTCCATGGCCATTGTGCAACCGTTTGTCCTTGCACAAGAGCTGACACCTGAACAAACCCAGGCTCTTCTCAACGGTGAACAAGGCTCGTAGACCCATTCACCTTCCAACCAAAGGTTGATTTTATGATTACTCTGCATCACCTGGAGAACTCACGCTCCCAGCGTATTCTTTGGCTGCTCGAAGAATTGGGGCTGGAGTACACCATCCAACATTACAAACGAAACCCCAAGACGATGTTGGCCCCACCCGAACTGAAGAAGATTCATCCTCTGGGAAAATCTCCTCTCCTCACTGATGGTGATCTCACCCTCGCTGAATCCGGCGCGATCGTTGAGCACCTCGTAGACACCTACGGCGAGCACCTGAAGCCTGAGCCAGGAACGCCAGCGTACCAACGGTATCGTTTTTGGATGCACTACGCAGAAGGTTCGCTCATGCCTCCTCTTCTGCTTCGCTTGGTGTTCAATCAGGTCAAGAAGGCTCCTGTGCCTTTCTTCATCAAGCCGATCACAAACGGTATCGTGAAAAAGGTGAACAAAGCCTTCATCCAACCTCAACTGGACCTGCACCTGGGTTACGTGGACAACGAACTACGCCAGTTTCCCTGGTTTGCTGGTGAGATGATGAGCGGCGCAGATTTCCAGATGAGCTTTCCCCTCGAAGGAGCCGCCGCCCGCGTCGACTTGAGCGACAGATTCCCCCACATCACCGAGTACCTGAGCCGCATTCGCGCTCGCCCGGCCTACATCGCCGCCCTCGACAAAGGTGGACCCTTCAAACTCTAGAGCGCGTTTCCGCCGCTGCTCTTCCTCCCGACTCTAACTCTCTTGTTGCGTGGGACGAATTAAGATGTCGTGCACCTGCATGTACGGTGGCGCTCCCAACACATACACCACAGCATCGGCGATGTCTTTGGCTTCCAGCGTTTTGAAGCGACTGTAGGTTTCCACAGCCGCTTCCTCGCTGCGATGATACAAGGCGGCAAACTCCGTCTCTACAAACCCAGGACTGATCGCGCTCACCCGAATGTCACTTTGTTCTTGCCGCAGTTCTTTGCGCAAGCCTTCTGTCAGAGCGCGCACAGCGTACTTGCTGGCGCTGTACATTCCACTTCCACCAGGCACCCGATGCCCTGACATCGACGAGATATGAATCACATGCCCCGCACGCTCTTGGCGCATCATGTCCTGGACAGCTTCACGGGAACAGATCGAGAGGGCCAAGATGTTGACCTCAAGGGTTTCGCGCCACATTTCGGTGTCCCCGGAGAGCAAGGGGGAATGGTGCCCCAAGCCTGCGTTGTTAACAAGAACGTCCACACCGCCCCAACGCTCGCGAATGGTCGAGAACATCGAGAGAATGGAGGCTTCGTCGCGAAGGTCTGCTTCGATCGACAGCCACCGCTCCTCGGCCGCACCAAGCTCGTCTTGTAACTCTCGCAAGCGTTCGTATCGACGAGCACAAACAGCCACTTTCATCCCCGCCTGGTAAAGAGCCACGGCGATCGCTCGACCAATTCCACTTGATGCCCCAGTCACCAACGCCACATGACCTTCCCACCGATCCATACTCATCCACGACTCCTTGCTCTTTCCTTGCAATGAATGTTTCAAGGGTAGAACTGTACGCACAGCGTCTTGCATTCCGATGCTCTGGTTCTTCGCAGAATTGGAGAGTATACTCCCGAACGGTAAACACTGCGTCTCCCCCACCCGCCACACAACAGCAGGAGCCCTTGATGACTGAAGCACTCGCAACCCTCACCACCGAAGCCCAAGGCCACGTTTGGTTGATGGGTTTGAACCGCGCCACCAAACGAAACGCCTTTAATCTCCAGATGCTCAGTGAGCTGGCGCGGGCCATGACAGAGTACGAAGAGCGCGACGATTTGCGATGTGCTGTGCTGTTCGCCCACGGCGACCACTTTACCGCAGGGCTGGATTTGGCAGAGGTTGGACCTGCAGTCAAAGGAGGCCAGCCGCTCTTTCCAGCAGACTCGGTTGATCCGCTGGGGTTGTACGGAAAAGTTCGCAGCAAACCTCTTGTCATTGCTGTGCAAGGTTGGTGTCTTACCATCGGCATTGAACTCTCTCTCGCCGCCGACATACGAGTCGCCGCCAGCGACACCAAGTTCGGCCAGATCGAGATTAAGCGAGGTATCTTTCCCTTTGGAGGAGCCACGCTGCGAATGCCCCAAATGACAGGCTGGGGCAACGCGATGCGCTACCTGCTCACGGGAGACACCTTCGACGCCGAAGAGGCCTTCCGCATCGGTATGGTGCAAGAGGTTACCAAGCCTGGACAGCAACTGGAACGCGCCCTCGCGATCGCACAAACCATCGCCCAGCAGGCTCCTCTTGGCGTACAAGCCACCCTCGCGTCCTCCCGCACGACCCTGGAACAAGGACCTCAACAAGCCGCCCAAGACCTGCTCTCCCAAGCCATGACGCTGATGGAAACCGAAGACGCCCTGGAAGGTTTGATGTCGTTTGTGGAGCGACGTGAGGCCAAATTCCAAGGCAATTGACTTCCTCCCCCCCTAAATCCGGCTTTCGCCTATAGATTTTAGAGAGGGATTCCGATGAGTCTTTTCTAGGCTCACCGAAGTGGTACTTCCTCACAGTTTCCCACAGGTTCCTGCTTCACCGGGAGGCCTACGCCCTCACCCTCCACAGGCTTGCACCCTACATCCACGGGCACATTCTCTTCACATAGCTTCTCCCACCCTCTGTGCAAAATGTTCAACGCTCCGTTCACATCTGCGTTTCCATCCCAACCGCACGACCCACATTCAAATTCATGTTGAGACTTTCGGTTCTCTCCACTTCGGAACCCACAGGCATGACACTCCTGCGAACTGTATGCCGGGTTCACTTTCACAAGTCGTCCTCCCTTCCATCGCAGCTTGTACTCCAGTTGTCGTACGAACTCTCCCCATCCCTGCTCCAGAATCGCCTTGTTCAGCCCTCCTTTCGCTTTCACATTCCGCCCTGGTGACTCCACCGTTCCCTTCGCTGACTTCGTCATGTTCTTCACCTTCAAGTCTTCGACACACACCACTGCGTGGTTTTGGCTCAGTGTGTGGCTTAGCTTGTGAAGCACATCCTTCCGAAGATTGGAGATTCTTTGATGCAGTCTGCGTATCCTTCTGACTTGTTTGTGCCAGTTGTTGGAACCTTTCACCCTTCTCGACAAGGTTCGTTGTTCTCGCCTCAATCGCTGTTGGGCTTGTCGATAGGCTTCGACTGGAGGATGCTGGACTCCATCCGATTGTGTGAGTTGATGAACCACTCCAAGATCGACCCCAAGTATTCCTCCCACAATCTCTTCTTCGAATCGAACTTCCTGCTCCGTCTGGATGCTGACGAACCAATGCTCTCCCTCTCGACTCACTGTGACGTTCTTGATGGCTCCTTCGACCTCCTGACTCTTGAACATACCCACCCAGCCTATTTTCGGAAGATAGACCCGGTTTCCTCGAAGTTTGAATCCCTGTGGGTACCTGAAGCTGTCTTGACGGCCTCGCTTTTTGAAACGAGGCATCTTCTTGCCGGGTTGTTTGACGTCCAAACCATCCTGAAACGCCCGGTCCAGGTTTTTGAGGGCTTGCTGAAGGACCTGAGAATGGGCTTGTTGGAGCCACAAGGTAGCCTCTTCCTGCTTCCAGGATTGGAGTTGGCTGCAAAGCTTTGTATACCGAAGTATGGGCTGCTTCTGTTCAAGGAGGTTCAGGTTAAGAGCTAAGGCTTTGTTGTAGAGAAATCGTGTACAACCTGCCATCTGGGCCAAGCGTTGACGAACTGCAGGAGTCGGCCTCAGACGAAAACGAAAGGCTTTGCGCAACACAAACGACTCTGGAGTTGGGAGATGGACCAGGATGGAATGAAGAAGAGAGGGTGACATGGGTAGAAACTTACAGTGACTTGTTCAAATGTTCAGTCCCACCTAGGATAGAAGACCCAAAGAGAAGAGTCAAGATAAAAAAGCAAGAGGTTCGCTTTCATCCCCCCAAATCTGTTCGCATTCGCTCTCTGTAGCATTCTGGGAGGGGCTTTCCCGCTCACGATTCGGTAAAAACGTCTCGCGTTTTTTCCGAAAAGTCGTTACAAGAGGAACGGTTGCGTGGTATGAGTTGCAGTCCAGTGGGCGAACTGCTACTCTGCACCTTCACAAAAAACGCCCTGTGTGTAGCGAACCTTTTCTCGACACTTTGAGCACGACCGAGCACCTGGTATGAGCCAGAAAATACAGAACCTTTTGATGGAAATTCGGCAAGCGCTGAAACGCGGGGACTCGTCCGTCGCGACCACGCGCCTGCTTGAACTTCTTCAAGATTCTGAGCCTGCCAACCGTCGGTACGCGACCGAAACATTGGGAGAGTTGGGGCAAGGCGCTGAACCTGCGATCCCAGCGTTGGTGGAAGCCTTCAAAGACGAGGACATGACCACCCGCAAAAATGCGGTGCGCGCGCTCGGTAAGATCGGTGTGGGTCAAGAAGGTCCTCAGGTTCTTACCGTCTTACAACAAGCCCTCCAACATACAGACGACAGCATTCGGAGCGAGGCCGCCTGGGCCCTTGTGACACTTGGAGACCAAGCGCACAAAGCCATTCCCCAGCTGTTGGAAGCTTTCCAAGACCAGGTCTTCTGGGTCAAAGTGTCGGCCATCCAAGCGCTCGGAAAGATCCTGGTTGAAGGAGACAGCAGCGCGCTGGAGCACCATGTGCTGGATACGTTGCTCCAGGCTCAACACGACTCCGACTCCGAAGTCCGCAAGGTTGTTGGAAAGGTCTTGGATGATTTGCGGCAGAGCGCTCATGCCTCCACCCTGGCGTCGTACGAAGCCTATCGCAAAGCCCTCGCTGAAAAGAAAGCCCGCCAGGAGATGGAAGCGCTTCAAGTCGAGCGCATCTCCTCCACCAAGCTACGGCCACCCACACAAGACTCGAAGGCGTGGCAGCCCGTCTCACTCTCGACTCCGTCATCAGAGTCCGAATCACAACGCATCGCCATCCCACTGCGAAAGCCTTCTTCGACTCCGGCTCCGTACGCCCACGCGAACGACGCCACCCTTTTGGGAGTCCCTTCTCCTGCGCGCACTCTCGCGACAAAGAAGCGTACCACCCAGCCAAAGCCAGTCGCAGCAGCCCAACCTCCCGTGGAGACCAAGCCTCCTGTAGAAGCCAAGCCTGAAACATCAACACAAGAAGAAACCCAGTCTGTGGCTTCAGTGGGCCCTGATGTTCCCGCTCCGACAGAGCGACTGACCGTCCCCACAACGTTTGAGCTTCCCTCTTGGTCTGATGTCACGCAAACCCAGCACAACGTTCAGCCCACACAGGCAGAGGTCCAGGCTGTCTCGATAGCGCAAGACCTGGGAGATAGCCGAACCATCATCCAGCCGTCGCCACGGCGAACCAAGCCCACCCACAGCAAAGACATTCGCCCGGCAGAGACATCAAGTCCAACGATGGATCCTGTCGCGATGTTAATGCAGTCGCTAAACAGTCCACAAGACAGCGCACGACGCGACGCGATCCAAACGCTGGGGGCGCTGAAGACACGGGCCAGCAAGGCGCTCACGGCGTTGTCCGAAGTGTTGTTGCTCGACCAAGACCCCCGTATTCGGGCCGACGCAGCCGAAGCGATCGGGCAGATCGGGCAACAGCTCGACGTCTCAATACCTTCTCTGGTGATGGCGTTACAGGACACCCATGCTCTCGTGAAGATGACCGCCGTGGAAGCCTTGGGGCAGTTTGGCTCCCAAGCCAAGCCAGCTGTTCCTGCGCTTGTTCAGGCCCTTCACGATCCCAACAACGAGATCCGCAGCGCAGCGGCTGATACCCTTGGAGAGATCGGGGAACGCGCAGCCGTACCTGGGCTTAAGCGTGCCTTGCAAGACGACAACAACGAAGTACGCGAAGCCGCAGCAGATGCCCTCGCACAAATTGGTGAAGAAGATTCTTAAGGATTTTTAAGTTCGGACAACAGGGAAAGAACACTGCGCAGAAGGGTGGGGTTCTGAATGACGGCCAAGCCAAATGAAGCGTCGTTGCGTCAAGTGTGAGATCTTTCACCGTCCGGCTTAGCGGCTATCTCGGTAATTATTTAGGTGAGACAACCAGCACAGATGGGATCGAAAACACTCCGTCAGCCCCAACTCAACATGTCAGCAAGGCCTTAAGAATTTTAAGATCATCCAAAACCCACGACTCAACCACCATAGCAGATGGGTAGAGAGCTTGGCAACTACAATTCCTTCTGCGGCTTCCATCTTGGCGTTATTCACACCTCATGATGAGGGAGATTCGTTTACAAGTTCCTGCGCCATCTCACGAAGTGTTTTCCCATTGCGAATCGCTTGCAGACGTTCTTGGACATCTGGTTTTTCCAAAAAGAACGGGAGCAATCGGGGCCGCTGAAGAACCTTGCGCCACAGCAACTCACGCACCAGAGGAATATGGGACACACCCATCTTTCCCACATACAAAGGCTCCAGCTCTCCACCTTGCTGGAGATACCGAAGGAGACCCAGAAACCCCTGCAAGTAAACCATATCTTTGAGGAAACCACCCCCCCGATGAACACGCATCGCGATCGTAAACGCCTCACGCTTGGGGAAGTGGTGGTTTTCCGCTAGCAACTGGAAGGTTTCAATGAAATTGGCCCCTTTCTCAACGCTGGCGGCAGCCAAAACACGGCCGGCCAACAGTCGCAACCGAGGCGCATACAATCCACCCGACAGGTACTCTGCCATAACGGCGAGACCTTCCTGAAGACCTTCGTAACCAGCCAACCCATGCCCCAGCAACGACAAGGGCTGTTTGTTGCCGTTTGCTGTAGTAAGACAGTGCGTTCCCACCTCGTGGTGCAACAACGCTTCCACCCGAGAGACAGGTATCTCCGCTTTATCACCCACAAGCAGATTGCCCTGAGAGACAAGAACCCCCGAAACATCCGGACGAACAATCGCCTCCGCCGCAAACTCAGGCCAACGCTCACGGTACGCTTCGATCTCGTTACGCGCAGTGGTCACAAACTCCTGCGGCTTAATCTTCTTCCCTTTGTATGTGGTGGTAGGAAGCGTGTTCAAAAGCAGCTTGGCTTCCTCTTGAAGTGTCTCTGGAACGCGACCGTAAAACTGCAAACACTCAAACAAGAATCGCGGCGTATTTCGATCCCACAACATCGTGATTTGCCGGTCCAGTTGCTCTTGCTTCTCCAAGAACAAGTGGGCCAACGTGGGGTCATCAATGGTTTCGACCGGGATGTTGTACAGCTCTCGTTTGAGCAAGTGAGGCTCAAATCCCAGCGGTCGGTACAAGAAGGTTGGTTCTTTCTTATACCGGGAACGCTGGAACGCAGACCAAGCAACCGCATCGTTCACAGGCGTCACATACAACAAGAACTCAAACGTACGATTCACACGAGCCAGGGCAGCGTCCACCTGACGGACAGATTTCACCATAGCCTTCCGGCCTAGCGCAAGATAGTGGGGCGGCTCAAAAGGCGTATGATTCCGAGAGAATCGAAAGAAAGCCTGCTTCATCACGCGCATTAAGCCACGAAAGAAGGGCCGCAGCTCTTTCCACTGCGCGGTCTCGTGAGCCCCAGCAACGTAAGGGTGTTCTAACTCCACCGAGATGCTTGTACAGGAGAGCGACCGCAGCTCTTGAGAGGAAAGGCCCAACAAGCTCCAACGACGAGTTGCAACGGTTTCGACATCCGCTTCTTTCTTCATCAAACGCAGCTGAGCCAGCCGCTTCACAAGAGTCTCAGCGATGGGTGTTTTGAGTATCTGGGATGAGCTGTGCACCCGAAAGTAGGGAGACGGTGACTCCTTTAACCCCTTGAGCGAATGGGAAACCACCGCCGCCACTTCCTTGTATTCGTCCACAAGTTCGGTAGAGATGGCGGCCTCTTCCGGCGCCATCGCCAAACACAACTGCAGCAAGAAGAACGCACCAAATCGCTTGGACTGCGCTTCGACAATGGCCCGAAGCAACGGCTTGTACCACTCTTGCAGTTCCGGCTCTGCGGGAAGAATCATCACAGACAATTCACCTGTGACCCAACGTCTTAACGCAGAAACACCATGAGCAGGTTCGGAGTACACACAAAGGAACGGTACGTGTTGCTCGATGGAAAGACGTCCACCGCCCGACAATTTCAAACGAATGGGTTGACGACGCTCTATCTTCTCTTGAACACGAGAGATCAGCACATCAATGGGTGTTGAAGGGTATTGAATGTTGGATGCCATGGTTTTCCCCGAACAGCCCAAGGTGCTGCGTGGTTGTATGCCCTCTTCCTCTCACGATAGCTTCGGAGGCGATTTCGCCTGTATCAAAGCTATCACATCCATCGTTTTCGTCGAAAGAAAAGGAACATAAAAAACGCCAGCACAGCCATGGCGCCCAACACCCCAAAATAGAACCCCTTCACTTCCAGCTCAGGCATGAACTTGAAGTTCATCCCGTACACGGCTGCGATCAGGTTGAGGGGCATAAAGATGGTGGAGATCATGGCCAGGACCTTCATGATCTCACTCATCCGGTTGTTCACCTGCGACATGTGAAGGTCAATCAAGCCCTGCATCATTTCGCGGGCGCTCTCGATGTTATCCGACAGGTAACGAACCTGGTCCAAGGTGTCACGAAGGTAAACCTTGGTCCGATCTTCAATCAGGTTGGATTCGGTCTCCAGCAAACCTGTGATGAGCTCTCGGACCGGTCGAGTGAGTTGTCGGAGCCGGGAAAGTCGGGTCCGCAACTGGTAGATCTTTCGCAACGTCCCTGCTTCGCGGATTCGATACGCTTGCTCGTTCTGAAGCAGTTCCTCTTCCAGCGCATCCCCTTCTTCTTCCATCTTCTCCAACAGTCGCATGTTTTGTCGGGTGATGGTGTCGAGAATCATATACGCCAGATAGTCTGACCCTCTCTTCCGAACACGTCCGCCGCCCTCTATCTTTTTCCGCAGGGCGTCGAACCGGTCGTTGGGTTCTTCCTGGAACGTAAGAAGAAAGTTCTCTCCAATGATCAGGTTAAACTGCTCGTTCTCAACATCGTCCGCTTTGTCGATCAAGGTGTGCAACACGATCAAAAGATAGTTCGGGAACTCTTCGAGCTTGGGTCGCTGGTCGTCACTCCGCAAGTCTTCCACAACCATCGTGTGCAAACCAAACTGCTTGCGAAACTCCTGCAAACGTTCGGAGTGAGCCGCATGATCCACGTTAATCCAGGTCATCTTCCCAGGCTCTGGTTGGGGCAATGGCAGCTCAGGATCTAGGATCTCTTCGGTCGATGAATCCGCATGATACGTCAGAATCGAAACAGGTGAAACTTCTTGAGTCTCAGGCATTGGATTTATCCTCCGTGGGCTTCAATGCAGTCGGTAGATGAACAGAACCTTGCGGTTTCAGAGATTGAACAAGAGCGTCTTGCAGCTCGCTATCCAAGTGAATGTCTTGTTGCGGAAATGCGATGGTGATACCGAGTTCACGGAAGCGTCGATCCACTTCCACCCGCAAGTCACTCAACACCTCGAAGCGATCGAGTGGATTCACAACGGCGACCCATAACGCAAAATCGAGCGAGCTGGAGCCAAAGTCTCCAAAGCGCAGCGCTGGCTTGGGTTCTTGCAACACTTTGGGATGAGCCAGAGCCACTTCGCGAAGCGTCTTAAGCACCAACTGCACATCACTTCCGTACGCAACTCCGACCCCAAGCTTGGCCATAATGAAAGGCTGCCCCAACGACCAGTTAATCACCTTGGTCGTCAGAATCTCCGAGTTGGGTATCAGGACGATTCGGTAGTCATAGGTTTCGATGGTGGTGCTGCGAGCGCTGATCTCCTTGACCTCACCCATCATGCTGCCCACTTCAATCAAGTCACCCACCTTGATTGGCTTGCCGAAAGTAATCATCAAACCAGAGATGAAATTGCTTGCGATGTTCTGCAAACCAAAACCGACACCAATACCGATGATTCCGGCAAAGACCGTGAGCACACCCAAGCCCACACCCATCCACTGCAAACCAAACAAAAAGCCCATAATCAAGATGCTATACACCAGCACGGTGTTGACCGCGTGCTGGTTCGAGCGCGACAAACGCAACGCCGGATACACGTACTTCGTGGACTTGGCTTTCAGCCATCGTGATGCAAACAGCGCGACAGTCAGTGAGATCGCGAACTTCATCAGTGATACGGCTGTGAGTTGGGTGTCTTTGATTTGGAGAAAGGGTGTGTTGAAGAGCTTCACCACAGTCTTGACACCACCAGCCACGCCCCAAATTTCCAAGAGCAAACTCAGCGACACAAGGGACAAAATAATACCCGAGAGGAACCGACCCAACCGCAAGAGGTTGCGCGCCCACTTCTTCTCGATCTTCACAATCCCCTGACTCTCCCGAGAGAACCCAAAAAAGACCAAACCAAAGGTCCAAAACAGCCGGTACAGCGCAAGGGCAATCAGCACAACAACAATGGAGAGCACCAAACCCCATGCCAGATAGGTGGCAAAGTTAACGTACCCGTACGCATAGATCCCGAACAAACCGACCGTGAGCAGGAAGAACACAGGATAAAACCTGTAAATCATCAAAACCGCTGCACGCCCCAGGACGGAGTCTGAGGGAATCATGTTGAGGATAACATCCTGACTCAGCAACAACAGAGACAGGCAAAGCACCAAGACCCCATAAAACATCACGCGCAACAGGTGCAAAAATGCAGAGGGATAACCCAGCAGATCTCCAGCAAACACAACGGGCAAATACACAAACGCGATGGCCGTTGCGATGAGTAGAATTCGACGGAATTTTTGGGCGCCTTCGTCGTCAACATTGCGCAACAAGCGGGTGTCTGCGTTGGCGCTGAATAGCTGACGCGATAACATATAAAAGGCAAGGAGACCGAGCCAGGAAGCACCCAACCCCCACACCATAGCCTGCCAGGACCCAGGTAGCTCCAACGCCCACAGCAACACGCCAACAACGAGCAATCCCCCGACAAACGGTAACAACGTGTAGACACTTCGGAACAAGAGCAGGATCGTAAGCCAAAAGACCTTGGTCGCCGAGCTACCTTCCACCTTGGCAGATAGCCCTTCCATAGAGTGTTCCAACCGAGCCCGGGTGGTGCGGGTGAAGTTGAGCAAAAAGAATATGCCGGACAATGACAGCAACAACATAAAGATGGTACCCGCCTGATCCAGGCTGTCCCACCCTTCTTTTAATCGCGTCCATACACCGTTCGATTGCTTGGGGGCCAACTTAACAATTTCCACCGAGCGTTTCCAAACGGCCTTAAACATAGGACGGTTCCACTCAAGCTTCCGGCGAAACCAAAGCCCTGTTCGTGAGTAGGAAACCATCTGCGAGAGAGCCTTCTCCATCTCTTTGGCTAGGAGCCCAAACAAGCGAATTTTCCAGGTCAGAACATCCTGTTCTACACCTTCATCACGCTGTCGGATGCGATACCAAAGAGACCGCAACCGATAGAGGTCAAACGTGAGCTTGTTCACGGTGCTCTGCAATTGACGCATGTACCGCAACTCACGACTTTTCTGAACCTCTTCTTCCGTTGGAATTCGCACCACAGGCCTGGACGCAGGAGCTTTTCCGTTGGCATCCGCAGTGCCCGGTTGCACAGGGATACCCGGTAGAATAACACCGCGCGGAGCGGGTTTTGCGGGAGCCCTCTTGGCTGTTTTCGCTTGGCGCGACGTCGTAGGATGCGTCGTCGTTGTCTTTGGACTGGGTACTGGCGCACGCGTCGTCGGCTTGGGACGGTCTGGAGTTTTGAGCGAAGGCGTCGCTTTCACCGTCGCTTTCCGACGAGCAGGCGGCCGAGTCCGGCCATTTGGATGCGTCAACATTTGGACCAACTGACGACGCGCCTGGTCCAACTGCTTTTGGTTGTTCTCGTAGGCTCCGGTGAGCTGTTGTAGCTCCTCTTTGGCTTCCTTCCGAGCTTTCTTTGACTCTGCAACCTTCTTGAGGATGGCTTTGAGATCCGCAGCCAATTTGTCCCGCAACTTCGGAACAATGTAGTGCGTTTTCAACACTTGCTCGATGGTTTTGCGAGTCTTTACGTAGTTTTGCAAAGTGTCCCGCAAGCTTAAGAGGTTCTGCTCCCGAGACGCATAAGCAGCCTGCAGTTGAGCCAACACGTTAATGTTTTGCTCCGCGGCTGCAATCAAGCTGGCGCGCAGTTGCATCAAGTTCCGCGCATTCCGCCAGTCGGAATCCTCCACGCGAACTTGGAAATCGTTGATTAATTTGCGGCTGGCCTGGGTCTCTTTCTCCCACACCACCAAGCGCTCTTTGTTCCTTTTGCGAAACGCTTCCAGCGATTGGTTCGCTTGTTTAAGTCGCTCTTGAGACTCTGCCAAGAGCTTCGCCTCAGGTGTCTTAATCTCCAACTGGGGTGAAGACTGGGACTGACCCAACAACATATCGACCACGTTCTGGGCCTCTGCAACCCTCGCACCCGACACCAACAACCAACCTGCCAAGCTCCAAGAGAGAAGCATCCAAAGCTTCCAATGTATCCCGCTCGACTCTCGTTTCCTTCGTAACGTCTTTCTCATATTGTCCTAGTATCAGCCCTTTCGTAATGGAGTCTATCATCGTCGTGGGATCTCTCCCACGCTATCATTTGTTGTGGAGGTACAGCGATCGGGTTTTCCGCAATCGCTGGCCCAATTCGTGCGCGAGGTTCCGCATCAATCGTTGCCCCAACCATGGCTTTCGTCGAAGGATTCTTCGGAACTGTTGTCCGGGCAAATGAAGCAAGGTGGTACGCACCGGAAAACTGATAGATTCTTCCGTTGTAACGGGTTCAAGCAAGGCCATGGGGAACAAGTCGCTTCCTTCATGGAGGGTTTCCACCACCTCACCTTGGAACAAGCAATCGACGCGGCCTTCCAACACCAATGACAGAGCTGAGACAGTGTCACCCGGTGCATACAGGGTATCCCCAGCTTCGTATGTGACCGTTTGCAATTGGTTCAAGATTCTCATCTGGCCTTGGAGGCTGAGATTGTGCGTCAGTGAGTTGGCCTGGAGCAAACCCATGGCTTTGTAAAAGGCGCTGTATTCGTCGGTTGGAACCCTTAAGGTATCGGATGACTGTTCCTCTTTGGGTCGTACCACCACAGCCGTGATGTTATCGCGACCACCCTGTTGGTTGGCCCAAGAGGTTAACTCCCCTGGGATCGCTTCCAGCATCTCAGCGGAACAGAACGTTGCCAGTTCATCGGGACTTTCCAGATACCGGCTGAGTCCATCCGAACAAAGAACCAAGGTATCGCCAGGCAAGACTTCACAGTACAGCAGATCCGCCTCGACTTTGGCTTCCAACCCCACAGCTCGAAGCAGCGTGTTGCCATGAGGGTGACCTTTCGCTTCTTCCGGTGCGATGTACCCGCGATTCAAGAACTCCTGAAGCAACGTATGATCGGTGCTAAGTTGGTACACCTTCCCCTCTCGGTACAGGTAAAATCGACTATCTCCTACGTGTCCAATGACAGCGTGAGGACCGCACGAAAGCATCAACAGCAGCGTGGTTCCCATGCCTTTGAGGCCTGGATTTTTCTGCGTCATCTGGTACACAGCGCTGTTGGAGTGTTCGACCGCTTGTTGAGCAAGCTGTTTGAGTGTCTCTGGAACTTGAGGGTCTTCCGGGTTTAACGACTGCAGCAGCTCTGTTTTGGTGAGAAGAAACGTCCGCAAATCATCAACGACGCTGTTGGAAGCAACATCGCCAGCCGCGTGTCCCCCCATGCCGTCGCACACGATGAAAATGCCCAAGGCGTTGTCCACCCAAAACGCATCTTCGTTGTGTTCTCGAACCTGACCTCGCTCCGTCTTTCCGAACCCTTCCAGTCGTAACATGTTCGCTCCTTCCCGAAACTACAGCCTGTACAGAACAAGGCCTCCAATGAACCCAACGAATCCCACGTCTTTAGAGACGCTGAAGGTTTCGTTCCACCATATCCAAGATTAAGCCCGCAACATTGCGCGGAGTTCCTTGCATCGGGTAGTGATGCATCCGCAAGCCAGGAGAAGCGTTCACTTCGATGATTCCGGCTTTTTCCTGTCCGACAATGGGAGTCTCCAACGAGGAGCACATCATGTCGATGCCAATGGTATTCAGGTCACAAGCACGAGCAATTTGGCCGAACAATTCGCGGTTTTCGTCACACACCAGGTCGGTCACATCCCAGGCTTCTCCACCAGTGGAGAGTCCCCCCGTTTTGCGAAGCTTCACCTCTTCTCCATCCGCAGGCACACTCTGCAGCGTCAGGCCTCGATCCGTAAGGTACTCTTGCACCAGATCATCCACTTCAATCCGAGTGAGATACCCTTGGTGACCTTCACCCCTCCAAGGATGACGGTTCTTCTCCGCGATCAGCTCTTCAATCGTATGCTGTCCATCACCTGTGACAAACGCGGGCTTTCGCCAGGCCGCGGCCACAAACTGAAAGTCGATACACAGCACCCGATATTCCCGGCCTTCCAGCATCTCTTCAAAAATAGCTGGGCGGTTCCACCGACTGTAGTACCGTTGGGAAGCTTCCATATCTGGAATGCCCACAACGACACCCTCACCGTGACGAAGATCCACAGGCTTCATCACCAACGGGTATTGCAGGGAAGCGACCTTCTCCAGATCCTCCGCTTTCTTCACATGAACAAAAGCGGCCGTGGGCAGGTTGAAGTGTCTGCAAATTCGCTTGGTCACCAGCTTAATGTCGGCAATGGTCTTGCCCACAGAGGACTGAAACGAGGTTCGAGAACCACGAACGTACCAATGATGCTCTCCCTGGTTCATCAAAATGGTGTGGGGATCACCCAACAATTCACAAGCAATTCCCCGCTTGGTAGCCTCGTCAAACAACAACCTTGTACTTGCCTCGATCGCCTCTGGCGCTGTATGCATGTTCAACAACCTCATTGTGGTAGAATGGACGTCCTAAACATTGGCGCTTCGGCGTTGCAACCGATGTGCCACCTTCACCCAATTGTAAACAAACTGAGCTTATTTTGGCACAGACCGTGCAAAGGTGTCCAAACAAATCTCTTGTGTGTTTCATCGGATTTCATCTATACTGAAACACATCCGAGAGAGACTGTGTCTCTCTAGCCCCCCAAGCATACACTCATGATTTAGGGCACATAGAGAACTCCCTCTTACATATTTGAAGACCCACTATACTTGAGATCCCACCAAATCCCACAGACAACGAAGGAGACCGAAAGGATGTCGTACGACTCAAACACTGTTCAAACAGTGTACGCCGACAAGTTTGCATCTTCCACCAAACATTTTGAGCTTCCCCACGAGCTGGAGGTAGCTTCCCCCACTGAACCCAAAGCAGGGGATCTCATTGTTGTCCAGACCTTGACGGATAACTCAAGCTACAACCAACTGGAGTTGGTCAGCGGACGCCTGGCTCGTATCAAGATTGGTGATGTGATTGTCGGCGTATTGGGCAAACGTCGTGCACTCAAAGGCTTTGTCGGTGACATTCCCAAAACGGTCAAGGAAGGTGATAAGTTAAGCCTGCTTAACCTGGGTGGTCTGGTTGGAAAGTGCACAGGACGTTTCCACGGCCTGGGTCGTCCAATCCGGGTGGAAGTCCTTGGCTGTGTAGTGCAAGACAACCGCGTCTTAAACATCACAGAGAAAGCCCTCCCCTCTGTCAACTCCGTCGAACACACCGCTCCCTTTGTTCTCGTCGCTGGAACCTCTATGAGCGTTGGTAAGACACAGGTGGTCGCCGAGTTGATCAAACAATTCACCCGGAATGGCTACCGCGCCATGGGTGCCAAACTTTCGGGTGTTGCGGCTCTTCGAGACCCCCTCAACATGGAAGACCACGGCGCGATTAGGACCATGAGCTTCCTTGATTGCGGGCTCCCCTCCACTGTGGGTCTTAAAGACCTAGGACCCCTCACCCGAACCATTTTGCACCACCTCAATCAGGACAAACCTGATGTGATTGTGGTTGAAATGGGCGACGGTTTGATCGGTGGTTACAACGTTGACAGCATCTTCCAACACGAAGACATTATGAGCGGATGTGCCGCAACTGTACTCTGCGCCAGTGACTTCGTTGGCGCTTGGGGTGGAATCCAACAGCTTGCCCTCAAAGGCGTCACAACGACCGTAGTCTCCGGTCCCACGACAGACAGCCCGATGGCAACCAAGTTGATTAAGAAACGATTCGAGACCGACGCTGCCAACGCCATCAATGAAGGTGAAGTTCTCTTCCAAATGGTAGAAGCCAAGGTCAAAGAATGGAAGGAAAACGCTTCTTAAGGAAGCGCTCCCAACGTTCCCCATCGAACAACCCCACATCATCAACCCCAAAGACTGCTCTCTCCAAGATACACAAAGAGTGAAACGCAAGTCTTTCCAATTTGACCCTTGAATGTCCCAAGCCACGAGACAGACTCAAAAAACGGGACACTCGAATCCCTAACTCCAATGAGAAGGATAAAGTATGCGAGGCTGGATTCTATACCGTGACCAGTTGGACAACCTCAAAGAAATCCCTTACGAGATGAAGAGGTTTACCGAAGTCGCGGAGCAAATGGGCATTGAGCTCAACATCTACAAACCTGAGCAATTTGATTTGATGGTCTCCCGGGACGACCACAAGAGTATACTCTTGGAAGGTAAACCTGTAGAACTACCAGACTTTATGCTCGTACGCCTGGGCGCCAGCACCACATACTTTGGACAGGCAGTGGTTCGACAGATCGAAAGCCAAGGTGTGCTGGTCCTGAACCCCTCCTCAGGCATCGACAAGTCCAAGGACAAGCTGTACGCCCAGCAAATTCTCACCAGCAGCGGGCTACCTGTCCCGCGGACTGCGTTGTTAAAGTTCCCACTGAACGCGGAACTGATCGAGACCAAGCTGAAGTTCCCCACGGTCATCAAAACCTTGTCAGGCTCGAAAGGTTCAGGCGTCTTCCTCGCCAAAAACCGAGGGGAGTTTGAAGACCTGATCGACTTCATCGAATCGACCAAAGGCAACGCCAACCTGATCGCCCAGGAATTCCTGGAGTCCAGCCACGGGCGCGACCTCCGAATCTTTGTGATCGGTGGACGTATTGTTGCCTGTATGCAGCGCTTCTCCGAGACCGGAAGCTTCAAAGCAAACGTCTCCCGCGGTGGCAATGTAAAGCCCTACCCCATCAGCCGTGAGATTGAATGGCTGGCCGTAGAAACCGCTCGCATGCTCGACCTCGATATCGCTGGCGTAGACTTGCTCTTCAACGGCGAACGCTTCATGGTTTGTGAAGCCAACTCCTCCCCTGGCTTCAAAGGCATTGAAAAATGCTTCCCCGATCTCAACATCGCAAAAGAGATCTTTAACTACGTTCAGATTCGCTCCGGAATCTTCCCCACACCCTCAGCTGAAATACCAACAGCAGTGGAGCCCCTGAGCGAAGCAACGGAACCCCAGAAGTAAACCCTTGACTTCGTAAAAGAATCCTATTTATCTATTCCCTTCTCTTTTTCGGTGAGTCGGCTGGCCAAGGCTTGTGTGTTTCACCTCCTCGTTCTCTACACTGAAACATCATCCTTCCGCCGAACCGCCCCAAAACAAGAACTACCCCAAACAAAGGGGAGAAAAAGTCGATTGCCCAAACGGGCACACTTTATGCTGAGGGGCAGACCAACTGCGTACGTTTTTCGTACCTGCACCAAAAAAGGAGTTTTCCATGAAAACAAATGGAGCGAAGATCATGAAATGGGCCGCGCTAGGATGGTTGGCTTTGGTCCTTGGAGTCGGAAGTGCATGGGCAGCCCCCGCACCCGAGATGCAACCCGTGAACCTGGGAACACCTCGCATCGACCTCCAAGGCGTAGAAGAAGCACTCCACCGAACCCGCACCTCCAGCCCCCAAGATTTTCGCGGCTGGATGCAACAATTCGAAGATGAAGTGAACGCCATTTACTTCGCAACCCTACGTCGTCAGTTCCCACAGGCCGACCCCGCGACGTTGATGCCCAAGCCCGTCCGTGTGGACGCTCAATGGCACAACCAGATGTTGTTCCTGTACGGATACATCGACCAAAACAACATCCAAGGGTTCCAACACGGTCAAGACATGTTGTTGTTTGCCTTCGAGCAAACCAGACCCTATGACCGTAACAACCGACGCGCGTACTACGCTCTCCGTGACGGTGATGGTTACTACTACCGCGACTCTGACTACGCCTACACTTGGGCACCCAACGCCTACCCCTACTTTGTCGGATTCTTTGTGTATCCGTCACTCTGGAGCGGCCTGTACTGGCGCTCCTCGTTCCTCTGGTGGGGCAACGCTTACTGGCAAACAGGCTTCTTCTACAGCCGATACAATTACTACTACGGTCGATACCCCCGCTATTACAACGTGTATCGTACCACTTACTACAACCGATACCGACCGTGGGGATGGCGACGCGGCGTGTTCTTCCGGGCTAACGGTGGTCGCTACTACTACCGCAGCCGCACCTGGGCCACCCAACACCGTCAATGGCGTCGTCAATACCGCTCTTACCTCGGTCAACGACGCACCATGCGACAAAACCAACGCCGCTGGCAACAAAGTCGCCGACGCTGGCACCGTCAGCACCGTACCCAACAAAACTACCGTCGTTACCACCGCCAACGAAACTGGCGCCAAAACTACCGACGTCAGAACAACCAACGACGCCAAATGCAACGAAACAACCGCAACCAGGGCCGTCGTATCAACCGAAACAACCGCGGCAATCGCGGAGCACGAAACAACCGCGGAAGTCGCGGAGGCAACCGCGGAGGCCGTCGCCGCTAACCCCACCCCAACAACCTCTCCCCCTCCTCACCTTCATCCCATCACCTGAATCCTATCCAAACCTTGCCACTCTTTCATCATTCGTGATGGTTCGTGGCGTCATTCGTGATGGTTCATGGCAATAAATTGCCACGCTATGTTGTGTATCATCGTACCCATTCCCTTCTTTGGGTCGTGGTAATTCATTGTTACGCCAATTGACTTCCCCCCCCCTTTCTTCTTATGCTCGGATCTCATCGTTGCATCGTTGACTCTTGAACCACTGAACGACTATGTTACCGACCGATTTCAACGTCGACCACTGGCTCCAACACCATAGCCTTCACGACCTCCTTCAAGCCTGGGTGGATCTACTCCCCGACGAGATTGCTGCGTTTGCCGTTGATCAAGACCGCAACATTGTGCTCTGGAACCATGCAGCCGAAGAGCTCCTTGGGATGAAAGCCCAAGAAGTGTTGGGACAACACTGTCGCAAGGTCAATCGTTGCCAAGAATGCCTTGTCGGCTGCCCCATTGCAGAGTTTGGTAAACTTCACCAGCAGCCTTTGACCTTCTATCTGGATGAAGGCCGCACAGTAGAATTGCAAAAAACAGGGGTGGCTCTCTTCGACGCGGAGGAGAACTTTCTTGGGGGGCTGGAGCTGCTGATGGCCCCACCTTCCGAGGAAGAAGCCAACGACCCAGAGCCTGCCTCGCCTGCCGCCGAAAGCAGCGAAGACGAAGACGAACGAGAAGGTCCTTACGTTGCCCTCACGGAGAGCGAGGAGACCGAGCTGCTTGGCGAGATGGTGACACGCGATGACTCCATGAAGCGCGTGTTTCAAATCGTCCGAAACATCGCGACCTCTGAAGCTTCTGTTCTCATCCATGGAGAGAGTGGGACCGGCAAGGAGCTCACGGCCCGGGCCATCCACTTGGAAAGTCAGCGCAAGGATGGCCCCTTTGTCGCCGTCAACTGCGGGGCCTTGACCCCTTCCCTTCTAGAGAGCGAGCTGTTTGGTCACTCGAAAGGGGCCTTCACTGGAGCCATCACCAAACGGATCGGTCTGTTTCAGCGGGCCAACAACGGCACCATCTTCTTGGATGAGATCGCGGAGATGCCGCTTCATCTACAATCCAAGTTGCTGCGTGTGTTGGAAGAACGTGAAGTGCTTCCTTTGGGAGAAAGCGACCCGGTCCGAGTCAACATCCGGATCATCTCTGCCACTCACAAGTCGCTTCCGAAAGAAGCAAAAGAGGGCCGATTCCGTGAAGATTTGATGTACCGACTCCGGGTCGTGCCCATTCACCTCCCGCCTCTTCGCGATCGACGCAGAGATATGCGCTTGCTTGTCTGGCACTTGATCGAACGTTACAACACAATGGGTCCACGACACATCACCCAAGTCTCTCCCGAGGTCTATCGTCTGTTGCGGCGCTACCCTTGGCCCGGCAACGTTCGCGAGCTTCGGAACGCCATTGAATACGCGTTTGCTGTGGGTCGTGGAGAATGCCTGCTCCCCGAAGAGCTACCGTACGACATCGTTGAATACGAACCAGCTTCCCCGAAAGTAATCTCTCGCAAAACACAAAACGCCTCAGACAAAAAGCAAACCTCGGCCTTAGCGCTCCCCAGCCACGACGATGACGAAGAAAGAGAGCGCATCGCACAAGCTCTCAAGGATGCTGACGGTCATGTCGGAAAAGCAGCAGACGCTCTCGGAATCAGCCGCCCCACGCTGTGGCGAAAGCGCAAGAAGTACAACCTTTAAATCTGCTCTGGTAAGACTTCAGAGCTGTTGTTCTACTGCGCTTGCTGAAGCTGAAGGCGAAGCTGTTGTTGCTCCATAGAGGCTTCACGCAGAGCCAACAAGTTGCGAATTCGGCCCAAAAGCTCAGGCTTCACAAAGGGTGTGCTCACAACATCATGGATCACATCCCAGAGATGGGGAGAAAGCTGCCGTACACGCTCTTCTTCACAAAGCAAGAGAATCGGAAGCTCAATGGGCTGAACCCTCTTTCGCCAGGCAAGGACAACCTCCCAATTCCGCGTGAGTGTGGGCTCATCCAAAATGCAAAGGTCAAACGCAAACGCTTCTTCAGGTGTTGCCTGTTGGGCAGCAATCAATTGGTAGGTATCAGGTAGAAGATCGCGAAGCCACAAATCGTGCGTGTCGTCTTCGACTTGCAAGCGTACAATCGCGTTCATAGCGCCCTCGTTCTTGAAAGAAAGGTGACATTGGCTCGTCCCTTCTCTGTACCACTCTCCCACATCCTTGGCAACACGCACAGCCATTTCATGCGAGTGAAACATCGATTTGAAACACAAGGCCTCGCAACAAGCGCAATAAACCACCGACTTCACGACACATTTGACACTAAATTGTTACTGGTACATGCCTTGCTAGGAAAGAATCCATTTGCAAGCCTAGAGAACGTAGGAATAACAATGCGTTAAAGCTTGTAACAGGTACTTGTGTTCAAGGGAAAGGAAAGCTACAAGAAAAGAAGAGCTTTTGTAGCCAAAAAAAAGTCTCCAAGAGGCTATGATCCTTGGGATCATGCAAGAACCCTGGCCATGATTTGGTGTGGAAACCAGTAAGAGGATGAGAAGATGAGTGGAGCGAAGCGCGGTCTTGACAACGATGACATGCCTGTAATGGAGATTGATCGTCCCCGGCGTAAGGCAGAACGGTTCACAAAGAAGGCAGAAGAACCGTCGTTGGATAAGCTGGAGAAGCCCAGAAAAGTCAGCCAACACCAGAACGTCAGCTTCAACGATGAAGAAGAACGTGACATGATTACAGGACAAGTCATCGAGATCGTGGACGGTGTGACCTTCAAGATTAAGGTCACCCACGAAGAATACGACAACAAATACATGTACAATCCCGAAGAAACCGTGAAGTTGCGCAGCGGCAAGGCTCCCGCCCCCGAAACAGCGGAAGGCAAAGAGTTGGTTGAAGAGTTGGAAGAAGAGCTACTTGACCAATACATCGCCTGTGAGATTCACGGGCGCGACCGCATGGGCACCCTTCTCATCACCTACGATCTCGCCTAACCTCTCTTCTTCCTTCTTTCTTCTTCCTTCAGCCCAAACACTCCAACTTGTCTCTTCTCACAACAACCCTGACTTCTACGCTTCCTTAAGGTCGCGTGAGCTTGGAAACATCGCCTCCAAGATCCGCGATGGAGTCGTAGAGAAGTTGCGCCATGTAGTCGAAGTTGTGCGCGTACGCACCTGGCTCTTTGAGCGCAAACTGGTAGTTGTGAGCAGCCTTCATCAACGCAGGCGTCCAGCTCGCGAAGCCATTCGTGCGTGTGGCTTCAGCCGGTTCACACTTGCCATTTCCGTTCGTGTCTTTGAAGAAGTAGGGATAGCTATGGGACTCATAACATAGCTTGTCTGTACCCGAGGCAGCCTGCATCGCTTTGTACAGCAACTCCACGAGGCCTTGGAGTTCAGCCTTGAGCGTTTCGTTGGCGTCACCGTCACCATCGTAGTCTTTGCCTGCCCGAGCCTTGCCTTTGATCTCTTCCGCTTTCTTCTCGTTTTTGTGACACTTCACACAACCGTTGGCGTTGTCAAACACATCGGCAATCTTGAAGGTGTGATTGCTCTCTTTGGGCATGTGACAGTCGGCGCATTTGTCGCCGCCGATATGCCCCGTAGATGGTCCTGCATACGTCTTGCCGTCGTATTCGTAACCCACTTGCGCAGCCGTACCCTGACGTGTTGCCGCGGCAGGGAGATAATGTACATTCAAGAAACGGTAGCGCTTGGCCGCGATGGACGCATCAATGTCTGCCTTTCCGGTTCGACCTGAGTGACAGGTAGCGCACAGATTGGAGCTGTTGCCCTTGTCTTCGATCACTTTTCCACCAGGGAAGGTCACAGAATCCACACTGACCAGATCGAACTTGGTTCCATACGAGGTATGGCAGGTAGCACAATCCAAGCCGTTGTCCGGCTCTTTGACGGGCTTTCCAATCCCGTAGGTCAGGTAAAACTGAAGTCCCTCTGACCCGCTGTGGCATTTGGAACAACTTGCAGAGACGGCTTCATCGTTATCCCAACGACGGGCGGCTTCACCTGCTCCATTAAAGTGTCCCACGTCGTTGCGAACAGCTTTGCTCATGTCCACCTTCGCGGTGATCACAGTGTTTAGGTCTTGGATCGAATCAAACAGAAGCTGAATGACATACTTGGCGTTGTGTGCAAACGCCCCTGGATCCTTGCGAGAGACCTGGTAGTTGTAAGTGGCGCGAATCAAACGCGGCGTAAACGCCTTGTAACCATTCGAACTTACAGCCTCGGTATCACTGCAAGAACCGTCCTTGTCTGTGTCCACAAAGAAGTAAGGATAGCGGCCTTTTTCGTCGTAGCAGATCTCTTTTTGCGACTTCTCTTTGGCGTAAGCCTGAATCGCCGTGAGCAGCTTTTTCTGCAGACCTTCCATCTCAAAGTAGATGCCTTTGGAGGTGTCACCGTCGCCGTCGTAGTCTTGTCCTCTCGACGCAATCATCCGGATGTTTTTGAGATCTTCGGTCTTGTTGATGTTGGAGTGACATCCTTTGCAGGTGTCGATCTTTACTTTAAGAGAGTGAGGGTCGTGACAGCCAATGCAAGAGTCATTGCCGGGTACGTGACGGAATCTCCAGTCGTACACTTTGTCTTTGTATTGGTAGCCGCCGCGCACCTGACCCGCAAGAATGGTCGCTCCCGCTGCGTAGTAGTGAACGTTCTGGAAGCGAAGTTTGTCAGACACAGTGTCATCATCAGCCAGCGCAGCATCGGTGATGGTTTTGTTCACAGAGTCTGTTGACGCCCGACCCTGGTGACAAGTCATACAGATCGCAGAAGCGTTCAATCCATCCACTTTGACGCCCGATGGGAACGTGACAGACGCAAGCGTGGAAGCTGTTTTGTTGTGGCAGGTTTCACAGCCAACCACAGAGGTGGTGACGTGTTCTTTGTCAACCGTTCCAGCCGCGCTGCCGTCATCACCGATAAAGTCGCGGAACCCTGGTGAAGTGTGGCACTTGGCGCACGAGGTGGGAACTTTGCCATCTTTGTCCCAGTGCCGGAATGCCTCTGCGGATCGTTTGGCGTGAGCCGAGTTTCGCCAGGCATCAAAGTTGGGAACGGTCTCCGAAACAATCACACCAAAGGTTCCCGTCTTCTTGGAATCAGCACCTTCGGCAGTGATGGTGACCTTCCCCGAAGCCAAACCAGAGACTGTGCCGTCTTTGTCTACGGTAGCGATGGCTTCGTCGCTGGAGGTCCAGGTGTACGATGCATCCGTACCGTTGACTGTTTTGGCTGTAAGTTTAAGCGTTTGTCCCGTGAGCACAGTGTTCTCGCCGCTGACCAAGACGACCGCTTCACCAGGTTGGGTTGCAGGTGCAGTCACAACCACAGCGTGTTCTCCTGCAGCCTTGGTGTCAGCCCCTGTAGCGGTGATCTTGGTTTCGCCCGCTTTGACAGCGGTCACGACCCCTTTGTCGTCCACAGTTGCCACAGCTTCATCGCTGGATTTCCAACTGTACGACTTGTCGGTTCCATTTTGGGTGGCCGCGCTCAGCGATAGCGTCTTTCCAACTTCAACAGCGTGGGCACCCGAAACCATCACCACAGGCGTTTTTTCGGAAGTCGTGGAGGCAAGAACCACAACGCCATGTTCACCCACAGCTTTGCTGCCTACTCCAGTTGCTGTGATCTTGGTTTCACCTGCTTTAACAGCGGTGACCACCCCTTTGTCATCGACGGTTGCCACAGATGTATCGGAGCTCGCCCATGTATAAGAGGCATCTGTTCCATTTTCTGTGGATGCGCTCAACGTTAAGGTTTTGCCCACCTCAACCGAATACGCTCCTGAGATCTTAACCAAGGGTGTAGGTTCTCCTCCCCCACATGACACTAAAGCGATCCCCACAAACGACAGCACCGCAAACCCGAGAAGAGCAAATCCAAGTTTCTTTCTGCTCATAAACACACTCCTCCTTCACCTATGGATAGCTTGAACCAGGACGAACTAAATATGTCCTTCTTTACTTTAGGTGGATTGAGAAATACGACCTTGATTTGGATCAAGTCTTCCCATCATTTGTTTCGCTACAATGACGAGTTGGAAGGGCTCATAATGATCGGCAGGTAAGATTCAATGGGATAGCTTTCGCCCCATTCGATCTTTCAATAAGCTATAGCTACTCGACTTAGGTCACACAGAGGTGGTGTATGGTGCAGAAGGTATGGTGGAACGCATTCACAGTGGGACTCATTTTAGGATGCCTTCTGTTGTGGGGATGTGAAGGTCCTGTAGGTCCCAAAGGAGACCCTGGAGCACAGGGGACCCAAGGAACGACAGGTCCTAAGGGTGACAAGGGCGACAAAGGGGAAACAGGCGACAAGGGCGAAACAGGCGACAAAGGGGCAACGGGCGACAAGGGCGAACAAGGCGACCCTGGAAACCCGATCCCAAGCTTTGTTGGAAACCAACCCTGCAAGGTTTGCCACGCTACGGTTTCCACAGACTTTGAAAAGACCGGTCACCGCTTTGCATTAAACAAAGCCAGCGACGTTCAGGCTGGAGGCAAATCGTTTTACCCTCATGGCAACGAAATAGGCGCCCCTCCCAACAAAGCCTGGGCCGATTTCTCCTATGTCATTGGAGGATTTGCCTGGAGAGCGTTGTTCGTCACACCTCAGGGATACGTCCACACAGGCGCGCTGGCCCAGTACAACCTCTCGGACCTGATCTGGGTTGGCTTTGAGGAGACCGCCCAGCCCAACACAATCAAGTTTGGGGACTGCGCGAAGTGTCACACCACAGGGTACGATCCCAACGCACAAGCCAATCAACCTGGGCTTGTAGGAACGTGGAAATTTGAGGGAGTTCAATGTGAATCTTGCCACGGGCCGGGAAGCCTCCATGTGAAAAACCCGATCCAGAGCAAGCTTAATGTGGACCGTACCTCTCATGCTTGTGGAAAGTGTCACAGTCGCTCTCCACGTGGAAACATCCATGCCAAAGCAGGGCTCGTCGACAACTACCAGCAGCTCAATACGATGCTGTCGGGCAAAAAGTCGGCGATGAGTTGCATCAACTGCCATGACCCACACAAAAGCACCAAGGCGAACCAAACCCAGGCCATCATCGCGCGCTGCGAGTCGTGTCACTTCCGCGAGACAGAAGCCTGGGAGAAATACAAGAAAGACAACAACTCTGGGATGAGCAACCTCACCTGCCTGAGCTGTCACATGCCCAAGTTTGGGACCGAAGCCAAAGCAGACAGCGCCAAGAGCCTCGGCGACCTGCGAGTCCACCTGTTCGCCATCAACACCTCTCCGACAGCCCAACAGCTCAGCACGGATGGCAAGACAGTCAACCCTTATCTCACTCTCAAAACCTCATGCTTAAATGGAGCCTGCCACGCGAACCAGCCCGGTCGTGACATCAACTGGGCCGCGCAAACAGCGGTGAAGTTTCATGCCAGGTAAACAACCATCCCACATCCCTGGATGCAGGCGACTTGGGCCTGGCTTGCTCTGGTTGTTGGGAAGTTTGCTGTGGTTGGGGTGCACAGTGCCCCGCAGCGAGGTCTTGCCCCTCAACGAAGAGCGGGTGCTGCATTTTCCAACAGTCACCTACAAAGACCTGCAAGCTGAGATCGCCACACGCTGTATCTCTTGTCACAACGGCGAAAAGGCAGAAGGGCAATACAACATGGCCAGCTACGCAGGTGTGTTAGGGAAAGGCTCAGATGCAACGCCCAACGCGCTCGCAGGTGACAAGAACAGCCTCCTTCTCACAGTCCTGAAGAGCGACGCAGCGGTTTCCGAACACCGCGTGGATGACGCCTGGAAAGCCCGACTGCAAGAGTGGGTTGTCGACTTCCGATTGGCTTACCAGCGCGGCTCGGTTCATACGTCAGACATTCATTTGTCTGGAAGCAAAGGCTTTCATGGCAAGCTCCTTCAAGACGCCTCGTGGGACTTCAAGACGTGTACATCGTGCCATGGCGAAGATCTGGCCGGAGGTGGCAGCGGAGTCAGCTGTATGAAGTGTCACAACACACAAACCAACGACGGTTGCAGCAGCTGTCACCAGACACAACCCAATGAGCAAGCGGCCTTTCGAGGTACCACGGTGGCTTCCCAACAAGCCAAAGGCGACGTACATCAGGCTCACTTTCGCAGCCGTTGGATGCAGAGTCTTACCTGCGCTGACTGTCACTCCGTTCCTTCACAGCTGCGCAGCCAGGGCCACTTGGACGGCAAGGTCCAGGTGCAATGGAGCGCTCGTATCCAAAATCAGGGAAACAATCCAACCTGGGATGCAGACAAGCGCACCTGCACCAACACTTACTGCCACAGCAGCGGGATGAAAGAAGCGACGCTCACGGCGCCGACCTGGAAAGCTCCTGATAACGCGGTGAGTTGTACCACATGCCACGGTAACCCACCCAAGTCGCTGCGAAACGGCGACCCGCACCCTGCTGACACACAGTGTTCCAACTGTCACAGCAACATGAAGCAGGACGGCAGCTTTCACGACCCCTCGTTGCACCTCAACGGCAAGGTCGAATCCAACTACCCCAAAGCTTGCAACGCTTGCCACGGAAGCGAAGCCAACGCAGCGCCACCCCGTGATTTGTCCGGTCAAACAGCGACCACCGAGCGGGGTGTTGGCGCCCACCAAGTTCACCTGAAAGACAACGGACGTCATGTCGCGGTGGCTTGCAGCGCGTGTCACAAAGTCCCTCAAAAGACGGAAGACGCGGGCCATTTGGACGCCAGCTTGCCAGCCGAAGTCATCTTCCAAGGCCTGGCCACACAACACAGCCTGAAGCCCACCTGGGACCGAGCGACCAACACCTGCCGCAATGTGTACTGCCACGGTAGCTCCCTCAACGGAGGAAGCCACACAGAGCCGGTCTGGACAAAGGTTGATGGCACACAGTCCACATGCGGCTCATGCCATGGCAATCCGCCTCGCAAGACCCGAAGTGGAGCCAGTCATACAGCGTCCAAAGATTGTTACCGATGCCACAGCAGCATGGCGCAGGACGGCAGCATCAAAACACCGTCCCTTCATATCAACGGGAGGGTCGATCTATGAGAAATCTACGACTCACTCGTTACCGAACGTTCTGTGTCATTGGGCTGTTCGCCGTGGGCTGCTGGATGCTTACGTCCCGCTCCTCCGTAGACGCCCAATCCACAGGGAATGCAGCGCGTCCGGTGGTGTCGTTTTCAGGCCACTCTGAGACTCTGATTCGCTACTACCAACAAGAAGACGTGGAACGCATCAAGAACCTTCTGGCGTTCATTGAGATACTATCGATCTCCTCGCAGTTTCCAACGGTCCCCGACTTGTCCATTCAGCTTTCAGGTTGGGGACAGATCGACCCAATTGATACGTTGAATACCAGCCAAGTGAACGGAGATCTCAACCTCGCGATGATTGCGTACCGCGACCCCAAGATGCGATTTCAGGCTTTCTTGGGACGACAGTACGTGTACCAAAACAACAAGGTGCTGCACTTTGACGGAGCAAGGCTCGAAGCCCGCGCGCCGTTTGGATTGGGCGCACGTGTCTTTGCCGGGTGGGTGGTGCGACCTCAGTTTGCCCCTAGCATGGGCTACTTTATGACAGGAGCCCGTATCTCCCATCGCGTCGGTCACATCAGTGAAATTGGGATCACCTTCTTGGAGATGCTGGAAGACGGCCGACCTGCCCATGAGCTGCTTGGTATTGACGCGGCGCTTGTGCCCCTCTCCTGGTTGGAGATCTCGGGCAGCGCATCCGCCGACCTTCACTTGTTGCAGCTGCGACAAGCAGGAGGACGGGTGGAGTTAACCCCGCTACGTTGGCTCCGCTTCACTCTGGGCTACGAGTACGCCATGCCCTCCGCGTTTGTGAGCAAGAACTCCATCTTCTCTGTGTTCTCTACCAACGCATTCCACGAAGCCTACGCCCAGGTCTGGTTTACGATGCTACAACGCCGCCTGTCGTTGGGTGTGGATGCCCGCTTGATTCATTTGCCGGATGTTCCCTCCGAACAAGATACACAGACGGACCCCAACGCAACCGCCTCGGCGTTTCCTACAGGAGACCAGATCCGGCTGTACGTTCGTTACCAGTATAGCCGTCGACCTTCGGGTTGGTTGGGTTTAACTCTGGAACGTCTCCGGGACCAAAGCGACGGACACTACGGAATTCGCCTGTTTTGGCAACAACAACTGGATGCCTTTCTACTCGCCGCCGACGCGCAATACTACAACTACAGCCGGGAGATTCGAGGATACCCTCACTCCTTTTATGCGTCGGTGTCAGGCCGATGGAACTTTGCCCAAGGTTGGTCTCTCACAGGCAGTCTGCAATTTACCGTCAACCCGTTTGTAGAACAATCCTGGCTGGGCCTGCTTAAGTTGAGCTATCAGTTCTATGTGGATGTGCCTGCTCGTCGCACGATGCAGGCCGCTGTCCAACAAGGAGGAGCACGATGAGCCTTCGCAGTCGCCTCCTCTCGTTCCGCCTGTCAGGGTTGCTTTTGCTGGTGGTTGTGCCTTGGCTTCTCACCATGTCGGCGTGCTCTTTGTTTATGCGTGCAGACAAACCATCCTTTCCACACGATCGGCACTTTGGTGTGCCTTGCAAACGTTGCCACCAGGCCAACGCCCAAGGTCAAATGAACCTCGCACCGCCGGCCAAGACTTGCTTGTTTTGTCACAAACAAAACACCCCCAAGTACGTCGCTCATTTGGGTCCCAAACCCCGTTACCAATCGTTTGATCGGCATCTTGTCTTTTCCCATAACACCCACAAGACGCGCGTTCCGGGAAGCACCGAGATGCAAAAGTGTGGCACCTGCCATGGAGGGATCGCAACCCGCAAAGGAGGACGAGCGGTTCCACCGATGGCTACGTGTTTATCGTGTCACAATCACAAGAGTGAGTACGATACGATGAACTGCAAAAAGTGCCACACCAACCTGCGTCGTTTTCCGGTCAAGCCGCTCAGTGACTACAAGCATACGCCCAACTTTGTCCGCACCCACAAACGCTACGCCAAAGGTCGCCTCGACTTGTGTACGCAGTGTCATGACCAACCGTACTGCGCTCGCTGTCACGACCCGACCTTGCCGGTCAAGCCGAGTCTGCGATTTCCCGAGCAGGTCGTCCAAGGCATGATGCATCGCGGTGACTACACCACCCGTCACGCCCGAGAAGCCCGCCTACATCCCACAACATGCAAGCGGTGCCATGGACCCTCGGGTTGCGAAGCCTGTCACCAGCGCAACGCCCAGCTCATGGGCAAGCGTGGCAAACGTTCGCCTCATCCTGCGGGATATGTACGACGTGGAGGCATAGCATTCCACGGACGCGACGCTCGACGAGACCCAAGCCGTTGCCAGTCTTGCCACGACCAGGGACCTCGCTCCAACTGTGTGAACTGCCACCGCGTGGGTGCGTTTGGCGGCAACCCACACCCTCCTGGCTGGCGTTTCAGCAACCGACTGAACGCCAAAACCAACGGCATGTGCCGTTACTGCCACACTTCGGTACGCTAGGAGAGAACGATGACGACGCCTTCCCTTGCCTCTCTCCGCACCGGATTTTGGCTTCTTGGTCTGCTTGCTTTGTTGCTGTGGAGTCAGCTTCAGGCGGCCCCTCATGCACCCAAAATGTTAGCTCCCAACCAAAGCTGTACGCAAGGAAGCTGCCACAAGGAGCAAACCCAATTCACCCATCAACACAAGAGCAAGCAAGGCAAAGAGTTATGCCGCAGCTGCCACACACCAGTGCGAGCCAACCGACACAAGTTTAAGCCGACAACAAAGGGACAAGCAAGCTGCATCGGCTGCCACAAAGATTGGAAGCCCAGCCATACAAAACGGAAGCACTGGCGGTTTGAACATGGACCTGTGGCTGTGGGAGCCTGCCAAACCTGTCACAGCCCTCATGGCTCCAACCAGCCTCATTTGTTGCGACGAACCCAGTCCGAGCTATGCACCCAATGCCACAGTGAGATGGTGGGGAAACAGGCGGGATTGCACAAAGCTCATGAGCCCGTTCGCAAAGCACAATGTCTGACCTGCCATGAATCGCATGGCTCTCCAAACCGCCACCTGCTGCGGTCCAATCTAGTCCAGCGATGCCTTGGATGTCATACCAAGATCAAGAACCAACTGGCCAACGTAAAAACCCATCATGGCGCGGTGCTCCGTGGGCAACAGTGCATGAACTGCCACACAGGCCACGAACGTCGTCACAAGGCCATGCTTCAACGCGCTGACGCCAAGCTATGCCTGGGATGCCACAACCAAAGCGTGGTGATGCAAGGCAAAAAGAAGCTGATCAACATCAAGAAGCATCTCGCCACCCACAAATTTAAGCATGAGCCCGTTCGCAAGGGGAAATGTATCGCTTGCCACAGCGCCCACGGGTCTGCCCACGACAAGCTATTCGTCAAAGCCTTTCCTTCAATGCTATACGCAGCCTTTTCTTCCGAGACCTACGCGCTTTGCTTCTCGTGTCATGCTTCGGAGGCGATCACCCAAAAGCAAACCTACCAGGCCACCAAGTTTCGCAACGGCGCCTTGAATCTTCATTACGTTCACGTTCGACGCAAAAAGAGCCGAAGCTGCCGATTTTGCCATGACCCTCACGCAGCCAACCGACCTCACTTAATTCGCGACAAGGTTCGGTTTGGTGGCTGGAACCTCCACGTGGGCTTCAAGTCTCAATCTCGCGGCGGTACATGCCAAACGGCTTGCCATGAGCCACGAACGTACAACCGAAAACAGCCGGTATCCCAAGGCTACGAACGCTACAAGAAGTTATTGACGGCACCACATTTGAAGAAGCGTACTTCACCCAAACCCTAGGTACGAAACCACAGCAAAGACAGAGGCTATGACAACCACTCTATCATTCAAAATTCGAGCCCTCTTGATCGGTGTTCTGCTCGGGGCATGGCTGGGAAGCGGGTGCCGCCAACGGATTGAGATCCCTCCAGCACCAGAGTCACCGGCTCAAAAGCTTATCAAGCAACGCAAGGGATTGCCCGGCTCTGCAAAACAAAGGAAATCCAAGGGCCAGAAGAAAGCATCGAAGTCCGACAACGTTGTGTCGCTGCGAGGGAAAACTCTCCAAGTCGAGACGCCTCCCAGTTGGGGCAACAAAGCGTACTATCCTTGCAAAGCCTGTCACACAGGTTCGCCCAACCGAACGCGACGAAAGCTGGTCCGCTCCCATCAAAATCTGACGCTGCGTCATGGAGCCAACCACATTTGGTGTTACCACTGCCACTCGTCCAAGAACCCCAACCAGCTTCGCTTGGCTGATGAAACCATCATCTCCTACAAGAAGTCCTATCTGCTTTGCTTCCAGTGCCATGGAGACAAAACTCGGGATTGGCTGGACGGAATCCACGGCCGCCTGACGGGAAAATGGAACGGACCCAAGAAGTATCTGTTGTGCACACACTGTCACAACCCTCACAACCCGAAAGCTATCACATTTAAGCCGATGCCACCCCCCATACCACCGGCCAAGCTTCAACGTCGGAAACGATGAAGCTTCGGACAGGGTAAATTTTTTCTGTTTTGCAACCCAGGGAGGTCCTATGACAACAACCAAAGAAGCAGCCAAGGTTCCACAAAGCTTGGACCCAACGCCGAAATCCTTATCGCCTTCAAGCGACGTGATGGCCAACCTGGTCCAGCAGGTGAAGACCATGCAGGCTGCGCCTCCTTCCCTCAGTGGATGCGGGACCTGCTCGACCTCGTCGTGTGGCACGTGCGGCAGCGGAAGCGATATCTGGCTTCCACCCGAAACCGAAGCGCGCCTGCCCCGAAGCAACGTAACGTCGGGAGCAAAGTTGCCCTCAGCCCTTCCTCCCAACCAGGCGCAAGGTGGACTGATTTATCCTCCTCCCCTCTCGTCGCATTACAACATCGCCTCCAACCTCGACGACCTACCCAGCATGGACTCTCTCTCAATGCCCTCGTCGGGAGGTTGTGGCTCTGGAAGCTGCGGCTGCGGCTCTGGAAAAAGCGAAAGCCAACCCACAAGCTCGTTGGTTCAGGCGCAAGGCATTCATGAACCGGGCGACGACACCAACCTTGGAGACCTGACCGAGTGGATTCCACCTCCACCCAATGCAACAGCCGAGCAGCTCGCCCAGCTCTCTCGTCGTGAGTTTGTCCGCCAGCTTCTGGTTGGAGCCATCGCTGGCGTCGGACTGGTGACCAACATGGGCTGCAAACCAGACCAACGCGCAGAGTTAACACAGCAACACTACTACCGCTTGTCACCAAACGAGCGGAGGAATGTGGTCGCGCGATTGGAGCGTGAGTACTGGACCAAGTACCGCCGTCGCACGAAGGTTTCGACGACTGCGCCGCTGCGCAATGTGATGTTTGGCTTCGCTCTCGACCTGAGCCTTTGCACCGGATGTCGCAAATGTGTGTACGCCTGTGTGGAGGAAAACAACCAGTCTCGCGACCCACAGATCCATTGGATCCGCGTCTTGCAGTTGGAGTCGGAGAAGGGCCTCGACATGGAAGCAGGCACCGCCTATTACAACCCAGACACGGTCCCCCAACCCGGCAAGACCTACATGCCTGTTGCCTGCCAGCAATGTGCTAACTCTCCCTGCACCAAGATCTGTCCCGTGCAGGCGACCTGGCGTGACCCCGATGGCATCGTTGTCGTCGATTACAACTGGTGCATCGGCTGCCGTTACTGCATGGTGGCCTGTCCCTACGAAGCTCGCATGTTTAACTGGGGAACACCGTCCATTCCCAGCCAGAAGTTGAATCCTGACATGCATTACCTGGGCAACCGTCCTCGCCCTCGCGGCGTGGTGGAGAAGTGCACCTTCTGCATCCAACGGGTTCGCAAAGGTCGCTATCCGGCTTGTGTCGAAGCTTGTCCTGTGGGTGCCCGTAAGTTTGGCAACCTCAACGATCCGAACGGCGAACTACAAAAGATCCTCAAGCGCAAAAAGATCCTGGTGCTGAAAGAAGAACTCAACACCAAACCCCAATTCTTTTACTACTACTGAGGCAAACCGATGAGAGTGAGGCAATTTCTGCAAGCCTGTTTGCGCACCGTGCTACAAGGCAGCCTACTTTATTATAGCTGGGTCGGTTTTCTGCTGTTGTTGATTGGTGTGGGTGGGCTGGCTTACTTTCACCAGATCCAACACGGCTTGATTGTAACCGGTATGCGCGACCAGGTAGCCTGGGCTCTCTACATCGGTAACTTCACCTTTATGGATGGGATTGCTGTCGCCGCCATCCTCCTTGTGATACCCGCTTACTTCTACAAGCAAGAACAACTCCAAAATGTCACCCTGTTTGCCCAGGTTCTCGCGGTCTGTGCCGTGCTTATGGCGATGTTGTTTGTGTTTGTTGACCTGGGTCGCCCGGAGCGCGCCTGGCACCTCGTGCCTTACTTGGGCATCCTCAACTTTCCTCAGTCCATCATGGCCTGGGATATCGTAAGCCTCGCCACGTACATGGTCATCAGCCTGCTGATTGTCCTGTACATTCTGTACAAAGACTTCACTCGAAGCGCCCGCAACACGAAGATCTTGTGGCCTTTGCTGATCCTTTCCATACCCGCCGCGGTTGGCATCCAAACCGTAGCGGCGTTCCTCTACAATGGCTTGCCGGGTCGTCCGTTCTGGAACTCTGCCATCTTGGCCCCACGCTTTCTTGCTTCAGCCCTGTGTGCAGGACCTGCTGTTATCCTTATCTTGCTGCAGCTTCTGAAGCGCGTCTCTTCCTTTGAAGTCAAAAAAGAAACCCTTTGGTTCATCGCTGAATTGATGATGTATGCGATGTTCTTCAATGTCTTTTTCCTGGGCGCTGAAGTGTTCAAAGAGATCTACTCTGACACCAAGCACCTCTCGCACTTTAAGTATCTGTATGTGGGTCTTCATGGGAAGAAAGCCATCGTTTGGTTTGGATGGACCTCTCTCCTTCTCCAGGTTGGTGCGTTCTTCCTTTATCTGATTCCCAAGATACGAAAGAATATGTTCTTCCTTAACCTTGGCGCGTTGATGGCCTACTTTGGAGCGTTCTTGGAGAAAGGAATCGCTCTGGTTATTCCAGGACTCACTCCCTCCCCTCTCGGTGAGATCTACGAGTACACGCCCACCTGGATCGAATGGGGCGTCTCGGCTGGTGTGTTCTCCATCGGCTTCTTGTTGTTTACGTTGTTCCTGAAGGTGGCCATTCCCATTGTCCAAGGTCAGCTTCACGTTGGAATGTTCCGTCTGCCCACGGCCTCTGACATCACAGAGGAGTCCTAGGTATGGCAAAGCAACCCCAAGGGCTGACGAGTCGTGCGCCGTTCTCACATCGATTTCGTTGGACCCTGCTCTTTGCAACCCTCGGAGTGTTGGTGTGGTGGACCGCTGGAGCAAGCCCTCGCCCCAAACCTCCCACAACGATCGGTGCAAGCTGCCAGACCTCCCAATGTCACAGCAACTATGGCAAACAGGGCAAGTCCATTCACCGACCTGTTAAGTACAAGAAGTGTCAATTTTGCCACAAGCCCACCCAGCCACGGCGTCATCAGTTTCAACCGGTAGACCGAAGCAACCAGGCTTGCTTTACCTGTCACCGCAAACAACCGGGCTTGCACAAACACAAGAAGAACATCCAAGGGTGGAGTTGCATCCAATGCCACACCCCACACCAAAGCCCCTGGAAGAAGCTTCTGCGAAAGCCTCCAACCCAGCTATGCAAGTCGTGCCACACAAGCTATCACAGGAAGCTATCAGGCCGGTTTGCCTCAACCCACAAGCCCTTGCTTCGAGGACAGTGTTTAAACTGTCACAGGCCTCACCTCCCGTCACCACGTCGCAAGCTTCTCCGCACCAACAACACGCGGATGTGCGTGTCGTGCCACCGTCGTGACATCCGTACGATGCGGGCCAAGCATCACAAGCATCCCAAAGTAACAACCCAATGTATGAGCTGTCACCGTCCGCACCGTTCGCGCCATGCCAACCTGCTCCGACGCAAAGGCAAGCAACTGTGTCTACAGTGCCACAAGACGCTCAAGCCCAATCATCCCAAACACACGCTGGCTTCTGGGAAGAAGTCTATCTTTCACAAACCCGTTCAGGACAACTGCAGCGCTTGTCATACGGCACATAGCTCCAACCACAAAGGCTTGCTCCAACAACCCAGCAACAAGCTATGTTTGCAATGTCACCAAAGCTCCTTTGCCCAACACAAGAGAGCCAAATCCTGGCACAATATGGCCTCCGCGTCGTCTTGTTTGAAGTGTCATCAACCTCATCACTCCAAACATCCCAAGCTACAAAAGCAACAAGAGAAGAAGCTATGTTTGTCCTGTCACAACAAGCAACTTCGTAGCAAGCAAGGCCATGTCATAGCCAACATCAAAGCCCACCTGCAAGGCAAGCGCAACCCGCACAAGCCAATCCAAAAGGGTCAATGTTCGGTGTGTCATGCCCCCCATCACTCCTCACAACACAGCTTGCTCAAGAAAACGATGGCCTCTGCCTTTTATGTTGCCTTCCGAAAAGGCAAGTTCAAGCTCTGCTTCTCTTGTCACAAAGCAGATCTGGTGACCCAAAAACGTACGCAAGCGACGAAGTTTCGCAACGGAACCCTCAACCTCCACTACATCCATGTCAACAAACAACGCAGAGGTCGCAACTGCAGCGCTTGCCACGACGCACACGCGAGCCGACAGCCTGCGCTGATCCGAGCCTTTGTTCCTTACGGTAAGAAAGGAAAACAAGCCGCCTGGAAACTCCCCATCAAGTTTCGCAAAACCGCTCGCGGTGGTTCCTGTGTCTCTGGATGTCATGCGGCCAAGAAATACAACCGACAACGCCCCGTACGCAAGGGATATGTCCGATACCCAACACGTTAAGCTCTCCGCTCTTCCGCTTAGAAGAGTTGGAGAATTTCGTATTCTACGGTTTTGTTGCGGAGTCGGAGTTCAACCGGGTCGCCCAGTTGGGCACCCATCAGCTGTTTGCCGAGAGGGGATTGTGGCGTGAGGATCGAGATGGTCTGACCTTCCAGAGTAACCTTGGTACCACCGGCTCTGGCAGCCAGGAAGAACCACTGGCTGTCATCTTCGTCGGAGAGTTCAACCAAAGCACCCAAGGTGATGTTGTCTTCGTCGGAGAAGTTACGAGGTTTCATACTCTTAAAGAGTCGGATGGTCTGTTCCAACTCGGTAGCTCGGCGGGATTGCGCTTCAGCCAGATAGGAAGCTTCCAAGCCACGGGTGTCATACTTGTTTTCGGCAGTGGACTCTTCGTGTGTTGCTTCTTCATGAGCCGCGTTGGCCGCTCGAAGAAGCAGCTCATGGTTCGCTTCCAGTTCATCCACAATGCATCGCAAGAGGGCTGCTTTGTCCATCGGTTCAACAGTCTTTTTGGGGTCATCGGATTGGCAAAAGTCAGAGAGAGACGATCGCAAACTTTACTGGAACACCTCTCACCTGTCACGCCCTGCGTTTCGTGTACGAAGAATGGGGGGTGTCACTTGGTTCGAAGGACAACAATCAGAGAGAGAAGGCTTAGACACAAATACCCCGTGGTGAGCGGCAACACCGTTCCGTTGTACATGGCGCTAATGAGACCGCCCAAGAACACAGAAACGATGGTTTGTACAGCGCTGACCACAGAGTTGGCAATCCCTGCGATGTGACCCATTGGCTGCAACGCCATGGAGCTAAAGTTGCCAAACAGAATACCTGCACAAAAGAAGGTCACAGCCAGATAGCTTAGAAACAAAAGCAGCGGCGGCTGTCCTTGCATCGTATAGAACAGAGGCAGCGCGATGGCACCAAGAATTGTCATCAAGGAGAGAGCAAGAGTACACAGTCGCTTCATCCCGTATCGCTCCACCAACCTGGAGTTGGCAAACGACGCAGAACCAATCACCAGAGCAAGAACCCCAAATGCCAGCGAAAACATACCTTTCAGCTTGTACAGCCCTTGCAGGATGGGCTGCGCGGAACTGAGATAACCCACAAAGGCACCAAAGACCAACCCCGAAGCCAAGGTGTAACCCATCGATACAGGGTGGGTTAAGGTTTCCAGCGCGCCACTGCGAAAGGTCGCAAAGGAAAGCGGCCTTTGGTGCTCTTGGGCCAGAGTCTCTTTCTGCCCCAAAAACAGCCATGCCCCGCTGATGACCGCAAGAACAAGCATAAAGACAAAGATCATCCGCCAATGGAAGACCCACAGAATCACCTGACCTATGCTGGGAGCAATCGCAGGAACAAGAATAAACAGGATGAGGACCATCGACATCACTTTGGCCATCACTTCGCCTTCGTACTGGTCCCGAATCATCGCCGTGGTGACAACCCGACACGACGCTCCTCCAAACCCCTGAATCATCCGACCCACCAGCATCCACACAAAGCTTTGCGCGAACAACGAAAACAAACACCCCACAATAAAGATGGAGATCCCGACAAACAGGGCAGGTTTGCGACCGTAAGCATCAGACAAAGGTCCAAACAGAAGCAAGCCCAGCCCCATCCCCAAAAACACGGAGGTGATTACCATTTGCGACTGGCTGACACCTCCCGCGTGAAGATCGGTCCCAATTTGCGAAAGAGCAGGCAACATCATATCGATGGCAAGCGCCACAAAAGACATCAACAAAGCCATCAAAATCAAAAACGGCCAGCTAAACTCAGCGCTGGCTTTTATCGCACGGTTCATACAAGTACTCGTATCTCAAGTTGTAAAGGAATCGAAGATTTGGGGTCGAAGAGAGAACGTGGGTGCCTCATACACCCAGGCAGGAGCAAGCTGGCCCCGAACATAACAAAATGACCCCTCTGACTCAAGACTCTCTCCTGTCTGCGAAACGTCGTCCCACGCGGTTGCCCTCCCCAAACAGGTTTGCTAGACTGCATCTCTTGCTCTTGTTCAAGATCAACAACAAAAATACCAACTCCCTACTGCGGCTTGTCAGAGGTCCGCTCCGGTAAGTCTGCATTTCCTTGTGTCAATGGAGGTTTTGCTTGATTACCTATGTGTCCCAACATCTCCAAGCGAGATTGAATGACCCGAAAGATTTGAAAGATTTTCAAGAACAACTCAACAAGCTGGTGGAGGATGCAAAGAGCCTGGAGAACCCATTGCAAATCGTTCACCACCTCAAATGTATTCCCATTGGAAACAATTTGTACCTTCGCCGCAAAGGATTCGGTGCCAAACGTATCTTGGTCACATGCAAAAGCGTGGACGGAGAGCCTGTCCTGGCGTTTCACGAGGTCCTCACACACGAGGACCAAAGCTACGAAAAGTTTTACCAGAACCGCGACACCAACCCAGGAGTTGATGCCAAGGTTCATGGGTATGCCACGGATGACGACCGACGACGATGTGTTAGAGAAGCTCGCGCCAACGAAGAGAGCAACGTCGTCCGAACTCCCCCTCTGCCCGAGCACTGCGAAGGCTGGTTCAACTTGCAACTGGACCTTGCCTCAACCTTGCGCAAGGACGAACACCAAGTGTACGAAAGCCGACTTTGGGTCGAGTACATGGCACAAGACGACATGGACGACTATCGTGAAGCCGTCCATGACTTGTTGGTGGAAGTGCTCACCCGACAAAACCTTTTCTCCACGTCCTCACCCTGTATTGTCGAGAACGAAGAGGTGTGGATAGCATACCAGGCTCTCCAACATGGCTCCCAACGGGCCATCCACCTGATGCGAGTTGGCAACGAAACGCCTCCCACTGTTGGCGAACTTGGAACACAAAAGCTCTCGTCTCATATCATCGGAGACATCGACCAAATCGCGCGCAAGTGCCGACGCGCTTACTCCCAAGAGCGACTCATCCAAAAAGATGCCTGGCTCGCCTTGGAGGCCACAGACAAGCCCTCACTGGATCCCTGTTTGCCTCTCTCCCAAGAAGAATTTGAAGTGCTGGAGAACCTTCAACAAGGCAAAGAGTTCCCGTTGTTCATCGATGGCCCGGCAGGCTCCGGGAAAAGCACCTTGCTCACGTATTACATCGCGGAGTTGCTGGACTACCGCAAAGAAATGGCCGAATGGGGCGGGGCTTCCGACACCATCGCATCCCCCTTGTTTGTTACGTTCAACGACAAGCTTCGGGAAGAAACGCAAAACCGTGTAGTGGCCCATCTTTGTTTTCACTTTAAGTGGAGCCATGCGGAAGCCATAGAAGTCACCCAGACATGTTTCTTTACAACACGAGCTTTGTTTCGCTCCCTCCTCACGGAAGAAGCGATGGAGCGGTTCGAAGATACCCCTTGTGTCCGCTTTTCTCACTTTCTGAAGTGGTTCAAAGACAAGTACGTTGTTCCTCCAGTCTCTGCTGAAGAAGCCTGGTTTGTCATTCGCAGCTTTATTAAAGGCAGGGCCACTTGCTCGTCCCTCGAAGGAGCCAAAGACTCTGAATTTAACAAAGACGACTTCCAACTCCTTCATGAGAAGAGTCGCGACGGTCTCAGCGAGGAAGACTTCGCTACAGTGTACGACAAGGTCTGGCCCGATTACCGAGACTGGCTTCACAAACACAACCGTTGGGACGACCAAGACCTTTGCCTTGCTGTCCTCACCAACAAGCTACAACCGTCTGAGATGTCACAAATGGCCTCCATGTACTGGACCGCTGTGGTCTGTGATGAGGCACAAGACTTAACCTACAACGATTTGCGTTTGCTGTTCCGGTTGTTGGGTCATACCCGTTACAACTTGACCCGCCGCGCCAACCCTAGCATTCCTTTCATCTTCGCGGCCGATCCACTCCAAACCATCAACCCCTCAGGGTTCCGATGGGAGGGCTTCACCTCCCTGTTCTTTGAGGAAACGGCTCTTCTTTTTGGTCGTCACAACGAAGGAGTTCGCAGCAACATCCAACGACTGCAGTGGAACTATCGCTCGACGCCACACGTTGTGGACGTCACACAGGCGATTCAAGGTTGGCGCAATGAACACCTTAACCGCTCACGGGCTGGAAAGGTTCTCCCCTGGAACCAAGACAAGAAGGAAGGGGGCGTTGTTCGCCTTGTCATGAATGAAGACAACGCACAAGACTTCCAGGAGCTGCTCACCAAGCTGCAAGTGATTGTTCCATGCGCCGAAGGACAACGCCTGGAGTACGTTACCAACGACGCCCTGTTGCGAAAGGTATTTGGCCCCGACTGTGACGAGGAGGACGTGGCCTGGGTGAACTCTCCCATGACCGTCAAAGGTCTCGAATACCCGTACGTCGTGATGTTTGGCTTTGGTGAGAAGCTCAACGAACTTTGGGAGTGGAAAAAGCACGAGAAGAGAGGGCAAATTCGTAAGACATGCACTCTCAAGCAGCTTGACTTTGCTCTCAACTCTCTCTACGTCGCAGCGACACGAGCCCGGGTCAAACTGTACTTCATTGACAGAGCCGATCATGACGACCTGTTGTGGGGTCCTGTCGGCATCGCTTCGTACCTCCAAAACTTTGTGGTCAATGACCCTGTCAACCCCAAAGACATTCAGTTGGTGTTTGACCCGCTGGAGCATTTCCAAAAGGGACAAGAGACATTAAAGCAAGCGAAAGTAGAGCAAAGTCCGGAACTTTGTCTTTCAGCAGCCCGTCACTTTGAGTTGGGGGGCCACCCCAAAGAAGCACGGCACGCCAGAGCCTGGCACGCCTTCTTCAGCAGCACCGACAACCAATTGTCTCTCGAAGTCACATTGCAATTCCAACAATCCAAGCGACTGGAAGCTCTGGAAGAGTACCTCTGGAACGAAGGACGTTGGGAAGGTTTCCTTACGCTGCAAAACGAATTCTTCCCCCCTGCCTCCGACAAAGGACATATCGGCCGACAGATCGCGATGTCTCAACGAGGTCATAGCTTTACCCTTCAACAGCTGCCCCACATGGCAGAGGGTGTACTGCAATGGCTTGAGAAGCAACCGGCCAACCATCAGAAAACCAGCCAGCTGTTCGCGCAGTTTCTTACGCTTGTGCAAGATGCCACATCCCAAGCACCGCTCAGTACAACAAGTTGGCTCCCTCGTACAACCTGGAACTACATCCAAGAGGCCTGCTCCAAGCTTCACCAAAACAAGAAGCTATTGCAACAAGCGAGAGTCGCCTATCTGTTGGCTTCATCCGCTTGTCATGATGACATGGAAGCGCGTCGTACCTTCCAGGTGCTCACAAACGATGCTCCCAGCAGTGAAGACGCCTGGGATTGGGCCTTGCGCTACCTTCGTCTCCGATCAGACCTGTGGTGGCTTCCCACTCCCCTCTTCCGAACCGTGGCCCAAGCCGCCGCACAAGAAGCGGGCCTTCAACCCCTACAACTGTTCGAGGAGCAGCATCAATCCATTGTGTTAACACCCCTACTTTCCAATGAAGAAGCGGCCCAGCATGCCTCCCAACACCTTCACCACGTGGTAGAGCAACACACCGACTGGAACTTGGCTTTTGCCGTCCTCGCTCTCCACCGACGAGTGAACCGGGAGTACGAACAACTTCAAACCTGGATGACACAACCTCCCTCTTCCAACTCCATGGATGACATCGAATCTGTGGAGCTATTGGTCGATCCTAGCGAGGTATCAACGCCATCCTCTCCTTCATCAGAACCCACAACCACATCAGAATCATCTCTTACGCAAGAAGCGGAAAAAGGAGCTTAATTCATGACCAACGCTCTTGAACTACACAACGTCGTTAAGCAATTTCAAGACACAGAAGCAACACTCAGCAAATTCAAAACCCAGCTCAAGTCCCTGGCTGACACGAACCAACAAGCCACAACCCACGAGCAAAGTGTTAAAGAAGCTTCCCAAAACCTGCAAGAGGTCCTTGTCACACTCCAAACCTACGCAGACTCCATGCACAGTGTGCAAGAGTCTCTTTTGCAAAGTGTCAAAAGTACGGAGAAGTTGCTCTCTGAGTTGCACTCCCTTTCGGGTGCATTGCCTGGACTCAAGACCAACATGGAAGGTCAAATCGAGGAGCTACTCGCCAAGAAAGAGAAAGACATCCAAACCCTCGAACAGATCCGCCTGACCACCCAAAACTTTGAGCAAAGCCTCGCCCAACGCTTGGACAACAGCGCGGAACTCGAAAAAGAACGAAACCGCCTCCTCCACAAGGAGATCGAGTCGCTGGGGCAAAAGATCCAACAACAATCAGAAGCCCTACAACAAACCAAGTCAAGCTTATCCAGCCAGATCCAAGGCCTTATCGTGGGTAGCATTGTTACCCTGAGCGCCATCGCAGTCGCCTTGTTCTTTTTCCTCCAAAAGACAGGAAATTAAGTCCTAAGGGTACACCCCCCTCCCAGCACATTGACTGAAGCGCACAATCACTCCACTGCCAACATCTGGAGCACGAGATGAAAGCTTCCACGCCCACGTTATCCCGCATCTGAAACATTGTCTTAGGCCTAAGTCGAGCCTACCGATATCCGATCGCCACAGCCAGGTAGAGAAAGCCCACACTAACAGCCATCAACGCAAGTTGAATCGGGATGATAAAGCGCAACCAGGCTTTGTAGCGAATTCGAGCGAGGCCCAGAGCAATGAGCAGCACGGGATTGGTCGGCCAGAGCAAGTTAGAGAAGCCATCGCCGCACTGGTAAGCCAGTACCACAGTTTGCCGAGACAACCCAATCATATCCCCCAAAGGCGCAAGGATTGGGATGGTAAGAACGGCCTGACCTGTGCCGGATGGAACAAACAGATTCATCATCATCTGAAAGAAGTATATCGTGACGGCAGCAGAACCCTGCCCCATCCCACGAACCCCGTGCGCCATGTTGTTTAAGACAGTGTCCATGATTCCGCCAACCTCAATCAGATAACCGACACTCGCAGCCATCAAGATCAGCAACACCGCTGGTGCAAAGTCGGCCAGTCCTTTGGCAAAGAACCGAAAGACATGGCCGGTTTGGGTTCCTGAGAAGAAGCCTACACCAAACCCCATCACCAAAAAGACCAAAGCAATGATGGGAAAGGCCAGGTCTTGCAACACCTTTACCTGGGTTCCACCGACCACCACACCAACAATCAACAAGAAGCAAAACCCAATCACACCGACAACTGCACGAGGGCGCTCCAGCGTAGCCACATCCGTTTTGGATTGGGTTTCTTGCTTGTACTTCAAGTCGTCGTTGTAGGTAAGACTGAGCGTTGGATCTTTCTCAATCCGTCGAACGTACCGAAGCAGATAGAAAGCACCCAGCGCCATGCAAACAAGAAAGAACGGAGCACGAAGGTAAAGACCCGAGAACACCGGGATGTCAGCCAACTTTTGGGCCGTCCCTACCGTAAAAGGATTGAACATCGCCGCAGCGAAACCAAGACCTGACGACAAAAACGGCAGCGCCATCCCCATCATCGAATCCCAGCCCATTCGGTAAGCAATGGGCACAAAAAACAGGATCATGGGAACGATCTCTTCCATGATTCCCAGGGAAGAACTCATCACACCAAACGCCAACACGTTGACCACAACAAAGAGGGTCTTGCGGTTCGCAAACTTCTCCGTAAGTTGCGCCAGCAGCGCGGGCAGAGCGCCGCTCTTGTTCATGATGGAAAAGCTACCACCAATGAACAAGATAAACAAAATGAGGACAACCAGCTTGGGTCCGTTTTTCCCCGTTAAGCAGAGCACCGGAGAGAGGAGAATTTTCCAGATTGGTACAGGCGTTTGAGCGACGGTTTGGTAAACCTTGACCGCTTTCCCTCCCTGCACCACTTCCTTGAATTGCCCAGCCTGAACAAAATAACTTGCAGCCCCTGCCACAGCGATCAAGATGGCAAGGAAAGCAATGGTGTTCAGAAAGATCCTGGCTTCAATCAAACTGCCGCTGTCTTGGGATGAATCCTGCATCAAACACAAACCTCGAAGGAGTCGTTTTGTCCAGGAACAAGCCACAACAAAACGGCCTGGGTGATGGAACAACGTTCGGGAAACTGCGCTGCAGTATACTACGGTTCCAGCGAGATCCATAGCTCCATGTATGATTCTTGCGATGTCATAGCTTCCCACGACATAACTTCCAGATCAGGTCGATCTGATTTCCGATAGTTACATTGAGGAAGCCAGCTTGCCCAGATGTAATTGACGGTATGGACAATATGTTCCAGTGGTCCATGATGTTCAAACACGGCGTACATCCCAGGTGGTACAACCAAGGAAAGAAACGGCTCCAAAGTAGCTGGCCATTGTGCGGGTGTCACTCCAGCCAGGTAAGCCAGTTGGTGTTCGTCTTCGAGAGAAACACCCGGATGCTCCGGTTGAAGCGCTGCATACAACATAGAAGGAGGTTGCGCTTGCTGGACCAACGCCTCCAACAACTTCTCCCACAACCCCACGATAGGAGAGTCGTCTTCCAGATCGGCTCCTACACCCCACCCTTTCAAGGTGAAAGCCTCTTTACGCTCGACCATTCGAGGCTCCAGCGCCACTTCCTTGGAGCGATGAACCAATAGCTCCGAAGACACTTGAAACAAGCCCGGCTGCCGCCGAGAGTTGGGATCTTTTCGGTAGCGACCCGGTGTGACACCAAAAAAATGTTGGAACGCTCGGGTAAACGCTTCTTGACTCTGAAATCCCGCGTTCATCGCCAAGTCCAGGATCCTCACCGATGAGCTTCGCAGCTGATCGGCCGCCTGCGTTAATCGACGTTTTCGGATGTAACCTTTCAGCGTCTCTCCCACGCACGCACGAAAAAACCGATGCAAGGTGAATCGTGTAACACCCGATGCATCGGCAACATCCTGTAGAGAAAAGTCATCGTACAGGTTGCGTTCAATAAAGGAGACAGCCGCTTCAACGCGCTGAAGATTGAGATCCATGAGCCTCAGTATACATAGGGAATGAACTTCTTCGTGGTTTGCGCATACTCTTCAAATTGAGAACCGTAGCGCTCCGCGAGATAGGCGTCAAGGGAAGGAATGTGCTGGAAGATGAAACCCAGCGTCATCACAGCGGGAACCAGAAACGCCCAATAGCTCATGGTTAGCATCGCAAACCCTGTGAACAAGATGCTATCTCCAAGGTAGTTAATGTGCATGGAGTAGCGAAACAAACCCTCGCGATAGAGCTTTCCTTTGTGGGCTGGATCTTTCTTCCATACATGTCGGCTGTACTCGGAGCCTGTGTTCAGGTAGGAACCCAACACATACATCACACAAGCAACAACATCCCAAGGACCGATCGCTGCCGACGTGAGCGAGCCCAGGTACGCAAAGCCCAAATGAAACGCCACAAACAACGAGGTAACAGGAAGAGCCTCCGACCAATGAAAGCGTCGCTTGAGCAACACATACATACCAAAAGCTGAACGCCCCCAATACATCAGGGAGCACGCAAGAATCAAGATATCCCGTAGGCTGAGCGAGCCGTCACGCCACAGAATCCAAAACGCTCCACCCACCGCAAGACCTTGCGCCAATGTCGCAAACGTCCTTGGATAAGCTGTTGTTTCTGTTTCACCGTGCATGGTCTTTTTCCTTTCAAGCTAGAGAAACCATTTCAATCCATCCTACGAAAGAGATACGTTTCGTTCCTCTTCACAGGTGTTGGGATCTCTATACCGAATGAGAGGAGGCACGTTTTGATATTTTGTGCTTTGGACTCATGTTTCAACAAACTCCCCAAACCATTGGGTGCAATTCACACCCATAGACCTTTGATTTGACGCAGTGCAAACATGTACCGCAAACCCCCCTTTCCTCCTTCGTGGGATCCTGACATTTCTTTTACAATCGTTTTACAGCCCCTTGACCTTGCCCGGCTCGTTCGATGTTATCGTAGGTACTGAACTCTAGTCTTTTGCGATGGGAACGAACGATGTCGCGCAAACAAAGCATAGGATTGGTCCTTCTGGTGCTGATTCCTGCCATCCTGTTGGGATGGTTGGGAGTGAAGGTCAGCTACGAAGACCGCAACCAGGTGAAACAGCGGGTGCTCTCGTTGTTGGAGGCTCGCCTCGCCGACACCTCCGGTCAGGTGGAGCGGATCATCCAACGCATCGAGCGTCGCTTCCTCCGACAGCTGGAACGCTGGGACGGAAGCACCGAGGGTCTGCGGCGTTTGCAACGCAACAATCCATTGGTTCGTCAGGCCTTTCTTGTGGGTTCGTCGGGAATGCTCCTGCACCCTGCCATGAACCAGGCGTTGACCCGCTCGGAGCGCGACTTCTTTCGTCGCACACAACCCATCTGGGAAGGTCGCGCCATTTTGCTCCAACCGCAGCAAGACAAAGAGCGACAAAACAAAGCCAACTTGGGCAGCAACACCATCGCAGCGTTGGCTCCCAAGTTAAGACAGGAAGCAAAAAACGCCGCCCCATTGAACAAGGCGACACCCCAACAATCGGCTCGAAAGAAGCTCTGGCGATGGAACCAGCGCTCCTGGGTGATGAGCCAAAGTGCAGCCCAACCTCACAAGAAACAAGCCAAACCGACGTCGCTTCCGACACAAAGGTCAGCGCCCAAACCTTCGTCTGTTCAATTTCGCTTCAAGTCCAAGAGCCTTCAGAAGCTGAATCGAAAGTTCCAGGCCAAGAAGGCTCCCTCACGTGGTGGCTTTGGCAAAGGACCGGAGAAGCCTGCACAATCTGGAGGTCGAACCAACGGCTGGGGAGATAGCATCCTTGACCTGGCTGAAGGCCGCAGTCACGGCTGGATTGTATGGTACTGGGCCGAAGGCTTGCACCTACTGTTTTGGAAACGCACCAGCGGAAAAAGAATCATTGGTGTTGAGGTGGATCGAGTGGTGTTGATGGCTCGTTTGGTGGGTCAACTTCCCGATAGCAACGGCAAGCAGCTTGGGCAGATTGCCCTGCGTGACTCACGGGGAGCGACCATCTACCAGTGGGGCAGCTACGAACGGAAAGACGGCGAAGCAGCCCTCGTGGAGAGAACGCTGGCTTACCCTCTCCACTCCTGGAAGCTTTACTATGTGGGTCCCGAACGAGAACAAATCCAGGGTCTCACAGGACGCATCTACCTGGACCTTGCGTTAATGATTGGCGGCGTGGTTCTCGCCCTCGCCACCCTCGCGTTCTACCTGTACCGCGAGTTTTCCCGAGACATGCGAGACGCTTCGCAGCGCGTCACCTTTGTAACCCAAGTCTCCCATGAATTAAAAACACCCCTCACCAACATCCGTTTGTATGCGGAGCTTTTGGAAAACCGGGTGAGTGAGGAAGACAAGCGCTCCCGCCGTCATGTGGGGGTGATTGTCGCCGAAAGCCAGCGGCTCTCGCGCCTGATTAACAACATCTTAACGTTCTCTCGGCAGCGTCGTCATCAACACAAGGTGCACCTACAAACGTGCCAGATCGACGACGTTATCGCTCGCACCTTGGAGCAGTTCCAGCCCACGTTTCAGGCCAAGCGCATTGAAGTGGAACAGAGCCTGGCTGCACCCCAAGCAATCCAAGCTGACCCTGACGCCACCGAGCAGATCCTCAGCAACCTCCTCAGCAACGTGGAGAAATACGGGATCTCAGGCAAGTGGGTGTCGGTGCAAAGCTCCCAAAGTGACGATGGAACCGTCTTGATCGAAGTCTGTGACAAAGGCCCTGGAATTCCAGCCTCGCTTCGTGAAGGCTTGTTTCAACCGTTTGTACGAGGCAGCGACAAGCTCTCCGACGGGGTCACTGGCACAGGCATTGGATTGACCATCGCAAGAGATTTGGCGCGCATGCAGGACGGCGACCTGACCCTTCTCGACAGCAACGAAGGTGCCCGATTTTTGCTCCGTTTGCCCGGTTCCCAGAACGATACAGGAGAAGAGGGATGAAAGTACTGATTGCGGAAGATGATGCGAACATTCGCTTGGGAATCTCTGAGCTTCTTGAAGACGAAGGCTACGAACCGATCGAAGCAGCCGACGGCCAGGAAGCTCTGGAACAATTTGCAGCCGAAGACGTCGATATGGTGGTCTTGGATATCATGATGCCCCGTCTGAACGGGTACGATGTCTGCCGCGCCATCCGACAGCAAAACCAAACCATCCCCATCCTCTTTTTAAGCGCCAAGTCCGAAGAGATCGACAAGGTCTTGGGCCTCGAATTGGGGGCCGACGATTACATGAGCAAGCCGTTTGGCGTGAAAGAGTTCATCGCCCGGATCCGAGCGCTGCAACGCCGCATCCAACGCTCCACACCGCCCCCCACCCAACAGGAAGAAACGGTGGCTCCGTTTGTGATGAAAGATCTGGAAGTGTTCCCTGGCGAACTACGTGCACGACGGGGTGAAGAGCAAATTGAGCTAAGCCAACGAGACGTTCAGATCCTCGCGCTGCTTCACAACAACATAGGAAAGGTCCTCGACCGCAACACCATCTTCAACGAGTGCTGGGGCATGGACTACTTTCCCAACAGCCGAACCCTGGACCAACACATCTCCCAGCTGCGCAAGAAGATCGAGCTTGACCCCAAACAGCCCGCCCTGATTCAAACGGTTCACGGCGTCGGATATCGCTACGAATAACGAGGACAAAGAGTAGGTTTCGACCTAGCCGGTGATACCCGAGGACGAGTTGCGAGGAACCGGTAGCCGAATGGTGAACTGGGTTCCCTGCCCCACCTGACTCTGGATCTCGATGGAGCCGTCGTGATTCTCGATGATTCGTTGGCAAATGCTGAGACCCAGGCCGGTTCCGTTGTTCTTCGTCGTGTAGAAGGGGATAAAGATGTTCTTGAGACCGTCTTCGTCGATCCCCAAACCTTCGTCAGCGATTAAGATCTCCACAGCAGGAGGATCAAGCTCTGCGAGAAGCCGAGTGTGCAGGGTAAGCTGACCGCCTTCGGGCATGGCGTCTGCGCCGTTGCGAATCAAATTGATGAACACTTGCTTGAGTTGTTCGGCGTCGGCATGGAACAAAGGAAGGTCTTTCTGCAGCGACGTCTTCACCTCGATCTGTGCCATCTGTTCTTCGTTTTCAAACAGCAGCAACGTACGCTCCAACACCTGGTTAATATCGACCAAAGCAAAGTTGCTTCGGAGCGGACGAGCGTAGTCCAAGAACTGCGTAACGACAGTGTTCAAGCGCTCCACTTCTTCGAGGATGATGGACAGGAACTCGCTCTCCACGCCGTCAAAGGTTTTGGGGTTGAGGAGTTGTGCTGCGCCTTTGATTGCGCCCAGCGGGTTGCGGATTTCGTGGGCAAGACCAGCGGCCATTTCACCTAGAGCAGCGAGTCGGTCGCGCTCTTTGACCTTCTCAAACAAGCGGGAGTTCTCGATGGTAATGGCCACCTGCGCCGCAACCATCATCATAAATGACTGCTCTTCCGAGGAGTAGGCGTCGTCAAATCGCTCCTCTTTGAGGTTAATTAAGCCCAGAACCTTGTTGTTGGAGCTGATGCAAGGAAAGCTGACATCTGCCTTGATATCGTCGAGAGTTCGGAGCACATCGATCAGGCGCTCCTCTTCGTAGACACCTTCTCCCTGTACCTTCCAATGCAACAACGTTGAGGTGTACCGAAACTCAACGTCCTGCTTCACAACAGGGGCCTGGGTTTCCTGCAGGTATTGAATGAACGAAGCGTGACGTCCCAGATCAATGTGGGTAATCGGAGGTTCACCCAGACCAAACGAGTGAACTCGCTTAAAGCCCCCGCCTCGTGGGCGAAGCAGATAAAATGAGGCGTGCGTGACCCTCTTGGAACGACGCAAACGTTCCAGCAGCAAGCGGGAGGTTTTGTCCAGGTCGATGACGTTGGCCAGGTCGCGTCGAAGCTGCTCCAACAGCACACGCAGCTCGCGTCGTTGCCGAAAGAAGTACTCCGTTGCGCGACCTTCCACCTCGTTCTTGAGGGGTTCGTACAAGATAAGAATGATGATGGAGGCGACCAACACTGTGGGGAAGAACGTGGAGAATTTGTAAGTTTGCTGCTTGTAAGTCTGCGCCCACACAGTCATCAGCCAGTACAAGCCGGCGATCAGGAACGACAGAATCCCCAGAACCACACCACGCCCCAACACCTCCGATGTATCGAGGGCTCGGGCAAACAGTACAATCTGAAGCATGTAGTACATGTAGATGGCGAGACAGAAGCTCCCCAAAAACACATACGGCCAATCCAGGTGGAACGAGACCACATCGAGGACCACGAGGATGAGAGTGATAAAACCTCCCACCAAGACGGGGCGCAGGCGAGAACGTTCTCCCTCACTGGGGCTGGAGCGAAATCGAAAAACAATCAGGATGAAGCAAAAGGCGAAAATGCCCGTGATGAAGACGCTGCAGATGAAGCGAAACAGGATGTAGTGGAAGACAGGAGTGAGAGTCAAAGCGCCCAAAGCAATGGAGAAGGGATAACACGCGCTTAAAATCGGCGACAACACCTTCTCCAGGTCTGTAAGGAGCAAGGAGAAGAACCGCAGCCCTGTGATCGGCAAGAGCAGCACACAGAGAACAAACGCACGCGCCCCCCACAGCTGGGACATTGGGTTGTTGGAGTTGAGCACCAGCACACACACCAAGCACGCCGCAAGGTTGGCGTTGAGCACCGCAAAGTAGGTTTGCAAGCGAGTTCGACGAGACCGCACCAGGATGGATATCGTAATCGATAACGTAGTCAAGGCAGCCAACAAAGAGGTGAGCGCCAACAGTGTCAAAGAAAAACTCCATCGTGCTGTGCAAGCAGAACCCGTCTCCAAGCAACCTTCGCAAGGATGGGACAGCTATGCTCCTTCCGTCTCGCTGTCCGATTATGGACAAACGGTTTTGATGCTGTAGTATGCTGTGAAGAAGACAGGCGCGTCAATACAGCGTCCTTAACTCTTTCTGGTGAGCAGACACGATGTTACCCGGCGACACCTTATCCATCCGAGATCCTCTCCATGGCACCATCGAAATGGAACGCCGAGAGCTACGTCTGTTGGAACATCCAACGATGCGACGCCTCCGTCGAATCAAGCAGCTTGGCTTTGCAGACTTCCCCTACCCTGGAGCCACCCACAGCCGCTTTGTTCACAGCGTGGGCGCGTCGTGGATGGCCACACGTCTGTGGCAGAAGATCCAGCAGCACTTGGGCCTTCCCGAGAAAGAGTCCACGCAGGTCCTGCGGCTGCTACGAGCTGCGATGCTGCTCCACGACATTGGACACGCACCGCTGAGCCACACCACTGAGTCGATTATGCCTTCGGTGCACGAGCTGGGCTTGGGAGAGTGGTCCGCGGATCAAGAGCGACAGGCCAGTCATGAAGACTACACGCTCAAGCTCCTGCTCGACTCTCCGCTCTCCAAGGTGTTGCAAGACATGGAGCTGTGGCCCCGACAGCTCGCCCAGCTGGTCAGCGGACGCCGGATGGACAACTCGTCACGGTTTGTTTACCAGGGAATGGATCTGTTCCCGCTGATGCGACAGGTGGTCAGCTCCGAACTCGACGCCGACCGGATGGATTACCTCCCTCGCGACGCGCTCTTCACTGGCGTTGCTTACGGCCACTTTGACGTGGACTGGCTGATTCGTCACGTTGTTCCTGTGGAACGAGACGGCGCCGTGTATTTGGGCCTACGGAACAAGGCCATCTTCACCTTTGAAGACTTCCTCCTCGCTCGCTACAATATGTTCCACTCCGTGTATTACCACCACGCGTCTGTGTGTTACCAACGCATGCTCCTCTTGTACTACCAGGAAGCACCTGACGAATACCAACTGCCCACCGACGCCGAAGAGTACCTGCAAACCGACGACTACCAGCTGATGCAGGTGCTGCGAAGCTCCAAAAACCGATGGGCGCAGCGTGTGGTTAACAACGAGCCGTATCGCAAGCTGGTGGAATTGATTCTCCCTGCAAGCGACAACCCCGTGGACCTCACGACGGTCCAAGATGAAGTAGACCAGGACGTCGGCGAATCCTTCCTCGAAGCAGCGCAAGCCGCGCTGCAAGAGGCAGGCATCGACCACTTTGCGACAGCAACCCCCTGGCTTCTTTCCAACTATGCGCGGCCTCGCCCCTCGCAAGAGCCGCCCTTGTTTGTGCTCGACAAAACCTATGATCAGGCCGTACCTTTGTCCCAGTACAGCCGCCTGTATCAGCGGTACAAAGAAACACGTAAGATTCTAAGAATCTACGTGGCCCCGGAGCAAACGGCTCCCGCTCAGGACATCCTGAACACCATCCAGAAGACCAGTCATTTGTGGCTCTGGAACACTTAAAAACTAGGAGGGAGCGCGTGATGTGTACCCCCTTCCCCAAAAAGTATGATGGCTGATGTAACCTGCCCTTACTGTCGTAACGATGTCTTCAACGACACCTATTGCTCTGTGTGCGGAGGACCGCTGTCTCCTCACGAGACCAATCCACAAGGACATCGTATCGGACCCTACTTCATGGAGCGCTTGCTCGCTGCCGGCGCCAACGGCCGTTTGTATTGCGCGAAGCACGTAGGCACCGAGCAACTGGTTGCGCTCAAGCTGCTTCATCCTCAGCTCTTGGATCAACCCAAATCCATTCGGCGGCTGCGGCGCGAAGCCGAAATTGGAATCCGCCTTCAGCACCCTCACGCTGTGAAGCTGTTTGAGTTTGGCGTTGACCCAACCTTTGGAATCTTCCTTGTGATGGAGTTGATCGTCGGCGACACCCTGTACCAACTTCTTCAAGACGAAGGTCCGCTTGAGGTGGACCGCGCGCTCTCCATCGCGCTTCAGATCTGTGAGGTGCTCGACAAAGCCCACCACCTGCAGATTGTCCACAGGGATCTGAAACCCAGCAACGTCATGCTAAAGTGGCACCCCACCACCAAAGACTTTGTGAAAGTGTGCGACTTTGGAATGGCCAAGATTGCCACCTACGACCACACAGAAACACAGCTCACCATGCCGGGCACCGTTCACGGGACACCGGGCTACATGGCCCCCGAACAGTGTCGGGGGGCTGAGACCACGACCAGCACCGACATCTACACCTTGGGCGTTTTGCTCTACGAGATGCTCACGGGCATCCTTCCTTACCGAGGAAGAAACATCGCCGATCTACTCAAGCAGCAAATGATGCGTACACCTTATCCCATACGCGACATCCGTCCAGAGCTTGCGAGCCATCCCGAGATTTTCCCGTTGGAAAGGATTGTCCGCCGGTGTTTGGAGAAGGAACCCAACGACCGCTACCCCAACATGGAGCAACTCCGCCAGGATCTCGCCAACGCCCTTCCCAGCTATACGCCGCTGGAGATTGTCTTGGAGGACCAGGTCGAAGCCATTGAGACCTCTCCACATCCTCCCACAGCCTACACACATCGCTGGGTCAGCCTCTCCAACGAAAGCTGGGAACGCATCGCGGCCTTTGCCCAACAGGCTCCTCAACGACTGTTTTTGCCGGACCAGCGTGTCTTCCAAGAAGGCCAAACCCCCACCCACTTCTCACTCATCGCCGAAGGTGAGGTGCGTTTGCTGCGTCGCGATGAAAAACGCATCATTGAACTCGATCGGCTGGGGCCGGGCCACTTTCTGGGCGTGAGCGCTTTCTTCTCTAACTCTTCGTACACCATGACAGCTGTCGCCACGGAACGTACCCAGCTCCATATCTTGGAGCCCCTCTTCTTCAACCCGCACCTCTCCCACAGCCCAGAGCTCCAAACACTCTTCCAAGAGCTCTACCGTGAATACACCCTACAACGGTTGATCCGCTACACGCCTTTCTTCGCGACGCTCGCACCCGAACACCGCTACGCTTTGTTACAGCAAGGTCACCTGCTTTCGTACGGCCCCCAACAAGTCATCGTGGAGCCTTACAGCATGTTGGACTCTCTCTACCTTGTCGCCACAGGAAGCGTTCGCTACCACTCCTCAACGTCATCCTCTTTCCTGGGAGACGAGCCGTTATTGGCTGGGGATTGCATTGGAGAAGCACAGCTCCTCTCCCAGCAGCTCACCGAAGGAACCTACGTCACACAAACCAACACCTCTGTGTTGCAGCTTCCGTTTGCAGCGTTGCAGCCGTTTCTACAACCAGGCTCTCATCTGCGACAGTATCTGCAACAACTCAACCACCAACGTCTTGCAGAGCGAATCTCACAGAGCGCATCTCCCGAGAAAACAGCCATCGATTAGAACACCCAAGCCAGCCAGCAAGGAACAAACAAAGAGCCGAGCAGGTTGCTTGTACAAACCCCTGCTTTGCGCACTTTTGAACGGAAAGATGGCATGTCCAGCGAAAAATCTACAGAGTCCCAACCTGCTGCGAAGACAACCACATCCACCAAGACCCAGAAGACCACCCAAAAAGCAACCAAGAAGAAAGCCGCCAAGAAGAAAGCCGCCAAGAAGAAGGCCTCCCAGAAGGTGGAGCTTCCCAGCTTGGACTACGATGACATGCGCGAGCAGTTGGCCGAGTGGTACAGCCATCAACAGCGCGAGTTGCCCTGGCGAGAAATCAAGGATCCTTATGCCACATGGGTCTCTGAGATTATGCTTCAACAAACCCGTGTGGCGACGGTGATTCCTTATTTTCTGCGATTCATGGAGCGGTTTCCCACGGTCACGGAGCTGGCGAACGCTGACCTGGACGATGTGTTGGCGCAGTGGTCAGGTCTGGGATACTACCGCAGAGCCCGACATTTGCACGCCGGAGCGCAAGAGGTCGTTGAACGCTTTGGGGGGGAGCTACCTGCCAATCACAAAGAGCTGTTGTCGATCAAGGGCATTGGTCGATACACAGCAGGCGCCATCGCCAGCATCGCCTTCGACCTGCCCTACCCCGCCGTAGACGGCAACGTGTATCGTATCTTTTCTCGGATTGCTTGCCTGGATGACCCTGTAAACAGCCCGGCGCTTCACCGAACGTGTGAGGCCATCGCCAGCCAAATTGTTCAAGGTGAATCACCGGGGGATCTGACCCAAGCGATGATGGAGTTGGGAGCCTTGGTTTGCACACCCAAAAGCCCAGCTTGTTTGCTCTGCCCTGTTCGTGAGCACTGCAAAGCCTACGCCACAGGCCAAACCCTTGCGTACCCAGTCCCCAAAAAGACAACCAAGGTTCGCGACATGACGGTGCAATGGGCGATGCTTCAACGTGACGAACACATCCTGCTGGTGCAACGACCTGCGGACGGACTGTTTGCTGGCTTGTGGGAGCTACCGGGTCTCTATCTCCCTCATCCCGGCCCAGACCACACCAACGACTTGCAAGCTCACCTCACTTCGCTAGGCTTAATTGCAACGCTTCAGCCCGAGCCTCGCCATTACCAGCATACACTCTCGCATCGTCGTATGCACATCGCTTTGTACCAAAGCGAAGCGATAGAGGGCTCCGTGTCCCTTCCACCCGACACCTTCCAATGGGTTCAACTCGACGACCACCCCAACCTGCCCATATCCTCCATCACACGACAGGTGTTCACATCGCTGCTCCGTGAAGAATAAGAGCACGAGAACAAAACCTGACACAACGGGGCTACCTCACTCTGTATGCAGGCACCCGCTGGAATGGCCTGTGTTCCCGCCCTCATGCCAAGCAAGAATTGCAATAGAACTTGGCAATGTTTATGCATTTCGATAGGATGGTGAACACCCTTTTCTTTTTCTGTTGTGAGATATCTGCATCATGAATGTTCTGAGACGACAAGCTCATCGAAACGCAGGCCTGAAATTCTGGAGGAGTGTAGGGCTTGCTTTGCTTTTTGTTGGAGCATGGATGCAAAGTTCCGCGCAGGCCAGCGGTGGAATTCCCAACGAGCGGAATCGCTACTTCAACCACGGCCAAATGCGCCTGGTGGAGCCCAAAATTGAGAACAAGCGGATCGTCTTGTACTGGCGCAGCCCCTCGGGTCGACGTTACCGGTACGAGCCCTACCGACACCACAAAGGTTGGCTGATTCGACTTCGTCGTGCCATCCGAAGCAACGTCCGTTACGTGGGAGTGGGAGGCCGGTTTAAGCTAACGAGTCCCAAAGGTGGGAGAGTATGGATCTCACTTGTTCGACGAGTTCGCCGCGTCTTTCGAGGCGTTCGGCCTGTCAAAATCGATGGACGAATGCCCATCTTTATTGCCACAGTGCTGCCTCGTCATAAGAACGACCGTGTTTACGTGTATAAGCTTTGGGGTCAGGTGAATCTTTATCAGAGTCGATACTTTAACCAACTGGTTTGCCTGTACGGTGAGTGGTTTGACTTCCAAGGTCGAAGCCTGGGGCTGGTCAGCCAGATCCTTGGTCTGAAAGGAAAAGCGCTTAGGCCGTTTCCCGAGCAGTACCGTGTTCCAGTTAACCATTGGAAGCAGCTGTGGAGACGACGAAAAAAGCTCCTCACGTACCAAGAGGCCTGGCGTGTGGGACGCTCCCCAAAGTTGCCCAGTGACGTGGTTCCCACGCTCCCCCAAAAACAAACGGATGTGTACTACAACGAGTGCAAACAACGTTTGATGCCTTGGCAGCTCCGCTCCGCGACCGTGCTTGATCCTCTCTACCAAACGCCGGTGTATCGCCCAGCCTTTTTCCCTTTCTTGTTGCCTTCTTACTTATTTGGACTCCCTGGAACCCCCCAAACGGGCCGGAACAGTCGGGCGTATTGGAACACCTCAAACTCTTACAAGATCACATCTCCCAGAACCATCCTGGAATAGCGAACGGTTCTCCTCTCAAGAGGACCTTGGTTTGGACCTCCTACGACGAAACAGCCCCAAGACCAAGACAACCCACATCACCAACAACCCGTACGACAGGTCCCCCTCTGTTTGCTGACATCCACAACCTGACGGAGAGGTCTGTTCGGGAGGCTGTACAATCGCTGTATCCGTGTTGGCATCAGGAAACCCAGCAGAATCTCCCGACTCTGATGGTTCGGGCGCAACAGCAGCGTCTTGTTGTCCCTGGGATTCAGGAACAGGTTCCTTGGTGATGGGTTCCTCAGTGATGGGCTTCTCGTTGGTGCTTTCTTCGCGGCCAGCCTCTGGTGTCACGACAGGCTCTGTCTCTGCTCCGCTGTCGTCTGGAGAGAAAGGCTCTCCTTCTCCATCAGTCACGGCTTCGGCGGCTGTATCCGGCTCCTCTGCTGGCTCAGGCTCAGGTCCAGGAGCACACTCATCTCCTTGTTGTGGGAAACGTTGGCATGGAGGGTACCGCAACACGGCCAGCCACCGCTTGGCATGCTCAGCCAAGCCGGCCTGGTTAAAGTGTACATTGTCGTGCCGCCATGTAGCTCCCGTCAGGTCATCGGTGGTGGGTCCTGCAAAGTTTTGGGGGTGGTTGGCGACCACTTGATCTTGGGCATCGCGGATCGCCTTTTTGGCTGCAGCTGTCGAGTTGGGAAGGTAAGAAACTCCAGCAATGTACCAGGGGATATCCCACCCAGCGTCCTTTCGGGACTGCTGAATCACAGCGTTGAGACGTTGCGCGTACACCTGCTGTGATGTCTTGACGCTGCTGTCCGATTCCCCCTGGTGCCAAAGCACCGCGCGTGCTCCCCGCAATCCAACGACGGCCAACGCGTCTTTCAACCGCAGGTAGAGTTGGCGGGTGTCGGTTGAGAGCGGCAGCCATTGGTCAACGCGAGTTCCACCCCATCCCACGGAAAGAATACCAATGGGAACGTTCCACAGCCCCGCCAGATGATCACCGAGCAGAGGCCATGGGCTTCCTCCGTTACCAGTTGCAATCAACATCGGATCCACGGCAGGCACCCAGTTCCCAAAACCATAGTTCATCACCCTGGGATCTTTCGCTTTCTGTGGGGGCTTTCCGCTGTTGGCCGAGTTGGACTGACCTGCAATGATCAAGACTTCGCCGACGCCAAAGGGTTCCAAGGTTTGGGTGTCGACAACCGCTCCGTTCTTTCGGAAGCGAACCTGGAGTTCGTACCAACCTGCTTGGACCTCCAAGCGTCCGGAGAATTTCTTGCTTGTGGGGGATGCAACGATCACTTGCCAGGGTGTGGTGGCGCCGCCTTGCTTGGCAACAACGCGTGCCTCCACGGATGAGGGCACCTCGTTCGCTTCCCCAGCAATGGTGACCCAAGCTTTGTTGTTGGCTTGTCGCTGAATCACCTGACGAGGAATGGGCTTGTCCAAGCGCAACAGAGAACCTGCAGGCGGCTTCCCAAACTCCACGAGGACTTGCAGGGTCCGTTGGGTGTAAGAGGAGCAATTGTGCCGAAACGTCCAGTCCTTGTGGAGCAAGCCGTTGGACGCCTTCACAGTGTTGTTGCCAATGCCCAAGTCACAATCTGCGTTGCCCAACCCCCAGCTGTTGTAGGCCAGCAAAGTCAGACCCAAACGATGGTTGTGGATCTGCATGCTTCCGTAGCCGCCCGATGCAACGGGGTTGTCGCCGGAGTCGTATACAGTGTCGGAGGCTCCAGGGACACGGCTGGTGTTGCCGGTCTCGTAATTGGTGGGCCAAAACTCCAGGTTGCCGCCCTGTATCCCTTTCCCATTGGCAATGCCCGAGACATTCGACACCACGTTCATGTTGTTGATGTTGCGCTGCCAGTTCACGTTCAACAGGCCTGAGGGAACGCCGATCTCCTGCAGGTTCTGTGAGAACGCATCCATCGACACATACACAAACTGCCGTTTTCCAGACTTGGGCTGGATGGAGAGATAGTAGGCGATGCGACGAATACTCCCCGACAACGTCTTGGAGTTGTCGGTTTGGTAGCTGGGAAGGGTCGTGAGGTACCCCCCACGCAAAGGAATGGACAACGAGTAGACCAACTTAAATGTTTGGGCTTCGGGCACATCTGTAAAAACGTCTGCATGACTGCGACGAGGGCTGAGTATGCAGAGCAGCACGCTGCAGCACAGAGCCAGGAACCATGCCTTGTGTCCGTTGGTTTGTATCATTGCGAGATACCCTTGTATTTTCTGTTTGTTTTCTGGGTTGACGTCTGCCAGACCATAGCCCTACCCTGGTAGGAGCACATTTAAAAGACATCGTACACCAGCATAGCACCCTTGCACCCTTGCACAAACGAAAAAGGATCGTTAGTTAAGCCTGTTCTTACGATCACGGGTGCCTGTGCATCTTGTTGGTTTTTTTGTTCCTCTAGCCTCGTGAGTCAACGGCATGATGAATTTTGATCTTCGGTTTGCAAAGCAGCACTCCTGGAGCCGCTGGGTGGCAGTGTTTCTGCTCTTGGGTTCCACGTGTTGCGCCTTGGGTTGCGACAAGAAGAACTACACCCAAGAGGAGCGACGCAACCTTCACCTCCCCTCTGGCTGGAGCCTGGGAGAAGCAAGTCAGATGCTGGCGCGCTCGTATGCTTACTCCAACTGGGTCACGATCATCTCACGACTTCAAGGAACACCCCAGAAGCTGTTTGCGACCTCGTACCGCACCCCACCCATGCCCAACGCAGGCGGCATGTTTGGAGTGTTGGGTTCACGCCGACGCCAACCACAGCCGATGGCACCCGGTATGCCTGGGCAAAAACAAGCTCCCAAGAAGAAAACCAAACAGGTCTATGGCTTCTACTACATCATCCGCTCCAACCGGTCCGTGGATCTGGAGCTGCGGCTCCCTGTGCGAGGACGTCGTTGGGGTGTGGTGAACTTCTACCACCCCTTCCATCTGCCACGAACAGGGGCCGGTTGGAAACGCGTTAACTTCCTGTACAAGGATTTTAAGCCGCTTGAGAAAGAGAGCGGAGCCAGACTCAATCGATACCGTGTGCTCCATGCGGAGTTCTGGGAACGCACCAACAAATCGCATCCACCATCAGTGTCGATGACCATCAAAGGACCTTATTTGTACATCAGCAAGACGCCTCCCCCGTCGCAGTTCGCGTCATCGAAGCCCACCTCTCGTGCTTCGTCGCAGCCTGGTTCACGACCCACCCGTCAACGAGCGACAACCCAGCCCATCCAGCCACGCAAGCCATAGCACGCTGGACAAGAAACATCTGTTCTTTCGAATCACCACCCACACTGTTGCAGGGGGAGCCAAACCTTCCCCTGTTTTTCTTTTTTCGATGAGGAATTGTACGCATGGCAGACGAATACTCTGTAGGCGCCCCCCCACAAGATCGCGACAACCAAACGTCCACCGAATTGACCAAGGTTACGCCAGAACCACCCGCCGATCCCAACGATTTGTTTCAGCTTCGCACGCGGCTGTCCAAGATGCGCAGCACGGAGAAACTCCGCACCATCCTGGACTCTCCTTCTCCACGTCAACTGGTCCAGAGTATGCCTCCTCAGGAGCTTCTCTACACGCTGAAAGAGATTGGCATCGTTGATGGAGCTGAAGTGATTGAGTTGGCCACGAAAGAACAGCTTCGTTCGGCCCTTGATCTTGAGATCTGGAAGAAGGACAAGGTCCAACACGACGAGATCTTCGACTGGATGCAGCTCCTCGTGGCTGGCGAAATCGACGCTGCTGAGAACGTGCTCGCGGCCCTCGATCCCGATGTGTTTGTGCTGTACTTCAAGCAGGTCCTTAAGATCTACAAGCGCAAAGAAGACGAAGACGAGCCAATCATTGACACACCTGGTCAGCTGATCATGACCCCGGACCGAAACTACATCGTCGAGATACCCTACCCTGCCGAAGATCCACAGAGTCCGATGTTGATGGCCGCTGTCAACCTCTTCCTGCAGTACGGGTATGAGTTTAACCATCGCCTGTTTGAGACCATGCTCAACAGCCTCGACAGCGACCTGGAAGAGCGCGCGTACCAGTTCCGCAAAGCCCGAGTGGAAGAGCTGGGCTTCTTCGACTACTTTGACGCCATTGGCATCTACCAGCCGCTTCCTCCCAAGGCCAAGCCGCTGCCGCCGATTCCCGAAGATGTGGACTCCAGCGCCTTGCCCATTTTTGCGACACCCAAGGGCTCTGGCCTGTTCCACCAGGCAGTGCAACGCATCGACTCGCCCACCACCCAACAGCGCATCCAAGCCGAGTTGATCTACTTGAACAACAAGGTGTTGGCAGCGGACCAGATCGACACCAGCCAGCAACGGGCGGCCGAAAACAGCATGCGCAGCGTATTGCGAACCCTGGATCTCGGCCTGGAAGTGTTGTTGGAAGGCAACGAGAGCGACATGGCTTCCCAACTCCTGCAGCAACACCACGTGGAGTGGGTCTTCCGCAAAGGCTTCTCGGAGCTTGCTCGTTTGCGCCGCAAAGCCAACAAGCTGGCCCGAGACGAACGCTTTACCTTGTTAAAGGAGGCACCCCTCTCGCTCCTTGGCGAACCCTACGTCACTGTGTTGCAAGAACTTCGGCAGCTCAAACCCCGCTTTGTGACCGCACTCCAGCATCCAAAGCAACGTACGATGCGACCCTTCCGCTCGCTGCAAGAGATTCAGATCACGGAAGAAGCGCTGAAAACCATGGAGTTGTTGGCGGACCTGTTCTTCCAAGACTTTGGCTTTAATCACAGCGCCCTGGTTCAACTTGTCGCTGACGACAGCCTATCGTCTCCTCTCCACCGCGAGGACATCCACTTCTCGCACCTCTTCCTCACAGCGTTGGCCCAGTTTGTGTTGCACGATACGTTTGAACTCAAGCCACTGCAGGGACGAGAAGTTCTCACCTTCCTCCAAACCATCTTCCAAGAGGAAGAAACTCCACCCCATACTTTAAATCCTGCGCTCCAACAGCGCATTGAAGATCTCCTGTTGCAACGACCTGATACGTTGGCATCGGAGACCCCTCGACTGCAAGAGATCCTGCGCAAGATCTGGGATGAACTTCGCGAAGAGGCTTCCTATCTACCCCTCCACCAGGTCCCCGACGAACGCTTCCTTCATCTGTTTCTGGTCGAACGCCCCCAGTGAATCGAACGCCAACTCAAACCTCAATGGTTTTCAACGGTTGTACGATTTTTGTTGCGCAAAAGAAAAAACCAGGACAGAAAGCAAGGAGGCTCTCTACCCAAGGTCTCCTTTTGAATTTTTCCAGGAGGTCATGCAACGTCTGACACGATCTGACAGAAACTCCAGATAGAGTGTTGGTGTTGGCAGGTAGAACGCCAGCTACCTATAGACAACATGGTGCGACACAGTATAATGCTGCACCTCTTGATCCAAACCAAGCAGAGGATAGCCGAATTATGAACGATCGTAACAGTGTAAACAAAGTAATCTTGGTTGGGAATCTGGGCAGCGACCCAGAGACACGCGAGGTGAATGGTCGAACCGTCGCCAACTTCAGCGTTGCAACCAATGAAAGTTGGACCGACGGCAGCGGACAGCGTCAAGAACGCACCCAGTGGCACCGCGTTACAGTGTGGGGCAAGCTGGCTGAGATTTGCGCCCGTCACCTCGGACGTGGCCGCAAAGTCTATCTTGAAGGACGCCTCAACTACCGCAACCAAGAACGCGATGGACAAACCATCCGATACACCGACATTGTTGCCCAAACCGTCCAGTTCCTCGACAGCCGAGGTGGTGACGTGAACTACGGCAACAACGACTACGGCTACGCTTCCAACAACCCACCTAACCAAAACCGTGGTGGTGGTGGTGGCGGTGGTGGCGGAAGCTACGGCGGCGGCGGTGGCGGAAGCTACGGCGGCGGCGGTGGTGGAAGCTACGGCGGTGGCGGCGGAAGCTACGGCGGTGGCGGCGGAAACGGCGGCGGCGGCGGTGGAAACTACTCCTCCCCCATGCCTCCTCCCCCCGATGACGAAGATATCCCGTTCTAAATCAGGGATACTCTCCTACACTTCAACAAGACCCCAAGCTCTTCGTGAGCTTGGGGTTTTGTCGTTAAACGTGTGGTTGCGTTGGAACGAAGGTAACGGTGGAAAGAGATGTCTGAAAGGTTTGCAACCCCAACGAAGGGATGAGGTTTGCTTTGGCGAGAAGAGAGGGAGTGTTCAAGGAGCAGATTACTTGCGGGTCGCGGGCTTGGCAGCTTTCTTGGCAGCTTTCTTAGCAGCCTTCTTGACCTTGGACAGCTCCACCCAGCTTGCGGTGAAAGCAACGGTCACTTTGGGCTTGGTGATCTTCTTTGCACCTTCCACATCACCGCGGTCCATGGCGTAGTGACGAAGCACCCGGACAGGAATGATGGCCTTGCGAGCGTAGCCATAAGCAACCGCCTTGTAGCCTTCGCTGTTGGTCGGCATGAAGAACTTGTATCCCTTGAAGCGGACACGCATCTTGCGCTTGCCTTGCTTGATCATCATCCAGCAACCTTTGACCTTACAAACGGTCTTGATCACGCCTTCCACGCGGATCAACTTGCCTTTGTATTTGTCTGTTGCTTTGAACAACTTCTTCAGAGTCACAGGAGTGACCGAAGCTTTGCTCTTGGTACCGTACGTTCCAGTTGCATCTGCGCGGGGTGCCCAAGGAGCCTTTTTATTGGTTCCGTGGTCGTGACCACCATGAGCCAGCACCAGACCTGGAGCCACCACCATTGCCAACACCATCATACCCATACGTCGAAACATCTTTTTTCTCCTTTGCGAGGCCTGAACGCTGTTTTCCCGTTGTTGGGACTTCCCCCAAACCATGACGGCTGGCTTCCTATTCCAAAGCCAGAGTTCAGCGTTCGTTCTGTATCAAACAACAACGAGTGCTGCACAATGAACGCATTCACATGTTCGTGAGCAAGGACGAGAGCATTACAACTTTCGTCTCCTTGCAGCGAAGCAACATAGAGAAAAATGACCGAGAAGGCAAGCAGCGCAAGCCTGCCACGCATTGACGTATTGTTCTACCAGCGGTCCGTCCGGAATGTTGACGCTGGAAAGCCTGCACCGTTGAACAGATTGTGGATGGCATCATCGCGCCAGGCCAACCGAGCCGCAACAGGCCGAGGCACTTTGGGAGACCACACCTCCAACGACGCTCCTACGATCCGTGCTTTGGCAGGAACAAACACGCGGTTGGGTCCCGCGACTTGCATGTGCTTGAGCTGCTTTCCGCGGATCACCAACCCACCGTGTGTGTGTGAAAAGCGCAGCAAGAGGCGCTTGCCTTTGCGAGTCATGGATTGGTAGATAGGACCAGAGAACACCGCTTTCTTGTCGTTGTACACCCGATTCATCGCGGCCAGAAACAAGCGCCGCCCGACCTCCGACTTGTTGCGAGGGTGAATGTCACGCAAGTCCCCAATGTCGTGGGTGCTCACCATGGCAGTGTTCGGAACATTCTTCCAAACAGCAACCTGCGCCTCACACAGCTTGTTGTAGCGATCAGGGGCCATTCCCCCGTAACGAAACGGCGCGATCTGAACAAACACAAAGGGCAGCTTCTTCTGCTTCCATTGTCTTCGCCAGGCTCGAATCATCGTCGAAAAAGCGGTCTGGTATTGTTCAGCCCAGGCCAAGTTGGATTCCCCCTGGTACCAAAACACACCCCGGACCGCGAACGGCACCAGAGGTGCGATCATCGAGTTGAAAAGAACGGAAGGACTGTTAAAGCTAGGCCGCTGGAACCCTTGCAAGACCCACCGCAAACGAGGGTTGGCTTTGAGCGCAACAAGCGGCGTCCAGGCTTCCACGCGTGTCCCTCCCACTCCAGATTGGAGCAACCCCACAGGCACGCCCAGCTTTTTCTGCAGCCGCAAACCAGCATGGTAGCATGCCGCAGAGAAGTACCGGGTGGACACAGGCTGGGCGTACTGCCATGTTCCTCGCCATTGTCCTTGCGGTCCGCGTGTGCGACTGACAGGAACACGCATAAGCCGAAGCATGGTGTTGTTCGACTTGGCGATCGCAGCAGCGCCTTTGTACGTCATTCGAAGAGGCCACTGCATGTTGGATTGACCGCTGCACAGCCACACTTCCCCCACCACAACATCGCGCAAGACAATCCGTCGATGACCTGAAACCGTCAACGTGTACGACGCCCCACCCCGGAACGGAGCCAGCGTAACTCGCCAACGACCGCGCGAATTCGCAATGGTGTGGACGCTCTGCAACCCCATCTTTACTGTAACCCGTTCACCTGGGTGTGCCCATCCCCACACGGGAACGGGCTGGTGGCGTTGAAGCACCATACGATCCGAGAACACAGACGGTAGGCGCACATGAGCCTGAGCCATAGAGCAGAAACCCACACCGAAGAGCACAAACAACCCCACACACAATGCAAGATTGGTAGCAAAGATGCGATAGGAAGATTTTTTGAAGAAAGGAAGCACAATAACTCACTCCACAAAAAAGGAAACAAAAAAGAATCTCTCAACCAAGGAAACAGGTGTTGCACGGAAAGGTTTGGAGTCGTTGGGAAATATGCTATCATGGGGGCAGGCTGTCTGCGAAGAGCAGGGCCTCCCTTTCTTGCAACCGAGAGTAAGAAAACAGAGGGACAAACAGGGGTTTGGAAGGTATTCCTTCCATCTACCTTCGAAACCAAACGGGTCCGGAGTTTCGAATGAAATGTATCGCATTAGTCGAAGACAATGAGGATAGCCGTGTGTTAATACAGGCGATTCTCAAGGGGACATTTGATGTCAATGTGTATGAACGGAGCACCCATGCGCTGGAAGACTTCACAAAGTACCCTCCCGATCTGGTTCTCATGGACATCTCCATGCCTGATATGGATGGCATGGAGGCGTTGCGTCACTTTCGCAAGCAGACCCATGGAGCCACAACCCCAGTCATTGCCTTAACGGCGCATGCCATGGTAGGCGACCGGGAAAAGTACCTTGCGATGGGTTTTGATGGGTACTGCCCCAAACCCATTCCAGATTTTGGCACATTGATCGAAATGATTCAGGCTCTCCTCCAGAAAGGAAGAACGGCCTCACCATGAAGCCAGCCATCCCCCAAGATGAACTCCAGAGAATACAAGCACTACATGCTCTGGGCATCTTGGACACGCCACCAGAGGAGCGGTTCGACCGACTCACACGCCTAGTTGCCACACTGCTCAACGTTCCCATTGCGTTGATCAGTCTGGTAGACTCGGAGCGCCAGTGGTTTAAGTCCAAGGTTGGCCTTGCCGTCGAAGAGACCTCACGTGATGTGTCCTTTTGCGCTCACGCCATTCACTTCGACGACCTGTTCGTGGTCAACAACGCCGAACAAGACAAGAGGTTTGCAGACAACCCCCTGGTTCGTCAGGAGCCACGGATCCGGTTTTACGCGGGACAACCCCTGCACGCTTCCGACGGTAGCCGTGTGGGAACGCTGTGCGCGATTGACTCCAAACCGCGTGAACTCAAACCTCACGAACACCAAGCCCTACAAGATCTCGCAGCGATCGCAGAGACAGAGCTTCGCCTCGCAGATATCCAAGCCTTGCAGAAGGAAATAGGCAAACAAAAACAACTGCAAGAAGCCAAAGAAGCTGAACTCAACCAGTTCTTTCATTTGTCGATCGATTTGTTCTGTATCCTCGACCGAAACGGAAACTTTGTTCGCCTTAACCCCGCGTTTGAGAACACATTGGGATGGTCCACACACGAGCTTGCGCATGAATCATTCTTTCGGCATGTCCACCCCGAAGATCGAGACTCCACCGCCCATCACATCCACGAACTCTCCCAAAAAGAGACAACGCTCTGCTTTGAGAACCGGTACCAACACAAAGACGGCTCGTACCGGTGGATCTTGTGGTCGTTTCGTCCCCTTCCCAAAACCCACAAACTCTACGCGGTCGCCCGTGACGTCACAGACAACAAGCGCCAGATGATGGAGCTATCCTATGCCAAGGAGGTTGCTGAACAAGCCAGCCAAACCAAGTCAGAGTTTCTCGCCAATATGAGCCACGAGCTGCGCACACCGCTCAATTCTGTGATTGGCTTCTCCAACCTCCTCATGGTGAACCAAGACGGCCACCTCTCCGACACAGAACTTTCCTACCTCGACCGCATCCTTAACAATGGCAAACACCTGCTCGAGCTGATCAATCAGATCCTGGATTTGTCCAAGGTCGAAGCCGGCCACAGTGAAGTCTGTCTACAACCTGTCAATGTTTGTGGGCTGATCAACGAACTCTTCCAACTCTTTGAACCCCAAATTTCCGGTCGGCCGATTGAGCTGGTGCTCGATTCTCCCCTCCCTCGCATCGAAATCCACAGCGATCGGAGCAAACTGAAGCAGATCCTCACCAACCTCATCGGCAACGCCATCAAATTCACCGACCAAGGCCGCATCACAGTTCATCTGGAACTCCAACCCCATACTGATAGCCTCCATCATATCTCCGTTTCCGATACAGGCATTGGCATTCCGACATCCCACCTTCAAACCATCTTCCAGGCTTTCTCCCAGGTTGACAGTGGAGCCAACCGCAAACACGGTGGAACCGGGCTTGGCCTCGCGATTTCCCGCTCTCTCTGCCAAACTCTCGGCTACCACCTCACCGCCACAAGCCAACTCCACCAAGGCAGCACCTTCACCATCCACACCACACCCCCCCTCTCCCCATACTTTTCCTCCAAAGACCACAACGGCGAACAAAGTTAACCATACAAAACAAACACTTTTGGCCTCCCACAGCAGATACAGTTGACACTCCGACAACAGAAGTTTATACTGCAAACCTAGTTTACAAGACAAACCACTTTGGGAGAACAAAGAATGACACCGCAGCCATCCCCCCTTCCGGAAGAGCTTCAAGCCGCGCTGGAGGATGTGCGTCAAGTTCGCGATACGCTGGGCAAGCTGCGCATGAGTCATCCGATACGTGAGATGATCGGGCCGATGCGCATCTTTTCCTTTGCGATGGCTCCGATACTCTTGGGTTACGGTGTCCTGATGCAGCGTTGGTTTGATGCCTCAACGACCCATTTGTTTGGGATGCCCAAGCGAACGTTTGTGTGGGTAGCGAGCCTTACTTTTGTAGTCCTTTCGGGCATCGCAAAGAACATGATCTACCGGAAAGCATCGCAAGCACGAGGTTACTCCTACAGTGAGGTGATTCGACGGGTGTTGTGGGTGGATGGCTACATCCGCATCGTAGTCGCGGTGATGTCAGTCCTTGGTATTTTGATCGCTGTCTTTGTGCATTCCGGTCAGGCATACCAGATACCCGGCCTTATTGCGATTTGCTCTGGGGCCATTGTGATCCTGATTCCCTTGGCGTTTCCGCTCCCTGAGCTGACCTGGGTGGGTGTGATTTCCCTGGTGGCTGGCGGCGCCTCCATGTTCATGTACCCGGCGTATCCGTTCTACAAAGCTGGAGCGTTGTTCTTCATTATATGCATAGGCTTCGGCTTCACGACCGTTCGTTTGAACCCAAAGACAGAGTCAGCCTCATGAGCGACCCGACCAAGGTCTTTGCGCTCTCAAAGATCTTCCATGAACGCGTACGACTCGGCATCATGACGGTGCTGGTTTCACGACCGGAGGGTGTCGAATTCAATGAGCTGCGTAAGGTTCTTAAGCTGACCAAGGGCAACCTCTCGGTCCATGTGTCCAAGCTTGAAGAAGCTGGATACGTTGAAATCACCAAGGACTTCGTGGGGAAAACACCTCGAACCACCTACTTTGCCACGTCTTTGGGTGAGCGCGATTTTTCGGCGTATCTCTCTGTGTTGGAAGACATCATCGCGCAGGCCCGAGACACCGCATAGCGTTTCAGAAAGCATCCGTTTTTTTGTCCCTCTGGTTTGTTTTGTAAACTTGTATACCAAAAAAACTTCGACGTACATGAGATGGGTCAAGCGAAGGAAGACAAGATCTCTTACACTGGATCAGAAGCTCTACAAGCAGAACGGTAAACAAGCTGAAACAAAAGAGAAGATAAAGTGAAGGCAGTGACCTTCCATCTTCTTTGGGTTCTACGGGTCACAAAGTGAAGAGAGAACACACTTACCTAAGAAGGATGGAAGTGCGTGAAACCATGCGACGAACACTGCGGTTTGAATTAGGAGTGTTGCTGGTCTGCTTGTTGTGGGGCAGCATCGGACAGGTGGAAGCGGCCAAATTAAAGTTTCGTGGGTACGCGGAGTCGCGGTATTCGTACTTGTATGGCCTTGACCTGGGTAACATTTGCAACGAGGAGCAGCCGGAGGTGTTGCAAGCTCTGGTCAAATCGTTGTGTGACTCTCACATCTTGATCAACCGGGTGGTGCCGAGCTTTAAGATCCCGTTTGGTCGAAAGGTCCGGGTGCGTGTCACGGCCAACCTGACGACCACCCACTTTAAGTTGGATCGTCAGATTACCAAGATCGACGACATCCTTGTGTTGCAGCGGATGTACTTTGATTTGCGGACCAAGTACGTAGACTTCCGCCTCGGTTTGCAAGCCGTGCAGTGGGGAACCGCACAACTTTGGCAGCTGACGGCTCCGTTCAACCCCCAAGATGCAACCGATCCCAACGCGGAGATTCCGGGTGTATGGGGCATCAACGCGTATGTTCCCTACTCCAACACAGGAGGCTTTCGAGCCGGTGTTGTAGCCTCACGCGACTTCCAGGCAGCGCTGTCTTACCTCCGATGGAAGCACACCTTTGGAACGACACAGGTAGCAGCTACGGTGCTGTACGACGGCGCCAACAAGCGCATGACCTTTGGGACCGATCTCAAAGGCAACCTGGAGGTAGGATTCTGGGTGGACGCGGCGTTGTATGTTCCGTACGAAGCCGAAAAGCCCGAAGACATGTGGATCTCAGGTGCCGTTGCTGTGGGGATCGACTACTCGTTCAAGGTGCTGGAGAGTTTGTACTTCTCTCTACAATACTACTACAACTACGCAGGTATCACGGACTCGTCGAAGTATCCCTTCAACACGGAGGCCGGTCTCAACGCCCTCGCCAGCCAGTTCACCAACCCCAGCCAGGGAGCCAGCGTGACAGGTATTGGGATCTCCAGCGGTGGATTCTTGGGCGCACACTACCTGCTGTTCAACGCGAGGTTGTCGATCCTCGAAGAATTGAGCGTCTCCACCCTGGTGCTGATGAACATCCTCGATCCATCCGCCATGTTGGGAGCAACCATCGCGTACACATTCCTCGATAACTTTTCCCTGACAGTGGGTTCTTATTTCTTTGTAGGTCCGGAAGGTTCTGAATTTAACATTGGTAGACTTAAGCTACCAGACGCAGTTTCCGCAACGCTCGCCGGGTATCCATCGGAAGGCATTGCGTTGTCCCCTCGGGTCGTCATCTTCGGATGGCTTCGTTATAGTTTTTGATGACTTTACAGACACCACAGAGGCCTTCCTTAAACAGAAGGCTTCCTGCTTCATCGGGGTTGGGCCAAGAGCCTGACCTGATGCTCAAAGGAGAAAACCGTGCAAGCTGCTGCGACTTGTAACCATGTATCCCGTATCTTCAACCCAGGCGCGAACGAAGTGCGTGCGTTGGATGATGTTTCGTTGACCATCCACAAAGGAGAAATGTCCGCGATTGTTGGACCGTCGGGTTCAGGCAAGTCCACCCTTCTCAACATCATCGGTTGCCTCGACACTCCAACTTCAGGGGAAGTTTTGATCGATGGTCAGGGCGTGGTGGGCGTGAGCAAAAAAGAACTGGCTCATATCCGCAGCCAAAAGGTTGGCTTTATCTTCCAGTCGTTTCACCTGATTCCGGTGTTCACCGCTTACGAGAACGTAGAGTTTGCTCTGCAGATCGAAGGCACCACCAAACCCAGTGAACGCAAAGATATCATCATGCCGCTGCTGGACTCGTTGGGCATTGGTCAGCTGGCCAACCGTCGCCCCGGTGAGATGTCAGGTGGACAGCAACAACGTGTGGCGATCGCCCGGGCGCTAGTGAAGAAGCCCGCTCTGATCCTCGCCGACGAGCCCACCGCCAACCTCGACTCCAAAACATCCATGTCGATCGTCGAGCAGATGGTTCAGCTCAACCAGGAAGAGGGCGTCACCTTTGTGCTCTCCACCCACGACCCCATGCTGATGGAAGCCATCCCCCGCGTAGTCCGTCTGCTCGACGGAAAGATTGTTGATGACGGACTGGAGGGCTAGAGCATGATGTTGGCAAAGCTAGCGTTCCGGAACTTGTTTCGGAACTTCAAACGCACGATCCTCTCCGTGCTCACCGTCATTGTCGGTGTGATGGGCCTGATCATGGCCTACGGAATGGTTCGTGGCGTAGAAGATACGTTCATTCGCGTCGATATCGACACCGACTTTGGTCACCTCCGGGTCATGAAGAAAGGCTACCTCAAAGAAGAGGAAAACATGCCTTTGGATATCCTGGTCCAAGAGCCTCAAAAGACCGTACAGGCGATCCAGAAGAAGTGGCCGAAAGCGACTGTGTTTCAGCGCATTGTCTTCACAGCAGAGCTAGGTGACGGCGTCAACACCATTCGCTGTCGCGGCATCGCATTGCCTGCCGAAGCTGCAGAGAAGGCCTATCGATTCTCCCATTACGCTCGCAAGAAGCGTAAGCTGGTCAAAGGAGAGAACTCCCTTTACATCGGCGCGGATCTCGCGAAGACTTTCAAGAAGAAGGTCGGTGACCGCCTCACCTTGGTGGTTCGGACAAAGGCGGGCTCTCTCAACGCTCTGGACTTCACCATCCGTGATATCCTCTCCGTGGGCAACATGCTGGTCGATTCGATGTCGATCTATGTCTCCATGGAGACAGGACGAAAGCTCTTGCAGATGCCCAAGGGAGCTGTAGATGTCATCGCGCGTTTGCCCAACCGCAAAGACTCCGTGGCAGCCGCAGCGGTCGCAGGCTCTGTGTCACCCAAGAACTTCCCCCGAACCTGGCAACACAAAGCCCAAGAGATCATCGACCTGCAACAAATGCGTCGCAAGATCTTTAACATTATGATCGCTCTGATTCTTCTGGTTGCCGCCATTGGAATCGCAAACACCCTGTTGATGAGCGGATACGAACGCCGCGGCGAGATCGGCATGATGATGGCCCAAGGAATGCGCAGCAGCTGGATCATGAGAATGTTTGCGATGGAAGCGGGCGCGCTCGGACTGTTTGGAAGCCTCATTGGGGCAGCCATCGGAAGCGCAGGAGCCCTCTACTTCGAAGCGTACGGGTTCACAATCCCTGCTGGAACCGGCTACGAAGAGGTCACCACGATGAGTGTGGCCAGCACCATCTACTTCTCATTCAGCGTTGACCTCGTGATCACCGCCATCCTCGTCGGCGTGGTTGTCTCTGTGCTGGGTTCGCTTTGGCCCGCCTGGCGCATCACACGACTTGAACCTCGTGACGTCTTGGCAGGGAGCTAATACCAATGAAACTACTTCTAAAATTGGGCCTCAAGAATCTAGGCCGCAAGAAAAGTCGTTCGTTCTTAACCATCTCTGCTGTCGTGCTGTGCTCCGCCGGTATCATGATGTACTCCGTCCTGATGGAAGGCGCCATCGACATGATGATGGATGGGTTGATCGACCAAATCGGTCACTACCGCGTGGTCCATGAGAAAGTCATCAAGGAGCCGCGCTTGAGCAAAGGCTCCTACTTTGTCGGTGACGCCAAGCGCTTGATCCAAGACATCAAAAAGATCCCAGGCGTGGTCACGGTTGCACCGCGCGTTGAATTGGGCGCTTTCATCGACAACACGGTCAAAAATCCCAAGACGGGCAAGATCGAAGGCAAGCAGGCTCCTGGACCTGGTCTGGGCATCGATCCAGAGGTCGAGAAGAACGTCCTAAAGCTCGACAAGAGCATCAGCAAAGGGCGGATGATCCGAAGCACAGGCAAGGAGATCGTGCTGGGCTTTCGCTTGGCCGATCGTCTCAACGCCAAAGTCGGGGATTCACTCGTATTGATCGGCAAGACCGTCGACGACTCAATGTCAGCGTTGCGGGTCAAAGTCGTGGGTATTGTTACAACGGGTACAGTGAGCGTCGACAAGATGTTCTTTGTGTCATTGAAGTCAGCCCAGTACTTCCTGGACATTCCCAACCAGCTCTCGTCGTTGCTTGTGTTTGGCCGGGATCGACGCGCTGGAGATAGCCTCAAAGCGCCGCTCAGCAAAGTCCAAATGCCCAAAAGAACCATGGCCCAAAGCTGGAAACAAAACTCCTTTGGACAGATGATGGGCATGGCCAACATCTTTATGTTTATCATCGGTGGCTTTGTTGTGTTTATCGCTGGCGTCGGCCTGATGAACACCATGACCATGTCTGTGTTGGAGCGTCGAGACGAAGTTGGTATTATGATGGCGCTGGGCTTTACCCCCGGCAAAGTCGCTGGCGTCTTCCTCACCGAAGGCCTCGTACTGGGTTCCATTGGCGCGATGATAGGGGTCATACTCGCGAGCCTGGCGTCGATACCGATGATCACAACAGGGGTATCGTTTGGAACCGAAGCGGTGTCCAAGTTGCCCTTCCCGATCCAGCAGACGATGAAAGGAGCCATCACCATGAACAGCATTATGATTGGTCTGGCTGTTGGCGTCCTCGCCACCATCGTTGGGACGTTGTGGCCTGCCATCCAAGCGTCGCGCATGGATCCTGTTGAAGCTTTGCGAGACTGAACCGTCCAAACGTATACACAAGAGGCGTTGCGCAAGCTCCGTCTCTTGTGCTTGTTGTTTCTCTTTGATGAAACACACACCTACCGAAGAGGAGAAAATACGATGCGAAAATCAACCGGGCTGTTGGGCCTGTTGTGTTTTGCCCTGCTGGCTGTTGTTCACCCCCAGGTACAGGCCGAAAAGCCTACCAAGCGACCAGCCACCAAGAAGATGACCGCTGATGATATCATCAAGGCGATGGACAAAAACATGGTCTTCGACAGCCGGAAAACCACCTCGGTGATGCGAATCCACAAGAGAGGTCGGACCCGAGAAAAGAAGATGTTGAGCTACTCCAAAGGCCAAGACACATCCTACTCCGTGTTCTTGTCCCCGGCTCGCGACAAGGGCATCAAGTACCTCAAGATTGGTGACAACCTTTGGATGTACCTGCCGTCTGCGGAGAAGGTCGTGAAGATCTCCGGTCACATGCTTCGTCAATCGATGATGGGCAGTGACTTCTCCTACGAAGACATGCTGGAAGCTCGCTCCATGCGCGAAAACTATAGCACCAAACTGCTTGGAACGACCAAGGTAGGCAAGCATGATTGTTACATCCTGGAGTTGAACCAGAAGAAACCCGGTCAAACCTACCCCAAGCGCAAGTATTGGATCACCAAAAAGCACCTGGTGCCGGTCAAATCCGAGATGTACGCTGCGTCCGGCCGCCTCTTGAAGGTGATGACCATGAGCAAGATCAAAACCTACGCAGGCCGCGCTTACCCCACCAAGATTCGGATGGAGAACAAGCTTAAGCGAGGCACCTGGACCGAAGTAGAGATGAAAGACATCGCCTTCAAGGTCGAGCTTCCCAACCAGATCTTCTCCTTGCGCAACCTCCAGCGCGAAGAATAAAACCCACCCCAACCCCTCCCACAGGAACAACGGATTGACCTCCAAATCCCAACTTCGCCAAGAGATGCTGATGCGTCGCGCCGCTGCAGCAAAACAGCACGGACCTCAAGTCGGCGTCTTGTTGCGCGAGCACTTTCTGTCCACCCTCTCCCTGAATCCTTCAGCTGTTGTCGCCGGATACGCTCCCATGCGCAGCGAGATGAACCCGCTTCCCACCCTGGAGTTCCTCCACCAACGTGGGCATCCGCTGTGCCTGCCGGTCGTTCTCCAGAAAAACACCCCTCTTGTGTTTCGGGCCTGGGCGCCGGGAGATCCGCTGGAAAAGGGAGTCTTTCACACGCAAGTCCCTCCAACCTCTGCAGCGGCCTGCGTTCCCGACGTGCTCTTGGTGCCGCTTCTTGCATTTACATCCCAAGGACACCGTCTAGGCTACGGCGGAGGGTTCTACGATCGAACCTTACAAGCGCTGCGAAGCCAGAAGTCGATCCTCGCGGTGGGAGTCGCCTACAGCGAGCAAGAGCGCTCTACCGTTCCGACAGAACCCACCGATGAGCCCCTCGATTGGATCTGCACCGAAGCCGGATGCTGGCCGACCACGCCGTCTACGCCGAGCGCTGGATGATCGACTTCAACTCGTTGTACCCCACATTGATCAGCTGGGTCCGGTCTTTGGCCCCTGGATCGTTGGGGAACTTGTCGGGGTGTGAGTTGTGCAAGGCTTTGTGCCAGGCTTTGTTCAGCTCCACAACAGAACAAGGCCACGACAGCGAAGTGTAGCTGAGAAAGAACTGGGCGCTCTCCGAAAGTTGAGCGCTCTGTTTCTGCCAGGAGGCGTCATCGCCCACCTCTTCATCGTCCAACCCTCCCCAAGAGTACGTGCGACGCCACTGCCGCTTCTTTCGGTCTTTGGAAGAATGCTTTTTGTCCTTCTTCTTTTTGGAGCGCTTGCGGGAGCGAGGTTGCTCCACTTCAATGCCATACTCTTCGGCCTGTTCAACAACAGCCTGTCGGGTGCGCTTAAGACTGCCTCGTCGTCCCCCCAACCAAATGCGAAGGTCGAACCCGTTGAGTTCGTTGAGATCATCCAAGGTTTTGAGGAACAGGTTGGCCACGTCTTCGCCATCGTCGTGGTGCAGAAGCTCGACAAGATCCACATCGATTTCAAAAGGCCAAAACGGCTCTTCTTCGTCCAGCCAATCGATCTCCAACAGCTCCCATTCTTCCAACTGAAGGAGCGTTTGGGTGATTTTGTTGTAAGTTTTAAGCAGAGGGTCGAGCGTTGTCTGGAGCACCTTGGCCAACTCTCCCCAGGCTTTGGGCCAGCGAGAGTGCTCGGTTTCTTCCTGCATCATCGCCAGGGTGTTCCCGTGTTCGGTGAGAAGACGGATGCGGACTTTGCGTATCATGGCATCACTCTCCTTCTGGCGTTAGAGGTAGCAGGTTGGCGGCAAACAATCGGTCCATATCACGTTCAATGCCTCGCTCCCAATTTTTGGCGCGCGTTTGCAGCCACATGGTGAGAGCGCAGAGGTTGGTACGTGAGTCCTTCTGTTGGGAACTGAATTTCTCCACCACGCGACCGGATTGAAGACGCATTCGAAGACGGGCAACCCCTGTGTCGGGGTTCCACTTCACGTTGACGTCGTCTTTGGAAATGCCAAGACGCTGGAGCGCCCGCTCCAATCGTTGTAGAGCTTCTTCCTCCGTCATGTTGCCCCGGTAGGCGTTGGAGCGCGTCTCAGCGTAAGGGTCGGCTTGGGCTGGAAGAAGGTGACCTCCTTCAGCGTAGAAGGCCTCTTCAAATGTTTCAATCCGACGTTCAATGTTTCGGACCAAGTCGCCCAACCAAATGATCAAACAAGCTTCGTTGCCTTCGGCTGTGGGCTGCGAATCGCACCCTCGCGAGATGGGTATATCCTGGAATGTAAACGACAGCATCTTACCCAGACGGGAACCGGGCATCCGACGGATTCGAATTGCATTCTGGGAAAGTCCAAGCCGAGCTGCAAGGTGTTGCAGCTTCTGTTTGCCTTCCTCTTTCGACATTTGACCGCGGTACAAGTTGGTCATACGCGACTACACCCCGAAGAAATTGTAGCAGGAACATCTAAAATTCATATTCCAGAGGTATAACAAAACAAGCAGGTTCTGCCAACCCTTGAAACGAGAGAACCTGTACAAATTTTCATGTACCTCATCAGGCTTCCCTAGAGCTTGGACTCTCCATCGCTCCAAAAGTTCAAGCTGGGACCACATTCTGCCCTCCTGTGTAGGGTGGAAGCCGCAAGACACTGATCTTGACAGTGTCTCGCTGTGTCTTCAGAATGAACACGTATTTCATGAAAGCCAAAGAAACGCGTTGTGTGTTGTGCAAAACGGACCACACCGTGAAGAGGTTTCCGAAAGAATGGAGCGTAAGTATGCGTAGGTATTTGAGCATTTGTCTTTGTTTCGTGTGTTGTGGATGGCTGTGGGCTTGTGGAGCAAGCCTTGATAACCCAGGTGTTGAAGGCACAAAGCCGATGGGCAGCCTAACCAGTGAAGAACAAAAAACCCTGGCCGAAGTGCTCACCAAAGAGGTCTTCAATGAAGACTTTATCAAAACGTCGTGTCAGATCTCGGCACTCATCTCAGGATCGTCCGACGGAAAAGAGACCTGTGAGCAGCTCAAGCAGAACTGTGAAGCCAGCGCCGCCCTTGGAGCGAGCGCCTACGCGACCCAGGCCATGCAACAGTTCAGCCAGTGCAATGTGACCGTAAAAGTGTGGGCGGACTGCATGAAAGCCACCAAATCGTACATGGAGCAGGTAAAATCTGCGATGGCAGGTAAAACGTGTGGCGACCCTATTGACTCTAGAGAGATGTCGAAAGGCATCGACATGGTCACCTTTCAACAACAATGTGGGGAGTTTTACAGCAAGTGCTCCTTTGGCGGAGGATTGCCCGGCGGTGGAAATCCGTTTCCAAGTGGACAACAGGACACTCCCGTTCCTCCTCCGAGCCAGCCCTAATTCAACTCAACACGAAGGAAAGAAAGGGGAACACAATGAAACGAAACCTCTGCTTGGGATTGTTGGTGGTGTGGGTTGGGTTGGGTATGAGTGCTGCGGCAGAGGCCCAAACTCCTCCACCTGCAAACTCCACCGTTGCAGCACAAGGTTGGACCTGGAAGCGCAAGGACGCTACGTTGAAGTTCTTTGCAGCCAAGGCCAAACCGACCGATGCTCCGCTCAGTACGCTTACGCTGCCGCAAGTCCCAGCCCAGATCCTGCGTTGGGGACCGTACCTGTATGTGGCCTGTCGACGCGCAGGTTTGTTGGTGGTGGACGTGAGCAACCCCCAGCAACCCAAGGTGGTCAGCCAGCAGGCCAAAGGCTCCGACGTCATTGGTGTACGTCAGGAAGGAACCCTGCTTCTTCTCGACGTGGCACAGTACAAATTTCGGGTGTTAAGCCTGATTCAACCCAACCGTCCGATCCCCATCACCTCATCAGGTGTACAAGTAACGCCGGGCCAGGCCAAGGCCGTCAAGACCAAGCCTGTTCAGCTGGCTCCTCCTGTGAAGAGAACCCCAGCTCAAGTCCAACCGCCGAAGCGGAGAGAGCCTGCTCAAGCAGGTCCTCAACAGGATGACGGCTCCTCAAAAAACCGCTTCGACAAGTACAAAGAAAACAAGCTTGAGCGGATCAAAGGTCGAGTGATTCGGGTGAGTCGTGGGTTTGTTGTGATCAACAAAGGCTCCAAAGACGGGCTGCAGAAAGGCGATCGAATTGCCATCCGAGCTCACCGTTTGATCCGAAAGTACGACCCGGAAGCTGACAAGACCGTGAGCAAGCCAAGCATGAACCTCACGGCGGTCATTCTTCTCACCAAGGTCTCTTCCAATTCGGCCAGCGGCCGCCTGGGCCGAGGTGACCGAGCGTATGCCAAAGACTACTTTGAGACCACGCAAAAGCCGCTCACCCAGCGCCTGTTTTTCCCCGCACGTCCGGGAGCGTATTGGCGTCTTCGCTTTGGGTTGTCCCCGATCATTGGGGTCGACGCCAGCGCGGTCTCGTTCCTCTCCTTCTCCAGCATCAGCTACACCTTTGAGCTACCGTTCAAGATTGAAATTGCGATGTCGCCGACCACCTTTACCTTGGGGTCACCCAACTCTCATGCTTCATCCAACCTCCTGGCCATCTTTAGCTACAGCACAAGCTACATTGAGTTGATGCTGGGGATTGGTTACCAGGGCGTCGTGGGCGGGATCAGCGGCATGCTGCTGATGCAAGGGATTCGCTTGGGCGCTGTCGACGGTCTCAACCTGATCTTCTACAACCAGCTCGTGCTGGCGCCTTCGGTTCTCGGCGTGACCGACAGTCGGCTGACCTTCCAGGTGGGCGCCATTCACGGAGAGATCAACATCCCGCTCACCCAGCAAGTCACCTTGTACCTTGCTGGAGGTGGAGGAACGGTCTCGTGGTTTCAGGGAACCATCGGCATCCGCACGTACCTGTGGGGACGAGGTGGACCCAACACCTTCATCCTATCCGGAGCCCTCGGTGGCGCTGGTGTCAACCCGAACACCGTCAATCGCAACGTAGCAAGCGCTGTGGGTCCTCTCATCTCCGCCGAGATCGACTGGCGCTTCTAAACTCATGTCCCCTACCCCACCCCCACGTCCCACTGTTGTCCTGGTAGAACCCCAGCTCCCCGAAAACGTCGGCGCGGTCTGTCGGGCCATGAGCAACTACGGCTTTCATCAGCTGGTTCTGGTCAACCCTTGCGACTTCCGCAGCCAAGCCTGTCAAACCCTCGCCATGTTTGCTTACTCTATCGCAGAGCAGGCCGAGGTTGTGTCGTCGCTGGAAGAAGCCCTCTCCTCACGCCTGCTGTCGTTTGGATTCACCCGACGACAAGGTCGATTGCGACGCCTCGATGGCCCCTATCATGAGGTGCTGGCTCAAGTCTCCGAGCGACAACCCGATTGGCTGGGTCACAGCGCCCTTGTGTTTGGTCGAGAGGCGACAGGTTTGCTCCGGGAAGAAACCCAACAATGTACCTTTCTGGTGGAACTCCCCACCGACGACCTACATGGCTCCATGAACCTCTCTCACGCCATCGCTTGTGCCTGCTACGAGACAGTCCGAACGCTCTCCAGCAACACAACGCCAGCAGTCTCCAACGCAACCCAAGACTCTATCGTTCGCGCTCGAAAGCAAGCCCATGCCAGCCTGACACGATGGCTGGATGACCTGGATTTCTACAGCGCAGAACCCAGAGAGTTCCTCCTCCAGCGCATCCAAGATATCCTCCACCGCTCTCTGCTCAACGATGCAGAGTTGATGTCCATCCAAAAGGTCGTAGAGAAGCTTCGACGCCTCTCCTGATCCCCCCTTTTTTCTCTCTCCTGGAAGAAGAAAAGAATCAAAGTTGTTAAAGGTATTCGAGTTCCCGATCCCCTTCAAAACACTGGGAAAAACAGTGTACTTGTCTTGACATAGATGGAAGAATCATTGTAAGACTGAAGCAAGGCTCATCTGAAATAGATACAGTCCTATCCGCGCTGCAAATGGATTCTTTTTGAGCAGAGAAACGAACAAAGTAGGAGCATGTTGTCTTGGCAGCTTTGCCAAGGAGTTGGGTACATGACAATCATTCCCCCACAACAATTGGTTCCGGTTTTTGCGCCGGGTGTCTCGTTGGAGTCGTTGGATACGCACGTCTCCCATGAACAAATCCAGCTCTTGATTCGGCTGGACGAGACATCATCGGTGAGTGTGTTGGCGTCTTTGCTTGCCCTCCCTCTCGCCGATTGCATCGTTGAGTTAAAGACTCTCACCGCCCGTGGTTTGCTCGTGCTGCGTCATCGAAGACCACACTCCACCAAGATAGAGCAAACCTTTACCTGGCAAGAGAGTATGGCGGTGCTTGAAGAGCTACAAGACTCCTTGAGTGGTTCGCGTGAGAGCTTGTCTCGTACCCTCACCGATGTGTTCGCCACACCCAGCAAAGAGATGCCCTCGGCTCCAGTCTCCTCACCGTCCGTGTCTGTTCCAACGATACCGACAGCTCGCTCCATACCCACATCCAGAAAGCCCCACGAGGTAGCGCCGACCCTGACGGAAACGCCAGCAATTCGCTACCAGGATCCAGGGACCACGGCCGAAGCGCCGTCTTTGTTTGGTACGCGGCCTTACTCGTCTTCTGACGATGAGAACTCATCACCCAGGCATCATACTCTGGACAGCGCTGCAGACTTGCCGGCTCTTACCCCTGAAATGCTCGAAGAGATCAGAGGTTGGGACACCAACGGAACGCAGCCAGAGCTTCCCAACCTGAAGAGCGTCACCTCGTACGATTCGTTTGACCACAGGCGAGGCAAGGTCTCTTACCTCTCTGTCCCCAAGCGCTTCCCTCCACCCCAAAAGCCAGCTCCTCGCCAAGAGAGAGACAGCCAAGATTCGATAGAACATGCCGATTCAGTGCAGTCTTCCTCGTCTTGGGATGAACTGGAGTTGTCCAGCGCCAGCGAGTCTTGTGAGTCGACAGACCCCAACATACCGCCTTTTCCGTTGAACAACGGCTCCAACTCCAAGAAAACTTGATTCTCTGCCCCTCGCTCCTCGTCTTGGGATTACGACACTTCGACGCTGAGAGGTAGAATGGTTGACTCGTTGGTTTCGAGGATTTCGACCTCTGCAGATCCGTTGGAGAACTCTTGAAGTTCTTTCTCAAACTCCGAGAAATGCTTGACGGCAAACTGTATGGTGAGCGTCACATCAGCGCCGAAGTCTTCGTCGAGCATGTGACCTTTGTGTTTGGCCACAATCAAGCGCATTTGCTCAAACCAGGCGTAGGGAATCGCAAGCATCACGGTGTGTGTGGGAACCTTGGCAGCTCGGGGGAGCGCTTCCAGCACAGCTTTGGCAGCGTCGCCGTAAGCACGAACCAGGCCACCTGTGCCCAACTTTGTGCCGCCAAAATACCGGACGATGACCATCACAACGTCGCCCAAACCGCTCCCCTGCAACACGGTTAAGACAGGTCGCCCCGCAGTTCCTGAGGGTTCGCCATCGTCGCTGCAGTGAGCTGTCACCGAGGCTCCGTGGCCAATCAAATACGCCGGCACATGATGGCTCGCGTCGGGAAACTCCCCTTTGACTCGGATGATAAAGGCTTTCGCCTCTTCCACACTGAAGGCAGGCGCGACAAAGGCATAAAAGCGAGAGTTCAAGACCTTGATGTCCACCCGTGTTTCTTCTGCTGGAATGATCACATCCATTCGTACGTCTATCACCTCTCCTTGGCAAGCAAGATATGCGTTTCAGCTCACTGCAAAGCCCAACGATACCACACAACGACGACGCTCTACGAGACATCCCATTGTTGAGGGAAGAGCAACTCTGCCACCTCGTTGTAGTGGGAGACGAAGTGAAAGGTGAGCTTGTCACGAATGTAGTCAGGAACTTCGTCGGCGTCTTTGCGGTTGGCTTCCGGCAAGATGACATGAGGAATTCCAATGGAAGTCGCCGCCACCACCTTCTCACGGATGCCTCCGACAGGCAAAACGTCGCCCAGCAGCGTGATTTCCCCCGTCATCGCAAAGTCGGAAGGAACCGGCAGCGGCTCGTTGGTGAGCAACGACAAGAACGCCGTCGTGATCGCAACCCCTGCAGAAGGACCGTCTTTGGGAACGGCACCTGCGGGCGCGTGAAGGTGCAGATCCAACTTGGCAAGGCGCTCCAGATCGATGGAAAAGGCCTCTGCGTGCGACTTGAGAAACGACAGCGCAATCCGCGACGACTCTGTCATCACCTCGCCCAGCTTTCCTGTCAACTCAAGCTTTCCGGTTCCTTTGAATTGCGTCGCCTCAAAGATCAGACTTTCTCCACCCACAGGAGTCCAGGCGAGTCCGCGGACCCGACCGGGACGAGCTTTCTTCTGTACGCTCTCTTCTCGAAGGTAGCGAGGCGCTCCCAGGTACTGCTCCACGTTGGTGTCCTGCACTCGAACACGGATGGCATCCTCGCCCGAGGACTGGCTCGCGACACGTGTGGCCACCTTTCGACACACCGACGCGATCTGACGCTCTAGCTCCCGTACGCCGGCTTCTCGTGTGTATCGATCCACCACAAGGTGAAAAGCTTTTCGAGTGATTTGCAGCTGGTTTTTCTCCAAGCCGTGGGCTTCACGCTGCCTTGGTAGCAGATACTTCCGGGCAATCTCCACCTTCTCTTCGGGGATGTAACCTGAAAGTTCAATCACCTCCATCCGATCGAGCAGCGGCTTGGGAATCATATCTCTGTAGTTGGCGGTCGCCACAAACATCACCTCTGACAAATCAAACGAAACATCCAGGTAATGGTCGAGAAACGACTGATTCTGCGATGGATCCAACACCTCCAACATGGCCGACGCAGGATCGCCCCGCCAGTCTTTGCCCATTTTGTCGATTTCATCAATCATGATCACAGGGTTGCGGGTATCCACCCGTCGCAAGGCCTGGAGAAGCTTGCCAGGCATCGCCCCCACATACGTTCGTCGGTGCCCCTTAATCTCCGCCTCGTCGCGCATCCCGCCCACGGAGAAACGATAGAACTTGCGACCCATCGCCTCGGCAATGGAGCGGCCCAAGGATGTCTTCCCCACGCCAGGAGGTCCACTCAAGCACAGAATCGCGCCCTTCTGGTCGGGCTTGAGCTTGTGGACGGCGAGAAACTCCAAGATCCGCTCTTTCACACGCTCCAAGCCGTGGTGGTCACGGTTGAGAACCGCCCTGGCTCGACGCAAGTCAATCCGGGCGTCGCTGCGCCGGGACCAGGGCAAGTCACACAGCCAATCGAGGTACGTTCGGATGATGTTGTATTCGGCGGCTTCAGGCGGAAGCACTGACAGTCGTCGCAGCTCGGCTTGGGCTCGCTCCTCAGCCTCTTCTGGCATCCTGGCTTTTTTGATTCGGCTCTCGTACTTTTCTGCGTCCAGTTCCTTTTCGCCCACCTCGTCGCCCAATTCTTTGCGAATCAAGCGGAGCTGCTCCCGCAACAAGAACTCCCGCTGACGCTGCTCCATCTGCGAGTGGATCTCTTCACGAAGCTGGTTTTGCAGCTTGAGCATCTCGCTCTCTTTGAGCAACACAGTGAGCGCCATCTCCAAACGCTTCCGCAGATCCAGAGTCTCCAAAAACGGCTGGCGCTCCTCGATAGTCTGAAGGAACTGCAGGGCCACGAAGTCAGCGATATGACTCGGACTATCAAGCTGTTGCACCAACAACACAAACTCTTCGGCGATGTTGGGAGAAAGCGACGCCACTTCCTGAAGAAGCTGGTTGAGGTTCCGGGTCAACGCCTCGATCACAACGCTGTCTTCGTCCTTCACCTCGTCGTGAAGAAGCTCCACACGGACCACCATCTTGTGCGGCTGGGCCAACACAAACCTCTCGATCCGGCAGCGGTGTGTGACCTGAACCACCAACGCGTTGAGACCGTCGGCGGTGGAGGTGACTCGGAGAACACGAGCCGTCACTCCAACAGCGTGAAGGTCTTCTGGGCCGTGAACATCCGTCGGCTTCTTCTGGCTGAAAAAAGCAACAAAGTTTCGCTGTTGTTCTTCCTGAAGCATCAGCTCTTTGAGAGCCTCAGGCTCCAACAACACAGGCACCGTCATGTCCGGAAACAAGGTGCTCTCGCGCAGGGGAAAAGCAAACAGGACAGACGGGGGTTTTTCACCGGTGCGCAACAAAAAGCCAGGACCACCCAAGGCTTCAAACCCTTCGGGGATGGACTCCGCCTCTTGCTCGGCTGACCACGGCATCTCCACCCCAACGATCTCGGCGTCGTCTTGGTTTTCTTCGTCACCCTCCGACGTCTCTTCTTCGCTCTCTTTGGGTTCGACCTGGTTTTCCTCTGCGTTTTTCTTGGAATCGTCGCTCATGGTTTCCTTACTCCGTCTTCACTCCATCCTTAACCAAGAGACAGCCTTGCCACCGCTTTCCCATATCACCATATTGTCCATGATTCAACGTGAGAACCACTCTATGTCAGAGTCTCACGGAAGAGAGGAGGAAAGGCAAGTCCAATTCTCTTGTCTTGCTCCTCTCCCTTGGAAGGTTTGTTTGGTATGTGTTTAAGGAGAGGAAAGTATGTTGTATTCCCACCTTTGGAAGCGCTGTGGTGTCATCACCCTGTTGGCGCTGAGTTTGTTCGCCCTTGTTGGATGCTCGGAACCCCCCACGGCTGTCTCCGATGTCGAATTCTATGATGTCACCTTTGCCCAAAATCGATTCATCGCAGTAGGCGGCCAACGCATCGCAGATCCTGGAACCTACCAGGCGTTGTTGCTGACCTCCTCCGACGGAAAATCCTGGCAGCCGCTGACCAGTCCGTTGGAGACACCCAAAGCCAGCCAAGAGCTGCTCGCCGGTCACATCCTCCGTGGGATCGCCCACGGCAATGGAACCTTTGTTGCGGTTGGAGGCTCCTACAACAACTGGACCTCCTCCTTGCTGCTCACCTCCTCCGACGGCCAAACCTGGAACGTTGTGGAGCAAGACCTGAAAAGTCGAATGGTGGATGTCGCGTACGGCAACGGAAAGTTTGTCGCGGTCTCGGAGGAACGCCAGGCCTGGACTTCCACAGACGGTAAGACCTGGACCTCCAAAAGCCTCGACTTCCAAGGAGGCATCACAGGCATCACTTACGGCAACAACACCTTTGTGGTGTACGGAAGCGGAAGCTCTCTTGCGCTGTCCAACGATCTCACCACATGGACACCTCACACCCTGGAAAAAGTCACCCAATCCAGCGTCAGCTTCGCCAACAACCAGTTCCTCGGCAGCGCCATCCAAAACACCTGTCAAGGCACAGGGACCTGCCAAGCCTACAGCCTGTTGCACTCGGATCAGGGCAAGCAGTGGTCGCTGATGTACACCTCCGAACAACCCCGAAGCATCCGTGGCTTTGCGTTCCATAACGGAACGTATGTGGTGGTGCAGCCCGGACAGCTGTGGACCGCTTCCACGCTCAATGACCCCACAACCTGGAAGTCACAAAGCCAGGCCTGGCGTGAATTTCGTGGCTTGGCGTTTGGCAACAACACGTTCGTTGCCGTGGGATACGGAGAGATTCAGTGGAGCAGCGACGGAGCAACGTGGGAAACCAAGACCTACCCACGCGCCACGGAAGAGTGATACATTGACGCCATCATCAACCTCTCCTCGTCTCTTCGGTTGTTATGATGACAGAGCGCAAGATCATTCACATCGACATGGACGCCTTCTATGCTTCCGTGGAGCAGCGGGATCAGCCCGAGCTACGTGGCCGCCCCGTCCTGGTAGGAGGTCGGCCTGAGTCCCGAGGCGTGGTAGCAGCCTGCTCGTATGAGGCCCGACGCTTTGGGATCCACTCGGCCATGTCCTCAGCCCGAGCGGCCCGACTTTGCCCCAAGGCTGTCTTTGTTCCACCTCGCTTCGACGTCTACCGCGAAGTCTCCCAGCAGATCCGAGGCATCTTCTACGAGCACACAGAGCTTGTTGAGCCGCTCTCCCTTGATGAAGCCTATCTGGACGTAACCTCCAACAAAAAGCAGATCGCCTCGGCCACCTGGATCGCCGAAGAGATCCGCGCAACCATCTGGCGTGAAACCCAGCTGACCGCCTCGGCTGGCGTTTCGTACAACAAGTTCCTGGCCAAGGTCGCTTCGGATGTGAACAAGCCCAACGGCCTCACAGTGGTGACGCCAGCGCAAGCCGAAGCCTTCCTCACAGAGTTGCCCATTCGACGCTTTCATGGCGTGGGCAAGGTCACAGAAAGCAAGATGAAAGAGCACGGCATCTTAAACGGCGGAGACCTCCGGCGGCGGTCGGAAGAAGAGCTCGTCACCTTGTTTGGCAAAGCCGGACGTTACTTCTACCGGATTGTCCGAGGGGTCGATACTCGCTCTGTTCAGCCCAACCGGATTCGGAAGTCCATCAGCAAGGAAACCACGCTGTCCCAGGACTGCAGTGATCGCGATGAAATGATCGCAATCCTGACCCGCCTCGCCGAGCGGCTGGAAGAGGCTATGGCCCTTGGACAGAGCAGCGGCGTGACCCTCACCCTCAAGGTCAAGTACGCCGACTTCCAACATGTCACCCGCAGTATGACCCACAGCACACCCTACACCCAGGCTTCCTTGATGATCGCTCATGCGTCCCAACTGCTCGACAAAACCGAAGCTGGCTCTCGGCCCATTCGACTCTTGGGCCTGGGCGTTTCCAACTTGCTCGGCGAAGACAACGAAGAGACGCCTTCCCAGCAGCTCTCCTTTTCTTTTGTCAAAGAGCAACGTTCCGGCTACTATGGCTAGAGCGAGGGCAAAGAGGAACAAAGGGCTTCCACTTTCGTAAAAGGATGACGTCAACCTGAGCGTTTTTTATGTGCCAATCCTTTAAGGGGTACGAACAAGCCTTTAGGAGATACGAACCATTTCCAAGGATAGGAAACGTTTCTCGATGACTTGGACTGCACACTTCCAGCACTAAAATGGTCCAATATGAACAAGCCAAACGAATCCTCTTCGGTCCATCCAACCGCCTCCCAAGGAAGCACCTACACCGCGTCTATGGGTCTTTTGCAACACGCCACAGACGCCTATCTCCTGGTACGCGGAGAGGTCGTAATCGCCTACAACAAAGCCGCTGCAGAGTTGTTGGGAAACCCCACCATGCAGTGCTCTGGCAACAGCATCGTTGAATGCTTCAGCTGCCCGATCCGCTCCCTCCCCGACTGTGACAAGCTGTCAGAGATCACCAAAGAATCCCTCCGTAGCTCTCTACAGGAATTGCAGGAAACAGGTAAGCTTCATACACAATGGACTTGCTACAAATACCGGGGCTCTGCTCTCAACGTCGAAGTGTTCGGAGAGCAACACCAGAACCCCAACGAATACCTACTGTTGTTAAAGCCCCTGGCGCTCCCCACAGCCACCCCACAAACCCAACTCCGGATCTTTAACAACGCCGAACGCATCGCGTCCATGGGCAGCTGGGATTGGGATCTTCGTACAGGTGAGCTGCACTGGTCCGATGGCCTTTACCGCATCTACGGTCGAGATCCCAGCCAGGGTCCACCCACCGCCAAAGAAAACTACCAGATCCTCCATCCTGAAGACGTCGAGACCGTAGAAGCACAAATTAACAAAGCCATCAACGAACAGATCTTGGAAGACAGCGAATACCGTATTCTTCATTGGGACAAACAAGAGGTACGAACTCTCTACGCCAAAGCAGATTTGGAGACCGACGAGGAAGGCAACCCCATCCGGCTGTATGGAAGCGTCAAGGATATCACAGAGCAACGCCGCACCGAACAACAGCTTCAAAAAGCATTGGAGCAGCGCAACCTCGCTATCAATACAGCTCAAGTGGGTATTTGGAGGCTGGACTTAAAAGAGAGTCACCTGGAGTGGAACGACCGCCTGTTTGAAATGTACCAGGTGCCCAGAGAAGAGTTCTCCCACGACCTCGCTCACTGGCGAAAACGTGTTCACCCCGATGACCTTGACGGCGTGCTGGAACAACTCGCACAGGTCATGGAAGGTCAGGCCGTTTACAATATTGAGTTTCGCATCATCTGGCCCAACGGAGAGATCCGTCACATCCTGGCTTCAGGAAGTCCGATCTTCGACAAAGACCAAAACTTCAACATGATCACAGGCGTAGACCTGGACATCACAGAGCTCCGGCGAAAGGAACTCCAACTTCGGGACGCTCTGGAGCAGCTCAACCTCTCGATCAACACAGCCAAGATTGGCTTATGGCGAGTTGATCTAACAACCGAGCGGTTGCACTGGAATGAGAACATGTTCCAGCTCTACGATATGACGGAAGAAGAGTTTGATCACACTGTCAACTCTTGGACAAAGCGCGTCCATCCCGACGACTTGGATGAAGCCAATGAAAAACTGCAGGCTGTCCTGTTCGGAACAAGCCGTGTGTTTGATGTAAATTTTCGCTTGATCTGGCCTTCTGGAGAAATTCGTCACATCATGGCCTCCGCAAGCCCGAACTACAACACAAAAGGTGAGATCACCGGGATCATCGGGATCAACCTGGACGTTACCCACATCCACCGCAGCGAGCAGGCTCGTCAGGAAAACGACGCCTTGCTCCAAGCCATCGCGAAGGTTAGTCTCAACGCCATCACGGTCTTCAACAACGAAGGTAACTTCATCTTTGCGAACCAAGCCACAACAGAGATGCTTGGCTTGCCTATGGACACCCTGATGGGTATGAGCATCATGGAGCTCCAGCGGATCGGTGTGAACGATGTTGAAGAAGGCTACAAAGAATACCAGAAGAAAGGCTATGACAAAGGAGAGGTGAGCTTTCAACACACTGATGGCTCCACTCGCCATGCCCAGTACCACATAATCCCCATCAACGAAAGCAACCACCTCAGCGTCCTCACGGATATCACCGAAGCCAAGCACACCGAGATAGCCTTGCGACAGAGCGAAGAAAAGTACCGCTCTCTGTTTCACGGAGCCAACGACGTCATCCTCACCATTAGCAACGAAACATCGAACATCCTGGAGAGCAACCACGCTGCAGAGCAGCTACTCGGTTATACATCCGACGAAATGCAAAACATCTCAGGCATGGACCTTTTGCTGCCTGAACACCGCAACACGCTCCGGCTCAAATGGCGAGAATCATTGGAACAGCAAGGTTCGTTCTTCGCGGAGACACAGTGGCTCAAGAAAGACGGCAGCATCATCGATGTCGCCATCAGCGGTAGCCAGTTAAAGCTGGGCGAACAACATGTATTCCAGCTAATCGGTCGCGATATCACAGAAGCCAAACGAATCGAAACGGCCATGCGCCGCAGCGAGGAAAAGTACCGTTCCCTGTTTCAACTTGCCCATGATTCTATTTTGGTTGTGGATGCAGAGACAGATCAGATACTGGAAACCAACCGCGCTGTCGAAGAGTTGCTCGGTTACAGTCGTGATGAGTTACATACTTTAAAAGGAGCACAGGTCCTGGCTCCAGAAGCCATCGAATCCACCTTCCAACAATGGCAAGAACAAGTCGCTGCCGGACGAACCTCCTTCCTCTTCGAAACCTTGTGGATAACAAAAGATAGCACTCGAATCGACGTTGTTGTGAGCGGAAGCCAAATTAACATCAATGACCAAGACATGTTTTTGCTGATCGGTCACAACATCACGGATCGCAAGCAAACTGAGCTGGCCTTGCGACAAAGTGAGGAGAAGTATCGCGCTCTTTACAACAACGCCCACGACGCCATCCTTACCATCAAAAACAGCACATCCGAGATACTGGAAGGGAACTACGCTACAGAGCAGCTGCTTGGCTATCCCCTGGAGGAACTCCGAGGAACCTCAAGTATTAGCCTCTTGCTCCCTGAAGTGCGCCATACCATTCGACTTGAGTGGCGGAGACAATTGGAAGAAGAAGGTTCCCTCTCCGTGGAAACACAGTGGCTGAGAAAGGACGGTACTCCTGTAGATGTCGCAGTCAGCGGCAACCAGATCGAGTTGGGTGGAGAAAAAGTGTTCCAGCTGATCGCCCGCGATATCACGGAACACAAACAAGTCGTGAGCGCCCTGCGACAAAGTGAAGAAAAGTACCGCTCTCTGTACCACGACGCTCACGATGCGATCCTTACCGTCAGCAACGAAACGTTGGAGGTCTTGGAGGGCAACCGCGCTGTCGTAGAGTTGCTTGGTTATACATTCGATGAGCTTCGGAGTATCTCAGCCCTTGAGCTGTTGCTCCCCGAAGATCGCTACACCGTTCGACTCGATTGGCAAGAGCAATTGGAGAATGAAGGTTTACTCTCCGTGGAAACACAGTGGCTTCGGAAGGATGGCATCGCTGTAGACATAGCCATGACAGGGAGTCGCTTGATCTTGGATGGAAAAAGTGTCTTCCAGATCATCGGTCGCGATATCACAGAGCGCAAACAAACGGAGACCGCTCTGCGACGAAGTGAAGGAAAGTATCGCTCACTCTTTCAGGGTGCCCATGACGCGATTCTAACGGTAGAACCAAGCACAGGACGAATACTGGACAGCAACCGCGCCTTCGAACAAATGCTTGACTACACCAAAGATGAGCTACAGCACCTCACATCCCCACAGCTCTTGCCCCCGGACGAGTTGGAACGTATCGTTCAAGAATGGCAAATGCAGATGGACCTTGCAGAGGGTTACTTCTTCCTTGAAACCCAGTGGATGAAAAAAGGTGGCGAACGCGTTGATGTAGCGATCAGTGGAAGTCAGATCAACATCGACGAAGAGGAAATACACCAGCTAATCGGTCGCGATATCTCCGCGCGCAAACGCATTGAACGACAGCTCCGACAGCATCGCGACCAGTTGGAGGACATTGTCGCCAGCCGAACACGCGAGCTGGACGCCCTCTACAAGATAGCGTCCGTCAACAACCAGTACGATGAGACCAAAGATATCTTGCAGGCCATCCTGGATCAGGCTCTTGACGCCATGGACTGTGAGGCCGGCGCGATCCATTACCTCGACCGTGAGACGTCACTCTTTGAACTCCAGGTTCATCGAAACCTTCCCCCGGTCATTGTTCCCATCATTGAAACTGTCCCTGAAGACCAGGCTCTCCTTCTCTACAACACCGAAAAGGATCCACAGCCCACGGTGTTGGATCAGGAGACAATCGACGAAGTCTCTGCCATTCCGTTGGAGGCGCTCGGCATCTCGTACTACGCAGGCGTCCCCATCCGGGCGGCAGGAAGAAGCCTCGGCTCTCTTTGCGTGCTCCGCAAAAACCCTGAAGCCTTGCCGTTCACCCGCAGTGAGCTCACTCTGTTGACCTCCATCGCCGAACAAACCGGCGCCGTATGGGAAAATGCACGCCTGAGAAAACGGGATCAAAAAGCGGCGGTACTGGAAGAGCGTCAACGACTCGCTCGCAACCTTCACGACTCTGTGACCCAGCTCCTGTACAGCATGAGCCTGCTCGCAGAGGCTGGCCACCGAACACAAGATGTAGGCAAGGCTCAACATTACCTGGAACGTCTGGGCAGCACCGCTCGTCAAGCGCTCAAAGAAATGCGCCTGCTGATCTACGAATTGCGTCCCCTACTCCTGGAGAAAGAAGGCCTGACTGGCGCGCTTCGGTACCGACTCGACTCTGTGGAGTCACGCTCAGGGGTGGAATACGACTTAAGCGTGGATGAGATCATCGATCTGGATCAACGCGTGGAAGAAGAGCTATACCGGATCGCCCTGGAAACTCTCAATAACATGCTCAAACATGCCCAAGCCACACACGTCACCGTAAAGCTTCAGCGAAACAACGGGCACATCCTCTTAAGCATTGCGGACAATGGCGTTGGCTTTGATCCAGAGGAGGTTGTCCACGGAGGTGGCCTGGGTCTCATTTCCATCCAAGAACGAGCCGAACGGATCCATGCTTCCTTCACCTGCACGTCTTCCCCCAACCAAGGCACGACCATTGAGATCAAAGTGCCTTACTAAAGATCAAAGCATAGCAAAAAAACTGCTTTTTTTGGATTTACTGTTGTACCATCTAGACAAATTCTTAGAAAGAACTACAGTAAGTCATTGCTCCAAAGAAAAGTCGCAATATAGTGGGATTGGTATGTGAATTTTTCTGTAGGAATGTCGTTTCTATTAAAGACTCCTTTTTCATAGAGTTGTATGGGCAAGCGTTCTGGGTTGGTGGGATAGGGTTGGGGTTCATGCTTGTCTTGTACAACGATAAATTGATTAGCAAAGGTACGTTATGACCTCGATCCGGATACTTATAACAGATGATCATGCCATTGTTCGCGAGGGGCTGCGAGGCTTGATCGAGTTAGAGCCCGAGATGGAAGTGTGTGCAGAGGCGGAGAATGGCAAAGAGGCCATTGAACTTCTCAAAATTCACAAACCCGATGTGCTTCTCTTGGATTTGATCATGCCTGTGATGGGGGGCTTAGAGACAATTCATGAAGTCAACTCTCTCAATTTGGATACCAAGATCCTCGTTTTGACAAGTTACGCCGAAGACGAACACATCTTCTCTTCGATCAAAGCTGGCGCGTTGGGTTACCTGCTCAAGGACACCTCACCCCAACAACTGCTTCAGTCCATTCGTGAGGTGGCCAAAGGGGAGTCCTCTCTCCACCCGATGGTGGCGCGCAGACTGATCCAGGAGCTTTCACAGCCCGCAGATGACCAGTCCAAGCCGCTGTCGAAAGACCCCCTCAGCGCCCGAGAGCTGGACGTGATCAAGCTGGTCGCACGGGGAATGTCCAACCAGGAGATCTCTTCCTCGCTCAACGTCAGCGAACGTACCGTGCGCAACCATGTGAGCACCATTCTCAACAAGCTCCACCTGGCCAACCGGACCCAGGCCGCCCTCTACGCTCTTCGTGAGGGCATCGCTCCCCTTACCCCAGCGACTCCACCTTCCCGATCCTAAAACCTGCGCAGAGACCTGTGTAGCAAAGCTGCGACCTTAAGCCAGGCCTTCTTTGGAAGGATCCAGGTCTTCAAGCCACTCTCCCAAGCCACGAATGATCAGCTCGGTCTCTCCCCACACAAGCGTTGTGAACAAGACCACTCCGAGCCACACGAACATTCCTTGCTTCCACATCGTAGCTCCCAGCACCATCAGGTACAACACCAGCCCTGGCACGAGCAGGAGCAAACCCAGGCACAAGAATCGCGCGATCAAGAGGACGATGGAGCGTCCCATTTGATCCATCTGCACAGGCTGCTGCACGCTGTCTTTGTCGGGAACCACCCAGGCTGGAAATAGCAAAGCCAGGGCGTTCTCGATGGCAAAGGACAGCATCACCACGCACGTGCAAAGCATCAACGCAAGGACACAAACGGAGAGCACAAACGAAGGCGGAAGGAAGCCCACATTGGCGCCCAAGGCACACAACGCGCTGAGCACAATCGACGCAATCACTGCCAGAACAATCACTGCAGCAGCGCCGTAGATTTGGCCACGGACCAACTCTTGGGCAGGCATCGGGAACAGCTGAACGATGTCCAAGCGATTGAGATCTGCCCGCAAGTCCTCCTTGATTAAGCTGCTTCCCATCACCGTGAGGAACACGGCCATCACGGCAAAGATCACAGAGAATCCCGTCAGAGGGTGAGTTTTGGATGCACCCAACACCATAAACAGGATGACGCTCCCTGCGATCAGGATGTAAAGAACCGTGAACAAGAAGCTTCGGGGGATGTTTCGAGTGAAACCTATGATGTTCTTCCAGGCAACGGCTCTCCACGCTGCTCCAGTTGTAGAGAGAGGCAACAGCGCGCGACGAACCGGCCGGTCTTTGACGACCTGTGTGCGGCCCTCTCGAAACGCCCGAACCCTGGAAGCTCGCTCTTGCGACTGGCTGATTTCGCGCTCTTCAAAGCTGAAGTCAAACCACACAATGAGCTGGTACAAGAGGCCATACAGAAGCACAAACACGCCACAACGAGGCAACCACGCGCCCAAGGAAGGAGCGACGACCACCTGCCCTGCCCAGATCATAGGAGAGAGCCATCCCGCGTCACCTTCAGCGGCTCGCTTGGCCGAATAGGAGAGAGCTTCCATCATTCCAGAAGAGCCCGAAGGAAACGAGATAGAGAGCGCGACAGGCGCAAGCACAAGAGCCAAGCCAGCGATCTTGACCCAGCCCCCCCACCACTTGTCGTGCCAGAAGCCGTGAACCACGGCGGTCCACAGTTGAAAGATGTGGATCACATTCAGCAGCACAAACAGGCTTAACCAAGTGAACCATGGATTCGGAAACTTCCGAGAGATCGAGAACAGCAGAAGGAGAAACACGGAGGTGAAGAGCAAGGCGGGCAGACTCTTCATCAAGCGATAACGGATCAGCTCTTTTCGCGTAAGCGGGGCGGCAAACAGGATCTCTGTTTCAGCCTCCGAAAACCCCAGCCCGGTTTGACGACCCCCAAACAGCCAAATCAAGCAGATCTGAAACATCAGAAAGAGAGTGACGCCCAGACCCATGCTCTCGGGATGGGTGACCAAACGACGACCGGATCCCAGACCACCTCCAACGAAGATAAAGCCGAAATACAGGGCCACTCCCAGCACACCCACCAGATACTTGGGTTGCTTCAGCCGCTGAAGCCGAAACCGCCAAGAACCCATCACCTGACGCACCAACAAATACAGCAACGAACGAGGCATAAGGCTCAGCTCTCCGAAGGATCTGACGGTGGAGACAAGGGCTTAAGAGACCGGGTGGGTCGCTCCGAGGTGGTCGTCTCGTCGGCTTCCAACTCTTTAAGAGGTCCAACAGAGACCGACGCATCGCTTGATTCGACAAGAACGTTGGCTTCCGTCTCAACAGAAGGTGTGGGTGATTCTGACTCCACAGGAGCAGGAGAAGGTTCCGGCGAAGCCGGGGTAGCATCCAGCTCTTGTGACCCCAAGCCCCCGGTAAGCTCCAGGAAGATATCTTCGAGCCCTCTCTCTCGCAGCGCCGACGACTTGGTCACAAGCTCATGCAAGGTCCCGTGAGCAATCTTCTTTCCTTTTTGGAGAATGAGCACACGATCCACCATCTCCTCGACCATCCCCAACAAGTGGCTCGACACAATGATAGCTTTGTTCTCTTGGGCCAACTCCTTGAGCAGCTTCTTGATGATCCGAATGGCCAACGGATCCAGACCTGTGAACGGCTCGTCGAAGATCAAGACGTTGGGGTTGTGAATCAACGCGCAAGCAATCACCAGCTTCTGCTGCATTCCTCGCGACAGGGCCGAAGGAAGATGGTGCTGCTTGTCTTCAATTTTGAGCAGATGGAGCAGTCGCTCCATCTCAGCTTCCCGGTCGCCGCAATCGTACAGTCGAGCGAACAGTCGAAGGTGCTCTCGTACGGTCAGGTAATCAAAAAACTTCGGGTCAGCGGGGACAAACGCCACTTGCTGCTTCACCGCCACGGGGTTCTCATGAAGAGGGACCCCACACACCTGAATGAAGCCCGCTGTCGGTGGGATGATTCCACACAAACACCGCATCGTGGTGGTTTTCCCTGCCCCGTTGGGACCCACTAAGCCCAGAATCTCCCCACCGTAGACATTGAAGGTAAGTTGATCGACGGCCAATGTGTCATCGTATTGCTTAACCAGGCCCTCCATCTGGACCATCACTGTGGCGTCGGACTCTACCGTGGAAACCTCCATTCATGTCACTCCTTAAGCAGCGCAATCAGCGCAAACACCGTACAAAAAGAATTCGTGGCTCTGTAGCAGAAACCCTGGAGGCAAGAGCGTGTCAATGCCAGGCAGGCACCCTTCCAGGTCAAACACGCGTTCGCATTTGTTGCAGGAGAAGTGGTGATGGTGCCCCTTCCCAGTCCGCTCGTATCGGCTGGTGTCTCCCGGCAGCTCCACCACTTTCAACCATCCTTCGTCGACCAAAGCCTTGAGCGTTCGGTACACTGTGGCAATTCCCAGGCGCGGGACGTCTTGCTGCGCTTTGTCCAAAACATCCTGAACACTCAGTGGATCGTGGTTTTCCTGAAACACACGACGGATGGCTTCTCGTTGTTCGGTCTTTCGCAGCATTCTCGCGGGCTCCTCCTTCTAGAAAATTGGCCCCTCATTCTCTTCCATGGTCTTGCCTTTGTCAAAGCCTCCCTGCTCTTTCTTTGGGAAGCCACCAACAACCTCAGTCTTCTTCAGAGGGAGAGGGGAGAGACCTCTCCAAGTTACGAAAATCTTCCAACGCGATCACTTTTCCTCGCAGTTTGCCGCCCACACGCACAGCCTGCCAGGAGATCGAGACCGGTAACTCTTCGTATTGGTAGGCTTGCACCAATCGACCTCGGGCAAAGGCTGGGGTGTCGGGAGGAGGATGGAACACAGCATGTTCAATCTCTTCTGGAGAAAACAACACCGGCGCCAACCCTTCCTCTTCCCAGCGCATCGCGTATCCGTCTTTAAGCTCATGGTACCGAAGGTCCAGGGTTTTTAAGACGGAAGCCTCAGCCCCCTCCCCTGCTGTCTCCAACACATACCTCTTGGTCACCCAGTCCAAGCGCCCCACCCAACGTGTGGGCTCCGTTTCGATGCTGTCGAGCACCTCCGACCACAGCGCAACCAGCTCGTTCACTTCCATCGGAACAGACGCGCTCTGCTCCAGGAACGCTTTGGCTTTTTCGCAGTAGTACCGCTGAAGCTCCACCATTGACCTGTCCAAACCGTCTCGGCAAGGCACCTTGGTCTGTAGCGAAGGATCCCCCACCAGCTGTTGCAGCGCTTGCAATGGACGCTTGGGTTGGGGTGCGTCCTTCAAGAAGCCTGCTTCTGCCATGTCCATCACAAGGTCGGTTAAGCCCAGCTTGAGGTACTCTGCTGTCTGCAACATGTTGGAGTCAGACAGCCCCAACTGCAGCCGTTGCTTCGGACGGAACAAACGGAAAAACGTACGAAACTCAAAGACCGTCAGGTCGGCAGCTTTTGACAGGTTGCCAAAGTCAAAGAAGCCGCGCCGATGAGACGCGAGAGAGATCCAGAGCAGGTGTTTGATGCTCGCCGCCTTCTCCGACAGAACAAAGCGACCGTCTTCCTCCAAGGTGCCAGCTCCCGACAGCAGCGGCCGAGAGATGAGGAACGCCATCGCTCCCTGACGCAGTTCCCAAAAGCCACACAGCCACAACAGCAGCGACAGGAACAAGCTCGTCGGAATGGCCATCGCAATCCCTGCATAATGCAGCCACTTCATCAGCATCGACTGCTCTAAAGAGTCGTTGGGATCTGCGAGAATCGCCTCCGCTTGAACGTGCCTGGACTCTCTCTCGTCGTCCCATTCCAGGATTGCCTTGTACTTGGCTTCCAATCGCTTGACCCTACGCAAAGCCTCCGCGTGTTCTTCTTCGTCGGAGAGCGGACGAGGCTCATTGGTAGAGGCAACCGCTCCATCATCGTTCGCGGCGCGACGAAGCTCCTGGGCGTACGGCGTTGGAGCGCTCATTGAATGGACAGATGAACTCTCCTCTTGGGGTGAAGCGCTGTCGTACTTGTCCTCGTATTCATCGTAACCTTCATCCTCTTCGAGATCTTCGTCTTGGTCATCCTCTTCTGGGAAAAAGACATCCGCGAGGATCTCACGAAAGCTTTGCCGCTCGTCCTTTGGCTTGGTTTGTTCTTTGATCCAGCGGTAGACGAATGTGAACACGCCCAACACAAAGATGGGAATGAGTAGAAGAGCAAACGCCACCAGAATCACAAGCAAAAGGAGCCACCAGAGCAGAGAGATCGTGAGGGACAAGGGCAAGAGACACAGCAAGCCTAGGCGATACAGCCCTAGCCTCCAACCTTGCGCGATGCGGACCTCGTAGTTCTCTTGTGCGCCGTACACATGACCTTCAAAGTCTTTGCAATTCTTAAGAAGCCCCAACTCTCCGGAGAACCCGAAGTCATTCAGGATGCTTTCGGCTTTGGGCACCGCGCGTTGAAGGAGCTCTTCCTGGGCTTTTTGGTACAGCAACAATTGGATGGGAGTACGGCACTCTGGCGTTGCGCCCTCTACCAATCCACCTTGAAATGCGATGGGATAAAATTCGTAGTAAAAGGCACCACCGTTCTGCGTAAAGAACTGGTAATGGGTGTTAAATCGTTCCCCGTCTTGGGTCTTAACGATTTGGGAGATGGCATGGGAGATGGCCCGAAAGATGATGGCATTTCCGGGACGGGAAGAGGATTCGTCGGGTGTGAAGCGGATGGCATATTCCGTCTCCATCCCCAACAAACGGTTCCAAACGACAAAGGAACTGACGTCCTTATTCTCCACCGGCGGGAACACGAGACTCTTTGGCGTAATTCCACATACGACCGCGGGATTCTGCGTCTTTTCGAATCTCTTTCAGAAGACGCTCTGCTGGTTTTTGTTGGGGTTTCTGACGCAATTCCGTGGGTTTTGTGATGGCCTTGGCTGCTGACATGGATTGTCCTCCGTAGTTCTAGCCTTGGATTGTCCAATACCAATATGGTAACTAGCTTAATTCATCGTACATTCCGAAGCAAGAAGAAGTTCAAAAGTTTCTCCCATGTTGCACACGTGCAACGAAACAAATTAAGATACAATCCACAGCCGCAAGGACCTGTGAGGTCCCACCCCTCTACAAAGGAGAGCATCTGTGAACATCGAGATTTTTGGTTGTGAATCGTTGGGTGTACGAAGCATGGCTTGCCGGGTCCGTACAGCCTCCCATGACATCTTGATCGATCCAGGAGTGGCGCTTGCTCCCAACCGCAGCAAGCATCCTCCTCATCCCATAGAGATGGAGAATGTCCGAGCGATTCAGGAGCAAATCAAAGCGGCTCTTCGCGAAACCCAGCAGGTTGTGTTTACCCACTACCACGGCGACCACTTTCCGATGGTCAAGCCCGACGAAACACAGCTCTCAGCACACGACGTCCTCGCCGACCTCCAGCGCGTGTTGATCCACTCCAAGTCGGAGGAGGGTTTGTCTCGCAACCAAAAGCGCCGACGGGCCAACCTGGAAGAGCTGGTGGGCCGCTCGTTTCCCGACGTTGACGACAGCCACCACGACGGCATCACATACTCCGAATCGGTCTGGCATGGCGAAGAAGGAACACACCTTGGGAAGGTCATTATGGTGAGAGTGGAAGAAGGAAGTGAGTCCTTTGTGCACGCTTCCGACATCCAACTCCTTGATGACCGCGCTGTCGATATCCTCTGCGAGTGGCGTCCAACCGTGACCTTCTTTTCGGGTCCTCCGCTCTACATCCTTGGACAAGACGCCAGCCTCATCGCCGCAATTCAGGGACGATTTGCCCGACTCTCCGAAGCTTGTGGAACGGTAATTGTGGATCACCACTTGCTCCGCTCCCGAGAAAGCGAAGCCTGGTTCGACCAGCTCACCCAAACCCACCCCAACATCACCTGCGCCGCGGACTACAAGAAGCAGCCCCGCAAGTTGCTTGAGGCCGACCGCGTCCTCCTCTATGAACAGCACCCAGTCGCCTAGATTGTAAGCTTCCACCTTCCCCAGGTTCTCCAAGCTTACTGCAGCAACGTATAGATCGCCTTCCCCCAAAAGAAGCATCCAAAACAGAAAAGCATCACCAGCGAGAAGGGGCGATTGTTTCGCTCCAACCAGGAACGCATCGCACTCAGTATCCGGTCAAACGAGCGAGTAAAGACCAGGTACAACACCAAAGGAGCGAGGGTCGATCCAAAGAACGTGAGAAGCACCACCACCAGAAACAAAAGACCGGAATAAAGGGGCAGGTTCGCCTTGAGCAAAGCCTCCAACGAAGACAAATAGATGGCCAGGTTCTTGAGGTTGATAACGGCAACCAATGTCCCCACCCACAGCGCTCTTCGTGTGCTCATGTTTTGCAGTTTAAGCAAGAAACTTGGGATCTCACCCGGCTTTTCTTTCGAGCGCAGGCGCTTCTGAAAAAAGAAAGCCAGCAAACATCCGGTCAGGAAGTACAGCACAATCGAGCCCCAAGGCCGACCTTGGCTGTTGCCTTGGAAGGAAACCCAGCTTCCAATCATCAGGACCAACACACCCACGAACGCGTACGTTCCCATGTATCCGGTGACATAAGCAGACGCTCTTCGAAAGCCACCTTCCGTACCCAAAAGAATCACAACAATGAGGATTGAACCTATCGAAAACAAGCCGCCCGAAGCCAAAGCCAGCGACTGAACCAATGACACAGACATCGACACTCTCCCAAAAAAACCCGTAACACACCGCTCCACTGATGCACTCTTCAATGTACTTTTCTTTTGCCTTCAAATGAAGCAAAATGAATTCTTTCGCTTCCATTTCTTTCGTTTCAATGGTTCGAACATCACGAAAAATACGTGAACATACAACCCAAAGAACAAATTCTTTTCTTGGGAATCGAGGAGTTGGTATGCCCCTAATTTATCCCCTGCAAAGCCAAACGCAGGCATCTCACGCTGAAGTAGGAGGCAAAGGGCATAGTCTGCTGCGGATGCTCGATGCAGGCCTCGCTGTTCCCGGTGGATTCGTCCTTAGCGTCGAGTTTTTCTCACCCTGGTTAAAGCAGCTCCAAGAGCGAGCCGAGTGGGAGTCGTTCCTTCAAGCCCAGCCCAGCGAACTCCAGGCAGCTTGCGACACACTCAAGACCATCAGCCAGGAGCTAACCCTCACCACCACACAGCAAGAAGCCTTGGACGAAGCGCTCGCAGGCTTTCCATCCGACGCCCTGTTCGCGGTTCGTTCCTCTTCCCCTGAAGAAGACCTGGAAGGTTCCTCGTTTGCAGGGGCCTACGAAACGGTCTTGGGAGTCAACACATCGACTCTGGAAGCTGCCATCCACACGGCATTTGCCTCTTGCCTGGACGTTCGTATCGCCGTCTACAAAAAAGAACGCGGTTTTCCCATTAACAACCCTAAAATTGCCGTGGTGGTGCAGTCTCAAATCGCAAGTGAGATCGCCGGCGTTGGCTTCTCGATCAACCCCTTAAACAATCACCACGACGAGGCCGTCTTCAACGCCAACTGGGGCTTGGGAGAGACCGTCGTAGCAGGCCTGGCCTCACCGGATCTCTATGTGGTGAACAAGCACACCATGCACATCCAGGAGCGCACCTTAGGGGGCAAAGAGACATCGATATGGCTCAAGCCTGACGGTGGCACAGAAGAGAAGCGAGATCCTCGTTACGACGAACACAGCCTCACCGACGCTCAACTTCTTGCGCTCACCGAGCAGCTCCAACGCATCGAGGCTTACTACGAAAAGCCCATGGACATCGAGTGGGCTTTTGAAGGAGAGAAACTTTATCTCCTCCAGGCTCGACCGATCACAACCCATCTTCCCCTCACTTCCGACATGATGACTCCACCTGGAGAGCCCAAGCGCCTTTACTTTGACATCACCATCGCTGTGCAAGGGATCTTGGAGCCGCTCTCCCCTCTCGGCGCGGATGTGTTTCGACTGCTCAAGAGCATCGTCCGGAAAGAGTTCTTGGGTGTTCATACCCAACGCCCCATTGATGAGGTCATTGTGATCGTTCGCAACGGCCGGGTATACGCCAACTTTTGCAATGTGCTTAAGCTTCGAGGACAGGAAAAGCTGGCGTCTATGCTCAGCAACATGGACGGTCTCGCCAGCCAATCCGTAGCCCAACTCGACCTCTCCTCCTTCGACCCAGGCCACATCAGCAAGCCCAAGCTGATTTTGGGTGCATTGTCCAGGATTTTTCCGCGTCTGGTCCGATTTTGGCGAGCGGTACGCAATCCCCAGCGAGCCAAAGCCAGATGGGACGAACAATGGAACAAGCTCAAAGAGAACCTTCGTGCTTTGCAAGAGAAGTCCCTCCCTCTTGAACAGCACATCGAAGAGATCATCCAACGAACGGCGCGCTTCATCTTACGCGATACGATGGTCTTGTACCCTTCAGCCAGGCTTGCCTACTCCAAGATCCACAAGCTGTTTGAAAAGGACGCTTCCGAAGAGATAGAGAAGCACCTGGAAGCGTTGGAGCAATCTCTTCCTGGCAACGTGACCTTTGAGATGGGAATGGCTCTGTACGAACTCCACCACCATCTTCCCTCGGAAAAAGCCCAGGATCCAGAGACGCTAGAGCAAGCCATCCAAGAACGAGACCTTCCCGATAATTTCCTCAAAGGATGGGATGCCTTTCTCACCCAATACGGACATCGCAGCCCCAAGGAGATTGACGTCGCCACTCCTCGCTTCCGGGAGCAACCAAGGGTCCTTCTTCAGCAACTCGTTGGCTTCGTCCAGTCCGAAGACAAGTCCCACTCCACGCCAGCCTTGTTTGAACAGGGTAGGCAACGTCGCATTGAAGCTCACCAGTTTCTCTCCCAACATCTGGCCTCTTCCCCCCGAAAGCTGGCCAAGTTCCAAAAGCTCTACAAACGGCTGGAAACCCTCGGAGGTCAGAGAGAGACCCACAAGTTTGTCGCGGTGTTTGGATTTGACCAAGTTCGGCAGCGCTTCCTCAAGGAGGCTCAGGCTCTTGTCGATGCCCAAAGGCTTGAGTCCATCGAAGACTTCTTTTTCCTCTCGTACTTTGAACTGCTACGAGCCCTCCAAGACAAGAACTTGGCGTTGGCTCCCTTGGTTCAAAACGGTCGCTCCAAGTATGCCCAGGCCAACCAATGCAAGCAGATCTTCCCGATCATGGACTCCAGGGGCTGCTTTCACCGCCCTCCCCCACCGGAAGCCAAGCCAGGAGAGATCGTCGGTCAGGGTGTCTCTCCTGGAAAGATACAGGGACGCGTCAAGGTCTTGCATCACCCCGACGAGAAACCACTGCACAAAGGCGAGATCCTGGTCGCCCGAGCGACCGACCCCGGCTGGACGCCGCTGTTTGCCAACGCTGCCGGTATCATTCTTGAGATCGGAGGACCTCTCCAACACGGCGCTCTGGTCGCGAGAGAGTATGGGATACCCTGTGTCTCTGGAGTCCAGAACGCCACAGAGTCCTTTGAAGATGGACAGCTCGTAGAAGTCGATGGCTCTGCAGGGATTGTCCGACAAGAACAGCTCCTCAACGACTCCTCCAACTAACTCCCCCTCCCCTCTCTACAGTCAACCTCCCCTTTCCACGGTCAATCTCCCCTTCCCACGGTCAACTTCCCCTTCCCACGGTCAACTTCCCCTCTCTGCGGTCAACTTCCCCCTGCTCTCTTGGATTCCTCACTCTCAATGGCTCCCTTCTCTGAACCTTCGCTTCCAGCTTCCAACCTTTGCTCCCCACTCCTTCTTAAACTTCGCTCTTAGCTTTCAACGTTTCCTCAATCCTTCTAATGTTCCAATGCAGATCACCCTCATTCCTCTGTTCGCAACCCTCGAATCTCTATTATTAACAAACACTTGATCCATAAACTGCATAAATTATTTCTCTCATCATTTAACGTATTGTTGTTCATTCCATTAGCTGATGATTGCTTTGCTGCAACAACGCACACACAACAACACCCCTTGTTCATCCACTTCCAGAAACAGCAAAAGCAACCACCAAGCAATGCATCATTTGGTGTAGCAGTGAGTGCTTCAATGTACGAAGAAACACAACAGCTTTGATACAAATGGAAAGATCTAGCAAACAACCCTTCCACAAACGTCTTGGCTACAAAGACATTTCACGAACCCTAAACTAACTTCCATAACCCAGAGAGCAACAACATCGCTGTTCAGTCATTTCGACCCACAAAGAACCAAGCACTTCAAACACCTTTCAACCGCACCATTCAAAAACCAAACGATAAAACGACCACACAAACATTCCGAAAATCGCAAGGACAAACGAACACTTCCACATATCCTAACTCATACAATCATACATATTTTTGTGCTTTGTTTTACAAATTCAAGCCACAAACACAGAGAATAAACAAACGCTGAATCATTAACAATTTTAAGGAAATACAAGCTCTGTTTTTCTCTTTTCAATGTCACACGCCTTTGTTTTTATAAAATACTTAACAAGTTAATTGGTTAATAACTTAATAAACCACTTCACAAACAAGCGTGCAGGTAAACAATAAAATCTGTTTGTAGTTAATCTTGTAGATTACACAAACAACAGCAAAGCAAAACTGTACATTGTTCTATTTTCTTACACACACAACCATACGTTTTTGATACATATCATTTCATGATTCAGACAAACACATCTTTGTTTTTCTTTTACTTCTATGATTTACTTATTCAAACAAAGGTGGTTAAGTTGATTTTATGTTGTCATCCATAATTGTGGAACAATTAGGTACAAAACAAAACGTTGAAAAAGAAAGGCATGTTTTGCATTTCGTTGAGATCTAATGCAACAGATCCATCTTCTCAGCAACGAAACGTTACATTACGCAACTGAAAAAGCATGTGACGAACCAAAGCATGAACCTTTCGTTTGATTTTTCTGAAAAGGTATCATTTTGCGGTTTTAGAACTTTTTTTAAGGGTTACGCACTTGTTGAAAAGAACCCACCACAAGAAAAGCCAAACACCTTTCATTTTGTACACTTACTCACATACCGATTGGTCTTATTTTTGTGCAGTGGTTGTGTGTTTTGTACTCAATATCAACTGTTTGTATCTAACAACGCGTTGCGAATGAAGAATTCAAATCGTATAGTCGACATACAAGTCAATCAAAGGTGAACAAATGGGTTGTTCATTGAAATCTACTTGTACAACACCCTACCTGCTGGCAACGAAATGACGAGTTGTAAGGTGAGTGGCTTTGCGGTTGGATTGTTGTTGCAAGGGATGAAGCTTGAAGTTGCTTGTTGGATCGTAGGATTGAACGGTGGTTGAAGCACTCATACGTTTCAACGTTTGATGGTATGGCAAAAAAGATCTGTAACCAGTAGCGTAAGTCAGCAAGGAGTGGTGCAACAACAAGGTCAAGAATCAACACATGTTCCTGCTCAAGCGGTGGTTGAAGTCGTGCAGCCAACAAGCTGTTCTGTACGTAAATGAAGAGGAATGAAGTCACGCGGTTGTTGAAGCACAGAAAAGACAAAGAAACGTACGAAGTGTTGCTTGATAGATAGAGCCACGAGGTTGTTGAAGAAAGGATGTAAGCCCACAGTTCGATCACAAGTGGATCGATCCAACAGCTGTTTGCACAAACATCAGTGGAACTGAGGAACCAAGAGCTTGTTGGGTTGGTAACAGGGTAGGTCCTGAAAAGAAGAGTTTCCTAAAATCGTTGAAGAAACGAGTGAACCAAAGGCGAAAGATTGTAGATTTTTTGACCGGCCGACAGACCGGGCAGAGAATGGCCGTGGTGCAATTGAGTGTTGGGTAACAATCTTTAGCCACTTTCTCGTGGAGGAAATATACCATGGGCTATGTCATTGCAGTTCATAACCAAAAAGGCGGGACAGGAAAGAGCACAACGGCGACAAGCCTGGCTGTCTTGTTGGGCTTGCTGCAGAGAGACGTTGTTTTGATCGACAGTGACCCTCAGGGCAATGCAACAGATGCGATGGGCTTTAAGAGCCGTCGGCAAAAAGGGGGTAGGGGGTACGCAGAGTTTCTGCAGAACAAGCGAAACGGTCGGACCGTCGTTCAACGCAAGGTTCAACGTAGCGGCATGGTAGGCTCCATCGGAGTTCTCGCAGCAACCAAAGAAAACTTGTTGGCGTTAGAAGCTCAGCTCCAACACCCGATGCTGTCGATGAATACCAACGCAGTGGCTGACAAAATCATCGAACTGGCCGAAGAAAAAGACTACGTCATCATCGACACCGCTCCGGGAGTCACACACCTCTCGGTCGCGGCGTTGAAAGCAGCGGACCTGGTCATTGCTCCGGTCGTTCCAACAGCCTGGGCTTTTGAAGGCATCCAAGAGGTTCACAACACCTTGGAAGCCGTTCGAGAGTCGGAAATTCCGGTTTGGCCGGTCATGGTCATGGCGACCAACAACAAAGCTAGCACGAGTACGTACCAGGCCCTTCAAGAGAAGTATGGGGATGATGTCTTTGAACAAAGCATCCGTCGCTCAGGCTCGGTAGAAGGGTACGAAGCGAAGGGCAAAACACTGTTGCAAGTACGCAGTACCTCAACAGCAGCCCAGGATTATATCGCATTTACACAAGAGTTTCTAAGCCGAATGGAGGACGAGTAAAAGTGAGCGCACAAAAAAGAATGAATGCATCGGATTTGGGCTCTCTTTTCGGCGGAAAGCGGAAAAGCCAGCCCAAAAAGGTTCCCAACTTTCGAAAAAAGAAGGAAGAAGAGCCTGTAGAGGCCAAAGAAGAAGTTTCAGAGGCCAAAGAAGTTGAGGCGCCAAGGGTAGAGGTGGAAGCCAAACCAGAAGCGCCTCCCAAAAAGGCTGAAGAACAGGAAGTCTCCGCCAAAAAGGCCGGCAAGGAAAAATCCAAGGCCAAAGGGGAGAAGAAAAAAAAGGCGAAGAAGAAGAAAGCCGACAAAGGCGCCGTCGAAGCCAAGACTGAAGTCAAAGAGCCAGAAGTCGAGGCAAAGGCTCCCAAAGAACCAGAAGTCGAGGTCAAGGCACCGAAAGAGCCAGAAGTCGAGGTCAAGGCCCCCCAAGCGGTCGAAGAACCCAAAGCAGAACCTGCTCCTGTCCAAGAAGCTCCCGTTGTCGAGCCAACCTCCTCAGCTCAAGAATCCCCCGTTGAAGTCGCTCCCGTTGAAGTTGCTCCCGTTGAAGTTGCTCCCGTTGAAGCCGCTCCTGCCGAAGAGGTCACTGTGGAAGCTCTCCAAGAGCCTACAGCGACGGACAAGGCGCAACCCATGGCTGCTTCCGAAGAAGCCAAGCCTGCAGAACCATCGGATACCATGATGACACAACCTGCACCTGCCCTTGCTGTTCAGCCCACACAGCCCGTTCAACCGACACAACCCGCCATGCCAATCTTGACCGTTGTTCCAGCTCCACAAGCTGTTGAACATACCAATGGTGTTCAGCCTGCACCGGTTAACGGCACACACGCTCACACGACCATTCAGCCTGCACCACAAGTGGAATCCACAGTCGTGCAACACCCTGCAGTCGCGCAGTTCGTACCGCAACCCGCACCGCAACCTGTGGCACCACAACCTGCACCGCAACCTGTTCAAGCCCAAGCTGTAACACCGCAGCCTGTGGCACCGCAGCCCGTGGCACCGCAACCTGCTCAGGCTCACTTTGTAGCTCCACAGCCCGTTGCTCCACAGCCCGTTGCTCCACAGCCCGTTGCTCCACAGTCAGTTGCATCAATGCAACCTCTTCAAGCTCAAGTTGTTGAACAACCCGTAGCAACCGAAGAGATGGACCCGTTGCTGACGCAGATGCAGCAGTTTGCAACGAGTCAGCAACAGAAGTGGCAAGTGGCGCAAGAGCGAAAGCAGGTGTTGGCTCGCAAGAGACAGTTTGGGTTTTTGGCGCCTTCCGCGCTGTTGAACCTGATGGAGTCTGTGTCTGTTCTTTGGCGACAAGAGACCGAAGAGCGCATGACCTCCAAAGAGATGTTCATCGAAGGTGGATTGATGATGGTGGAAACTCGCCTGCAAGCACTCCGCAGCTACGGCGTACCTGAAGAGCAGCTTCAGGCGATGGCTCGCAAGATGGAACAACTCAAGTCCGTGTTCTACCAACAAGGTTAGGATTCTACCTTGTCCAACAACACCCTCCAACAAGCCATTCAATCCGTCCTTTCTCAGCTTCCATCACCCCTTGCATCGTCATTTCCTCCACTGGATGAGTTGTTTGATCCGCTCCTTCGTTATTGGAAGTTACTCCAACGTTGGAACGCGACGATCAAGCTCACCGGCGCCAAAACGCTGGAGGATTATGCTTCCCGGCACATCGCCGATTCGATCGTAGGCTGGTGGAACATTGCAGAAGCCACACCCGGCCAACACATCTTGGATGTTGGTTCAGGCGCAGGATTTCCTGCGATCCCCCTGGCGTTGTTGCGCTCCGATTTGGCCTGGACTCTCGTGGAATCGCACAGTCGAAGGGCAGCGTTTCTACGTCAGGTCAAGAGAGAGCTACAAATCCAGGACATGACGATTGTGGCCTCCCGAGTGACGGGAACACCCGATCGCGAAGATCTCCTTAACAACTACGACATGATGGTTTTCCGCGCGGTCGCCCCAGAACAGATCTTACCGATCGCCCACCACTACCTCAACGAAGAGGGTAGGGTGGTGTACTGGGGCACACCAGCATTTGAACCCCCCGACGTTCCCCACTTTTCCGATCCTGAAAAGCTTCCCTACAAGCTACCCAGCAGCGAGGAGTTTTGTTTGTACTCCTTCACCCGCAGCACCCAAGACTAAAGCCACACCCATCTACAATTGAACCAGAGGTGCAACGGTTCCTCGTTCTCCGAAGAGGGCGAGAAGGTCTTCCTCTTTCTCTCGCATCTCTTGGGCTTCTTCCTCTGTGTGGTGATCGTAACCGCACAAGTGAAGGAGTCCATGGATCCACAACCTCGTGGCTTCGTCCAACAAGGAATGACCGCACTCCTCAGCCTGTCTCTGGCAAGTCTCCACTGAAATCACAACATCACCGAGAACATCCGGAAGTTCGCCCTCTACATCATCGTCGGGCCAAACAATCGGTGGGGGCTCCATCTCGCTGCCCTCGGACGACTCCGTCAACACGACAGGAGGCAGCTCCACGGCGTCTGTCTCTCCCACAGGTGATGACCCATCTTCGGATCCAAAGACCTCTCCATCCTGAGGAAACGAGAGGACATCCGTGGGTTTGTCAAACCCTCGCCAGTCTCGGTTGAGTTCCTGGATCGCCGGGTCATCACAAAGCACCAAGCTGACCTCAGCCTCACCAAGTTCCAGAGCATCCATCACTTGTTCGGCGCGTGGCAACAACGCTTCCGCAAGATCGGGATTTACCGTTTGCTGATCCAACAAATCAATCATTCAACGCTCCTGCAAGCAACACTCTGGATGGGTAGGCTTTTGTGGTTTCTGTTTATGCTTCTGCGGTTTCGTCGTCACCGCCGGATTCCGCGTGGTCGGACTCATCGATGTTTTCGGCATCTTTGTCTTTTTTGCGGGACTTGAAGCGCTCTTCGTCCAGAGCATACGCTCGAACAATGCGTTGCACCAGAGGGTGACGCACAACATCGTGCTCATCGAAGTAACAGAACTTGATGCCTTCCACGCCTTTGAGGATATGCTCAGAAGCTTCCAAGCCAGAGCGCACCCCTTTCCCCAGGTCGTTTTGGGTGATATCCCCAGTCACCACCGCTTTGGAGTCGTAGCCCAGGCGGGTCAGGAACATCTTCATCTGTTCGTTGGTCGTATTTTGCGCTTCGTCCAGGATCACGAAGGCGTTGTTCAGTGTACGACCCCGCATAAACGCGAGGGGCGCAACTTCGACAATGTCCTTCGACAACAGCAACTCAGCCCGCTCCATATCCACCATATCTTGGAGAGCATCGTAAAGAGGCCGAAGATACGGGCTGATTTTCTCTTGCAGACTCCCAGGAAGGAAGCCCAAACGTTCCCCCGCTTCGACAGCAGGCCGGGTAAGGATGATGCGCTCCACAGCTTTGCGGTTGAGCGCATCCACCGCCATCGCCATCGCCAGGTACGTTTTCCCCGTACCAGCCGGACCAATCCCAAACACCAGATCGTTGCGACGGATAGCGTCCACGTAGATCTTTTGGTGCAAACCTTTGGGAGCAATCCGTTGGTTGCGTTTCGTAAACAAAATGGTATCGGAGAACACCTCATCCAGATTGGTATTCTCAGACTGCAGGGCATTTTGCACCCCGCGGCGTACATCGTTGGTTGACACAGAAAACCCCCGTTGAATGGTCTTGTACAACTGCTCCAAAAGCTCTTTCGCGATGGTTAGACGATCGTGTGGACCCTTCATCACCAGCTCGTTTCCACGAGCGATCAATGTGATAGAGAGAGCTTCTTCCAGAATCTTAAGGTTGGATTCACGCTCTCCATAGAGTTCACGGCAAAATTCGTTATCGTCAAACACCAACTTCATGCAAATCAGTCTCCTGGTTCCTTCCTAGGCCTGCAAAACAGGCACACTCTGGACGAAGGAACAAGCTATAAGGTTCAATGGAATCTTTGATCTTCCTTGAGCGTAGGGCAAACCACCCCAACGACACAAGATGTGCTTTGATGCAACACGGCTGAATGGATTGTTGTTTCCGAAGCAAAGAGAGAGGAGTGGGAGGGGTCTTCATACATTAAGGTCCAGGTCGTAACAGCCTATAACGAAAAGGTGATAACAAACGGTACGAAAACATCCGCCCCGACTGCGCTCGCAGTTGGCTGTTTTGAATCCAACCGTTGTCGTTGAGTTTGCTGAGACCGGAAGGATACTGACCGTACTGCAAACGGTATAGCTCAAGGACCGCACGAATTCGTTGTTCTCGCCACGCGTCAACGCTCTCGTCCCAACCCGGCGCGCTCACAAAGTGCTGCTGAGAAGAACGAAACCAGCGCAGAGGAGAGTAGGGCGCAAACGCCAAGAGATACGTGGTGGCTCCCACCAACATTCCCATCACCAGCACCCAAACGGCAAACTCGGAGAGGGTCCCTCCCAAAAACAGCCGACCCCAATTCACCCCCTGTTTTTGAGGGTTTCGAACAATAATGAGTTGGTGTTCCTTGAGAACAGAGAGCGCCGCGCCTGTCGCAAACTGACCCAAACCCGAGAGGATCGAGAGCTCACGAAAGCGAAACAAGCCCGTTGCAATCAGCTCAAAGACCTTGTGCTCCAGAGGTCCCAACGAGATATCGGGAGGAAGGCTTGGACCAATCGCCTCAATTTCCAGCTCAGGAGAGTGGAATCGTTTGCGTGCTTTGGGCCAACGCTCTTTAACGGTGTAGGCCTCTTCCACCAACTTCATAATGGGGATGGGGTCGTAGAGATCGTCGCGGGAAGCGATCGGCTTGGACTCAAAGGTGTAGTGTCCGGATTTCCAGAAGAAGGTTCCATACAATCGCTCCAGGCTTTGCACCCGCAACACCTGCATCACCTTGTTCCGATCGCAGTGAAAGAGCTTGACCAAGATTTGACCCAAAGGAACCAGACCTTGCCGCTGTTGACCGAGAGCCTGCTCCAACTGACTGGGGTTGATCTGGCCAATCTCCACCATCATCTGGCCAAAGTTTCCCTGTTTGGGGACGGGATCCAAGGTCACCTGAACGATCGTCCCATGCTTGATATGCACCTGGATGTCTTCGCGTCCTTTGGACAGCGTCAGGATGCCGGAGCTACCTTCTTCAGCCAACGACTCCAAAAGCTCCAGGGAGGGGCGCTCTTTGATTGATCCCTTAAGCTCCACAGGTCAACAACCTCCATCTCGGGATAGGATCCCAGTCCAAACACACGAACCTTCTTAATCGGTTAGGGCTTCACGTAGAGAGAAATAATACAACAGCACAGTCCAGCCCGTAAACCCGATCGTTAACCACCAATACCGGGAGGTCCCCACTGACAAGGAATGGGACAAGAACGCCTCAGGAAACAGCCACAAAAACCCGGTGATGGCCAGCGCAAGAAAGTAAAAAAAGCCCTTCCACGTCTTGTTCCGAATCACTTGAACCGATCCCATCATCACCACAGCCAAAACAACCTGGGCGTAGTAACGCAGCCGCTGGTATCGTTGGATCTCCAGCTCTTTTTGGACCCTTCGAGCAGGGGACAAGCCTTCCTTCTTTTCGTCCAACTGGCGACACTGAGAGCACAACGTTCGAGGATTGCTTCCCGCCTCCAAGCGTTGGTACACCGAGCCACATTGAGAGCAGGCTCGACCTTGAAAGACACGCCCCAACACAGGCAAAAGCAGCCACAACAACACGACAAACGCAATCCCTGTAAAAGGGGCGAAGGCGATCGGGATCCAGGCCGACAAGGTCTGCCAGATCCGCTCCGAAAGCCGTGTTCGATCCGGCGTTTGGAGAAACAGCTTCCAATAAAGGGAGAGGGGAACCTCAGCGTCCATAATGTAGCGATTGATCTGCTGGGTTTGTCCTTGCTCAAACCGCTCCACTCGGGCTCCACCACTACGGAGCGCTGCCTGAGAAGCGTCCACCTTTTGCTGCACAATGTTCGGCGCAGTGGACGCGCTGTGCTTGAGCAGCTGGCTCAGGTTGAACTGACCTTCTGGGGTCGAGGCACCTTTTAGATAATGCTGGTACGCTTTTTCAGGTTCACGCTCGATAAAGTCGAGGTTTCCAAGATTCACTCGGACCGAAGCAGCCGATCGCAGCTTAAGAGCACGTTGGTAGTAGGTTCGGGATCGACCCAACTGACCAATGCGCTTGTAGTACAACCCCAACGACGACAAGATCTCGAACCGATAAGGATGTTTCTTCTCGGCGATCCGAGCCAAATGAGGAGCAGCCTGCGCCCGATCGGCCGATTGGTTCAACGTATACATCTGCTGCAGAGGAGACTGTGCAAAGCTCACAAACTTCCCAACGTATCCGGCCACAAAAGGCAACCCGCTGAGAAGAAGAAGACCCAAGGTGGTGAGCACCCGCTCACTGTTTGATTGGTAAAACCAGGAGAACAGGATCCAAAACAACAGCGTCTCCAAAATGCCCGCTCCCATCAAAGGAGGAAGCAACAACAGGAGCAAGCTCATCAATGACATCTGAAAGGGTGTAACACCCTGGGGAAACATGTTGCGCAGATCGGAGAGCAACGAGCGAAGGCATCGCAGCAAAAGTGAGATCCACAAACACAAAAAGGCGATCCCAAACAGCCAGCCCAAAAACCGGGCCAGGGCAACCAAGGGAGCGGCGGCTTCCACAGGGGAACGAACCGTAGCGACGACCCCTTTCCAAACAAAAATCGCCCCAATGTGCGGCTTGGTCCATTGGTTGTAAAGGGAGAACCATCCCAAACGAAAGTAGGGACGGGCGTATGTGGGTGAAAAGGTTTGGGCCCACTGGTAGAGCTGCTGTGCCTGCTTGGTGTTGCCTTGGTTCCAACGCTCATCAGCCTGCAGGACTAGAGCGCTGGAGAACAAAAACAGGTTGTTGACCGCCAGATCCTTCTGCAGCTTATGAATTTCTTTGAACGAAGAGATGGCGCTTTGGTATCGCTTCTGACGCCACAATCGAAACCACTCACGGATCCGACGCTGGATAGGATTGACTTCGCCCGAAGGACGTCGCAACTCAGGGAGTTGGATCCCCAGCGATTCAAGCTTCTTGGTCTGCCCCCACGCCATTCCCCCGCACCCAACGCTCAGCAGCAACCCTAGAACAATCCACAACTTTCGCACAGCAACCCCGTTCCTTACCTCGCCAACTTCTTTGATGGTATTGACCACCATTTAGGCTTAGTACAGATTGGATTCTCGTGCAAGGCATTAATCGCAACTCTTCACACCCCAAATCCCAAGGCTTGAACGTTTGCGCCCCTCTTGTGGAAAACTCTGTGGAAAACTGGGGAAATGAAAACCCCCTTGACAGATCGAGTACATCTTGCATCAAAGGCTCCTCAGAAAAGAACAGTCTGTGGAAAACTCTGTGGAAAACTCTCTTCCCTCGGATTTCCCGATGAGATCGCTCTAAAGATCCCAAATGGTTGACTTTTTGATCCCTCGACTCCTTCGGATTTATCGCAAAGATCTCCACGGGTTGTGGAAAACCCTGTGGAAAACTAGGAAATCCTGTGGATAAATACCAGAAATAAATCAACCGGTTTGTGGATAACTTTGTGGAAAACCCCCTTAACCTGTGGATAAATCCTCGAAGAGTGTCCACAATAGGCTCTCCAACATCAGGGCAAAACTTCCAAGACGATAGAAGAAATCAACATTTTCGATGGTCGGCTTTCGCTCCATCGTTCCACCCCACAAACAGGAGACTGACAACATGCAACAACTCGCCACAGCCAACAACATCGAGATCCAATCGAAGATTCGTTGGTTCCCCTCTCTCAACGTCAAGTACCAGGTCGTGGATGAAGATCGCAACGAAACCCTCGGCGAGATCATCGTTCACCCCGCCTGGAGCATGCCTTTGCTTTGGGTGTTTGGCTGGATTCTGGAGCTGGGTTTGCTTGTTGGAGGCGGGTACTGGATTTTCCAAGGCACCGGCAACCAAAAGTGGATCGGCGCCGGGCTACTCGGCCTTGGGGTGGTCTTCACTCTTGTGGTCAAGCTCCACAGTTTCCTCGCCTCGCGAGCGTCCTCCACTGTGGAAGTGCGTGACGCCAGCGGCGAAACTCTTGTCACAGCGACCAAGGGCTGGGCGATTTGGAAGCCAACGTACACGGTGGAGCAGGGCAAAGGGGGCGCCGTCCTCGGTCAATCCCGACAGTCGATCGTTTGGGGCGATTGTCGCTACACCCTCTGGGACAACAGCGGAAACACCTGGGGCTCCATCCGTCGTCGGCCCTTTGGATTCCAGTACCGGGTCTTCAAAGGCAGCGACCAGGTCGCTCGATTCCGACGCAAGTGGATCGACACCCGCAAGCTCATGACAGGGATCCGAAGCTACGTTCTCCAATTCCAGTCGGACGCACTCAGCCTCGACGAACGCTCCTTCGTCCTTGGCACCATCGCCTACGTTGACGTTCTCGTCCGCCAAAAGCGAATGAAAACATCCGACGAGAAGGGCAACGCCACCAAAACCAAGGCCAAAGCTGCTAGCAAATAACTTCTGAAACAAGAAGATACACCCTCAACTCCCTGCTTTCTTGCTCCCCCACAACCCACTTTTTTGATGTCTTCCCCAGAAATCTCTTGACTTTAATTCGATCCTGAAATCAAGTACTTGCGATCTACCTTAAAGCGATCTATCGGCCAAAAAGGCGTTCTCAGAGCAACCGACAATCGATCCCAACCCAATCCCTATTAAGGGAACTCGATCTGTCTGAGAAAAAGCCTGAGGTGCCTTTATGACCATTTTGTGGGGTTGGGCCACACCAGCAATTCAGGTCAACGATCGCAAAGCCTTACCAATGGCGGCTCTCAGCGCTCCCTGCTGCACCACTTTTGCACAGATGCAAATCCCATTTTGACACCCGAAAGATCGAAATCTTTCAGGCCCCTGCGAACATTTCACGAATCCGTGAAAACTAACTTATCCACAGCTAGAAAAAGTTATCCACAGAGTTTTCCACAGGTGTGGAGAGTTTTCCACAGGGTATTTCCCTTCTCTGGAGATGAAATCGTATGGAAACTCAGGAAGTTGATCCCTTTTCTGGGGCGAAATCAGTTATCCACAGAGAGATCGAGTTTTCCACAGAGTTTTCCACAAAAGGGAAGAACAAGGCTCAGTTATCCACAAAAATACCAGTTTTCCACAGAGGTTTCCACAGTCTTTTTGAGTTTTCCACAGAGTTTTCCACAGAACGACTCAAAAATGGGAAAGAGGGAAGAACGATCCGAAATCAACAGGATAGCTGAGAAACCAGAGCTTTCGGATTGAGTTTTCCACAGAAGTTTTCCACATCTTGTGGATAACTATACTCACCTACACTATATATAGACACAAAAAGGCCGTTCGTTTTGTCAAACTCGCTTCGAGCCAAGTGGAGTAAGACCCAACGACAGCCTCAAAATGGGGAAAAAGCTCAAGGAGAGCCTTTGTGATTCCAACCGTCAGGCTAACAACAGCTTGGTTTGGATCGCAAAAAAACTGCAAAAAAAAGAAAGCCAACTGGGGAAAGAAGAAAAATCCAGCTCTTTGTTTGCAGTTTTTTGGATTTTGGAGGGTAGGGGAGGGTAGGTTGGCAGAGTTCCAACCCACCTCTACGCTGGTGGGGATCGTACCGAGCCCTACGATCGGATCTGAAAATTCGTGCGATCGAGAGCCTTTGTTGGCCCGATCGGATCTGGAAGTCTGTTGGATCCGATCCTACTTTGGCGTCGAATCGTTCTTACAAGACCACGATCTCGATCGGTGTCTTTGTACGATCCGATCCCGTTCGATCTCAGATCGGATCTACGATCGTGTCAGATCGAGATCTGTTTTTGTATGTTAATAATTCTTACAGAGATCTCTCGATCCGTCAGGACAAGGATTTCCGATCGAGCCTTTGGGAATTGATTGGTATCTTTCTGTCACCCTACTACTACTATAATTA
>SBHC01000074.1 GCA_006226375.1 Deltaproteobacteria bacterium | reverse complement strand
CCAACGCGCGTTGGGCTCTCAAGGTGAAGCCTCGAGACTGAGCCTTGGCCTTGGCTTTGTCCAGTTTACCCATGAGCAGCTGGCTGACTCCTGCGAGAAGCACAGAGCCGAGTCCGATGGCGCCCGTGACAATGGGGGAGGCTTGCATGCCGTAGGCAACAGCGCTTGCAACACCAGCAGCACCCGCTCCTGCAATGCTCAACATGGCAAAGCGTCCCACTCTATTGTTGGGACCATGGCGCGCCAGCTTCTGTTTCTTGTAGGCGCGGAACAAGTCGACGGCCTGGTATACCGCTGTAAATCCACTGGCGGTAAACATCATCGCCTGGACCATCGCTGGGTCATTTTGAAATTGCATGACAACCAACGCTGCGCCTGTAAATGCCATCGAAGCAGTGGAAGCCAGCGTTGACAGTAGACGGCCTCGCTTGGCCCGGCCTCGGGTGACATTTCCGTCGCTGTCCACATATTTGGCGGTGGCTCCCAAATAGGCCATCACTCCGGTCCCTGCGACTCCTGCAAAGATGACTCCAGCGTTGAACAGATCTTGGTGGGTCTGGTTGTCGGACACATGGAACAATCCATCGCGTGCTGTGGTTCCTCCCAATTCTCGCATCCGGATCGGGTTGTTAAGGACCATCCCATAGCTGTTGAATTCGTCTCGTGTCGTTGTCACGGTGCGGTAGGCCGGGTCTGGGCTAATCCAACGGCCAGTGACAGGATCAAGGCTGCGAACATTAAAACGATAGGTTTGGGTCGCGTTGTCCAACTCCGCGCCCATGTAACTGTAAGGAGGCATGGGGCCTTCCTGGCTGCGAACCTTGCCGTACGGGTAGTAGGCGACCCGGCTGACCACAGCACCCTGTTCGTCGGTGGCTGCGCGGACCGAGCCCAGATGGTTGACGTGGTAAAACTGCTTGTATGGAGCTTCGCCATCCAACATTCGTGAAACGCTGGCGGCCAACATGTCTTGGGTCAGGTTCAAATCGATGGGGCGCTGCTTGAGGCCCACCTGGAGCACTCCTGTCTTGCTTGCATGGTAGAGCCAGGCGTCGCCGGCGGTGATCACGCCGTCCGGTTGGGGGGTTAGGGTTCCTTGTCCAGAGGCAGGGGCAAGGTCATCGAAAAACTTGGCAGAGACTTTGGGGTCATACATGGCTGCAATGCGATCCCCAGCGAGCTTCAGGTAGCTCACAGCGACACCGTCGCGAATTTCAAAGGCGTCGTTCACGTAGAAGGTGTGCAGGCCATTTTCTTCTTTGATGAGCCGGGAGAGTCCCGCTCCGTACCAGGCTTTGGCTACCGTTTGTCCACCGCGTTGCACCTGAGTCCAGCGGCCTTGGCCGTCCCAAGTCCAGCTTGTTTGTCCCCATTGGGTGGCGTTGCCCGAGGCGTCGTACTTAAACTGCAAATTTCCCGCCTTTTGTAGCGCATGAACTCGCTCTTGCGCGAAACTGTATGCACCGATGTGGACGGGGCTTTGCGCGCCCTGCGACGACTCCTTCGAGGTGATGTTGTTCATGTTGTTCATACCATACGTCAGGACTTCTTGACCGTTTTGCAGCGAAGCCTGGGTCAGTCGGTACATGGCGTCGTAGGTATAGCTATCGGAGTAGGTGTTGCTCCCGTGGGTTTGGTCGATCTTGTTGATGTTGCCGTTGGTGTCAAAGGTGTAGTTCAGTTGGAAGACGCTTCCACCGCCGACATCCACTTGCGTGGGCCAAAGGCGTGCGTTGTAGGTGTAGGCTGTTTTTACGCCGTTGGAGCCTGTCCAGGAGCGAATACGGCCGTGAGGTTCGTACTCGACTTGCTTGACAAAGCCCGGTACTGCGGTGACTCGGTCTGCTGCGTCACGTTGGTATTGCAACGCTTCTCCAGAGGCGAGAGTTTGGCCGTTCATGGCGTTGTTGCCTGAATAGGTGAAGGTGAAGTCGAACGCGACACCCATGTGAAGGTTGCGGCGGGCGACCATGTTGCCGCGAATGTCGTACGAATAGAGCGTGCTGCCTCCATGGAAGGACAACTTCGCGAGGCGACCCATCAAGTGCGTGGCTGTTTTGAGTTCTTGCTGTAAGGTGTCGTAATGCAACGTCACCTTGGAGTTGGGCTCGCCTTTTGTTTCGTGAGAAGAGAGGCGGCCCATGGGGTCGTAGGTCTTGAGAATGACTTTGCCCCTGGCGTCGGTCATTTCCACCATTTGGTTCTTGTCGTTGTAAACCCATAGTGTGGTCTTGCGATCGGGATCCACCACTTTCTCCACGTTGCCCAGCAAATCGTAGGTGGTGGCTTTGGTGCTGCCGTCGGGAAAGGTAACGTTCGTGATCAAACTGCCCTGGTTGGCCGTTGCGCTGGTGTAGGCGTACTTGGTGATGTACGTCTCTCCAAGCTTGGGCATGTTGATCAGCTGAACGGTTCGCTCCAACCCATCGAAGACAACGGTTTGTGGCGTGTTAAAGTAAGGAGAGCCTGAGCGGTTGTCTTCTTCGTCAAACAGCTGCCGCTGCATGGGGCTGTAAACGTACCGAATCAACGATTGGTCCGGATGTTCGTGGCTGAGCATTCGACCCAAGCCGTCGTAGAATTTCTTGGTCACTGGAGTGCCAGTGGGAGCCTGGAAGGCGCAGTCGGTGGAAGCGGTGTAGGGCTGCCAAAGCTGGGCCTGACCGTTGAGCCGATTGTAATCAACATGAGCCATCACAAGGTACTTGCCACCGCTCAAGGCTTGGGCAAACGCGAGGGTTCGTCCCCGGCCGTCCAGGCACTTGATGTTGGTGCGGTCCAACTCGCCGCCAATCTTGGAACGTTGTTGGGTGATGATGCGGCTGATCGGGGCTTTCAGGTCGTAAGTGTAAACAAGATAGGGCTTGCCTTGTGGATCGCTGGGCAGGCTGCGGCTTAGCAACCGGCCAAAGGTGTCATAGGTGTATCGTGTGGTCTGGCCGTTCTGGTCGGTGCTTTGGCGCATCAGACCGTACATGATATCCCAGTCGGCCTTGGACACAAGCTTGATGGACCCGGCTGTTACGGTTTCTTCCACGGGGAAGCGCGAGAAACCTGGATCCCACTTGACCTGTCGCTCTGCGCCGCTGAAGTCTTTGTAGGCGACGAGGTTGCCGTACTCGTCAAACTTCCGAACCATGGGTTGAACCCACTTGTCTTGTCCTGCTTGCTGACGGATTCGGATCCGGGACACGTTGCCTTTGGTGAGCTGTCCCAGAGGCAACCCTTCAAAGGCAGTACCGTCGAAGTAGTATTGAATCTCTGCGCATCGTGCTCCTGAATCGGGCTTCCCATCGCAAACTCGCAGACGTTGGACGGCTCTGGGTAACCACACCGCTTTGGAATCGTTGGGATCGGCAGGGGTGATAAAGTCCTTGGCGACATATTTCTCGTCACCTGTGCTTTGCGTTAGGCCCAGGTTTGCGAACAACGTCATGTTGCCGTAGCCGTCGTATGTCATCTCCATACGTGTGGTTTTCCACTTGCTTGGATCTGTCTCCCCTTCGATGTGTTGAGTCTCTTTGGACTGGAGGCAGATGGAGCGGACTGGCGGGTCCAGTTTGGCAGCGTCGGCGTTGCCCACATCCACGGTGCAATCGTTCCAGGTGTACGTTTCTTTTCGGTACAGCTTGGTCGCTCCTTCTGAAATGGAGCGGGTCAGCATCCTTCCATGATAGTAAATGTCCTTGTCACCGACGTTGTAGGTGATCTCGTCCTTGCGTGGCTTGACGGACTCATCCCCATCAAACAAGGTCTCCACATGACGGAACCCACGAAACTTCTTCTCTCGTCCGTCGTAGAAACCGTGATGGTAGTATACGTTCTGGATCTGGGGGCGTTCCTCGGCGGTGGGAGTGGCTTGGTCCAGAGGCTTGTTGCTCCGCGACGACCATGTGGTGATGCGGTTGACCACAATGAAGGCCATCGGCAGCTTGTTGGTCCAAGGGTCCCCGCATCCTTTTTCACCCTTCGGTGTGCAGGTTTGGTCTCGAAGAAAGTGATAGACCGAGGAGCCGTAATCAACGTTGATGCGTTGCCCAATGCCGTTGGAGATCTGCTTGAGGAGGTTGGGGCGTTCGGAGAACAACTCCAGGTAGGTGATCTTTCCTGAGTCTGTGATCCAGACGATATCGCGGGAGCCGTTGCCGTTGATGTCGAGGATTCGAATGGAGTTTTGGGTGCTGTCGGGGAGGCTGATGCCGCCGAGCTTCTTGAGGTCTTTGCCTGCGTCGAACTCTCGGCCGTTGCGGTTAACGAAGTACACGATGCTGGTGCCAAGGAAGGCGACCATGTCGGCGAGGCCGTCGCCGTTGATGTCGGCAAATTGGGGCTTGTCACCCAAGGGCTGGTTGGCGATGCCGGGAATGGTCAGGTTGATCCAGCCCGACCATTTGCCATAGCCGAGGTACTTGCGGTAGCGGATCTTGCCTTCAAACACTTGAACCGCGTCGGTCAGGTTGTCGCCGTTAATATCGATCAGCCGAAGCTTGTCGGTCGAGAACGAAGCGCCAATCACCTGGGCTCCTCGCTCTAGCTTCCAGTTGCCTTTCCCATCGTTGATCCAGTAGGAGGTGTTGTCTTTGGTGCTGACGATGATGTCAATGGCCTTGTCGCCGTTGTAGTCAAAGAAACGCATGTCAACGTTCTTTTGCAGGTCGGGAAAGTTGCTGAGGGTTTGGCTTTGGTTTTCCCACTGGCTGTTGCCGCGGTTGAGGTAGATCTTCCGGGTCACTGCGTCGACCATATCGGTCATTCCGTCACCGTTGACGTCGAGAAGCTGGACCGAGGCCTGGCTCAACCGGGCGTTGACCACGTTTTTGTTGTCTACGATTTGGTTGGTGGGGAAGTCGTGGGTCGCTGGTTTGCCGTTGGCGTCAAGGGTGATGGTGTTGAGGTGGAAGCGGTGTGTGGAGCCGCTGGTGTTGATAACATCAGGGAGTCCGTCACCGTTCATGTCGATGAAATCGGAGTTTCCAGCCTTGAAGTTTTGTCCTACGCTAGTAGGCAGGTTCACCATGGTTTGCTTGGCGGCGTCGAAGGTGGCGTCGCTGTACTTCATGGTAAATTCAACGGGGAAGGCTTTCTGTGGATCCCGACCAAACCGGGTCACTTTGGTCAGTCGAGAGAGACCTGAGCTGGCGTCGTACTGGAAATCAAACGAGCGGATCTGGTTGCCTTGCGCGGTCACTTTCAACGATTTCAAACGTTGGGTGGTTTGCAAATCAAAACCGGGCTTGCAGTCGGAGATGGGATCCGGTCGTGTCTCATACACAAACGTTGCCTCGTACAGGGCTTCTCCCGCCTTGTTGAAGACCCACTGAATGCGGTCGAGGTAGGTTTGGCCTTGTTGCAGCAGGTACGAGTAGACGATCCGGTTTCCGTTTCGATCCACACGCTCTTTCAACTCCCACCGAAATGTCCCTTGCTGGGGCACTGTGACGCGGGCGTCGGTGTCGAGCTTTCCTTGTGCTGTGGCGCCAAAGTACCCCTTGCTTCCGTCAGGGTATTCGGCCAGCCAGTACCCATTCTGGTCTTGTGTGGAAGGCCGGATCCATTGGTACCGAACAAAGCCTCCTTCGTGGCGCGAACGATACACATTGGTTCCAGGTATCTGGACCATTTCGCCCGTTGGGCCATAAAACCGATCGGTGTTGGTGTAAGTGGGGAGTCCGCGAACGGTAAGACGCTCAATGGTTCCTCCTGCCTGCAAGCTCCAGCCGATCCCCATCATCCCGGCTCCAGCCGAGGAACTGTAGGACACCGTTAAGGTTGGTGTAAGCTTGTTTCGCCCTTGGGGCAGGAGGATTCGGATGGGGTATGACATCAGCCCCATGTTGAGATTGGCTTGCACGTTCTCTCCGATCCCGGTGAGAGAGCCTGGGCCAGAGGGCAAGACCAAAACGTTGGGCGACACTCCTGACTGGTTTTGTGCGTGGCTGACGCGTATTCCGCCACCGCTCAACATCAGAAGACCTACGACAAGCAAGATTCGAATCATTCGTTGTTCCTCATTCCAACCAATCCAGAATTCCTACCAAAGGGAACTCAGTGGCTTGAGTGGCGAGGTTCTTTAATACTCTTCAAAAATTGTTGGAGTAGAGAAGGAAAAGAATGGATGGGGAGAGACCCTGAAAAGGGGACTGGGGAAATGGAGGGAGGTGCGCTCATGCAGGCTTGTTCCGGCTCGGAAAGTCAGCATGAACGAAAGGGCTTAGCTGGTTTTGAGGCTTTCCACCGCTTTGTTGTACGAGTCTTCCAATTTGGAGAACGACTTCTTCAGCGACTCTTGCCACTCTTTCAGCTTTTCCTGTGTCTTAATCTTGGTGCTGTTCAGCGACTTTTTGATCTCTTCTTTTTTCGCTTCCATGGAAGCCATCGCTTCCTTCCATTTTTTCTTGGCTTCTTCGCTGGCCTTGGCTGACTTCTCCTTGATCTTCTCTTGGAGCTTCGACATCTTTGTTTTCAACGTCTCCAGCTTGGTGGACAGCTTCTTCTTGGCGCCTTCGTAGGCGTCCTTCACATCTTGTTTGATCTGCTTCGCTGCATTTTCGGTGGCGTCTTTGGTTTTCTGCTTACAGGCCAAAAAGCTGGGCGCTACGAGCATAACAAGTCCAAATACCAAGAGAGTTTGCAGTGTACGAAGATTCATTTGTGTCTCCTAATGCATGTGCAATATGAAATGTCTCTGCTCTCTGCTTGAAAAGGCGAAACAAAGAGCATCGATTTTTCCCGAATGTCGGGAGCGATACGTTTCGGGGCGGTCTATAGCAAAAACTAGACCACGTGAAATGGGACAGCTCTGCCTCTCGTTAAGGGGGAAATGCGATTGTTGGATGGGTGTGTGTTTCTTGTCCGCTCTTGTGCGGCGGGTTCTTTTTGCTGTTGAGACGTAGGTGTCTCATTGTGGCTGGCACGTCAACTGCAATGGATGTCTGCAGCATCGCTGTGTCTCGCACAGCACCCAAAAGCCTGCACCGTCTGGACGCACAAGGAGTTGACATGTTTCGGAAATCTATTTGGATCGCTTGGGTTCTTGGACTGGGAATGACCGTATCGGCTTGCTTGATTGTCCCACCCACGGATCGAAGCTGCATCAACAACATCGATTGCTACCAAAATGAATTTTGCAGCGCAGGTATCTGTACGTCGGGATGTTTCCAAAACGCCGATTGCCCGACCTCAACCTGGTGCGCAGAGGGTGCATGTGTTCCTCCTGAACAGATCCGTTGCGAATTTGATCAGGACTGTCCTCCCGATTCTGTATGCGACTACGAGTTTGGACGCTGCACCTATGCGGCTGGATTTGGAACGAGTCGAAAAGCAACAACCTACCAACGAATCAAGGCAAAGAAGCCGACCGCCAAGGCTGTTTCTTCAAAGCCTGGAAAGGATAAGAACCATGGAACCCAATAAAAAACGTCGAACGAAAGGATGGATCTTGGGGTCCATTGGCTTTTTGGCTGTGTTAATCACATACATCGCGACGGAAGGTGCTTTGGAGACGAGCAGTGACTACGCGGAGGCCTACCTTGATGACGGGTATGCATGGCTGGCTCTTGCAGGAGTGAGCCTGATTGCAGTGGCCTTGTTCTATCTGGGAGGGCACCGAATCCAGGACCGCAATCCCGAACTACCTGAAGGGGAGAAGCCCACGCAACACCCCAGCCCCTTTGTCGATCACCGCCCCTAGAACCCTACCTCCAACGCCTCACACAAGAATGACATCAGCGGTGTTGCCGTGGCAAACGCATGCACAACATAGTCCACAAAGTCATCGGCATAGATCTGTTCGATGGGGTAGTTGTGAACCGCGATAAAGTCCTTCCTCTTGAGGTCTTCGACCAGAGGGTGATCCTTCTTGTACCCTCGGGGCGGTCGCTTGAGACTTTCACCTCCCAAATCAAATAGCTCCTGAAAAGCTTCATCATCTCGTGTGAGCTGCCAATCTTCTTGGTGTTCATCGATGGCTTTGCGAATCTTGCCGACTGACGCTGAGTCGGGTCGCCAAATCCCTACACCCAAAAAACATTCTTGGGGGCTGAAGTGGACATAGTACCCTGGTGCGTGGACGTCTTTCCCCATAACGTGACGAAACTGAACACCGATGTTGGTCTTGTAAGGCTCCTTGCTTTTGGAGAAGCGGACGTCCCGGTGTATCCGCATCATCGAGCCCCCTACTTTGCGGGCCACGGCCAAGAAACAGGGTGAGAGCTCCTGCAAGTGGGGTTTGATGGCGCGGATCCAGGAAAAGATCGGCTCACGTACTTCGTCTTCGTAGCGTTGTTTGTTCGCCTGGAACCATTCTCGGTTGTTGTTGGCAGCCACATCGCTCATAAACTCCATCATCGAAGGCTCAAAACCCTGGAACACTGTTTCCTCTGCCATCATGACTCTCCTACTTCTTGGGTTGGACGTTTGTTCAGTGTGTGGCTTGTTTTACCATGAAAACTTAGGAAAAGAAAGCTTCCTGCTGGAGCCGGAATTCCTTGTTCTTCTTCGTTTCTGAGCCTCTGAATCTTCTTCAAACATCTGGACCCTACCAAAGTACTGTTGGGGAGTGATCCATCTTTTTTGGCAAAACCCTACTTTCGTCGCGTCAAACGAAAGGCGGGACTTTGTAGGATGACATTGTTGAATGATTCACCCACTTCGCAAACAGCGAAGAATCGATAGGAGATCCAGTCATGAAAGTTTGTATCGTCGGTGCTTCCGGAAAATTGGGCCAATACATGTTGCAACATTGCTTGGAGCGAGGCTACGAAGTGGTGGGTGTATGCCGAGAGAAGAGCGTGGAGAAGCTTGACCCCTGGAAAGACCGGATGACCATTGTTCCGGGAGCCACCAACGATCGAGACGTGATTCAGAAGGCCGTTCGCGGCTGCGACGCAGTCCTCTCTGTGTTGGTCCCTTGGGGGATGAACAACTACTCCTCAGGCACAGCGCAGGCTGTGATGGACTTCGCGGAGCCAGGGGCCCGTCTGATCTTTTCCTGCGGTTGGCACATCACCAAAGACGGGAAAGACAAGTACTCTTGGGTGTTCAAGTCTGTGATTGCTGCGGCAGGTTGGCTCGCTCGATTGTTCCGTGTTGTGGACCTGAACGATCAGGTGGAAGCCTGCCGACGCATCTTTGCAAGCGACACCCGCTGGACGGTTGTTCGGGGCAGTGATTTGGAAGAAGGAGAGAGCCAGGGCTTGCCTGTGTGGAGCCACCACGTCCAGGATCCGATCCTGAAAAGCAACATCACCCGCCGAACCGACTTTGCGTTGTTCATGGTGGATGCGATCACCAACGATAGACTCGTGCACGAAGCCCCTGCAATCGTCAGTTGCCAATCCGATTCTGCCCTGGAGCATGGAGTCAAGCAGCTGGAAGGGAAGGTTCAGCGAGTGGTGTCGTAGGAAGGGGGTTTGGAAGGTTACTGGCAGGTCACGGACATGGTTTGTGTCGAACCGCCGCAGGTTCTGTCGTTGATTCCACCCCAGTTGTTGTTTCCGATGCAGGGACGAACAATGTATCCAGCGGAGGGGCAGGCGCAGATGCTTCCCATTGCGCTCAATTCCACTCGATTCACACCTGTGCTGGTGTTGTAACACGGACCGGTTCGCCAGCTTCGTCCGTTGCAAGAGACGGTTACCGTGGAGTTGGTTCGCAGGGCCTGACACAGGGTGTTGGCTGCTGCACCAGTGCAGGTTATGCCTGTGGTGTTACGGCTACCATACATCCGGATGCTGCTGTACACAAACGAGCCGCTGATCTGGCTTTGGAACGTTTGCCAGGCGCGACATTGTGTGCTGCTGCCTGGGATCGTGCCGCTGGGGAAGCTCTGGGAGTATGTCACTCCAGGTGACGCACACGTACCGTTGTTACAGGCGCGTCCTCCGCAAGAGCGCCCACAAACGCCGCAGTTGTTGCCGTCGGTCAGCGTGTTCACGCAAGCGTTGCTGCACAAGGTGAAGCCGCTGTTGCATTTGCAGGCGCCGCTGCTACAGCTTGAGTTGGTCGGACAGGTATTCCCACAAGCGCCGCAGTTGCTTCGGTCGGTGTTGGTGTTGGTGCAACGGCCAGAACAAACCTGCTGACCTGTGGGGCAGGTGGTGACACAGGTTCCGCTGGAGCAAAGTTGGCTGGTGCCACAGGCCCGCCCACATTGACCACAGTTTTTGGGGTCGTTGTTGAGGCTGACACAAGTGCCGCTGCACAACGACAGGCTGCTTGGACACTGGCACGAGCCGTTGGAACAGAACTGACCCACGCCGCACTTGGTGCCGCATTTTCCGCAGTTGTTGGGGTCGGTCTGGAGGCTCACGCAGAGGTTGCCGCAAGCCGTTTGTCCCGATGGGCATGAGGTCACGCATTGGCCGTTGGTGCAGGCTTGACCCGAGCTACAGGTTTTGCCGCATCCTCCACAGTTGTTGTTGTCGGTGTTGGTGTTGACGCAGCGGTTGGAGCACAACGTCTCGTTGGTGTTGCATCGGAAGGCGCAGGAGCCGTTGTTGCAGAATTGTCCTGTGGTGCACTTGGTGCCGCATTTTCCACAGTTGTTGATGTCGTCTTGCAAGTTGACACAGAGACCACCACAGGCGGTTTGGGAAGCGGGGCAAGACAAGACGCAGGCGCTGTTGGTGCATACCTGACCTGAGCCACAAGACTTGCCACATCCGCCACAGTTGCCTCGGTCGGTCTTGGTGTCCACGCACTTGCCCGAGCAGTTGGTCAAGCCCGATTGGCAGGACAGGTTGCAGGAACCGTTGGCGCACAACTGACCCGTCGCGCAAGCTTTGCCACAGCCGCCACAGTGGGCACGATCGGTTTGAGTGTCGACACATTTGCCGCTGCAGTCGGTCAGACCCGACTGACAGGACAGCGCGCACGTTCCGTTGGCGCAAACCTGACCGGTGGTGCAAGCTTTTCCACATCCACCACAGTGGGCTCTGTCGTTTTGCGTGTTGACGCATTGGTTGCCACATTTTGTCAGACCCGATTGGCAAGACAGTTGGCAACTTCCTGCGTTGCAAACTTCACCGGCGTTGCACTTCGTGCCGCAGTTGCCACAGTTGAGGCGGTCGTTCTTGGTGTCCACACAGGTACCATTGCAATTGGTCAAGCCCGACTGGCAGGACAACTGGCATGTTCCACCCGAACAAACCTGGCCGGCCGAACACTTGGAGCCACATGAGCCGCAGTTGGCGTTGTCGGTTTGCAGGTCCACACATTTGCTGGTGCACAGGTTGAGTCCGGATTGGCAGGTGATCTGGCAGGAGCCGTTGGAACAGATCTGGCCGGCCGAACATTGGGTGCCACAAGCGCCACAGTTGGCGTTGTCGGTTTTCAAGTTGACGCACAAGTTGCTGCAGTTGCTCAGACCGGACTGGCAGGACAGCTGACACGTTCCACCAGAGCAGACTTCACCCGCGCCGCATGCGTTCCCACACTTGCCACAGTGAGCGCGGTCTGTGGTGAGGACGATGCAGTTGCCGCCACAGTTGGTTTGGCCAGTGGGGCAAGACACGGCGCATTTGCCAGCGGAGCATACCTCGCCTGTGTTGCAGACTTTTCCGCAGGCGCCGCAGTGTTTGCGGTCGGATTGGACGTCAACACAGTTGCCGCCGCAGTTGGTTTGGCCCGATGGGCAAGAGATGACACACTTGCTGTTGGAGCAGACTTCTCCCGCTCGACACGCATTTCCACAGCCACCGCAGTGAGCCCGGTTGCTTTGGACGTTCACACAGGAGCCGGAGCAGTTGGTCTGACCTTGGAGGCAAGACACCTCGCATTTGCCGTTGGCGCAAACTTGCCCCGACGCGCAGTTGTTGCCGCAAGACCCACAGTGAGCGCGGTCGGATTGGACATCCACGCAGCTGTTGGCACAGTTGGTCTGTCCTTTCAGACATGACACTTCGCATTTTCCGTTGGAGCAGACCTGTCCTGTGGCGCAAGCATTGCCGCAAGTTCCACAGTGAGCGCGGTCGGATTGGACGTCGACACAGTTGCCGCCGCAGTTGGTTTGGCTGGAAGGGCAGCTAACCTGACAATTTCCGTTGGAGCAGACCTCACCCGATTTGCAGGCCTTGCCACATCCGCCGCAGTGAGCACGATCGGACTGTGCATCAATGCAAGAGCCGGAGCAGTTGCTTTGGCCCGCCGGACAAGACACTTCACACTTGCCGGATGCACACACAAAGCCAGCCTGACAGACTTCGCCACACTTACCGCAGTGTTTGCGGTCACTTTGTAGATCGACGCAGGTTCCAGAACAATCGGTTTGGCCTTGGGGGCAAGAGACTTCACATTTTCCGGAAGCACAAACTTGTCCCGCACCACAAGCGTTGTTGCACTGGCCGCAATGGGAGCGGTCATTTTGGGGATTGATGCACTGCTTGTCACATACAATCTGACCGGCGAGGCAGGAAATCACACATTGGCCGCTGGTGCAGATCTCTCCGTCTTTGCATGTGACGTCACAAGTACCACAGTGCTTGCGGTCACTTTGGAGATCAAAGCATGCGCCGGTACATTCGGTTTGGCCCGTGGGGCAGGTGATGGCACATTTACCGTTGGCGCAGACTTCGCCGGCCTTGCACTGGGTGCCACAGGCGCCACAGTTCTCGCGGTCGTTGTTGGTGTTGACGCAGACGCTGTTGCAGTCCGTCTGCTCTTTGGGACAAGTGGCTTGAACACACTTGCCTTGGTCGCAGTAGTGTTGGCGTGGACAGTCTTTGATCTCGGTGCCGTACTCGAAGCAGCCTCGCGCGTTCTTAACGCAGACCTTGTACTGACCTGGGAACTCGGAAGCCTTAGTGGTACACTCGTACTCACCTTCTTTGCACTGGGTGTCAGGGCAGTCGGGGACACACTTGTTCTCTTCACATTTTTCAAAGTCTTTGCAAACGGCCCAGCCTTCGCAAGCTCCCCACACGCCGCCTTTGCACTCCTGGGTACCTTTCACGCAAGCCTTACTGTCTGTTGGCAGACAACCTTGCGATGAACCTGGAGCGCACTGCATGCACTTGTTGTCGACGCAGGCCGAGAGATTCTCGTCGGTGCAGTCTTCGTTCTTGAGACATTCGACACAGCCGCCGGTGCCGTTGCACTTTTTGCCAGCGGAGCAGTCTTTGTCAGTCCCACAGACGCACTTGTTGTCTTGGGTGCATTTCTTGGTGGGGCTGGTGTCGGATTGACAGTGGGTATCCTTCAAGCAAGGAACACAGCGTCCTTTGGAAGAGCTATTGTCCAGGAGACAGCGCTCGGGGCAGTTTTCGCATCCTGGGATCGAGACGGCAACTTCACCGCCGCAACCCAGCGCGAACAACAAGGCAATACCGCAGAGGTAGCCCAAGGTGGAGTAGAGATTTAGGCGCATGGAGACTCCTTGCAATGTATACATGGGGGTTGTAGGCCTGACTTTTCAAGCTGGCACGCTTGTTCTTCAGACTCAGAATATGTTCGTTTCGTCTCTGCTTTTCTTTACATTGTTGTGAACGTTTGCCCAAAAAATGTCCACAACTCTTTCCAACGGCAAGTCTTGCAGAAACTGAGACGTTTTGGTATTTTGCCCGACTGCGATGCCATACAATTTTCACCCTCTGAGGAGGGTTCTACGATACCAAGCAACAGAAAAGGAAGTTTGTCATGAAGTTGAACAACAACCAAAATTCTCCGCAGGTCACTGCCCAAACGGTGACGTCAGAAGTCGCTCCGGCCCAGGTGGGTCAGGTGGCACCCATGGAGATCTCTCCAGAAGACCTGGAAGTTCAAAACGAGTTTGTGCAGTCTGGCGCTCAGGCCGGTCAATTGGTTCCTCCACCCAGCATGGACCAGTCGGCTCCCAGCGCAGGACAAAGCTTGCTGTCTCTGCAGATCTCGCAGTCGGGTCCCATCGCTTCTCCCGGTCAAATTGGTGAAATCGACACCAACCCCCGTCTCACCCATGTGGAAGACGCAGCCGACGCTTTCATGGATGAAGTCGAAGCGATTCAAGGACGTATGACGGAAGAACTTCGCACCGAAGACGCGATCAAAGACGTGAATGTGACCAAAGGCGAGCACAACTACCGCCTGTCCATCATCGTGGAGCCCAACAGCCCGTTCACTCCGCCGCAAGTGGAAGCTGCGAGCCAGGCTCTTCTTGACAAGCTCGGCTTCGGCGACGTGGACATCCACATTGTTGCTCCCGAAGTGACCCCATTCCCAGGCTTTCCTGGCAGCGGCCCCTCTCTTTCTCCGGTTCCCCAAGATCTGTTGCCCGGTATCAACAAAGCTGTGGAAGGTATGTGGGGATTGGGCGGTGGCGAGATCGCTCCCCTGGCTGAAAAACCCAACGTGGAAGGCCTGGAACACTTCCTCCTTCGCGACATGATTCCCGCCGATGGACCGCGCGACGAAGTGTTTGTGGACCGCGACTCCAACTCCTTCTATCTCAGCTCCACCATCGTAAGCATGATGGGACCTGAGCACTCCGGCACCAACTGGTTTGGACCCTTCTCCCTCGATTAATTCCTCATACTCCCCTCGTGCTCTCCTTTTCCTCTCCTTTTCCTCAATACATGACTTCACACCAAGGCATCTTCTTTCGGAAGCGCTTGCACTCTGCGTTGGACAGTGGGTTGAACGACAGCACCAACTCGCGCAGGTTGGTGAGGTTCATTAGCTCTTCTGGCAGCGAGGTGACGCGGCTTTGGTGAAAGCTCAGTCGCTCGACTTGTGTGAGCCGTTCGACCTCTATGGGGATGTCGCCGAGGGTTGCCCACCGGAACTCAACCTCTCGCAGCTGAGGACACTCTCCAAGCACACGAAACACTTGTGGAAGGACAAGCTTCTCTGAAAACTCCAGGTTCACCTGTTTGAGGTTGGGCAACGTCGCGATCTCTTCAGGGATGTAGATGCTTTCTGTTCCTCCAAGGTTCAACGTCTCCAACTGATGAAGAGAAGCGAGAGCTTCAGAACCCTTGGACACATCCATCTCTCGTGACAAAGAGACACCCAACTCTCTAAGGGTGCTGTGGCGTGCTAGGGCTTTGGGCCAACCTTTGAGGCCGCTGATCTCCATCGAGAGGGACTCCAGCGGAGAGCAAGCAAGCATGTCTTCGGCGATGCTTGTGGGGAGTGGCACATCACGAAGTCGTAAGGACCTTAAGTTTTGGAGGACGCCCACTCCACGAAGGATGTCAGGCTGTGTTTCCCACAGCTCAAGCTCTTCCAACAAAGGCCAATGTTGCCACAACTCCGGGCTTAATCCTCTCTGTTGGTTGCCACTGCCTGATAAGACAAACTTTCTGAGGTTGCTCAGCCCTTCCAATCCCTGCAGCGGACCTCCGTAAATGTCAGTCCGTTCAAAGACCAACTCCTCCAATTGAGAGAGTTGGTGCAAGGAAGGGAAGGGGTGGTTGGTGAGGGCGCCATGTTGAAGCAAGATCTTCTTGAGTTGAGGAAGGGCTTCAATCGGTGGAAGCTCTCGTGAATGGGTCCGGCGGTCTTCGTAGATTTCAAGTGCTTCCATCCTGGCGAACACTTTGAGGTTTTCTTCCAGGCTTGTATCGACAACGATGTGACGAAGCGAAGGAAGGTTCGCGAGTTCCTCCGGCGCATAGGACAGATTTCCGCTCAACAAGAGGGTGTGAAGTTGCTTTTGCCGTGAGAGGCCTGAAGGAAGCGTCTCGTTGTAGGGCAAATTGGTGAGGTGTAGCTCCTCCAACGATGTTTCAGGAATGCTTGTGTTCCAATCGTTTGTTGCTGTGCACCGAAGCTCTCTTAAGTTGGGAAGTCGGGATGCAAGCTCCAGGGCCTCTGGGGCTTTGATGGCATCATAGCCTCGGAGACGTAGGTCCAAACTCTCCAACGTCGGAAACGCTAAGAAGGGTTCAATCTCTTGAAAGTCTTCTCCCTGCACTGCAGCCAGGCGAAGCTCACGAATCGGCTTGCCCTCCAAGGACGGGAGAAGGTCGCGAACATGGATGTTGGTTTGACCTTCAAGGTCCAACACTTCGAGGGATTGTAGCTGCTTGAGGTCCACCGGGACAGACTTCCAATACGTTGATTCGTCCGAGTACACCGCACGTTCGATGACGTGTGTCGCTTTTTGCTTGTTGGCCCGTGCGCGCTGCAACGTGTGGGGGTTGTCGGTTTGGGAGTAGAGAGCGGTGCACTCTGGGAGGGCTTCTTGAAGGCTCACCACTTGTTCTTCGTTTTGGATGCCTGTGTGTCGCACATCGAGCCAGGCAAGCTTGGACAACGCAGACAAATTGGGCAAGGACGCGATGTTGTAGTTTCCCGTAAGGACAAGGCGATTCAAGCTCTTACAGTGCAGCAGGGCTTCCGGGAATTCAGGCAACTCACAGTGGGAGAGGTTTAACTCCTTGAGCTTGCTGAGTTGGGGCAAGCTTTCCCATACGCTGGGCCAGGGAAGGGCGGGGTTGTTGGACAGGTCAAGCTTTTGGACCCCTTTGAATCCTTCGATATCATCCGGCCAATCGCGGAGCCATGCGTTTCCAAGGTCGAGGCTTCGTTTGCGAGCCAATGATCCATCGTTCGCGAGGAAAGCCTGACGTAGCTCTTGTACTTTTTGGCGTTCTTTTGGGCTGGTGGACTCCAAGAAGTCACGCACACGAATCCAGAGGAACATTAAGGGACGATGTTCCAATCGCTCTGTCAGGTCATCGAGGTCCCAACCCAACGCGTCTGCGATGGCAAAGAATCGTTCACCCTCGTAGTTGTCGTTTTCATAGAGCGCGAGCTGCAGGTGAAGGAGCATCTCCAGGTTGAGGCTTGCGGTCCTGCGCAAGATCTGCTGCATGGCCTCGTTGGGGTCGTTGGAGAGAGTCAGCGACGCAAGCACCTCGTCGATCTCATCGTGGTGAACGGAGATGACTTGGCCGTCCTGCAGCGACACCCAGAATTCATAGCCAAAGCCGTCGCCTCCCAAAGCAATGGCAGGACATGGAACTTCTGGAAAGGCCTTTTTCCAGGCGGGCAACTCCATCGCTGCGGCGCTGAGCTTGGCGGCTCCATGAAGTGTGAAAGGCCCCTGAACAGAGAGGGCTCCCTGGGTTTCTTCGAGGTACGCGACAAGGCTTGGAGCAAGGGGAAGCTCCCATCGCTGTCGCAGCTCTTCGACAGTCAAGGATGCTGCTGTTGGTTCTGCCTTCACGAGATGATGGGGAGGTATCACCTGCTTCTCTCCTTTTGTGGGAAGGGGGATGGGTCGGTAGGGTATGTTCCATACCTGCTGGGTTTCTGCAACCTGCGGCCTCCGCTTCATCCAGATAGCGCCATGGTGTGATTCTTCTGTCAATGCATCGAGTTTTTGTCGTGGAAGCAGGACTTTCTCTTCCCCTCTCTCTGTTGTATCTCTCACTCTCATGGAAAGCAGAGAGGAATCGAAGTTTTGCTTTTCATGAGAGTGGGGTGTGTGTATAGTCGTGCCACCTAATTTTCGGCGGTCTTCCTGTTTGGTACAGGAGGCATCGCATCCTCTCGTTTCATGAAGGAGAATGATATGTTGAAAGCCTCTTCGTTGTGTGTAGCGGTTCTGGGAGCGAGCCTTGCGGTGTCTTCCGCATGGGCCAATCCCAAGGGTGCTGCGACCAGCAAGCCCGCTGCCACAAAGAACGCAGCTTCCAAGCCCAAAGCAGTCAAGCCCAAGGTTGCAGTGAAAGTTAAGCCTAAAGTCTCCACGGTGACTACGACCAACCCCGACAGCAAATTCAGCTATGCGCTGGGACACAACTTTGCTTCCCAGATCGGCAAGTCGTTGGCTCGTGGTGGCATCAAGCTCGATGTGAAAGAGCTTCTGCGTGGTGTGCAGGATGGCACCAAAGGAAAAGGACCGTCTCGTCAAGTGATTCGCCAGTGGATGATGCAATTGCGTCGAAAGTATCGGGCGAACATGATGCGCAACCGCGCAAAGATGATGAAAGGTCGCAAAAACCGCTTCCGCGGCAACATGATCAAAGGCAAGATTTTTCTCGCTCGCAACGCGCGTCGTAAGGGTGTGAAAGTTCTGAAGAGCGGTCTGCAGTACGAAGTGATTCGTCCTGGAACAGGCAAGAAGCCCAAAGCTTCTGACACTGTCGTAACCCACTACCGTGGAACCCTCATCAACGGCACCGAGTTTGATTCCTCCTACAAGCGTGGACAGCCCGCTCGTTTCCCCGTTCGCGGCGTGATTCGCGGTTGGACGGAAGCGCTTCAGCTGATGCGTGAAGGTGCCAAGTGGAAGCTGTACATCCCGTTCAACCTGGCGTACGGTGCTCGCGGCGCTGGTCCCAAGATTGGACCCTACTCCACGCTGATCTTTGAAATTGAACTCATCAAGATCGTGAAGTAATCCTCCCTTTCCTCACCTTTCACCTTTCCCATCGTTTCTTCGTTTGTCTCCTTCTACATTCTTTCTGCAAAGCTGCTTGAAGCCTCATGCAATCCGGATCCGTTCTAAAACGTAAGGGATACGTGCGCAACGTTTCATGTCCTTGGTTTGGTGTAGCGAATGACTTTGCTTTGGGGAGGGTTACAATCATGCTTTGTCGATGGGCGGGCTGGATCGGTCTTGTGGTTTTGGGTTGGTGCTTGTTGGGTTGTCAGGAACAAAAAACGGCGGCTCGTGAACATCGACGTATGCCTCAACTTCGTCAAATGGCACAGCCCAAAACCTCGGACTTGTCAGAGCCTTCCAGCGCATCTCCATGCTCACCGGATTCTGGGAGGCGACATCTCTGTCAGGGGAGTGAGGCGAAGTTGCGTGAGAGGAAACGCCGCCAAAAGATGGAGCGTTACGAGGCTCTTAAGCAGGCCATTGCGATGGAGCGCAAGCGGCTGTTCCGCAAGTGGCGTTCCTCCAATCGGCGAGGCAAACGAAAGGTCCTTGCGCAGGCATCCCGTTATATGGCGGACCAAATGCTTACTCGTTTGCTGCCTGCCTGGTTGGGGGTTCCTTGGGTGATTGTAGACCGCCAAGGGCCGGACGAATCGGATGAGGATTTTGCCCGACGAAAGAGTCAAATTGCAGCCAGCCAAAGCATCGAAAATCCCTACGGCAAAGGCGTGCAGACACACTGCAGCTTGTTGATTACCACCACGCTGAAGCATCTGGGGCTGAAGGTGGAGCGCTACCGTTTGTCGTGGCAGTTGTCGTCCAACATCATCCAGACATTGACGTTTCGGAAGCGGTTGAAGTGGCTGATCCGGAAACCGATGAGCACCTTCTTGCAGCACGTGAAGCGTCAGGGGCGGGGTGTTTATCTTGTGGGTCTGGACGTTCATACTGGCTTTGTGGTCTACGGCCGCGCTCCCCATCCTACCGGGCGAAAGAGACCCAAGAATGTGTATTTTTGTCATGCGGACTATGGGAACTCTCCTCAGGTTGTGCGGTGTGAGCTTGCAACACAATCCCCTGTCTTAACCAGCTCCAGAGTGAAGGTGCTTGGAAAGTTGTTCAGTCTGGGGAAAGGGAAGTTAAATTGGCGCCTTGCTCGGGCCTGGTTGTTGCAGCAACCCATCCGAACCATCGGACGTTACAAACAATAGATTCCCATCCATTGAGCTTGTCATTCAGGGCCTTCAACGATAGTATGCACCATCTGTTCCGCCATGATGAACCAGGAGAGGTGCCGCGAAGGCTGATATGATGAACAATGAGTCCACCACACAAAGCAGCTCTGCATCCTCCATGTGGATGCAATCGATCCCCATTCTTGCGACGAAGTTGTACGCTCCTCCGACCAGACAAGAGTTTGTCTTTCGCTCTCGTCTGCTGGACCAACTCACGCAAAGCTTGCAGGGCAAACTCACCCTTGTGTCGGCCCCTGCAGGCTTTGGGAAAACCTCGCTGGTCAGTGACTGGCTAGGTCGTCAGGAGCTTCCCCACGCGTGGTTGTCCTTGGACGAGAGAGAGGAAGATCCTGCAAGGTTTCTGGCGTACCTTGTGGCTGCCTTGCAAACTCTGGACGCGTCGCTCGGGGTGGAGTTGATGGCTGCGCTGCAAGCCCCACAGCACCCACCGTTGGAGGTTATCTCCACCAATCTGATCAATGAGCTTGCGACCCTCTCCCAGCGCTCCATTCTGGTGCTGGACGATTACCATGTCATCGACGCCAGAGCCGTTGACGATCAGCTTATGTTCCTGCTGGAGCATCTGCCCCCTCAACTCCATCTTGTCATCTTGACCCGTGAAGATCCCCAACTCCCGCTGGCTCGTCTGCGAGCGCGACGACTACTTTTTGAGTTGCGGGCTGAGGACCTTCGCTTTCTTCCGGAAGAAGCAGCCGCGTTTCTTAGCCAAATTATGGGGTTGGAACTTAAACCTGAGCAGATCGCGTCCCTGGATGCGCGGACCGAAGGCTGGATCGCAGGGTTGCAATTGGCGGCGTTGTCGTTGCAGGGGAGAAGCGATGTCGCTGGGTTTATCGAGGCATTCGCTGGAGACAACCGCTACATTGTTGACTATCTGTTGGAAGAAGTCCTCCAGCAACAACCCGACGACGTCCGCTCTTTCTTGCTGCAAACGTCGATCCTGGAGCGTCTTTGCGGATCGTTGTGTGACGCCGTGACGTCCCAGTCCAACAGTCATCAGCGTCTCTTGGAGTTGGAGCGAGGCAACTTGTTTGTTGTCCCTCTGGACGACAAACGCGAATGGTTCCGTTACCACCATCTGTTTGGCGACGTCCTGTACGCGCATGCCCGACGTGAACGACCGGACGAGGTGTCAGAGTGGCACTCTCGGGCGAGCGCATGGTTGGAAGAACAAGGCGACACCGCCGAAGCTATCTCCCACGCGATCTCGGCCGAAGACTTTGAGCGGGCTGCGCGGATTATCGAGCTCTCCTGGCCCAGCATGGACGCGCGGATGCAGACGGATATCTGGATGTCGTGGGCGGAGCAACTTCCCGATACGATAGCGCGGTCCCGCCCTGTGATATGCGCCGGCTTTGGCTGGGCGTTGTTGAGCGCAGGAGATATGGAAGCCTGTGAGTCCTGGCTGCAACTGGCTGAAGAACTCATCGAACAGCACGAGTCTGGTTCTTCTGTCAGCGGCGAGACGGTTGTTGTCGACGAAACGCAGTACCAACATTTGTCTGCGTCCTTGGAGACAGCCTGGGCTTATCGCTCCCTTACTTTCGGCGCGTTGGATGAGGCCATTGAACACGCGGAGCAAGCGCTGGCTCTTCTCCCCGAAGACGACTACCTTCGACGTGGGCCTGCCGCGTCGTTGCTCAGCCTCGCGTATTGGTCGAACGGTGATCTGGAAGCGGCTCATTCTAGCCTCGATGAAGCGATGAATGACTTCTTCAAAACCGGGAACCTCACCTTTGCGCTCAGTGGCACCTACGGACTCGCGGATCTCTGCCTTGGCCTTGGGAAACTTCGTGCTGCGTTGCGCCATTACGAACAGTCGCTGGAGCATGTTAAAGGGAAGGACGTTACGACCATGCGAGGCGTGACGGAGCTGTACTTGGGTATGGCTGACTTGCTTCATGAACAAGGCAAACAACAACAATCCCAGACCCACTTTGAGCAATGTTTGGTTTTGGGAGAAGATGCCGCTCTGCCCGATTGGAACTACCGGAGACCTCTGGTGGAGTCTCGCTTCTTGGCGACCGAAGGGAAGTGGGCGCTCGCGCTGGAGAAGGTTGAAGAGGCTGAAAAGCATTTCTATCGAAGCCCTGTGCCTATGGCGCAGCCGATCCCTGCATGGAAAGCGCGTTGTTTGCTTGCTTTGGGTCGATTGGCGGATGCCAGGGCATGGGCCGAAGAACACCAGCTCTCACATGACGAACCGCTGCATTTTCTTCGGGAGTACGACTTACTGATCCTGGCTCGCTTGCTTCAGGCGGAATCACTGGAGGAGAAGAAGAAAGAGCCTGAGGAGCAGGCACTCCGCTTGCTGGATCGGCTGCTACAAGCCGCCGAAGCAGAAGAACGAAATGGAAGCGTTCTGGGGATCTTGGTCACCAAAGCCTTGGTGTTGGAGAGCGCTGGACAGACGGCTCAGGCCCAGGACTCCTTGCTTCGTGCTTTGTCCATCGCTGAACCCGAAGGATACGTTCGGACGTTTGTGATGGAGGGGGCTCCGATGCAAAGGCTGCTTTCCACATTAAAGCCTGAGCGCTCTCGGTTGCAGACCCACATCCAAACACTCTTGGCTGCCTTTGGAGAGCCTGTCGCTGTTCCGCAAACACAGGCTGTTGCGCCGATGGTTCCCAGTGAGCCTGTTCCCCCTTTGATCGAGCCTTTGAGTGCCAGAGAGCTCGAAATCCTCGCCTTGATCGCACAAGGTTTGTCCAACCGTGACATCAGCCAAACCCTTCATGTCGCGCTCAGCACCGTGAAAGGCCACAACCAGAACATCTTTGGCAAACTCGGTGTCAGACGGCGCACCGAAGCTGTCGCGCGCGCTCGTGCGTTGCGACTGATTTAGAAGGCTTTACCCCCCAACCTTCCTTTCAAAGTCTTCTTTACCCCTACTTAAGTACTCCTTCCTTTCTTCGGTTGTCCTGCAGCAAAACCCTACTTTGGAGTCTGTGGTTGACCCGTCATTGTGCCTACACTCTCTACCATCATTGGATGAATTCACTTTCTCTAGGAGAGTTATTGATGAGTCAACATCTTAAATCGTCAGGGGTCCGGACAACGCTGGCCCATTCGTATTGCATCGTCGTGGAAGGAACGTTGGGTATGGAGTGGTCCGATTGGTTTCCTTCCATGGAAGTGCATTACGATCACGAGGGCAACACGATACTTTCGGGGGTGCTTGCCGATCAGGCAGCCTTGCACGGCATCCTCAAACGCATTCGCAACCTGGGGCTTCCCTTGCTATCGATCCAACGAGAATGATATCGCGTTGGGTGATGGCTCGCGTTCGTTGTGATACACTCCAAACTTCTTTGGGCTTCATTGACACCTTGTTTGGGTAGGGGTTGGTCCTGTGCGAAGTTTATGGCTTGTTGTTGCTGTGGGTTTGTGTTTTGCCTTCGTTGTGCGTTGTCAGGAAAACCCTGTGACACCGCCAACGTCGGAGGTGCAGGTCGAGCCTGTTCCTGAACGTCGAGCTGCTCCCGAGCCTGAGCCGAAGGCATTTCCTGCCAAGTGGAACCCGTCGTATCCTATTCTCAATCAGAGTCAACGTCCTGATTATCCCTACGCGCGGGGGATTGTGCACATTCACAGCATCCACTCGCATGACGCATGTGATGGGAAGCCTCGTGTCGATGGTAAGATCAACCAGCCCTGCCTGAAGCGGCTTCGCGACGCGCTGTGCTCCACCCATGTGGACGTTACGTTTCTTACAGAGCACCGCTCTCTGATGGCAGAAGGGGATCCTCTCAAGGACATCATGCTCCACCAAGACGGGGACAAACCGATTGTTGAGGATGGGAAGTGGATTGGCAACCAGATCTCTTGTTCGGATGGGCATGTGGTTACAGTCTTTCCAGGTGCTGAGAATGCGTTGATGCCTGTGGGGTTGAAGCGTCATCCAACGCCAAAAGACGGGCAGACCTTGGAGCAACTCTACAACGACACCTCACCGGAAGCGATCCAGCGATTCCAAGACGCAGGAGCGGCTGTGATTGTGAACCACGCAGAAGGACGGTCTCTGGAGTTCCTCCAGTCCCATAACATCCATGGGATCGAGGTGTTTAACTTGCACGCCATCCTCGACCCAAGGATCCGGAAGGCAGATCTCAACCTTCCACAGCAAGGGGCGTTGGAAGCCTTCCTTCCCTACTTGCACCCGGAAGATATGCTGACCTTACCTCATCCTGATATGGCCTTCCTGGGCTTTCATGAGCCTCTCAAGGTGATTGAGGAGAAGTGGGACAAGCTGTTGGCCCAGAAGATGGTGTATGGATACGGGGGCACCGACGCCCACGAAAATGTGATTAAGTCGTCTCTCCGAGATGGCGACCGGCCCGATAGCTACAGCCGAATGATTCGATGGTTCTCCAACCACTTCCGCGTCAAAGACAAATCCTGGCAGAGCTACAGGGATGCTATGTTCTCAGGGCAGAGCTTGGTGGTGTTTGAAATCCTGGGGACCCCCGAACAATTCGAGTTCTACGGGAAAACCAAGGATGGGAAGCGTATTGAGATGGGAACAACCCACTCCCAAAGCCTTCAATCCCTTCATGCCGAGGTCCGACATCCTTACAAGGAGGGCGAAGAACCTGTCCTGAGTGAGATCAAGCTTATCCACATTAAGCCGGATGGAACACGCAGCGTTACGGAAGGACAAGACACCCTCACTCTCAATGACCCCAAAGCAGGCACATACCGAGTGGAAGTTTGGATCACGCCCAAGCATCTCAAGAAGATCCTCTCACCCACGACCATGAGCTACATCAAACCGTCTCTGTGGATCTACAGCAACCCCATCCGAATCACTGCCAACTAACTCCTTTGGGCTATGACTTGCGGGGTGCAATGCGCATCACATTGCTCATGATCTGCCACTTGCCCTCCACCTTCATCAGCGACATGTAGTAGTCCAGCGACGCCTTCTTCCCCACCAACGAAACTTTCACAGACGCCAGGTTTCCCAACACATCCACCGAGTGAATCTGCAACGTTCGACCTGGGCCGCCAATCTTCTTGGCTTGCAACAAACCCAGATAAGCACCTTTGGGGATCTTCATGAGCTTGCCCTTGAACCATGCATACTGACGACTGTCCTTGTGCAAAATCGCCGCCATCTGTACCACATCTCGGCTGGCTACGCTGCTGGCAAACTGCTCAACCGTTTGCTTCACTGCCTTGGTCGGTACTCTGTTGCTTGTGCTCGCACAGCCCGAACCCATCAGTCCGATCGCGAACCACAACAATCCCATTGCCCATGTCTTCTTCATGGATGCTGCCTCCTTGTCATTGTTGCCCTTCTTCGAAAAAATGTTGCTAGGGCAACTTTGTTATTGTTCGTAGTTGCTAAGGCAACTACTTGCCTATGGAAAGGCCGAGGACTTCATTTTGCAAGGTCCTCGGCGAGAAACGAATAAGCCTTGTCTTCTAGAGGTTTTTCTCGATGGCTTTGAGCGTGCGGAGCAGGTGATTGAGATCTTCGTCAGAGACTCCGTTGAAGATACGTTGTCGCTCTTCGATCATCTTGGGAAACATGTCCTCAACAAAGCTACGGCCTGTTCGGGAGAGAAAGATCCGGTAGCTGCGTCGATCTTCGGGGTGTGCCGTGCGGGCGACCAACTGCTTCTGCTCCAACTTGTCGAGCATGCGGGTGATGTTGGGTCGGTCGTTCAGCGCACGATCCGCCAGCTCGGCCTGGGTTTGTCCATCTTGTTCGTACAAGCGGAACAAGATGAACCATTGCTCGGGAGTGAGTCCGTCAGCCTCTCTGCGCAACATGCTTTGGAGGTTGTAGCGAAGGAGCCGGGCGAAGCGATGGATCTGAAACGCAACAGCGTTGTCGATGCTTGTGATGTTTTCGTGATCGATGGGCTCCGACATTCGTACTCTCCAGTTAGTTGCTCTAGTAACTAGATACGAAAAGGAGACTTGAATGTCAAGAGCAGGGGAAGAAAAATGTGGATGGTGTTTGGGAGAGTTACGGATGGAGTTGGGTTGGAGAGAGGGGTAGGGGGAATTACCAGGAGATCTTCACTTGACCATGGCCTGCACGTTGGCCTGCCGTAGTGGAGAAGCTTGAGACCGTTCCGGACTTGCCGTACGAGGAGCCGCCTCCACCGCCGCCGTTGTTGGGTCCGCCGCCGCCGCCGTACCAGCCGCCGCCGCCTCCACCGCCATCGTTACCGTTTCCGCGACCACCTTGGCCGAAGCTGCCGTCGGTGCCGTTGCTGCAAGAGTGTGAGGTAAAGTGTCCGCCTCGTTTGCCCCCAGCCGTTTGGGTTCCACCAGTTGCTGTAACGTTTTGGTAGGTTCCGCCGTTGCCTCCAGTGGTGCCGCCGCCGGCTCCACCTTGGTAGGTCGCTGAGGTTGACGTGGAGTTGGTGTAGCTACCGCCACCACCACCAGCAACAATCACACGGGCGTTGAGGGATGTACTGTTGATGCGAAGGTCGCTGGCACCACCGCCAGAAGAAGCGCCAGAGCCTGCGTTGGAACAACAGGTACTTCCAGTAGCACCACCGCCGTTGTAGCCACCGGCTTGGTTACAAGGTTGGCCGCTCTTGAAGGTTCCTCGTCCGCCGACGTAGACATACACGAGGTTGCCTTGTGTTACGTTCACGACGCCTTTGGCGTACCCTCCGAGTCCACCGCGGTTTCCACCACCTTGCGCTCCCCACAACTCAACGGTCAGCTTGGTGACACCGAGGGGAACCGTGAAGGTTTGGACACCACCGGTGTAGCTGAAGGTGCGGCTGCCTGTGGTGACATTGGCGCAGACGCCGTTGTTGCAGATCTGGTTGGTGCCACAGGTTCTTCCGCAAACACCACAGTTGCTCTTGTCTGTTTTGGTGTTGACACAAGCATTGCTACACAGCGTTTGGCCCGAGGGACAGCGACAGGAACCACTGACACATGTCGCAGTGGAAGGACACTTCTTCCCGCAAGCGCCGCAGTTGTTAATGTCTGTGTTGGTGCTGGTGCAGCGGCCGTTGCAGATCTGCTGACCGGTCGAGCATGTTGCTGCACATGAGCCATTGTTACAGAACTGGTTGGTGCCGCAGGTTTTTCCACAGGTTCCGCAGTTGCTGGGGTCGTTCTTGGTGCTGACACAGGTGTTGCCACACAATGTCAGCCCTGAGGGGCAGGTGCATGCGCCGTTGTTGCAGTATTGGCCAAGCTTACACTGGGTTCCGCACTTGCCGCAGTTGTTGGGGTCGGTCTTGGTGCTTGCACACTGGGAGCCACAAGCGGTTTGTCCTGTGGGACAGGACAGCACACAGCTTCCGTTGGTGCAGGTTTGACCAGCACCACAGGCTTTGCCACATCCACCACAGTGGGCGCGATCGACTTTGGTGTCTACGCAGACATTGCCACATACCGATTGACCCGTGGGGCAGGACAGGACGCACTTGCTGTTGGTGCAGATCTGGCCGGGAGCGCAAGACTTGCCACAGCCACCACAGTGACCTCGGTCGGTCTTGGTGTTGACACAGGTTCCTGAGCAGTTGGTCAGTCCGGTCTGGCAAGAGAGGTTGCATTGACCGTTGATGCAGAATTGCCCAGAGGCGCAAGCCTTGCCACAACCGCCACAGTTCTTTTGGTCGGTCTTGGTGTCGACGCAAGCGCCGCCACACTGGGTCGCTCCGGGTAGGCAAGAGCAGGTTCCCAGGATACATTCCTGATCGTTCCTACACTGCACGCCACAGCGACCGCAGTTTCCGCTGTCGGTTTTGGTGTCGACGCAGATGCCGGAGCAGTTGGTCGGTGTTGCGCTGGGGCAGCTCAGGACACAAGAGCCGTTGTTGCAGATCTCTCCCGATGCGCACTTCTTGCCGCAGCCGCCGCAGTTGGCGAGATCGGCCTTGGTGTTGACGCAAGTTCCAGAGCAGTTGCTGAGTCCTTGCTGGCAGTTCAGCTGGCAAGAGCTGTTGGAGCAGACTTCACCGGCTTTGCATTTGGTTCCACACTTGCCGCAGTTGGCGAGGTCAGACTTGGTGTCGACGCACTTGCCGGAGCAGTTGCTCAAGCCGCTTTGGCACGACAGTTGGCAGGTCCCACCGGAGCAGACTTCACCGGCAGCGCAGGCTTTTCCACAAGCGCCGCAGTTCTTGCGATCGGAGGTGAGGTCAAGGCAAGTACCGTTGCAATCCGTGGTTCCAGGCAAACAGGTGCATTTGCCCACCACACATTTTTGGCCACCTTGGCATTGGACGCCACACTGACCGCAGTTGCCATCGTTGGCGTTGGTGTCAACGCAGATGCCGGAGCAGTTGGTGGGGGTTGCGGAAGGACAGCTCAGCAAGCAGGTCCCTTTGGAGCAGATCTCACCCGAAGCGCAGGCTTTGCCACAAGCTCCACAGTGGGCGCGGTCGGTTTGGGGGTCAACACACTTGCCGCCGCAGTTGGTTTGGCCTGTGACACAAGTGACTTGGCATGCGCCGTTGGAGCAAACTTCACCGGAGTTGCATACTTTTCCACAAGCACCGCAGTTTTGCAGGTCGGTCTTCTGGTTCACACAGCTTCCGGAGCAGTCGGTCAGGCCGGACTGGCAGGACACGACACATTTGCCTTGGGAGCACACCTGACCCGCTGCACACGCGCTGCCGCAGCCGCCGCAGTGGGAGAGGTCGGATTGGGTGTCCACACAGGAGCCGCCACAGTTGGTCTGGCCTGCCACACAGGAGACCTGACACTTACCGTTGGAGCAGACTTCGCCTGACTTGCAGACGGTGCCACAAGCGCCGCAATGAGCGCGGTCGGATTGAACGTTGACGCAGTTGCCGCCGCAGTTGGTTTGACCTGCGGGGCAGTTCACTTCGCATTTACCGTTGGAACAGACTTGGCCTGCAGCACATGCGCTGCCGCAGCCGCCGCAGTGGGAGCGGTCGGACTGGGTGTCAACGCAGGAACCGGAGCAGTTGGTCTGACCTTTTACACAAGATACCTCGCAGGTTCCGTTGGTGCAGACTTGTCCCGCGCTACAGGGGTTTCCGCATTTGCCGCAGTGGGCGCGATCGGATTGGACATCAATGCAGCTTCCACCACAGTTGGTTTGGCCCGGTGGACAGGACACTTCACATGTTCCGGAAGCACACACAAAGCCCGACTTGCAGACTTCGTCACACTTGCCGCAGTGCTTGCGATCGGACTGGATATCGACGCAGCTGCCGTTGCAGTTGGTCTGGCCTTGGGGACAAGAGACTTCACACTTGCCGTTGGAGCAGACCTGACCTGTGCCACAAGCGTTCTTGCATTGTCCACAGTGTTCACGATCGGACTGGGTGTTGACACACTTGCCATCGCACACCGACTGACCGGCAAGACACGAAATCACACACTGACCGCTTTGGCAGACTTCGCCGTCTTTGCAGGCCGTGTCACAGGAGCCGCAGTGCTTGCGGTCGCTCTGGAGATCAAAACAAGCACCCTTGCAAGCAGTCTGGCCTGTGGGGCAGTTCAGCGTACAAGCGCCGTTGCCGCAGACTTCGCCGGCCTTGCACTGGGTGCCACAGGTGCCGCAGTTCTCGCGGTCGTTGTTGGTGTTGACGCAGATGCTGTTGCAGTCGGTTTGACCTTTGGGGCAGGTGGCTTGAACACACTTGCCTTGGTCGCAGTAGTGCTGGCGTGGGCAGTCTTTGATCTCAGTGCCGTACTCAAAGCAGCCTCGCGCGTTCTTGACGCAGACCTTGTACTGACCTGGGAATTCGGAAGCCTTGGTGGTACACTCGTACTCACCTTCTTTGCACTGGGTGTCGGGGCAATCGGGGACACACTTGTTGTCTTCGCACTTCTCGAAGTCTTTGCAAACGGCCCAGCCTTCGCAAGCTCCCCACACGCCGCCTTTGCACTCCTGAGTACCCTTCACGCAAGCTTTGCTGTCTGTCGGAAGACAACCTTGGGTTGAGCCTGGAGCACACTGCATGCACTTGTTGTCGACGCAGGCCGAGAGATTCTCGTCGGTGCAGTCTTCGTT
>SBHC01000040.1 GCA_006226375.1 Deltaproteobacteria bacterium | reverse complement strand
AGCTGCTTGAACACGTCCTTCTGGTCGTCGGTGGAGACACCTTCACCCACCAGTGGAACGGTAACAGGCGACTGGCCTTGAACGTTGTTTTCGATGTCGAGAGTACCAGTGTCTACACCCACAGTCTTGGGCTTGTAGGACATTCCGATTTCGATGTTTTCACCCTTGTTGATGGTCTTGGGAACCGGGGGAGCCGACATGATGCGGAACTCCGAGGTGGTTCCTTGGGCCAAACCAATCTTGGTGATTTGGATGGACGCTTGACACTTCGCTGCACCCAAGTTGAACACCTGGATCTTGCGAGTGGGTGTCGAACAACCAAACTTCGAGGAGCCAAAGTCCATGCTGGAAGGTACAATTTCCAAGCAGAGCGTACCCGACGAACCTGTCAGATCCACGGTGTACGTTGGATTGCTCTTGTCATTGGAGTCAATGCTGAGTCGTCCTTCGTATCCAGGCTGCTCTTGAGGCGGCGTGTAGGCAATCTCCAAACGGATGTTGCTACCGGAGTCAATCTTGAGTGGGGGCTGTACGCGGCTGGCCAACTGGAACGCGTTGTTGGCAGCGGGCTTGGTTCCCACAACATTCAACGAGGTGATGTTACAGGTACCCCAACCTTTGTTGGTCAGACCCAAGCTGAGCTTCTTGCTGCGGCCGACACCCACAAGTCCGAAGACCAAGCGGCGGGGAGTGGCTTCCAGTTCACATTCTTGGGAACCTTCGACTTTACCGACCAGCTCCAACTCAATGGTGGGTTCATCAGGGTCGGAGCTTTCAATCACAACAACATCTTTGTATTCCTGGTTGCTATCCGGGGGATTAAAGTTAACCAGGAAGTCGATGCGTCCGTTGGGGACGATGGTTTGGTTGGGTTGGGGAGTGGGAAGAAGAGCAAATGCAGTCTGTCCACCCGCCGATTTCAAGGACACCTTCTTCAACGTACAGGATTCGTTACCTGCGTTGATGATGTTCACAGTCAAAGGAGGCTTGGGAGCGCGGAAGCGGTGGCTTCGGGGATTGACTTCCAGGTTGCAACCGCGGGAAGCCGCTTCCAGAAGGATGGTTGCTTGCGCTTTGTTTCCAGCGTTGCTGGTCACAACCACGGTGCCCGAGTCTTCTTGTGCGTCAGAGGGCGCGTACTCCACCGTGATTTCTTTTTCTTGTTTGGGATTCAGGGTGAAGGGGAACTGAACGCTGGTGGTCAGAACCTTGAAGTCACCGCTGCTGTTGCTGTCCAACTTGATTTCATCGATCTTCAAGGGTCGTTCGCCGTTGGAGCGAATCACGAAGGTGCGCTTGGTCACCTTGCCTTTGGAGGTCAAGGGGAAGATCAAGAAGGGAGTGGTGTCGCCGCGGGGCAGACAGAGGTCTTGGCCGCTTGCGTCATCTTTGGTGCAGGAGAGGCGACGGTCGATGTTCTTGCACTCGCCGTCAGCTTTGCACTGTCCGTACATGGGAACCAAGGTAATCAATGGAACAGCGGTCACACCAATTACGCGAAGCTTTTGGGGAACGGCAGCGTTGGTTTCCAACTCAAACACACCCTGATCTTCCGCGGGGGGATAATCAGAGGGAGCGTAGGTAATTTTGATTTCGAGCTTGGACTCACCGCCCGGCTCAACCGTAGCGGGGAACTTGGGTTCGTCCCATTTGAAGTCTTCTTTGGAGCCCTTCTCGGGGACATATTTGACGCCGGTGATGGTCAAGTTGGCGGTACCTGCGTTGGAGATAACACAAGACATGGTCTTGGTCTTGCCCTTGTCCACAGCGCCAAAGTCAAGCTGACGGCCGCAGTCGAAGCGAACATCGGGAGTCAGCAGCTGGTTTCGAAGTTCGATGTAGAAGTTACCGCTGGAATCGACGTTATCAGCGTTGGGTGAGTTAACCTCAATCCGCGCAGAGAACACCCCACTCTCCTTGGCCAAGAACTTCACTTTGATCGTGATGCCGTTGGCTTCGCCAGGCTGGAGTTTGGTTGCGCTGGGTGGATCCACCAAAGAGAAGACACCGCTGGTGTCCTTCACAACCTTCAACGAAGAAATGTCAATTTCCACGTTTCCGTCGTTGTAAAGTTTGAATTCACGCTCAACAGCCTTGTTGACCTCACCGTTGGTAAAGATCAAGCGGTTGTTGGGAAGATCGGTGGCGATGTTCCCCAGGATACCAGTCCCTGGATTGTCATTGCAGTTACATCCGGGGGCGATAGCAGCCACTACCCAGAGGCCCAGCAAGACGGGCAACAGTGAAAACTTCATGCGTCGAGTCATCCAATTCACCTCATACATCCTATGGAGATCGGGCAAAGCACACCCCCATCTCCCGTCTACAAGCTCGTGTTCCTTCAACATCATAGCGATCAGGATCACGGTCCAAAAACTTCTTACCACCTAGAACGTTTGTGACACCCTCTTTGGTACAAAAAAAGTTTGTACGCGAATCTTCTACTCAAAAAGATAGAACCGGTTCACGTAAGGCGCAAACGTCGCGAACATAATTCCACAAAAAGGACGGTTTCGCAAGGGTTTTTTAGGGAAGAGGTTGGGGGAGAAGGGGGAGAGAGAGCGAAGAAAGAGAATTTGGTACTATTGTCCTAGAGCAGCTTTGAGCGCTTCGACCTTGTCGGTGCGCTCCCAAGTGAAGGAATCACCGGTGCGACCAAAGTGTCCGTAAGCTGCAGTGGGTCGGAAGACGGGACGGAGCAGGTTAAGGGACTCCACAATGCCGCGGGGCTTGAGGGAGAAGACCTGGGGCACGATGGACGCCAACTTGTCTTCGTCGACGTTGCCGGTTCCGAAGGTTTCGACCATGACGGAGACGGGCTCAGCCACACCGATCGCGTAAGCCAACTGGACTTCGCAGCGGTCAGCAAAGCCAGCCGCGACGATGTTCTTGGCGATGTAGCGGGTCATGTACGCAGCGGATCGGTCCACCTTGGAGGGGTCCTTTCCGGAGAAAGCACCGCCACCGTGACGGCCCATTCCACCGTAGGTGTCCACGATGATCTTACGGCCGGTAAGACCACTGTCGCCCATGGGTCCACCGATCACGAAGCGGCCGGTGGGGTTGATGTGGTACTTGACCTGAGCGTCCAGCAACTCTGCGGGAATGGTAGCCTTGACCACTTCCTCAATGATGCCTTCACGGATTTGCTCTTGGGTCACTTCTTCGCTGTGCTGCGACGAGACAACAACGGTGGTCACACGGGTCGGCTTGCCGTTTTCGTAAGCCACGGTCACTTGTGCTTTGCCGTCGGGTCGGAGGAAGGGAAGGACACCACTCTTGCGAACTTCCGAGAGCTTCTCGGTCAAGCGGTGGGAGAAGTGGATCGGCATGGGCATCAAGACGTCGGTCTCGTTGCACGCGTAGCCGAACATCATTCCCTGGTCGCCAGCGCCCTGCTCTTTTTCTTCCGAGGAGTCTACGCCCATTGCGATGTCGGGGCTTTGCTTGTCCAAGGTCACCATCACGGAGCAAGTGTCGCAATCAAACCCCTTGTCGGAGTGATCGTAACCGATGTCACGGACAGTCTCGCGGACGATGGTCGGGACATCCAGAGTGCTTTGGGTGGTGATCTCACCAGCAACCACAACAACACCGGTGTTCAGCAAGGTCTCGCAAGCAACACGACTGTTGGGGTCACCTGCAAGACAAGCGTCGAGCACGGAGTCGGAGATCTGGTCCGCCATTTTATCGGGGTGGCCCTCAGTCACAGACTCGGAAGTAAAGAGATAATTTCGCATGGTTGTTCGGTCCTTTCATTGTCCAATTTGGAATTCAGGAGTGATACGAGAAAGACGTAGATCTTGTCAAGTTGATGGATCAATGTCTTTGAATTCAAAAACGATAGGGAGCCCAGCCAAGCGTTTTTCAGGGCCGGGTATCTCCCTTAAAGGGTCATTCCCCACGGTAGCGACAGGCAGAGGTACAAGTCTCGCGCACCACCACTTCACAGAGTTCAGGAAGTGAGGGTTTCAGTCGGTTCCAGATCCAAACGCAAAGGTTCTCTGACGTGGGGTTTTCAAGACCCGGAATGTCATTAAGGCAGTAGTGATCAAGTTGCTCATAGAGAGGCTTCCAGGCTTCTTTGAGATCGCCAAAGTCAGCCAGCCAGCCCAAGTCCGGATCAATTTCGCCTTCAATGGCGATATCGATTTTGTAGCTATGACCGTGCAAACGACGACATTTGTGGCCATCGGGTACACGAGGAAGCCAGTGGGCCGCCTCAAACCGAAATGTTTTGTCCAACCGAACTTTCATAACAAACGAAGCCTCCTCCAGAGGATAAGTCATCCCAAACGGGGCACCTTTGATACCTTGTTCGGAGCGAAAAAACAACCAACACCCCACTGCTTTTTTGAATTCAGCAAGAGATTGCGAAGTCTGGGTGAAATGACTATGGTGGGTGAACGGTTGAAGCCTTTGGGAGCCCGGACTCCCATCCTATACGGAAAGCTTCCCACAATCTTACACTGGAGGTTGTTCACAGCCCATCATGCTTATACCTGTTGATCAAGATCATTTCAGTCGTGGTCCCTTGTCTTACTCCACAGCCATCCGCGCCGCCTACGAAGCCGACCTCGACTGGATTGAGTCGATGTTACGGGCAGGATTGTCGGTTCTTGTCACCGCTGAAAAGTCGCTGGCCCTGCAATTGTATGCGGAGCTTCGAAACCGCCTTCGTCGTGGTGAACCCTCCATTCCTTCGGTCTTGATCAAAGCTCCACCTTCCAGTCAAAACCGGTCATTCCTTCACGGCATGGTGGAGAACCTCTGGGAGCAGGTGCATGAACAGCTTGCGGATCCAGCCGGTGTGGTTGTGTTGCCACACCTCGACCTCCTCGCAACCACCACAGAGTCTTCCTTGGGAACCCCGGCTCGTGAGGCGATCGCAGCCATGTCGCAAGATCCGTCGCTCCGGTTCCTCGCCTTCTGTGACCCTGGCTTAAAAATTCCCCAAGCTCTCTCTGATTTGTTCGATGTACAGAGAGAGATTATCGGGATACGTCGCGACACCCTCCCCTACCTGATTACCTACGAGGAAGCTCAGCGACTCGCCGTCGACAAACTGAACGTGCTCCGGCTGTACAAGTACGTCTCCGGCATCCACGCCATCAAGTTTCGCAAGCTCATGGTCCGGCTTATGGAGTTTCCTCCTCTTGTGGGTTTACCTCCGGAAGAACGTGAGCCACAACGCGAACGCATCGAGCGCATGCTCCGGGAGATGACTCTCCTCGGCGGTATGGAGATCCCCAACATTGACTTGGAGCGTGACGTCGGGGGTTACAAGGAGGTCAAGAAGCAACTTCGGGAAGAGATCCTCGACATCCTTGCTCTCCGCGAAGACCCCGACTGGGCCGACCAGATCAAAGAGTTGGAAGAGACTCTTCCTCACGGCATCCTCTTTTATGGCCCACCAGGAACAGGAAAGACGTACCTGGCCAAGGCTCTCGCAACCGCCCTGCAAGCCACAACCATCGTGGTGAGTGGACCGGAGGTGAAGTCCAAGTGGGTGGGAGAGTCGGAAGCCAACCTTCGCCGCCTCTTTGCTCAAGCCCGCTCAGCCGCCCCCTCCTTGATTATCTTTGATGAGATTGACGCCATCGCTCCACGTCGAGGTCTTTATGCAGGATCCGGCGTCGAACACAGCCTCGTCAACCAGCTCCTCACAGAGATGGATGGGTTCCGCAAAGAGGAGCTTGTCTTCGTGGTAGGAACCACCAACCTCATGGACAGCGTGGATCCCGCGTTGCTGCGACCTGGCCGATTTGAGTACCACATCCACATCCCCTACCCAGACCGAACGGCACGTCGCGACATCATTGAGGTCTACGCCAAGAAGTTCCAGTTTGCCTTCGACGACAAGAGCATGGAGTACCTGATTGAACGAACCGGTACGTACGTGGATGCCACACGAGGGATTCGCTACTCCGGTGACCACATCTACGGCATCGCTCGACAATTGAAGCGACTTCAAGCCCGGAAACGAGGCAAAGCTTCGCCCTATCCCATCACCCAAGCTGAGATTGATGAAGTGATGGGACCCAGCCCGTACAACATCGCTGAAAAAAGGGAGCGATCTCGAAAAAAAGCGGCCTACCATGAGGCAGGACACGCTCTCGCCGTTGCCTACTTGTTGGAGCCACAAGCCATTCAGAAGGCGACGATCTCCGCCGAGCACCCTGATGTTGAAGGCATGGTATCCATGCACAGTTACGTATCGGAAGGCGCAACCGAGGCCATCCTACAGTGCCTGATCCAAGTCGCGCTGGCGGGAAGAGCGGCTGAGATGCTGATCTTCAATGAGCTTGACATCGGCGCCAAGAATGACCTCGACTTTGCCACAGATATGGCTCGCATGATGGTCGAGGATCTTGGTATGAGCCAGCACTTTGGGCCTCGGGTGTATCGGCTGGGAGATGGCCGAGAGACGACAGTCAGCGGCATCACAAGAGAGCGCATCGACAAAGAGATCAACCAGATACTCAAAGACCAATACACTGCAGTCGCTGCGTTGATGGAAGCCAAGAAAGACGGGTTGGAGCGATTGACCCAGGCGTTGCTCGACAAACAAGAACTCGATAGCAAAGAGATCGCCGAGTTGTTGGAGCTTCCTCACCCTCAGCTTGCACAAGAACAAGTGGACTCAACTTCCGAAGCAGCCACTCCCTAACCCAAGACTTGACCGAAGGAGAGAACCTATGGGGGCCATCACCCTGTCGTTTGTGTACGACCCCGAAAACAACCGCCGGGAACTCTGGGTGGACTACGAGTCCGAAGATGACTGGCTCACCGCCGAACATGAGCGTCGCCACAGAGAGATCGTGAAGCAGCTCATCGCAGAGGGCAAGCTCGACCCTGACATGATCGATCGGGTCCAAGTCCGTGTAGCAGGGGAAGAACGAGTGGTAGAGCAAGTTCCTCTGGATGCCGTTGAACAAGAAGACTTCGCCCCCAGCCAGGGAGAGGCCAAAGCTGAACCCAACAAAGGCTAAGAACGCCAACAACTTCCAACCACTCTTCCGACCCAGCCTCCCCGCGCTGTCTTTGTGATTGAAACCTGTCTCCGAAAGACGTATTCTAGCCTTAATCCAAGCTTGTATGATAAGGAGGGATACAAGACGTCCCTGCTTCTGTCCTAGACACAAAGGCAAATTCTATGGCCCACGATGTATCCCTGAAAGCGGCCCATGTCGCTGAAGTTCTTCAACAACTCTCACCCACTCGGGTGTCCAGTTTCTCAGACCTCTGTGTGCAACTCCTCCAAGGTCTTGCTTCCTTGCCTGGAACCAACAGCGCATTTTTGGTGACGCTCGATACCGAGACCCAGAACTACGTATCGTCTTGGGTTGGACTCGAAGGAGAGCTGCGAACCGGAGAAGCTCGGCCTCTCACAGGAACATCATGGGCTCACGCTCTGCAGTACAAGACGCCGCATTTGGAGGACCTTTCGACTCACTCCACAGCGGAGCGAGCGATGGTGTCAGCGCCAAGCCCCGGCTCCCTCGACTTGAGCAGCGCTCCCGAACCCCAGCAACCCCAGCATCGCTGTGTCATTCCCATCCATCGACGGGGAGAACGACACTACGTTGTATCTCTGCAAAGTATTCACGCCGACCACTACGCCAAGTGGGATCAAAGCCTGTTGTGGTTAATGGCCCAGCAAATCGGCGCGACCTTCCGCTCCATGGAAGCGTACGACGATCTCCAAGGCAAGCTCTCGTTCCATCACCAGCAGCTGTCGTTGATGCCGCCTTCTTTATTCAATGTCATGCACATGGGGCAGGCCTTTGCCAACGAAGCGACGCCGGTCGTTTCCATCCTTCAGCACAACATTGACGCGCTGGGCACTTACCATCGCAAGCTCCTCAACGCGTTGGAATACTACCAGGACGAGATCAAACTCTACGCAAACGAAGAAGCCATCCAGCGCATCGAGGGTTTCGCCAAACGCACCCAACTCAACGACATCACCTCTGACCTGGATCTTCTAATGCAAGACGCCTCGTCAGGGCTGTTTCAACTCCGGTACTACTTGAATTTTCTCTACGATCTGCGCCAATCTCCCTCCAACCAGGAGCAAGTCCAGGTCCATCAATTGCTGCAGCCTCTCTTGTCCAACTTGTTCAACGACAAGAGGATCGCGTTCCGCTTCCCCACACCCGATGTTCCGCCCCTTTACGGAACGCCGGGCCGTTTGCGCCAGGCCTTTGCCGCGCTGTTGCTTTCCATTCCAAGGTACATCGACTCGCGCCGCCAGCAGCCTGTGGTGAGCATAGAGGCAACAGCAGCCAACGATGACGTGGTGGTGTCCATTCAATACGAAGCGGCGAACGCCTCAGCCCAGGCCCAAGCCACCAATCCGGAAGGGTACTTGTTTGTCAAACAGGTGATGGAAGAGCAGCAAGGAAGCTTTGCGATCCAGTCCGAAGGCCTCGCAGTCACGTTAAAAATCGCCTTGCCTATCATGTTTGAAGACAACACAAGCGATTACGACTTCCAGGAGATGCACACACCCAAGAGCTTTGATGTAGTGGGTGGTGCGATGGAGCTACCGGCGCTTGATATGTCTGGGAGCCTGGATCTCCCCACCATTGAAAGCAGCGACTCTCTCCATGAGCTGCCAGCAACCTTCAACAAAATTATCCTGCTGAGCGCAGACTTGCTTTATGCCCGCTCGCTTCGTCGGGCACTTGACCCGAACTTCCCGGTGTATCTCGCTCCCACCGCCCAGAGCGCCTTGGATCTGCTCAACGCCCACCCCGACCTTGCGCTCCTCCTCTGTGATATGGAAGAAAGCGTCGAGGACTCGTTTACGCTCTTGGATGAGATCCAAACCAATCATCCGCAATATGTGCAATATGTGTGCTTTCTCTTGGGTGAAGCTCCTCCGGCGACAGTGGTCGACTTTGCGCGTCGACTCACCACCCGATGCACCGAACGTCACGCTCCACTGGAAAGCCTCCAACGGTTCATCAACCGCCGCCGCCGCTTCTAGCCTGGAGAAGGTATGCAATCCTAATCCTCCAGGCTGGCTGACAGGCCGAGTCCCCCCTCGACCTACCAACGCTCCCTCTCTCCCAACCGAACACTTCGCTACTTGCGAAGAGCATCTCCAGTCTCAGTGAGGACTTCGCGGAAGGCCTTCATCAAATCAAAGTCGGTGATGATGCCGTGTAGCTTTCCGTTCTTGTTGAGAACAGGAAGCGCATGAAACTTGTGCTCGGTCATCAAATCAAGAGCCTTCTCAAGGGTGTCAGAAGGCTTCAAGGTGATGACATCTGTTGTCATCACATCGCGAACTTCGTAATCACCGTCCAACTGGTAGAAGTCGTGCCAACCATCTGGCTCGTTCGAGATGTCGGGGCGACGCAAGTCACGATCCGAGACAATGCCCCACAACTCGCCGTCTTGCACAACCAGCAAGTGTCGGTAGCCTTCGATACGCATTTGATAAAACGCAGAATAGACTGAGGCTGCAGGTTCAACCGTGTGGGGGTTCTCTGTCATCCAGGCACCAACGGTCCACTTGTCCTTGCGATCTTGCATCTATTTCACTCCCTTGTTGAGGTGGTAATCCAAGCAACTTCCTGTGAGGAAGTTCATCCTTCTCCATTCACGACCACCCCATCATGCCCTCAAACCACTTGAGCGACCTTGCCACCACTCAAACCACAGTTTGATCCAGATCAAAGGGCAAAAGCCCCCGAAGTCGCGAGGCACGCAACAACCTGAATCCATGGAAGGTATGACATGATGTGAACAGGAGATGCGCAGACTACTTGGCAGGCTGAGAAGCAGGACGCACACGAGGAGCAGATGGATTCAGACGTACCTTGGGTAAGGTGGGTCCCACCGGAGGAACACGAACGGCAGGTGATGTTGGAGCACGACGTGTTGGAGATGTTGAGACGTTGCGAGGCTTGGACTTTTGCTTCCGCGACTCCAGGGCTTTCTTCCAACGTTTGAGCATCCGACGTTTGCGATGTTTGGCAAGACGCTGCTGACGCCGCTTCATCCATTTGGACCGAAGACTGCGGGCCTTCAGCCTCGTCCGTTTGGTGCGTCGAGCCTTCTTCCCGTAACGACGTTGCAGTCGTTTGCGTTTGGTTTTTTTCCGTTTTTTCTTCTTGCGCTTGATGTTCCAATCGTCGTAACGACGGCGCGTTCGCGCATCCAGGCTCAACTGGTACTTGCTTTGGTATTCCTTCGGTGGTTTGGGCTTCACCTTCATCAACAAGTACTTGTGGTTGGATCCATCGACAATCACAAGACGACGACTGTCGTAGTAACCCAGGGCTCGTTTCAGCTCCTTTTTCCGGCTCGACTCAATGAGGAAATACACGGGCTTCCCAGGCTTACGCAACCGGGTCAAGGCGTCGTGCATCCGGGTGTACGAGTTACGGCCCATAATCTGGATGTCGCGGTTTAAGGAGTAAAACTTTTCACCCCGCCAGTTCATCCGAAAGGCAAACAAAGGCTCGCTGGGGTTGTCCTCCTTCAACGCATTGGAGAACTTATCGGACAACAGCTTCTTCCATTCTTTGCTGTCCTTCTTGAGGGACTCAAACATCCCTTTCTGGCTCCAGTGCTTGGACAACGCAGGCATCCAATGTTGGCCGTAGTAGACGGTCCACACGATCCCCAAAGCCATCAAGCCATGCACCACGTACTTCCTGGTGAAGAAGCGAAGAACGCTGAGCAGGTAGAACGCAAAGGCAGAGAACGTAAAGAATCCGATAATATTTTGGGGCGTAAACGGAGCCACCATCTGCTTAAAATAGATCGTAAAGAAAGGTAACTTCAAGGACTTGAAGGTCCAGTCGATCCCAAACAAATACATCGGGTCATGCCAGGGATACGCCCGCGAATACTTGTAGACAAACAGATTGACGAGATGGTGTGGGTTCTTCAACACATCGCGAATGACCACGAGGAAGACCAGCGCTGCGAGCAACATGGTGAGGTCATAGATGGGATTGCGATCGTGCGTCAGGAACTTGTCGAGCCAGATCCCCACAAGAATTCCGCTGATCGGAACAAGGGGAAACACGTAGTGATGAAACTTCGTCTGGGACAGAGAAAAGAACACAAGGAAGAAGAACCACCAAGCAAACAAGAACCGCTTGAGCTTCTCATTGTGGTCGGGTTGGGCCTGCTTCCATTTCCCCATCGCCATCGCAGCAAACGGAACAATCCCCACCCAAAGACCCAAGGAGTACCCCATCTGCCGAACGAAGTAGACAAAGTGCCCGCGGTCCCCATGAACACCCTTAAACACACGGTTGAAGTTGTCGTGGAGAATGAACCGCTTGAAGAAATCCTTGCCGTCGTCAATGTTCCGACCGGGGAACGTCAACATGTGAAGATACCACGGCAACGCGACCAGCAACGTCAACGCGATCCCGGAGACAAGCCGAACCCGAAGCAGCAAATGCCAATCGTTGGAGAGCAGCAGGTAGCCTACAATCGCCACCCCACCCAGACCGGCTCCCAAGAGTCCCTTGGCCAGGAGAGTCAGTCCCATCAAGAAGTAAAAGAAGTAGAGATAAGGCAGATGCACCCGAGGGTTTCGCCCCTCTGCAATCGCAGCCTCCCTCTCTTCTCGTGAGCCAAACACGGCCAAAGCAAAGAAGCCCAGCCCCGCCGTCAGGTACGACACAACGAGAATGTCGGCCATCGCCTGCCGCCCAAGAAAGGTCGTCAAGGGAGAGGTGCCCACAACAATGGCTGCGAAAACACCAGCGCGTGTCGAGAACAAGCGCGATACGAAGAAGTAGACGGCCCAAATCATAAACACAGCGTGCAGCGAGAAAGGAAGCCGAATGGCCCACTCGTTCACTCCAAACACCGACATCGACGCCGCCATGTACCAAAACATCAAGATGGGCTTGGACAGGAAGTAAGCATACGACCAAAACGGATGGAGCCAATCGTTCCGGACGATCATCATCCGGGCAGCTTCCGCGTAATGAGGCTCCCAACAGTCGTACAAGCCAAAGTTGTTGTTGGGCAGATACACAAGCATTGCGCCCAGAACAATCACCAGCTGAAGAACAATGTCCGGTCGTCCCCAGGCCGAAACAGGAGACGGCGTGTTCCACCACTCTCGGAAGCCAAGGGTGGTAGCAACCGTGGAAGCTGATGGAGACGGCGCATCCTCTGCCTCGCTGGCCTCTTCCTTGGAAGCGTTGCCTTCGTCGGAAGAGCTTGCATCCACCGAAGAGTTGGAAGCGTCATCGCTTTGGCTAGACTCTTCGTGTACCTCCACCGTTTCGGCAGCAAGCGTGGTCTGAGACTCGTCTTTGGACTTGTTCGACTTGGTCATGAAACTCTTTGTATTCCTTTGAAACATGCATCATGGATCGGCATCAACAGCGTAGGTTCAACCTGACTCCAGCCTACACCTTGGAGCCGTGCAACTTAAAACACAACCCCAACCCCAACGTGGAAGAACTCTACATTGAACAACAATGCGATGCCTCCACCACCACCCGTTGAGCCCACAACCTGGAGATCAAAGGCGATGGGTTTAAGGGTTAAGAGGAGCCTCTTGTTCAGAACAACCTTCCCTTCCACACCAAACTGGATATCAACCCCCAGAGCGAATCCGTTGGTTGCACCAATCGCAAGACCTGCTTGCAAGAAAGGAGCGACATAGATAGCCATGCGAGCGATGGGGATGTCCCACCAAAAGCGTGCTCCAGGAACCAGAAGGACACTACCGTCAGTGAAATAGAGGTCGAGGGCACCACCCAAAGCTGGACCATGACCGCGACCGTTGAAATGCGCACCAATCACATTGGAGATGTGTCCGTACAACCCCCCACGGAAGGAGACGTCAAAGCCTCCAATGTTCCCGCTACCACCGGCCACACCTGTCGCCCCAATCGAGAACTGGTAAGCCCATGGACGGTTGTGAGGTCGTAGAATCCGCGGCACAGCTTCCGCATCTTTCATCGAGCCCCACACCACAAACCCAACGGCCACAACTCCTAACAGCCACCCCCAACTTCGTTGGGAAAATGTTGATGGTTTCAACATGACACACTCCATTCCAACTCAATAACGTCGTACTGTACGAACACAACATCTATGCAGAAATTCGGTTCAGGCTTTTGATTTTGCGAACCTTTCGCAGGGCGCACAAGTGCCACAAATGCCCCATTCTGTCAAGAGAAACGAACCCTTCTGCACTTCGTCGGTGTGTGGGCCACTGCAACCGATGCTCACCTTCACCAAAGTATTCCCACGACCTCAACGAAGGATGTTTAACTTCACCAAAGTGTCCCCAGGACCTCAACGAATGATGTCACACATCAGCAAAATGCTCCCAGGACATCAACGGTCGATCTATGACATCGACTCCTCACCTCCCAGGAGCTCAAACGATGATAACGAACTTCGCGAATACGCTCCCAGGACCTCACGCACCCATAAGAAACTTCTCTGAAATTCTCCCAGGAACGATATGACCGATCCAAGGTATCACTTCGGCACCTCCCAGGACCTCAGCTTCGTCCCAGAACTTCAAGAATGAGGTCCCAGGACCAGTAAAGAGAATCCAGTGAATTGGAGGAAGAAGTCTCCCCCAATAGAAACGATGGTGAGATGTTGTATGCTTCAGTAGACCTTGTTTTGAAGTTCTAGATCAGAAAGAGTACAGATCCGTTACAAGTGAGACGTGGACCAATGAAACCTTCGACTCAGGCAAAGGAGTTGGCATGAAGCGACAATTCTGTACCTTTGGAACCATCGTCATGGCGTTGTTCCTGATGAGTCTGCCTTCTGCAGCGAAAGACTCCAAAGACAAAGACACCGACAAAGACGGAGTCATCGACCGATTGGACAAATGCCCCACAGTGCCGGGTCCCAAGAGCAACGCGGGCTGCCCACGGCCAAAGGTTGTCATCCGAAAGAGGAACTGTGGACCGACCTACTCCAAAGTGTACTTTGAGCAAGATCAGTCCGACCTTACGAAACGCCATGAGGCTTTGCTCATGCAAGGTGTTTTCAAGCTCATGAAAAAACACGGCAACATTGTTGTGCTTGTCGAAGGACATACAAACAGCAAGTACACCTTCAAGCGAGCGCTTAAACTCTCACGATACCGGGCCAAAGCCGTCCGAGACTTCCTCGTGAAGAAAGGGATCGCAGCAGGTCGTCTTAAAATTCGAGGGTACGGATACACCCGACCGCTCACGACCAATCGAACCAAGCGTGGCCGCTCTCTCAATGAGCGTGTGGACTTTCTCGTCCTCTCCAGGAAGTGGAAGCCCAAATCCCGATAGTTCCGCTCTCTTACAACCCTCTTACGGATACAACTTCACAATCCGGTTTCCCTTGTAGTAGTGGCCGAGGATTTGTCGATAGTTGAAGCCCGCTTTCGCCCGCCCCATCGCACCATACTGGCACATTCCGACGCCATGACCCCAGCCACCACCGGTGAACCTCCAACCCAAGATGTTCCGCTGCGCATCTGTAACAGGCTCTACCACGAACATACTGCTATTAAGATTCCCCAGAAGCCGCCGGATCTTAAGCTCGCCCCGAACCTTGATGGTTTGTTGCGTCCCGATGATTTGGACCAGATACGCTCGTCCGCTGACGCCACGTTTGAGCACGCGAATGCCTCGAATCGCACCGACAGGAAACTTCCGGTTCACCAACGCATTGGCCTGCCCTGCGCGGAGATACTTGCTCCAGCGAAACTTGTTCCGCGCATACCGGGAGCTTGCGCTGCAAAAGGAGTCGGGTGGGTTGCTCAGCCAGCTGAGGATGTTTTGGTCGTTGATGCCGCGCTGAAAGGAAGCTGGAGCGGACTTGGTGTCGAGTCTTCCGCGCAAGGTGGCACGAGGTTGGTCGGCCCAAACGTTCTCGTTGTGTTCCGTGTGACCTCCACACATCGCGCTATAGGGAGTGTCTGCGAGGTAACCTTTGGGCGTCACCATGACTTCCCCTCGGGTCGATTGCAGCACCTGACGAATCTTCGCGTCGTACTTGTGCAGTCCGGTGTACACCTGACAGTGGGTGTGAGCGCAAAACAAGTAGGGGTCGGCTTGGTGACGAGTCCCTATCTTGGCAAGAATCTCGTTCCGGGCCGTCACGGATTGGGCTCGCAATGCTTCCAAAGGCGCGCTCAAGGGCATCTCCGCAGCAAGAAGTCCTGCGAGATAGTCAGGGAGAGAGATTCGATTCATAAGGACCAAACGACCGTTGGGGTCCACCGACACAAGCAAGGACCCGCGAAAGGTTCGACGTCGGAACCGGTGCCAGGAGTATCCACGACCAAACTCCACCCGGTCCACTTTCACAAGTCCGCCAGTCGACCGAATCTCAATCAATTGTTTGGAGAAGATGCGTCGCCCCGTACCGCGCAGTCGGAACAGTCCCTCAGGCTTGGTATCAAGCACAGTCCGGACGAACACAGGCCGCTTGTACTTGCTGGCAATTCGAGCGGCTTTCAAACGAGCCCGAAACGCCCGGTCTTCGTAGCCAATGATGGCCAAACGACGACGGTTATCAAACAGTTGTCCCTTCACGGCAAAGATGCTTCCGGTGGTAACCGTCCTTACCTTGTAGCCCCTCTGCTTCCACTGTTTGACCAGAGAACTCCATTGACTCCAATAGGCTCGACGCAGCGAGAAGGCCACGATGGCGAAACGAACGTCCGCTTCTTTCCCCTGCACCTGTTGGATTCGATACCGACGCCCTCGTCTTAAGATGATTGTTCGAGGGCTACCATCCGCTCGGTAATAGATGGCATACATAGTCTTGAGAGGCACAAACGAGACCTGACGCTGGCCGTCCATAATGCCGATGGTGACAGTGGGGACGCCTTGCACATTCAGTCCAAACCGCTCGCTGTACAGCTCTTCCATTTCCACAGCAAGCGAACGAAGGCCAGACTTGGGGGTAAACGACTGCCCCCAAACCCATCCACCTCCGCAGGCCAAACAGCTAAAGCAAAGTACAAAACCAATCCAAATGCGACAACGCATGCAACCATCCTGAATTCGCAAAACCTTTTCTTCCTCAGACTGCGTTAGTTGTACATCCCTACCCAGTGTAGGACAAGACCATCTCGGAAGAACCAAGGAAGATGTGTACAACCCCTAGAAGTCATGGTACAGGTTTCGGCCCATTGAGGTATGTAAAAACGCACAACCTGTCTGGGTGTGCGTACAAGCCTGGAGAGAGTGCGTCGAGAAGTTGTTGGCGTAAAGATGGTTAGGGAGAAGAGATGAGGAATGGCTCCGATAGGGCAAACCCAACGGAGCGTTTTTAAGTTTCGCCTCCCCCTGAGCAAGAGAGTGTGGGATGTCATTTTCGTTTTCGGGTTGGGGTCGGGATATTCGGGAGACATTTCGTCTGGCCCTTCCTTTGATTGCTGCGTACGCCGGCAATCATGCGATGGGACTCGTAGACACAGCCATTGTCGGTCGTCTGCAGCCCGTCGATATTGCTGGCACGGGGATGGGCAACTCCCTCTTCTTCCTGGTTTCCTTGTTGGGGATGGGTCTTCTTCACGGACTGGACCCGATGGCCTCCCAAGCGATTGGCGCTGGCAAACCAGCACAGGCCCGACGACACTTGCACGAAGCCCTTATCATTTCGGTGCTGCTCGTCGTTCCCGTCACCGCCCTCATCTTCTCGTCCTTGTGGACGTTACCCCTTCTCGGGATTGACGCTCCCACCCAAGAATCTGCGTACTACTATCTGTTGGGACGAGCGCCTGGCCTTGTCTTTTTGTATGTCTACTTGGCGCTTCGAGGATACCTGCAGGCGGTGGAAGTCATTCGACCGATCTTCACCTCCACCTTGATCGCCAACTTGTTTAACATCCCCACCACCTTGTTCCTCACCTTGGGCGACCGAGCGCTCGTAAACCTCGGCTTGCCCGCTGTTGGGTTTGACGGATGGGGAGTGTTTGGAGCGTCGCTAGCCACCACGTTGATGGCCGCCTTGCAGATGTTGATCTTGTTTTGGGTGCTTCGTCGCCAGCCGGACGTCGGCCCCGTGGAGCGTCCCAAGAAGCAGGGGTTTCGGCGGATGTTTGACCTCGGCTATCCAGTCAGTCTGCAGATGCTCGCAGAAGGTGGGATGTTCTCTGTGGGTACAGTGCTGATGGGCAAGTTTGGACCCAACATATTGGGGGGTCATCAGGTGGCTCTGCAGATTGCCAGCTTTACATTTTCCCTGTGCTTGGGGGTGGCCAGCGCAACGGCCGTTCGGGTTGGACATGCAGTGGGCCGCCGCGACACAGACGCCGCACGAAGCGCAGGGTTTGCAGGAATCGCAACCGGATTCTTCATCATGATGGTCAGCGCAACAGCCTTTTTCTTGTGGCCGAGAGCCATTGCTTCCATGTTTGCCAAGCCGGCTCCAGTGATTCAGTCCGCGATTGGCTTCCTCTACTTCGCCGCTCTCTTTCAGCTGTTTGATGGCATCCAGGTCGTTGCAGGTGGAGCGCTCCGCGGTGCAGGAGAAACCCAGCTTTCCATGAGGGTGAACGTCCTCACGCATTGGGGATTTGCGATGCCCCTCGCGATCTACTTGAGCTTCTATTCCTCCGTGGGAGCGCCTGGGATCTGGTACGGTTTTACCACAGGCTTAATGCTTGTGAGCATCCTTCTGGTTTGGGGATTCCATCGCATCACCTTGCAAGAACTCAAACCGGTTGACCTGGAAGCCTCCTAACCGACAGTTCGCATTCCACAGCCCTGCTTGACGCCTTTCTCTTGCCGCTGCTATTCTCCGCTTCTCAAAGGGAGAATCACACATGCGAACCTTCTTCAAATACCTGGGCCTTGTGGGTCTTGGTCTGTTATTGGGGCTGTTGAGCGTTGCAGGAGTGCTGCGCTTTGGAGTGCAGTCGATGTGGGTCCACAACGGCCCCTGGCGTACGAGCCTCACCACGGGCAGTTCGAAAGCAAACATGTACACCCGAGCGACCGTTTCGGTGGGTGGCTTGTTTGCCCTTAACAAATCGGAAGCGGTGTACTTTATCGCTGACAGAGACAGCAACAACCAGGCCCTTCGCTCCCACTGCTCCTACCGAATCCAAGGTGGGGTCATTGAAGCGCGTTGGTGGAGCATCACTCTTTATGGAAGTGACTTCTTCCTCATCCCGAACGATGCCAACCGTTACTCGTTCACGATGCGAGAGTTGCAGAGCCTTCCCCAACCAAAGAAAGCCACAAGCCAACCGGCCAAACCTGCAAAGCCTGAGAAAAAGCCGGCGCAGTGGTCGTTTGTGTTGGGTCCCAAACGCCCCCAAGGAACGAAACCACAGCATGACAAAGGGTGGATACCCACAGGCTCCAAGAAAGGGTCGCAGTTGTACCTTAACCTGCGCTTGTATCATCCCAAAGCCGCTGTGGTAAAAGCTCTCAAGACGACCCCTCTACCGACCATCACACGCTTGGGCTGCGAGGGAGGGAAGAAACGATGAAACCTTGGATGCGTTCAACGCTGCTCGTCCTTTTTGTCGCAACAGCCGTTCATGTGGGAGTGTTTGTCACTCTCCCCTCGGTCATCATGAAGGTTGTGTTCTCTAAGGTGGAGAAGCAGGCTTCGGCCCACAAGGCAATCCATGCACCGCCAGTGACGGCCAAATCCAGGCAGGTCGTGATGCCCAGTCCTGACTTGCTGTACACCATCTGCACGTTCAACCTGGCAGAACCAAAGATGATGCAGATTAAGGCGATGGTTCCGAAGAGTTATTGGTCGATGGCATTGTACGACGGCCAAACCAACAACTTCTTTGTCACCAACGACAGAAAGGTCGGTCCAGGGCTTCATACTTGGCATCTGCTTCCTCCGAAAACAAAAGCGCCAGCTTCCCTGAAGAATGCCATTGTTGCATCCACAACGCGGGGAATCCTCCTGGTTCGAATGTTGATGGATGACCCAAGCAAGCTATCCAAACTTCAGGTCATTCAAAAACAAACGTCCTGCAAGTTGCTACCTATCCCTCGTTAAGATACCTCCACGAACGAAAGGGCAAATCCATGTTTCGACGATGGTTGCGATGGCTTAGAGGAAACAAGCGCCCCAAGGCGTCCTTGAATACTCACTCTCCTGAGGCCTTTGCTCAACATGCCGAAGAGTTCCGTCAGGAAATAATCACTGTCACCGAAGGGGTCCATGTTGCCATTGGCTTTGGGCTCGCCAACAGCATCATGTTGGAGGGTGAAGATAGCGTCGCGATTGTGGACACGTTGGGAAGTGTGGAAGCCGCAGAGGTCGCCCTTAAGGCCTTCCGTCAAAAGACAGACAAGCCCGTCAGCGCGATCGTCTACACGCACAATCACACCGACCACATCTTTGGCGCAGGTGTGTTTGCAGAAGGAGGCAACCCCAACGTTTACGCACACGCCTCCACTTCAGGTTACATCGACAAGATCGCCAGCGTCATCAGGCCCGTCATTACCCGTCGAAGCATGCGACAGTTTGGTCCCTTCTTGAACGAAGGTGACCACATTCACAGCGGCATCGGACTCTTTTTGGAGACCGGCCCGGATAGCCACCTGGCGTTGATGCGACCAACCCATACATTTGAGGACCGATGGCGAGGGCACCTCGCAGGCATCAAGGTCGAAATGGTCCACGCACCGGGAGAAACCAACGACCAAATTGTCCTTTGGCTTCCAGACAAAAAACTGCTTATCGCTGCCGACAACTTCTACCGCTCGTTCCCCAACCTCTATGCCATTCGAGGCACCGCTCACCGCGACCTGATGCAGTGGGTCCGAAGCCTCGACTTGATGCGCACCTTTCCAGCTGACATCATGGTGCCCTGCCACACCCGTCCTTTGTTTGGCCGAGACAACATCCAAAACGCCCTTCGCGACTACCGCGACGCCATCCAGTATGTCCATGATCAAACGGTTCGCTGGATGAACAAAGGCCTGACCCCAGATGAAATTGTGGAGCATGTCCACTTACCTGAGCACCTTGCAACATCGCCGTACCTCCAAGAATTTTATGGCACTGTCGCTTGGTCGGTTCGCTCTGTGTTTGCAGGGTACCTCGGCTGGTTCAGCGGAAACGCGACAGACTTAAACCCCCTCCCCCGAAGCGAGAGAGCCCAACGCACAATGGCTCTGGCCGGAGGAGAAGCCAACCTTCGGAAACAGACCAAGGCGGCCGTCGAGCAAGAAGACCACGCCTGGGCTTTGGAGTTGACCGATCATGGGCTCCAAATGTTCCCGAACGATCGAGAGTTTGTCGACCTTCGCATCCAGGCATTGCAAGGGATGGCAGCCACACAAACCAGCGCCAACGGTCGCAATTATTACCTGACCCAGGCTTATGAGTTGAAGGGGCTTGAGATTCCTTTGAATCGAGAGACTCCGCTGAATATCGTGCACTCCATCCCTCTGTCCACCATCTTTGCTGCGATGGCCACCAACCTCAACGCTGAGAAGAGTCGTGACGTGGACCAGAAGCTCAACTTCCACTTTCCCGACACCAACGAAGACTTCTCTCTACACATTCGGAGAGGAGTCGCTGAAGTGCGGGACATTCCCGTTTCGGATCCTGATTTCACCGTCACTGTCGAGTCAACCGTCTGGAAGGAAGTCGTTGCAGACATACGCAACCCCGTCAAAACCTTTGCAGGGGGTGACATCAAAATTGAAGGAGGGGCCATGAAGCTGGCCCAGCTCCTTCTTCTCTTTGACAAACCTTCTTGAACGTTGAAGATGAACGCCGCTTTACAACAACAAAACAAGAACGAAGCAGGAACTATCCGATGAAAGGGATCATGCGAAGTGTTGGGCTTTTGCTCTTTGGGATTGCAATGTTGGGTTTGTGGGGACAAGGATGCAGCCAGGACCCACCCAAAGAATGCACGTCCAACAGCGACTGCGCTTCCAAGAACTGCGACCCAGGAACGTTCAAGTGTATCGGCTCAGGAGAGACCGGAACGACCGAAGCCTCCGAAGAACCAGGGTCACAAGGAACAGAGCCAGGTCCAGAACCAAGCACTGGCCCTGAACCTGGAGCAGAACCAGGGGCTGAGCCCGCGACCAACGAGCCTACCAGTCAGCCTGAACCTGGCCCTGAACCCTCGCAAGAACCCACTGTTCAGCCGGAAGCAGGTCCAGAGCCTGGACCCGAACCCACACAAGAAGCATCCAACCCTGACGGTCCGGTGATTCAAGGGCCCTGCCAAAGCAGCAAGCCGAAATGTCCCAACGGCTACCTCTGCCGGGACGATGTGAGTCCGACACAATGCCACCGTGTCTGTGACCCAGACCAGACCAACTCTTGCCCTGGCGGAGCGCTGTGTCTTGTGCTGTTGTCTGGAGACGGAATCTGCGTGAACGGAACACCCGTCAAAAAAAGGGAAGCCTGTGACAACTCCAAGATTTGTGAACAAGGGTTGATCTGTTTGCGAAGTTCGTCCTCCAGCCCCAATGGAACCTGTGAGACTCGCTGCACCCTAAAGAACCAAAGCGTTTGCCCATCCGGAACGTTCTGTTACTTGGTGCACAGCCGCAACGGAGTTTGTTTCAAGGGACAAGCCGGTAGCAAGTCGCCGGGGGAAGCCTGCAAACAAACGACCGAGTGTGCCGCCGGCCTTGTGTGCTTCACACCAACCCAGCAAAGCCCCCGATGTGCCGCCCTTTGTGACGCACAAAGCCCCTGCCCCCAAGGACAGCGATGCGCCGAATTGCAAGGTGCGCCCGAGAACAGTGGGGCTTGCGTAACGAACTGAGAAGAGTATTCTCTGGTTTCGCTCTTTTGCAACAGAAGAAACGACACAGCACGTAGGCTTCCTGACTGGGTTGGCTCCGGCCTTTTGCCAGTCATTTCCGCAAGGAAATTTTCTCTGTTGAAGTGTCCGCGACACGGACGCCAAGGAGAAAGGTGTTCTACAAGTGTAGGAGACTCATCGAGACCTGCGTCCAAAACAGTCAAGGAGGGTCGGGTTTTTGCGACACTCCTTCTGCTCGCTCCTAGATCCACAAGGGCTTGGGATTGGGCTTGCCCACCTCACCAGGTGGTGTGTGCGGCGTTCAACATCGAGCCGTTCCTGATCGGGAGGTTGACGCCAACAACCTGCGCTGGAGGAAGGTCGGGACGACGTCACCACACCACCACCCGAAAGCTCACCGTAGCAGAATCAGTCACTTAGATCTGCTAAGTAGCCACCGGCGACCGGCAGTGCCCTCCAATTCGGCGCACTCAAGAACCCGGCTCTCATGAGTCGACTCGCCCTGGCGCACGGAGCGAGCGTGCCCGGTAATGGATCCCCGAAGGTCAGGCCCTGGTTGATCAACTGGCTCAGCCCCCCGGAGCGTGCGCAAGGCCTCGGCTTTGACCACTATCACTTGTCTACACGCTACCTGTTGTGTCGCTTCTTTTGCTGCAAGAGACAAGCCTCTCAGCTTTCATCATCGTGTTTGGAAGCCTTGCGTTGACCAAACAACAGGCGTGTTTCAAGAGCGGATCGTTGAGCAGCATAAAAGGTGCGAAGGAAGATGTACGGCCTTCGCCTGGGGGTTTCACCTTCGTACCCAATCTTTTTGGCGATGGTTTGGGCGATGACGGCCAGCTTGGCATCGTCAGCTTTGCCTTGGTCAGCCTGCTCCAAGATATCAGCGAGAGTCTCCAACTCGTACTCTCCGTAGATAGCGAGCTGCTTTGGCGTAAAGGTAATGTCCGACTTGGAGCCCCAGTTGGTTTGCCGTGCTTTGTCTTCGCGTAGCTTCACTTTCGGCACGCGGATCACCATGGTACCACCGAGGAAGTCACCCATTCGAAGGTTTTCCCGGTTCAGGTAAGGAATCAACATCATGATGATCACCCAGACAAAGAGCGGAACGCCGATCCAGTCCGGGTACTGGGCGAGAGACTGAGGCGCCAACAGCAAGCCCAAAGGGATAAAGACTTCCACATCACGCAAAAGATTCCGAGAGATCAGAGCGGACGTTGTCAGCGCACCTCCATCCCGTGACACCACTTGAATCGACGTGATTCGCTTTCCAGGTGTCGCGCCCTGCCACACCAACTCAAAGAACAAAAAGTAACCCTGGCGAATCGCAAACAATCCCAAGAACAGCAGGGACAAGATCAAGGAGCCACCGCCACTGGCAGAGATCCCCAAAACCGCCGAAAGCACAAAAAGAAGGAACAAAACCAAAGCAATCAGCGACAAAAAGATAAAGGTCAGATCCAGAACCAAAGCAGTGAGTCGATCCGAAAGGGACGCCAACTCAAACTCCAAAGGGACACCCTCAGGAGGCAGAATCTTCACCAGTTGTTTGGTTTGGGCCTGACGCCGATTTGCTCGTGCCATGGTTCAGTTTCCTACAGCTTCAATTCTGACATTTCTTCGTCCGAGACATTTCTGCCAGCAAACAGAAACCAGGAGGACATCACCAACAAATTCGCGGCAGCAACAGAGAGACGAACGTTATCCTCCGTCACCAATTGACGGAAGTATCCCTCAAAAAAGGCCGCAATCAGAAACAGAAGGACAGCCCCCACCATCACCATCGCGGCGCGTTGGCCGGCAACTTTGAGGGCAGTGGTTCGCGTCATTCCATCGGGAAACATCATCGCTTTGGCGATCGTAAGACCGGCAGCTCCGCTCAAAAGAATCGCTGTAATCTCAGGGACACCGTGAGGGAGCAGCCACCCCAAGACAGGAATGAGCAACCCCCTGCTGGCAAACAAGGCGATGAAGGCTCCTAAGATAAGCCCGTTGTAAAACAACAACAAAGCCGTGGGAATCCCCAACGCGATTCCGAGAGCAAAACAGAAGATCCCGACCCTGGCGTTGTGAGTAAACAAATAGGAAGCAAAGACCGAAAGGCGGCCGTTCTGCTTCTCCTTTTTCGTCTCAGAATACAGCGTTTTTTTGAGCGTCTCGGTGGAAGCCCAAGGATCACGACCTTGTGACATGGCAGCAGGCATAAACGAATGAAACCACTCTGGATCCGAGTTCACCAACGTCCAGGCCACAAACACCCCAAGCAGAAACAAGGCCACAGACATCCAAAACTCTCGAAACAACGAGCGAATCGCCTGAGGCACGGCCACAAAGATGGAGCGAAAGAACCGTCGAGTCGGTCGCCGTGAGCCATAAATTACGATATAGGCTTTGGCGCACAACGCTTCAAGGTACTGAATCAAGGCCCGGTCGAGCGCAGTGTTACGGGCCACAGACAGGCTGGAGATGGCTTCACGATAGCGGACAGGAAGGAGATAGAGTTCTCGCTCGTCCAACGCTTTAAGGCCACGACGCCGGGCGCGCTCCACCATATGTTCAAGCTCGTTCCAGGACTCCTCCCGTTTCTTCCGGAAGGCAACGGAGCGAGGTTCCATGGTACCGTCCTGACTCATCTTAACCTCACTACAGTCCTGGGGTGATAACCAACACGAAGCATCCCGGCTCCCTTATCCTAACAATTCGCGACGTTTGATCTCAGTGTAGCGGGCCACCAATTTCACCGCTGCCCCATCGGGGGGCCCATGCACAATGTGGACGCCCTTGCGTTGAAGCTGCTTAAGCACTTTGTGCCTCTCCACGCGAAGGTCATTGGCGACCAAAGCCTCTGCCACCTGCTCCACCGACTGTGGCTGTTGCAACAGTGGGGTTTCGATCAAGGGGTCGTCCAGAGCCACAAAGATAACAAGATGCTTCCGAACCAACTGGCCCAGCGTCTCTACCATTAACTCTGCGGTGGTTGCGTCGGTGAAGTCCGAGAACACAATCACCAGGGTGCGGCGATTTAGCTTGCGTAAAAGACCGTAAAGACCCAACACATGGTTGGTTTCGGTAAAGCTAGGATGTAGACCGGCAGACGCATGATGCAATCGCTTAAAGTTTCGCATCCCAGTCGCAGGGGGAAACCAGCTATGCGCCTCGCTGTCGTAGCCGTACATTCCAACGAGGTCGCCAGCCTTCAAAGCAAAATAACTGAGAAGCAAAGACGCGTGGATGGCATGATCCAGGCGCTGCATATCTCCCAAGGGGTCGGCCATTAAGCGCCCCGTATCGAGGCAAAGAACGAGCCGCTGGTTCCGCTCCACCCGATAACGACGAACCCGAAGAGCCTGGTGTCGTGCGGATGCTTTCCAGTCGATGCTTCGTAAGTCATGACCGGGAACATAGGCTTCCAGCGCGTCAAACTCGCTGCCATCGCCAGGGAGCTGCTCCAAGCGGATACCCCCCCGGTATTGCCACGCACCAAAATGCTGGAGGGCAATCCTCCGAACCCTCGGGAGGCTCGGGACAATCGGGATGGGCTCTCCTTCGTGGACGTGTCGGATGTTGCGGTGAAGCATGCCAAACGGTCCCAACAACTTGATCCACAAGGCCTCCAAGAAACCTTCGCCACGTTGGGGTGCTTCCAACTCCAGCATTAACTCTGTTGCGCCAGGATACAACACCGACTCCACCTCTTTCCCAGGTAGCAAAGGCGGCGAGGTTTCGGGCAAAAGTCGACAGCCCAGTCGCGTCTTGAGGTCAAGATGCAGCAGAACCTTCACAGGGAAAGGCTCACCAACGCTGGCCTGGGGTGGAGGATCCAACTCGACATGGGGCGCACCACGAGCCAGAGCAAGGAAGTCCAGCCCTCCAAAAACAAACAATCCGCCCCAGAAAAACACCACGATCGGCCACAGAGCTTCGTTCACCGCGACCGGCAGAATGGCAAGCGCCATCCCCCAGGTCATAAGCTGCAACAAACGTGGTGAAGGTGTCATCGATGCGTCCTTTATTGCGAAGCGAGCCGCTCCAGAACAACCCAAAAGACCGAAAGAAACGAGAACAAAGCGCCTACCTTGTTCAGTTAGCGAGGCACAGGAACAGACTGAAGAATCTCATGGAGCACGTCCTTGATCTCCAAGCCTTCCATCTCCGCACCGGACGAGAGAATGACACGGTGCCGCACCACAGACTCAAAGATCGATTTGATGTCGTCTGGAATGGTGAAGTCGCGCCCCTCACAAATGGCGGCTGCTCGGGCAGCCGCAACCAACATGGTCGTTGCGCGGGGAGAAATACCGATAGCCAAGGCCCGATGTTCTCGGGTTGCACGACCCAACTCCACAGCATACTTGGCGACATCCTCTTCAATCCGGACCCGCCCAGGCAACGTTTGGAGCGCCGCCACACCTTGCACATTCATGATGGGCTGAACCCCGGCGTCTTCCAGGCTTGGCATCCCTGCGGAGTTGCAGTGAGCCAAGACAGCAGAGAGCTCTTCGTGAGGCTCTGGATAGCCCACCAGCAACTGGAACAAGAAGCGGTCCAACTGGGCTTCGGGGAGGGGATAGGTACCTTCGTGCTCAATCGGGTTCTGTGTGGCCACCACCATGAACTGAGGAGGCAGCGTGTGCGTGGTTCCGTCGATGGTCACGGAGCGCTCTTGCATCGCTTCCAACAACGCCGACTGCGTCTTGGGTGGGGTACGGTTAATCTCATCGACCAACAAAAACTCCGTAAACACCGGACCTTTGGTTAGCGCAAAGGTTTGTGTTTTGAAGTCAAAGATGTTGGCCCCAAGGACATCACCGGGCATCAAGTCTGGTGTACATTGAAGGCGCCGACTGGAGAGTCCAAGACAGTGCGCAAACACCCGAGCAAAGAGGGTTTTGGCAACGCCAGGAGGTCCCTCCAAGAGGATGTGACCACGAACCATCAAAGCGATCATAGCCTGGCGAACGCGATCGTCAGCGCCAAACACCACTTTGGAGACTTCGCTTTTCAGTCGTTCCAGATACGCAGGGAATTGGGTTAAGTCCATCGTATCATCCTTTATTGATTTGAACGGTGATGAAGTAGCTTTTCACGGAACGACCAGGCGCGGCGGACCAGTCGCATCACTTCCGACCAGGACGCCCGCTGCCGTTGGTTGAGAGCCACAGCTTTGTTATAGAGATCAGCGGCTTCAGGAGGAGTACCCCACCGCTCAGCCAACGTATCGATTTGTTCCAACTGTCGAGGAGTTCCCATGTGCCCCAGACCCAAGCGCTCGGCCAGGTCTTCCAAGACACGACGAACGTACAATGACGCCAGCCGAGACGGCTTCTGTCCGCACACCAGCACCCACGACGTAATCTCGATGACCTCCTTGGGTCCATGCTGACGAGCTTGTTCCAATTGAACAGGCTTGCCAAAACGTCGACTGCCGGCCCACACAAACAAGAGCCACAAGAGCAACCCATGAATGACAAGCAAGGAACGAGGGAATCGACCCAACTCACGGGCCAAAGAGAATTGCTTCACCTGGTTGTGGAACACCTCATCCACCAGGATCGTGTCGGCCTTCAAGACATCCCGCACCATACCCAACAACGCAACCGAGTTTTCCCCACGCTGCAAGTTGAAGTTATGGATTAAGTCAGGGTCACTGAGGAGCAGCAAGCTCCCACCCTGAGCGTTACGATACCTCAAAAGAAGGGCTCGGTTTCTCTGGCCAAGGAGTACTTCCCAATTCTCAGGGGTCAACACGGAGAAGAATTGAGGACCGGCCACAGACAACGAAAGCTGTGCTTGATCTTTTCGCGACGCAAGCTCACCTGTGGGGTTCCAGACCTCTTTTAAGGACGTCCACTCCAACTTCTTTCCATCGCTCTTTCGCTCGATCCGCTCCTGAAACACGCTCATCTGCTGACTCAAAGTCTTAGGAAGCATCTGGTTGAGGGCGAACTCAATGCTTACCGAAGAGACTCTGCGGTACGTGTCACCCTTCCCTGGCCCCCGGGTCCGGTTCCACTTGTTCATCACAAGAACCGTAGAGAGCCCAGCATCAAGGCGTTGCTTGACCACGTGGGAGAGAGAGATGGTTTTGTTGTCGAAGGTCAACCGGCCAATCGGCTCGATCAAGAACAAGGGAGCCTTCGCGTGCACCAAGCGACGGGGGGAATGCATCCGCACGACGTTGATGTTGAACTGCCGCAGAAACGATGTGAGCGCTTTGTGCCCGAGAACGTGGTTGGAGTACGAGTGCTTGGGTGTCGCGCTGGTGTCGTAACGCTTCTGACCATAAAGAGCCATCACTACAGCAAGAAGGACCAGAAAGCCCGAGACACAGGCCAACAGCCAGCTGGTTCGGCTGGCGAACAAGGCCTCCCCGGCGCTGAATGTTCCAGGCGTATGAGGCTGTCCGTTACGGGGTTGCGAAGTGGAAGTTGACTCTGTCATCCAGCCCTCCCTTCCACAGTTTGGCTCAACCCTTGGGCCTGCCCAAACAAGATCTCGGTCGCCTCTTCCCCACCAAAACGAACGCGCTCCGTTAGAAACAAAAGCTCTTGCAACGGCAAACGGCGAGGGTCACTCGAAGACAACGTCCGGAGAATCTCCCGGGGCGTCTGGCTCTTTCCTTTGCCTTCAGGCTTCCACCCGACATTGCGCAACGACCGCAACAACAAGGCAGCGATCGCCTTCTCCCAGTCACCCAGCTTGGCGTAGTCGAGAGGATCGGCGTCGACAGGCATCTCCATCCCAAGAACGGTGGGGACAGACTCCACCGTCTCAATCTCAACCTTCCGCGTGGCTTCCAACCGTCGGATGTATTGACGCAGCCACAAAAGAAGCAGAAACAAAGCGATACCCAGAAAGACCCACGGTGTAAGCTGGGCGCAACCTTGGGTCACTCCAAACAACGGCTTCAGGGTTTCATCACAGCCGCCGCAGCCGCTGCAACCCATGCAGCCATTGCGACGCATACACCCTTCGTTCCTTTCGGGCTTTGCGGGCTCTTCCAAGCCAAGAGTTTTTCCGTATCCACCGTCCTTGTGGACCTGCTTGGCCGTCTTCTTTGCCTTTTTCCTATCGGCATCAGAGAAGGCGTACGCAGAAGGAACAACCCACACAAGGGTGAAGAACACGAGCAAAGACGCACAAAGACCAAGGAAAACCTGCTTGCTCACAGAAAGCATCTCAATGTACTGAGAAGCATCCTTCGGAAGCCTGGGAGAGGATGGTAGGTTGGAGGATTTCAATCGAGGAGACCTTATCCCGAATGAAGCAAGGAACGGCTTGGAGCGCAGTCCCTCTTGGTTGGATTCAAACCCGAGCAGGAGTGGAGCTTAATCAAACACCTTGGAAAGCTCTTCGGCATCGATGTCATCCACAGCTTCACGCAGTTGCACGTAAGCCACAGACGCCATAATCGAGGAGACGCTGGTGAAAACGACGCTGATGGCAATCCGCGCGCCGGCGATGATCATCAGCCCCTGTCCTGCGATGGCCATATCGACACCGCGGTTCACAAAGTTTTGGATGAAGGTCACGATGAACAAGGCCACAAACACCTGAGCCCTTGAACCGTACATCATCTCTCGGCTGCGTCGGATGCTGTCCATCACACCGAGGTTTTCCGTGACGGCAACAGGGATGGCAACATAGAGGCTGAGCGCCATCAAGATACCAGGGATGATGAGCAGCAAGGCCCCACCAAAGATAAGCAAACCCGAGACAATCGAGACACCGATGACCATCACCAGCATCCTCATCCCTCTAGCAAGGCAATCCCCAATGCTGACCTCATGACCTGCCATATACTGCACAGTGCCGTAAACCATCGCGCCCCTGGCAATCAAAGCTAGAAAGATCTCAGCCCCAGCAAACACAAGCGTCGCTGTGAGAACTTCGCGCTGCGTTGTTGCGCTGTTCATCATATACAAATACGCAAAAGCAGCGGGAGACAAGCAGATCAAGTTGATGGTTAAGAATGCAGGCAAGTTGGACAAGAATGTGCTGAATGATTCAGACAGCAGTTGGGTGCCTTGGATTTGTGGCCCTGTAGGGCGGGCCTGAAATTCGCTCATCCGAAGTGCTCCTTCCATTTCAAAAAAAGAAGATGGGACGACAATTGTATACGCTTCTGTTTCTATCAAAAGCTGAAAAACTGATTCTGTCGTTCGTAGGAATCGTAGCCTAGCATAGGTAGAATGGGCTTTGCAAGGCCGAAGACATGGGCGATTTCGACCTCTGTAACCCTATGACATGCAAACATGTTATGCTTACCCTGAAGGCCACCTTTGAACCCAAGGATACTTGAATGCGACGCATCTCCCCCCAAGAACAAATCCCTCCCCCAACCTTCCGGGAGGGCACCATCACCAAGTTACAACAACAACGCAAAGACCCCAAGCGTGTCTCCATCTTCATTGACGAAGAGTTTGCTTTCGGAATGAACATGGAGTTGGCCATGCAGCACGCCCTGGAGAAGGGCCGCTTTCTTACCGTGGAGAAGCAACGTGAAGTGTGGCAAGCGGAGCGACTTTTGCGCGCCAAAACCTCCGCTCTCGACTACATCGCCTACAAAGCCCGAACCGAACACGAGGTGTTCACCAAGCTTCGTTCCAACGGATTTGAGGAGGAGATCGTCGAGTCCGTCATCGCACGGTTCCGCGACTTGGGCTACATCAACGACGAGCAATACGCCCAGCAGTACGCCAAAAGTCGGCTCAATAACAAAGGACACGGTCCACGCCGTATCCAAAATGACCTACGACGCAGAGGGGTCTCTTCGTCGCATATCTCCGACGCCATCGACAACTTGTCCGACAACGAATCGCAGATAGAGATCGCTTACACCCTGGCAGAGAAGAGGTGGGCTCGCCTGGCCAAAGAGTCCAACCCGCTCAAACGACGCAAAAAGCTTCAAGACTTCCTGGTACGACGAGGTTTCGACTTCGACACCATTCGCGCTGTGGTGGATCGGGTTCGCAAAGAATCCAACGATTAAGAGAAAAGGAGAGAGACAGGAGGGAAGGAAACAGGAGGGAGTTAAAAGTCGGTCTGACCTTTGTTGTTCTTGCCCCAGGTTTGTTCTTCAGCGTCGGTCCAGTCGGACTTGTTGTTCGTGTCGCTGTTGTTTTTGCGCTGGATGGTCTTCCCTTTGGTTCGGTCGTTGCTCGACGTATCCACGTCGGTCACAGCGTCGGTTTTGTAGGAAGCTGCATCGTAGGAAGCAGGAGCAGAACCCGTCACAGGACCCCACTCTTTGGAAGACAAGAGCTGGTTGATGGCAGACAAGGACGTAGAAGAAGCCGTAGCGCTGAGATCACTCAACGCCACACCGTCCATGATGTTGCCCTTGTTGTCGCGAAGAATCAGCACGGTGGTGGAACCCGACAAGCCACCGGAGGTGGTGTACCAATCGTACGCCGTGTCAACGTTGGTGGGGAAGTTGGTGGCATCATAAGCCACTTCCTTGGGTCCAGTGGTCTCATCCTTCGGCTGCGTCGGGTAACACTTGGTATCACCAGCATCAAAGTGAACCAGGATGTAGTCGTTCTTCTTCACCAACAGGCCTTTGAAGGTCAACGCTTTGGAGGTTCGGTCATACAGTTCAAACCCGTCCATCGAGCCACCTTGCTTCACGCGCAATTCCACCATATCGCATCCGTTCAGGAGCTGAACGCTAACCTCATTGATGAGGACAACAGCGGCCTGGTTGAATCCAGTAAAGGTTGCGGTCAATGCGGAAGAATCCAAAACCTTACCCGAAGTATCTTTGATGGATGCGCTCGCAGTGACCTTGTACGTCGTTGCGCTGTTCTGGGTGCTCGTGGTCACTTCCACAACGTTTCCTGTCACTTTGGCTGCGGTTGCGCTCAAGCCATTGTCAAAGGAAAAGTCGGAGCCGTTGGTGTTGACAGTGGTGGCATCGATGGGACGATCAAAGGTCAACTCCACCGTGGTCGCGCTGAGCGATTTGGCCGACACCAACTTGGGAGCCGGACAGCTGGTGACTTTGATTTCGCTCATCATGAAGGGCGAAGGCTGCGCAGTCGTTCGGAAGCGCCACATCGGAACGTTCGTGACCGTAAACTCACATCCTTTGCTCAGGCCAGCGAGAACGTGAAGAGACTTGCTTGGATCCGCACCTGCGGGAAAGCGCAAGACAAAATCGCTGCCAGTCACGCCTTTGGTTTCAATCGGGAAGGAGTTAAAGCCTGTTCCTGCACCTGTGAGGTCGCCTGTTACCTTGGCATCCAAAGTCACAAGCTCATCTGCGTAGTTGTCCAGGCTAGAGACCAGGTCTGTCGCGGTGGACACGTCCTGAGCCAAAGTGGACACATTAAAGCCAGAGCCAAGCACAGCAAAGTTGGAGATGGTCTGCACTTCAACGCGAGATTGAGTTGCAGCGTTGGTGTCCACTTTCGTGACTTCAAGAGAGACGATATCACCAACCTTCGGAGCCGGGGTCAGTGTTGCAGGGTCTACAGCCACAAACAGGGCGGGACCAGTCTGAGTCGCTTGTACAAAGAAGCCTGTTGGATCGCTGCCCACCTTGGGCTTGATGTAGGTGACTGCAACTCTCTCCACTTTACCCACAGTGCCCGCCCGAACAGCTGTGATCTGAGTCGCAGCGTTGGGGTCTGGACTTGTGATAGGACCTTCCGGAAGAGCTTCGGGTCCAACTTCTGGGCCCGCTTCCGGAGTGGCTTCGGGGCCTGCCTCGGGTGCCGTCTCGGGAGTGGCTTCTGGAGTGGCTTCGGGTGTTGCTTCGGGTGTTGCTTCTGTTGAACCTTCAGGTCCTTCTTCTGGAGTCGATTCTGTGGTTCCTTCCGGTCCTGCTTCGGGAGCGGATTCGGTTGAACCCTCGGGTCCAGCTTCGGGTCCAGGCTCCGGTCCTGGCTCGGGTCCGGGTTCTGCTCCCGGCTCAGGGCCCGCTTCAGGACCTGGTTCGGGGCCAGGCTCTGCTCCAGGCTCAGGTCCGTTGGTAGGCTCTGCTCCCGGCTCATTGCCGACAGTGGCTTCGTTGTTGTTGGTGGTAGATTCGATGGCTTGCTCCTGATCGACGGTACGACCACAGCCCGTCAAGGTGTTGTTCCACACCAAAAGCAAGGCAAACATAGAGAGGACGACAACAAACTTTTTCATCCGAAACACTCCTTCTTTCCATCAAAACACTTCAACTATGGCCGAAGCTGGCAAAAACTGCGGCCCTCTTACCCAATTTTCAGGACCAACACAAGTTGCGTCACACAATTGTAACAAGATATCCACAGGCAAAAAGTTGCCTCCCAAGAAGAAACGACTGGCAGTACCGCAAAGGAGAAATAGAAAATGAAGTAGAAGAATTGGGAGCTAGAGAACCAAGAGACCCGAAGAACGATCTACATCAGCGATGCATTCCAATCTTCCGGAAGAATCGGGGAGAGGTCAAGTTCAAACGCAACAAGGGGCTGGGACAACCGTAGGTTGGACAGAATTTCGGGGTGGATCTCACCCAACATACCCACAACCTGTCCGTTGAAAAGAATGCTGGCGGCGCGGCCGGGTATCATGCTGGGATGTTCCAAAGCCTCCAGCGTGATGTTCATACCCACTTCATGAGCCAGGCTGACCACCACAGCTTTGATATCAGCAAAGCCCACAACGGAATCCAAGATTCCGCCAGCGATGTGCATCTCTTCCACGGGATGCTCCTGGCCTTCCACAAGCTTCACGACGTCATCGACTTCAAACAGCTTCTGGGGCAGACCCTGGCCGCGATTGAGAGCGAACAAGCGGAGAAGCTGCGGCATGATCATCGTCCGCAACATGGTTTGTTCTGTGGAGGCCGGGTTGGAGACCTTGACCGAATCACCGGGATCTTCCAAACGCATCAGATCGTATTGTTCTTCAGCGTTGCTGAGGATCAGGCTCATGGTTTCAAAGAAGCCCAAGCCGTTCATGACAGCACGAGTGCGGTTGGCCAAAACTCGTTCAGCGCGAGGCTGAGCCACCGTCATGGTGGGGACAAGCTCCGGCTTAAGGTTGAGGTAGTTGTAGGCCATCGCGAGGTCTTCGACGAGGTCCACCTCATGCATGATATCGTTGCGGTATGCAGCAACCGTCACCCAAAGCTGCTCGGGGTTGTCGTCATCGATTTCCGTCTGGTGACGCATTTGCTGGAGCAACTGTCCTGCCCGTTCGCGATCAATGTCGATACCAATCAGTCGGATGGCGCTGGCCACATCGAAGGGGAACCGCTCGGTCTCCATGGAGGGAGTCAGCTCTTCCCGATCGTCGTACTTCATGGTGACGCGCTCAAGGCTCGTCCCTTCGAACAACTCAAGCAAGGACGTCACAAGGATGTGAAGGGTCTTAATGACAACGCGGTCAGAGATCCCAGTCACATCAATGAAAACGTCGGTGGTCTTGGTCGTCACACGGGTTTCATGGGAGTTGATGATGGGCGGCATGGACAAAACTTGGTCCTTGCTATCGATCAGCAACGGTACGCGAGAGAAACCTTCCAACAGATGCTTGTAGCCTTGACCCTTCGGGTGCGTTTCAAGAACTTCGCCAGGCGTTTGAGGCTTGTCTTCCTGAGGTTGCAGGGGCACAAAGGTTAATCCGTCGTGAGGGACAGTCGTGTAGCGAATCGGCCCCTCTATGGTGCTCATATCGTACACGCCGATGGAAGCGAGCTTTCGGTCACGCCCCAAGGCCCAGTGAAGGTTTTCTTGCAGCTTCATAATCACGCGAAGGGACACGTCATCGATCTGCAGACCGCGAACCACAGCGCAGGCAACGTAGGGACGATAGCTGTCCTCTTCGTTGACGCTAGGGTCTACAGTCACCGTCATGGAGGGATCGGCGATTTCGTAACTGGGAAGACCGATTTCTTCGTCCATCAAGCCTCGGATCGCGCGGCCGAGACCGCCAGCATCAAAGATATCGGGACGTACAGGGAGAAGATCCATCCGGACGACATCAATCTCGCCCAGATCTTTCCACAGCTCCGAAGCTTCGCGTTCGGTGAAGCATTCAGGACATTTTCCAGGAAGTTCTTCTTGCAGCGTCAGTTCGTGCAGGTTGGAGCAGTTTTGGCATTGGATGCGACGGATTTGGGTAAAGCCTTCGATGTCACAACCCAATTGCTCCAGGTACAACTCCAGCTGCTCCGTGGAGAGTTCTCGTGGCAAACGCTGGTTCAGTTCGTCGGTGGGAATTGCCGCGATGGGCATGATGATTCTCCTGCAGATTTCTTAGATACAATTGTCAAACGAAGCAGCGGGCTTCAGAGAGTTGGCGTCACACTGCCTTCGAAGACGATTCAACGACAAAGCGAAAGGTCTAACTTGACAAAGGGTTGCCACGAAGCCAGTCGAGGTGGCTGAGGTACAACTCACGGATGTCCTGGATTTGGTAACGAATCATGGCGAGGCGTTCCAGGCCAAGCCCCCAAGCCAGGACGGGCGCTTCCACACCAGCAGGGCGTGTCACCTCAGGGCGGAACACACCGGCTCCTCCCAACTCGAACCACTCTTTGCGACCGGGCATCCGAACAAAAACCTCAACCGAAGGTTCGGTGTAGGGGAAGAAGGCTGGCCGGAACTTCACGGCTTCAAAACCCATCTGCTTGTAGAACGCGGTCAGAGTTCCCAACAAATTGGCGAAGCTCGCCGACTCGTCGATGATGATCCCGTCCACTTGGTGGAACTCAGGGAGGTGTTTGTAGTCGATGGTTTCTCGACGGAACACGCGACCCACCGTGAATAACTTCTGCGGAGGCTTGGGGTCGTTGTGACAGGCAGCCACGGTCACAGCTGTGGTGTGGGTACGAAGAACGACCTGCTTGGCCTTGTCCTCACTCCAGCGATAGCGCCAGCCTGTGGAGCCGGTATCACCGCCCTCTTCGTGGGTTCGTCGGATGGTCTCGACCAACTCTTCCTTGGGCAAGGAGAACAACCCAGGGCGCTCACAGTAGAAGGTGTCTTGCATCTCACGAGCTGGGTGGTCTTGCGGCTGGAACAAGGCATCGAAATCCCAGAACGCGCTCTCCACGTAGTGACCGCGAATTTCGGTGAACCCCATGTGGAGGAAGGCTTGGCGTGTTTCTTCCAACACGCGACGCAAGGGGTGTGGCTTGCCGGGATGAACAGGAGTGGTATCCAGTTGGACGTCGTAGGGACGGAACGTCACATTCTTCCAATCTCCCGAAAGCAGCATGGCTTCGGTCAGTTGGTTCACATATTCAACCTTCTCTACGCCCTCCTCCAAGAGCTTGCGTCCGGCGTCTGTCAAAGCAACCGAGCGCTCTTTGCGGGACTTCGTTTTGAGGAAGTTCCGGCTGCGCAGAGTCTTGAGAGCTTCGGAGACGTCTTTGGTTTCGGCTTCTTCTTCTGAGATCCAGAGAAGGCCTTCCGCTTCCTGAAGACGCTTCATCAGCTCTTCGTCTTTCGTCACAGAGTCAAGGTCACCGCTGTCATCCCAGACCAGCGCCTTTCCCTCTTTCTTTGCGTAGCCTTTGCTGGACAGGAGTCGAAGAACCTTACCGACGGCTTGCGCCGGAACCCCCATGGCTTCGGCCATGGCAGGAGTGGATTGTGCTTCGCCAGACTCTTTGAGGAACTCAGCGAGCCGACGCTCAAGCAAGGGCTCTCCAGCATCCATCCAGGCTTGCCCCTCTTCTTCGACGGCCAGCTCCAAAAACGCAGTTTCATGAAGGACGACCCATCCCTCTTCCAAAAATCCCTGACAAATCGCCATGACTCGTGATTGATCAAAGCCAATTTGTTCCGCCAAAGCATTAACAGAGATATCCCCGTCCGCTTCTCCCAATTGCGTGATGACACGATGTGCATCTTCCTGCATTTGATGGGCCATAATTTGTCCTTCCCGTCGTTGTAGGGTGGAGTTAGAAGTTTCTTCTATGTTGTACGGAACAGACACAGACAAGTTCCGACGCTGTCAGAGTTGTCGTGAAAAGCCTATACAAGGCCCCATTCCGTTGCGTCTTTTCGACCAAGAAGCCCGGAATCTTTAACATATTGGAGGAGGAAGATCAATCCAAAGCAGGGAGGAAGAGAGACAGAAGGCTCAAATCGTGGGGCTATTCAAGTTCGTTGGAGATCACCATACCCAAAATGACAGGGTCACCCGAGGGGCCAATGTTGGCCATTACCCGAAAGGTTGAGAACGTTGAGTCACAATCAATGTTGCCTCGGGCCGAGGCCGTAAAGGTCGCGTTGGTTTTGATCCCCGACGACTCAACTTTGTACTGATAGTAGTGAGAATTGTGAATCGCAAACTGAATGGAGTCCCATCCGTTGGTCTTCCAAATGCTGGTGCTCGCCTTGTACCGAGAGACTCCCTGGGGACAAGGGTCTTCATCTGGCGTTGCCTTCAACGACAAGAACTGCCTTGGCAACAACTTCTCATTCTTGTCCATGTGCGTTTCGGAGTAATAGATGATTTCCCCGTTCACGATCTGCTTTAAGTTGATGGAAGCTTCGCTGGTCTTGCTTTGGAGGATGAACCGTCGATAACTTTGCACAGCCACCGAAGCCAACACCCCTAAGACCACCACAACAATCATCAACTCCACGAGAGTAAAACCCTTAACTCTTCGACGTGATAACATACGAGCGTTCCTCACATAAAAAGAATACAACCACAACAAACCTGCGCAGACCTATCTTACACAATGGGGTGCTGAAACAGAAATCGTTGGAAGAGATAGAGAAGGAAAAAGGGAGTGGGAGCGGGAGGAGGAAGAACGACTTACTGCTTGGTCGGGCATACACCGCCAGAGTAACAACGTTTGCAGAACGCTTGCGCAGCAGGGTCTGCCGGAGAGGGGATCTGAATGCGACCCACGTAGGGCAGCGTCACAGGAGGAGCCTTCACCTCAGGGTCTGTGTCGCTGACAATGACGGTTCCGCGGACTTCCACGGAGGTACCCAACTTCGCAGGATTGGCCACAAAGGTTCCCGTGAAAGAGATCTTCACAGACTCATTGGGTCGATCGAGCTTCCAGGTAAACTTGTTGTCCGTAATGGGAATGTCGGTCGGACGCAACCCGCTCTGCCATTGTGTGATGTTGTAGGTCTTGCCGTTGACAGTGCTCTTGAGAGCAAACTGGAACTGAAGACAGCGGATGTATTGAATCTTCGTCCGCTCGTTGGTGAAGATATCAATGTCCCACTTCGCCGTAGGTTGGAGCGGAGTCGACAAACGCCAATGACCCGTATCGACATTCAATTCGTCGATTTGGTCGTTGCAATTGTTGTCGATCTTGTCGCCAGGAACTTCCAACTGCGTGGGGATGTTGGGATTGGAGTCATCACAATCCCGACCAAAGAACTTCTTGCTGGCGACGCCATCAGCGTCTTCATCAACCAACGCGCGCTTGGGTACCTGGGCCAGGGTGCCACATCCAGTGATGGGGTCGGGCTCTTTGTATTGCCCGTCACCCACGATGCACCAACCCGGAGGAGGCGCTTCGCCACAACCCACAAGATCCACCACAATGAGGAGTACCAAAAACACACCCAAAAGGCGCAACATTCTTATCATTCTATCCTTGTCCTTACGCAAGATCCGCTTCATCAGCAGATGTACTTATCGTCTACGCCAAACGATCAGTCCCACAAACACCAAAAGCAACCACCAGGGTGCAGGAACAGGGGAAGGAGCACCCAACTGCGAACAAGCTCGGCCCGAGGGGGACGAGGGAGTTGCAGGCTGCTCCACTTGCTTGGGCGCTGGAGCGGCTGCAGCTTTGGGGGCTGGAGTCGTGGAGGCCGAAGCGCGGAAAACCGTCGTGGTCTTCACAGTCTTGTTCCCGCTGGCATCTGTAGCACGAATCGACACCACAGTTCCATTGGCGAGCTTGGACAGGTCCACGGTTTCGTTGCCATTGAGGTCCTGCCACATCTGGTTCCCCAGACGATACTCCAAACGGACGTCATCCGCTTTGGACAGGTTGTCTTTGGCGACAGGTGCGAGAATCTCGCCCTTCTTGCTCAGTTTAATCGTGGGAGCGGTGCGGTCAACCTTGAAGGTCAATCGACCTTGTCCAAAGTCTTCTTCGTGATGAGCAATCGCCGAACGGGAACGGACTTCCAGCTTGTGGTTGCCTTCAAAAATAAGCTGAGCGGTCTCCAAGGTGTGATACTGACCTGCTCGGTAGGGGCCCCAGATACCACCGTTCAAACGGAAGGAATACTCACGATTTGGACGAGGGTCACTCAGTTCCACCACAATGGAGGGGAACTTCTTCACCATAGCCGTTTTGATTTTCGTGAAGAAGCCCTCGGGGAAGTTGGTGCGAATCAAACGAACTCCGATCGGAGCCTCTGGCATAAGCGGCTTGGAAGGCGGCGCCAGACCCAAGTCAGCAAAAAGGCCCAAGAACTGGAAGCGGTTGGGTTTGTCTTTGCGAGGAATCAGGCCGGTCATGTCCGAGATCGTCAGCTTAAAGCCTTGAAGATCGGGGAGGTCGAACTCCTGGTTCCCCAGAGAGCCAGCGGCCAAGGGAATCACAGCTTTGAGGGTGTTGGCCAAGGTAGAGGCGATGATCTCTGGCTTCTCCGAGAGCATGTAAGAGTGCAGGACTTTGGGATTCTTCAGCGCCGCGCTCAGCTCTCCAAGAACCAGGCCAAGCTTGTTGCCGGGCTTGACGGTCAAAGCGAGGGGAAGGTTGACGTCCGATTGGAACGTAAACAATCGAACCCATCGACCGTGGAACTTCATCATAAAGTCAAAGTTGAGCTTGGGGATGCTGAAGTCAATCAGAGGATCCGTGATGGTCGTGTTGCCTTTGGCATCCTTACCAACCGTTCCCTTTCCAATGTCCAGAACTGGTGGCTCTGTCGGGCGAAGGGCAATGTACAAGGGAGGATTGGATTGACCAACAATCTGACCCAACGAAGTAAACAGGGTTCCAATCCCTTGCGCCGAGAACACGCTGCCAAGCTGCTCACTCAGCGAGCTATCAATTTTCAGGCATAGCGCACCGCTACGGTACAAGTCACGAGCTGCAGCCTTAAGCATCACATCCGAGACGCCAATCCCCACCATAAAAGGCTTGTTGTTGGGGGAGTTCGCCGGGAAGGTAAGGGCCACAGGAGTCGGCAGTTTGGGGAACGTCTTCGGAGCCACACAGGGGTTGGTCTTGGCCGAGGTTCCACCGAGCATACCCAGTTCAAGTCCGTCGGCTTTGACTTCAACGCGACCGCCCACAAAGGCAGAAAACATTAAGTCGGTGCTGAGCTTGTTTCCAAAACCCTGCAGCAAGCCTGCGGTGTCCACAGCGCCTTCAAAGCCAAGGGGCAGTGGCAAGCAGGAACCACCCGCCATACAGACACCCTTGGAACAGGTTGCACCTGAACCACAGTCTGCGGTTGTCTTGCAGGATTTGCAGGTGAAGTCGCCGATGGCGTCGCCCAGTGCCTTCTTCGCTTCTTTCTCAATCAGACCTTTAAACAGGCCCTTCAACAGATCCACCAGCTTGCAAATCACGTCGCCGTTGATTTTGAAGTCACTGTTCGACAAGGAGAACGATGGATCGCCGATGGAAACCGTCATGTGTTTGTTGGTGGGATGAAGACCAAAGGTAATGTCTGTAGTGATCTTCTTGTTGCTAACCCGGAGAGAGACCTTGCAAGTTTTGCGGATGGTCGCAAACAGTACCTTTTGGGAGACGCGAATCTCCATGTCTCGTTGGGTCTTAATGTCCAACCAAAGCCCGGCTCGAATCTTGTTTTTCGGCACCATGGCGATGTCGAGTTTTCGGATGTTACCGATGATTTTACAGGGAGGGTTGCGACAGACTTCAACGTTGCTGCTCTTGGTTTGAGGAACGTCAAAGGTGAGTCCGGTCGGCAAGAACATCTTGATCAACGCTGCATTGTTGGTTTGCAGGAAGTCTGTGCCTCGCTTGGTTAACTTCACCTGTGTCACGTTGGACACAATGTCAGCCTTGGGGAAACCACCTTGGATGGGTTTGGCACAACTACAGCCGGATGATCCCGACGAATTGCAACCCAATCCTACAAACAAGAGCGCCATAACAGCCAGTTGTAGCCGGCGCCACGATCCAAAACGATTCTTCCGCATAATGTACCTCCGGGCTCCAATAATCCGATGCGACCCTCTGCCACCCCAGAGAAGGGCCGGACTCCGAAAGCAGTCCTCGGGCAAAAGTTGAAATAACTATGCACGATTGGTTGGGAAAAATCAACGGCTTATCCCAGAACTTCACAGCACCAAGCCTGGAAATCAAAATGAAATTCGGTAAAGGAAAGTGAGGGCAAGGGGGAACACCACAACCGTTCGGTGAACTTTGTTCATGGTGTTCGTTGGAAAGAGAGAAAAGGAAGAAGAAGGGAAGTTAACCTTTGAGGACGCGAACGAGGGCTTTCTCAAATTTGCCGAGCTTTCGGAAGCCGATGTGGACAAACCGAATCTTACCTTCGTGGATCAAAATGAAGGTGGGCGTACCTTGAACCCGAAACTTGCGGAACAGGTCGTACTGCTTCAGGTCATACGCATTGAAGAAAGGCATTCTCTTTGCGTTCCGGCCGCGCCGCAGCCACTTCATCACAGTTTTGGGCTTTTCGTTGCTCAAGGTGATGGTTTTGAAACCCAACTTGCCGTAGCTGTTCTGCCACTTCCGCATGGTGGGAAGGGCCATTTTGCAGGGACCACACCAGGTCGCCCAGAAGAACAAGAGGTAGGTTCCTTTCTTGGCAGAGTAAGGAATCTTTTGCTTCAAGTCAGCCAAGAGAAGGCGTCCAGGCTCCAGCGATGGAACCGAGCGACCAATCAACGGCGGCAGCTTCAACGCGGGTGGGCGAGTTTGACGTCGCAAAGGAACTTGCAATCGCTGCAATTTCCCATCGCGGATCACCAACATCGGGGTAGGCTTCTTTGCCGGGGAGAGCATCACTCGCTCACGAATTTCAAATGGCTCACGAAGTTGCTCGTTGCCGACGGCCACAATCACGTCGCCCGCCTTCATTCCAGCAGCCTTGGCTGGGGTGTTTAGGTAAACAGCGTCTACAGACACAGCACCTGAGGGAAGCGCGCCGCGCTTTTTGGGTGGAATGGGCCGGAACGAGATTCCAAACCAAGACGGCAGAGGTGGGTGATTCACACCCATTTGCAAGTCGGCCAGCTTCAACGGTTTGGATTTAAAACCCTTCTCCCGCAGAGGAGTCTTCTCACACGCGATCAGCCGACGCACACCTTCTCGGTACGCCTGGAATTCGGGGTGCTTGTTATGGGTCACAAGCAGACGCCCTGCAATGCGATAGTACAACACCTCAATGCGCTTGAGCGCAGCCAACTGTGTTTTAAGCATAAACACATGGCCCGACATCTCGTTTTTCTTCATGTAGAGCATACGCAAACGATTCAGCAAACGGGGACGTGCCTGCACATAGTTGAAGAACTCAGTGCGGAGCACACGGATGGCTTTCTCAGGAGCCCAAAGTTTCGGGTTCTTTGGATTCACCGAGCGGATGCCAGGAGTTGCTCCAGGTCCGGGTCCGGGTCCAGGGGGAGGTTGCACCGCGCTGGGAGGAGGTGCCGGAGCACAGGGACTTTCGGCTTCCTTGAACAAGGTCTGGACCTTGGGAGTCACCTTGGGCTGCTGCTTCACTTGGGGATAGACAGCGCTCAGTTTGATCAAACCAAGCAAGGGCTCGCTCTTCTTCAGGTCCTTGTTTTTCTTGTACAGATCAATGAAGAACCTTCGGGGTTTCTTCATCAAGGGACGGACACTCCGCCACAAGATCTTGTTGTTTTTGTAGATTTGACCCAGGTGGTGGTTCCGCGCGGTCGCATACACATTGCGCCACAGGCCTTCCACACGCTCCCACCAACGGCGACGCTTATCAAGACCTTCTCGTTGCTTTATCAACGTGGCCATGTTGATCGGACGAATCAGCCCAAAACGCTGAGCAATCGAGCTGATCAAGCCCATGTCTTCTTTCATACCTTTGTAGGTATCGTCTTTGTACCGAGAGAGGATCTTGTCCACCATCACGTGGGGCTTCACACCGTCTGCTTTGGCATCTTCACGAAGCATCGCAAAGAGGTAACCGTCCGAGCTGCGATGGGGAACATCAGGAGTTCGGTCGGTGAGAAGAACTTCGCGGTGTGCTTCGTCAAAGTTTTTGGCGCGGCGCATCGCCAGAATGAAACGGTAGGCATGGCCAACTTGCTTCTTCAAGCGAGTTTCTGGAAAACATCCGTAGGCATAGCGATCCGGGAGAGTCGCGAAGAAGCCGCAGCGGTCACCGTATGGAATTCCAAAGCGGCCCGGCTTGCGGAACACACTCCACAAGAAGCTTCCCGAGAAGCACTGCGACATCACAGAGATCACACGACGGCGACCAAAGGGACGAAGTGACTTGTGGAACTGACGCACGCTCCAAGACTCTCGCCAAAGAGAGATCTTGTTGTTTCGGTGGTGCTTGAGCTTGCGGTTCGGAGTACCGTGGTCGGTCACAAACATAAACACCGGCTTCTTCGAGTTCTTCACATGACCGGAGAGCTGTTTGGTGAATTTGTTGATGATCTTGCGTTTGGCCGCGAGGAGCTTCTTCCCCTTGATAACTGTGTTGATCAAGGAAGGATTGCGCGGATAGAAGCGCTCTTCCGGGCGGAAAGCAAACAACCACTGCTCGGGGCGCTTCTTCTCTAGCATGATGGCTTGGTCAGGCTTGGAGCTGTCACCATCACCTGCAACGATGGTGATATCGCGATCTTCCATCCCAAGTTCGTTCATAAGCTGACGCATCATCCGCAGGTACAGCACGTGCGAATAGAAGTTAATCCGTGGGCGCTGACCACCGTTCACCAAAATGGCGTGGGCAAAGACTCCCTTCGACTCGGATGGAGCGGGTGCCGCAGGCTTCTTCTTCGCCACAGCTTTGGCTTTTTTGACTTCCGCTCTCTTGGCAGGCTTCTTGGCCTTGGCTTGTTTGGCAGGAGCAGCTTTCTTCGCAGGGGCAGCCTTTTTGGCAGGAGCAGCCTTCTTCACCGCTTTTTTGACGGCATTCTTCGTGGGCTTGCCCTTGTCAGCGCCTTCTTCGTCGCCCCCTTCATCATCGTCATCTCCTTCTTCAGTGCTGGCTTTTTCATCCTCATCTGAAGAAGGAGGCTGCGTTTGTGAAGGAGCTTGTTCTGGCACAGGCGGGCTGGCAAGAGAAAGGACAGGTCCTCCAAGCAGGAGACCTACCACGATGAAGAAAAGGACTGTCAGGCGTGGGGTAGATTCGACAGGAACCTTGTGCATGCTTCTCTCCGTTTGAGAGGTGACGAGGCAGGAAGGCAAAATGCGAAACAGCTCCAAGAAGAGAGACCTCTTTCTTCGAACGTGTTACCGGCCTCTTACTTCTGGGACTCACCGGACTTCGATTCAGGTTCCGCCTCTGTTTTGGAGTCTGAATCATCGGGATTGGATGGTGTAGCAGTACCATCAACGGCGGCTTCTTCAGAATCATGAGCAGAGAGTTCCAACGAGGGAAGCTCCTCTCCTTCTCTGTGAGTCCACCGCAAGATGACAAAACCAACAAGAAACAAAGCGAGCAGGGAAGCTGCGATAGGAATCATAAAGATGTAGGACTTCTCAGGAATGCTGAGGATCCGCTCGCCAAATCGCTTTTTGTAGGCTGCAATGATCTGCTTTTCTGTGTGTCCAGCAAGAAGTCGTCGCTGGACATCCACTTTGACCATATCGGACATAGAGCTTGCGTGAAGGGAGACCGGCTGGGTCCAACAACACGGTGACACAATCAAACCGATCAACTTTTGGTACGATAGGGTTTGCTGCCGGTTCATTTTCATGGCCAAGAGTCTTTGTTGCTCCGCCATGGATGGCTGTCCTCCTTTGGGCTTCCCAGAAGAAGGCCGACGCATGGTTGTCTGACGCCCCGGAATCGGGGGGTGCTTGAACTTTCGGGTGTTGGGGGCAGCTCCCATGGAGTTCCCCCCCTGGTGAGGAGAAGCTTTCCCTCCGCCACTGTGCGATGAGCCCTGACCAAAGGACTTCACCTTAACTGGTTGAACATCCACCCATTTCGGTGGCGCTTTGCGTTGCGAGGAGGGGTAAGCCCAAAGTGGAGAGGCTCCTGCAGCAACTGCAAAAAGAAGACCCAACCCAACAACATTCCATCCACTCATTCTTTGACGCTTGGTTTGTACCATCAGCTACACACTTCTTCTCTTTGCTTCGGAAATCAGAGGAAACGCTGACCCATTCACTATCGCGGGACATGGTTCCAACAATTGCTTTCCAATGCAAGTTGCGAGACCTGAGGCAGGCCCCAACCCCCTGAGACTTCAGAAAGAACAGGATGACCCTAGAAAAGATTCCCTGGGATGCAAAAATGTCGGAGAGAGAATTAAGAAGAGAAGCCTAGAGGCTGAAGCAGACGCTGGAGAGACCGATCGGGGAGAGCACCTTGAATGTAGTATTCCACTTCCCCCTTTCGATTGATGATGACCATCGAAGGGTACACGTTGACATTAAACTGCTTGACGGCTTGGTATGCCGCGTCCCTGTAGTGATAAGGCCAAAGCTCCTTTCCCACCCGTCGATGGGTCAGAAACTGACGCAATGCCTTGGTGCTTGCGGGCTGGTCCAGGTTAACCATCATGTACCGAACACCCTTCTTGGCCAACCGCTTGGCCCGATGAGATGAGCTCACCAGGGTTTGGACACACACACGACACCACGACGCCCAAAAGTGAACCACGGTGAGCTGTCCTGTGGTGGGAGCGAGCTGTTTTTGACCGTCTGACATCCGCGTCAGCTTCATCCGAGGAGCAGGCTTTCCTCGCTCAATGCCTGGTCGCTTCTGCCAAAACAAAGCATAAGCAAGGAGCAAGACGGCAGCCGCCATCAACCAAAAACCGATCGAAGATCCAGAGGAGGTTGATGACTGGGATTGTTCTTCCGACAACGTTTTCGTCTCCTGTTGGGTGCTGTTTCCCCAAGGCTACTTTTCGAGTTCGAGGGTTGCTGGGTTGTCTTGGTGCTCCGAAGAGATCCCATATTGTTCTTCGATCTTCTCGTAGTAGTCGATGATTTGACGGACATACTGGCGCTTGAGCATATAACCTTCCGGGAAAAAGCTGCGCTTAAACCCGTAAATCACGATGTGTCGCAGTTGACGAGGACTCAGGTTGAAGTGTTCCACGGCCAGCTCGATCTCTCGGGATACGGTCGTACTCGACACCGTTCGATTGTCCGTGCACAAACAGGCGCTCAACTTCGCATCCAGCATCATCTTAAAGTTGTGCTCCGACAGAGAGTTCAGCTCCGGCATGGTTTGCAAGTTGCTGGTCAAGCACACTTCAAGGGTGATGCGACGGTCGGCGATGTATTGCGCCAGTTCCCGGACATAACGCTCGGGGTCTTTGATTCGTGGGTCTTGAATCCGATCGGGGCTGAACAAGTGATAGCAGTGCCCGATACGATCCGCGTGAAGGTCAGTGAGCGCCTGGAAAATACTCTCAGGACCATACGCTTCGCCAGCGTGTACCGTCTTCTTCAAGAAGTTTTTGTGAACAAACTGGAACGCTTCCATGTGATCTTCAGCGGGATAGCCATCTTCTTGACCCGCCAGGTCAAACGCAACGATGGGGAGTTCCTCGTCCGATCGCATGATACCAACAATGGCTTCAGCCAGAACCATGGAAGCGAGTCCATACAAACGGTTCTTGGATGTGTTAGAAAACATGCCCGCGAACCTTCGGTAATACTCCGAAAATCCTTTGGTAAACATCCGCATCGCACAAACAATGATGCCGTAGCGGAAAGGCGGCTCCTCACCGTTTGCAATTGCGGGGAATCGGGCGAACTCATTCTGGGCTCGCAGCATCCCTCGATTGACAGCCCGAAGCACATCCACGATCTCGAAGCCCGGACGGCAGTGAAGTTGTGGAGCAAAGCGAACTTCCAGATAACGCACGCCTTCCGCAAAGTTGTCACAAGCAAGCTCGTAGGCTGTCCGCTCCAAAGCTTCATCGTTTTGCATGGCGGCGACGGTGTACTGAAATCCGCTCAGGTACTCACCAAGGTTGTTGTATCGTTCTTTGAAAACTGTCTCTTTCAGACCCTCCTCCGTGTAGGAAGGCAGGGGAACGCTGTTTTCCTTGGCCAACTCAATCAACGTGGGGATACGGATGGAACCGTCCAGGTGGACATGAAGATCCGTCTTGGGGATCGCTCGGATAAACTCGCGGGGGATTTTAGTAGAAGTCATCGCTACTCACTTTTCTCCAGGAATTCTCGGCCCTCTCGCGGGGGAGGAGAAGGACTCGAATTGCAACATAAACAGATTCAACAGGTCAGAAAACTCCCACAAAGGAGAATGATTCTAAAAATAGGAGACCCCGGGAGGATTCCCCCGAGGCTCTCAAAAAGAAACGATGGTGAATGCAGAAACCTTACAGTTCCTAGCCTTCCACCGATTATGGCGTCACATGAAAGTAGACGGTTTGGCTGAATTGCAGATCCGGGTTGCGGACTTGCAAAGCCTTGGGACCGGCTGTGACTCCAGTTAAGGGAACCGACACACTCAACACCGAGGAACTTGAGCCAGACGAGTTAACCACGTAGTCCTTCCCATCAATCCGTACGGTCGAGGCGGGGGACGTTTGGAAGTAGCTCCCTTGGATCTTCAGGTTCACGGTGGTGTTGCGCTTGCCGTAGGAAGGCTCCAGGTACGTAATCACAGGAGCACGCAACGGATTCACTTTGAAGAAGTAAGGGTTGGAGAACGCGCTGCCTCGCTGCACCTTAATCTCAATGTTACGAGCCTGGTTCCCGACATTAAAGCCCGACACGCGGATGTAAGACGTACGATAGGAGTAGGTCTTGGTTTGACCGTCAACAAACAAGGTCACGCCGCTGAACCCAGATCCATAAATGTCCAGGGTGATGCTGTCGTTGATGAACGCCTCCAACGGATTGATGTACTGAATGATTGGAGCGCTTGTATCCATCACATAGACGTAACCCGCAGCACTTTGGCCGTTGGGATTCGTCACACGAACCTCAATCTTGGAGTTGGCAGGATATAGCTGCTTTGGAAACGGCACGGAAAACTGGATCTGCGTCGACGTGATGCTCGAAACGCCAACTGTTGTACCTTTCAAGGTGACAACGGCCTTGGGATCGAAGTTCGTTCCATACACGGTGATCGTGCTGTTCGTCAGCGACTGGATCACACCAGCTGGTCGAACCTCTCGAACGGTGGGGCCTGGGGGATCCACAACATTGAAGTAAACCACGGCGCTCTTCTTTCCACCGCCGTTATCCACTTGCAATGTGTAGCTCCCCTTCTTCAAGGTCACGAGATCCAACTCCACAGACAGGGTTGTGGTGGTTCGAGATTTCACCGTCTGCTCCACGCTGTTCAAGAACACCTTGGAGCCTGCGTTGTAGTCTTCCCCTGTGATGGTGATGGTTTGCTTGGCTCCCATCGGACCTGTCATCGGCTGGAAGTACTTCACGACAGGTACAGGCGGCTCTAGCACAATGAAGTTGGAGCCGTTGGAGTCGTAGTTGGTCCCAGCGATGCTGTTTCGTACCTTCACCTGCACGATGCCTTGTTGCATACCATTGAGGTCAACTTTGGCCGTAACTCGTGACGTGGAGACATACGTGACAGGGTACGTTTTGGTGCCAAACACCAACAACGTCGACTTTCCAAGACGAGTACCGTTGATGGTCAACGTGACAATCTGGTTGTTAAACGCTGTGGTTGGGGTGATCGAAGACACCGTTGGAGCCACAGGCTTGGAAATCGTAAAGTTTTGCTTGTTGGAGAGTTGACCGTCAGGGTTCTCGATCTGGAAGGTATTGGTTCCCTGCTTCAAGCCAGCAAAGTCGATGTTCTGACAGTACAGACGAGACGTTGCGCTGTAGGTGCAGGTCGTCTTCTTTCCGTTCGACAGCACAAAGTAAGATGTACCTGAGCGGAAGTTAGAGCCATACACCGTAACCTGACTCACAGTGCTGCCTTCTTCGAACGATGTGGGCGAAATGGAGGTCACATTGGGAGCCGCATAGAAGAGCAGACCCAACGCCACAGGATTGGACTTCAAACCACTAGGGTTGGACACCGTAATCGCCACAGACTTGTTGGGGTTGTATTTGAAGATAGCCGACGAAACAGTCATCCGGGTTGCGCTGCTGTATGTGGCTGTACCAGTAATCGGCTTGCCGTCGGCTTCCACTGTAGACTTCGGGTCAAAGCCTTGTCCCGTCAGTGTCAAGGTGTAAGAGTTCCCTGCGTAAATGCTGGTGGGAGAGATCGTCTGCAACAAGGGCTGGCCTTGCTTGAGGATCGAGAACTTAAGCACGCCCGACTTGTCTCCCGAGCTGTTCTCCACCTGCACATCGTAAGCACCTTCTGCCAATCCAGTGATGGGAAACAACGACTCCAACGAACCGGAGCTTCGGTACGTTGTGGTGGTCACGAGCTTCTTGTTGAAGAAAACTTTGACAAAGGGATCAAACGAAGAACCTGAAAGCGTAACCTTCACAGGACTTGTGGTTCCAGAGTTCACCGCGACGGGGTTGAGCACCGTCAAGACGGGCACAGGAGGGTTGCTTGTGCTGTAGCTAACGTAGATACACATGTAGTTCGAGAACTGGGTGCCTCGCTTGATTCGTACAGCAAAGTAACTGTTGCTTGATGTGGTGCCGGAAGTCGGCATCACGAACGTGGCACGCAGCGTTGTCGAGCTGATAAAGGTTGTTTTCTGATCCGCAAAGGCCGTGGTCGGAATGTACGTGGAGCGGCAGTACGACGTCGAGGTCGAGCGGGTTCCCCGTGTGGAGAACTGAAAAATGGTCGTGGGCGTGAAACCCTGACCCGTCACTTCGATGGTACCTTGCTTTCCTTTGTACAAGTAAGACCCTTTCACCGAGGTGATGGATGGCGCAGGCAGCGGCTTGACGGTGAAGGCCAAGGTGTTGCTCTTACGCTTCTGGGTCTGGCCCGGAGGTGCTGGATTTTCGACCCAAATGGTCACCGAACTGGGCTGAATGTTTTGCAGATCCAGCTCCGCTTGCAGCTGAGTCGAACTCACATAGGTGGTTGTCTTTGCGGGAGAGCCATCGAGGATAACGGTCGCGTTGGCGTCAAAGAATTTTCCCGTCAACGTCACCTTGGTGATGGACTGGGTGGAGCCGCTGTTGGGCGACACCGAAGTCAGGCTCGGTGTAGGGAACTGATCCAAGACAGTGAAGTTAACCACAGTGGACTTGTAGCCCTGGTTGTCTTGGACCTGAACGGTCTTGACTCCGCCAGTCACATTGGTCAGGTCCAGTTTGGGATCGGCTTGAAGCTCGCCAACACCCACGTATTTCGTGGGGATGGGCTTCCCGTCAAAGAGAATTTGGGAGCCTTGGTTGAATCGCTTACCAAACACAGTAAAATCAATGGGAGCGCCAGCCTTCGACTCTTCCGGGTTGATGATACTGATCTCAGGCGGCGGTGGCGGAATCGTGACTTCAAAGTTCACAGTGTTAGAGTCTTTGCCGCCGGGATTACGCAGCAGGATGGGATAGATACCTGTCGAAATACCGGTAAGGTCAACAGTGGCTTCCACTTCGGTGCCGGAAACAAACGTCGTCTTCAACTCGGTTCCAGTGAAGAAGACTTTGGCACCGTTCACGAAGTTTTGGCCCGACACCTTCATGGTGAAGATGGCGCCTGCGCCTGCTTTGTCTGGGGTCAAAGTGGAGATCACCGGCGAGGGGACCTCAAACACTTCCAACTCCACTTCGTTGGACTGTTGTCCGTTGGAGTTCTTCACTTTCAGAGGATACTTGCCAACAACAACCGTGGTCAGGTTGAGATCGACGACCAGTTCTGTGTCAGTGGAGGACTTGGTGGAGACCTCTCGGTTTTGGAACAAAACAACCGCACCCTGTGAGAAGTTGCTCCCTGTGATCTTCACCGAAGCAAACGCGCCTGTCGGAACCCGGGTTGGGTCCAACTTGTCGATTTTGGGTTGTTTGTTGATGTCTTTCACCGCCGTGATCGTAACGGAAGCAGTATCCGACTCTTCGCCATCACTGACAGTCAGCTTGGCGACATACTCGCCTTCCACATCGGTGGTAAAGGTCGGCTTTTCGGCTGCGGTATCGGAGAGAGTTGCGGAGCTGCCTGTGGGCACTGTCAGCTCCCAGGTGAAGGTTAGTTTGTCACCATCAGGATCGGAACTCCCCGAGCCATCGAGGGTAACTTCTTTGTTCAACTCCACCGAACGATCATCGCCGACTTTGGCTTTGGGGGCCGTGTTGGGACCTTTCTTAACCGTGATGGTGACCGTATCGGTACCTGTGGCTGTCCCATCATTGACTTCCAACTGAATCACATACGTGCCCGCAACATCCGGCGAGAACGAGGCTTTGATCTCGTTGGCTTTGTTGATGGTCGCGGCGCTTCCGTCGGGTTTGCTTGTGAACGTCCAGCTGAAGCTGAGGGTGTCGACATCGGGGTCAAAGGAGCCCCCACCGTCCAGAAAGACCTCTTCTTTCAGGTTAACTTCCTGGTCCTGCCCAGCCTCTGCCACAGGAGGTGCGTTCCTCGGAACGCATTTCTTATTGCGGCACGAGCACTTTCCATCTTTGCAACGTTCGTCTAACTCTTTGCAATCACCTGCCGTGACGCAACCTTCCCCACCATCCGTGGTTCCCGGCTCGGGAGAGCAACGCCAAAACACCAGCGAGCAAAACAGCACAAGCGCATACATGGAGATAGAGGATAGGCGAGTGACATTGACCCATCGAGGTTGATTTGGGTTTGTCATGATGAATCGACTCCCTTCAAAATAGAAAACGGACAATACTTTTGTTTCAAGCTTTCATGGGTGTTGCGACAGCTTCTGTTCAACACCTATTTTCGTACGCCGAATCGTAACATACACCAACTCCATTGGAAAGAGTTTGGTGCAATCTTCAGAACGGGCACAGTCTGGCTCTGACTTTCCTCACTAGAAACACGTCGAATCGAAGCGAAGTTTCACACGTTCCTTCGTTGGACCCAACGAACAGCCGTTCCATCCCATGAAATCCAAACTTGCATTGCAACACATAGACTTGCCGTGAGCCAAAGACGTTCTCATGGCAGACCAGCGTGAGGCAGGCGGCTTAAGACACATGACTTTGTTTAAAGGAGACGCTGCAGAAAACCGACAGAGAGGTAGACCATCGACAGAATAGGTACCCATGAAAAGGGTTGCAAGCGGGGCCTCACAACTTTTCCAAGAATCCCAACCTTTCACATGAATGTTGAGAGGAAAGAGAGGACCAACCTGAACATTTATCCAGAAGAAATAGCCTAGCCTTGGTTGACAGCAACACCCAAGGCGATAAGATAGCGAGAGAGGTTCCGTGCACAACAAGTGAAGGAGCAAAGGGTGCAGAACCATCCGAAGCATGTTGTTGGACGCTCGTTGCCGCGAGTGGACATCATTGAGAAGGTAACAGGAGCCGCGAGATACAACCGCGACACGATACCTTCCCACACCATGGCCGTCACCCTTGTAGGAAGCCCTCATCCACACCTCCGCATCCGCCGTATTGATGTGACCGAGGCTCTTCAAGTCCCTGGTGTGATAAGGGTTATCACGGCACATGACTTAAGCGGCCCCACCTGCCTTCCCCATTCCATCCAGCCTTTCCTTGCTGGAGCAACGACCCGGTACAAGGGCGAGCCTCTCGCTCTGGTTGTGGCCCGGAACCAGGACGCAGCGGAGCGAGCGACCGAGCGCATCCACTTGGATTACGAAGAGTTGCCCACCGTTCTCACGCTCCAAGACGCGCTCCAACCAGGAGTCCCCCTTGTTCACAACACGATGGAGGGCAATGTTTGGCAGAGCTACAGCGCAGAAGTGGGCGACCCATCTCAAGCGTTTTCGGATTGCGATCAAGTCTTTGAACGGGAGTTCTCCAGCCAGGGTCAGACCCAAGATTGGATGGAGTGCCCGTCCATGACCACACAGGTTGACCCGCAAGATGGCTTTGTCATTCAAGGCACCACCCAGCACCCCTACCTCTTACAGGCAACGGTAGCTCACCTGCTTGAGCTACCCTTTAACAGGATTCAGGTCATCCAGCATGCGCTTCGTGGGAACAGCCAGGGTTACGCGCTACGCTCTGCCCTGCTGGGTTCGTATACAGCGCTCGCTGCCTGGCTAACAGGGCACCCCGTCACGATCCATCTTTCCCGGAAGCAGGCCATGGAGAGCTTTGGCCATCGTCCTTCCGCTCATGTCAAGATGAAGATGGGTGTGACACGTTCAGGCGAGCTGCAAGCTTGCGAGATGAGCATCTATCTTAACATGGGAGCTTACGCCCATGATGTCGGGCCTTTGCTTCACCGCACGTTGTCTCATGCCTTGGGACCCTACAAAGTTCCGCACCATCGAGTGACCGTACATGCCGTCGCGACTCATACTCCGCCCGTGTCGCTGCTCCCTGGATATGGGCAGATGGCCACATGCTTCGCGAGAGAAAGCATGTTGGACGATATCGCCCATCGGCTGGGGCTTTCACCGGCGGAGTTCCGAGAGAACAACCTCCTTCACCCAGGCGACAAAAGCGTTTGGGGGCAAGAGATCCCAGACATTCACGGATTGATTGATACTCTCAAGGCCACCCCCATTCCCACGGACGACAACGCCGAAGATCCGAACTTTGACCTGGACGACGACAACATCGCTGCGTCACAGGAAGACGTTGCCAATCAGGTGGCTCCCTACTGGCAAGGGGAAGTCCGGAAGCGACGGGGCTGGGGCATGGCCCTGACTTCCGTGGGTCTCAGCTCAGGAGGAGAAGGCTCCCCTCCGCAGGCGATGGCTTCCGTTCATGTACAATCGGATGGTTCGGTGCTGCTCAACGTCCCGCAGGTAGACGCGAGCAGTGACAACCAAACGCGCCTGACCCAAATGGCTGCGGAGATACTGGCAGCACCATTTGAGTCCATTCGGTTCCTCGACATCGACACCACACACCTCCCCGCCCCAACTCCTGTCTCTTTGCCAACGTCCATTGTTCTCACAGGCCAGGCCCTTCAAGAAGCGGCACTTCCTTTGCGAGTGAAGATGCTCACGCGGCTGGCCTCGCATTGGGGTTGCGCGACGGAAGACATTCAAAGCCGGGTCGGAGGGTTCACGGGTCCAGAGGATGCCCAGATCTCGTTTATGGAAGTGGCCCAACTCTGCTGGCAACAAGGAATTCCCCTTGCAAACTATGGGTCATACACTCTCCCTGTTCAAGTACGCTCTGCCGATTCCCAGAAAGCCACGCCGGAGTCCCTTCACTATCCAGCGTATGCGTACGGTGTGTTTGTCGCCGAAGTGGAAGTTGACCTGGACACCAAAGAAGTGGAGGTCCTTTCGATTCATGTTGCGTGCGACATTGGCAAAGTGATCAACCCGATGTTGGCCAGGAATCAACTCATATCGGGAGCGTACCAGGGTCTCCACTATACCTTGCTGTCCCTCCCAAGCCAGGAAGATGACAGCCTCCGAAACATTGGCCACCCCATTCGCACAATGGGCACAGCCCCCGCGATTCACCCGATTGTCATCGAGCATGATCACGCAGTAGGCGCTCTAGGTCACAAAGGCCTGGACGCCCTTCCCTCTCTTGGGATTGCCCCAGCCATCGCGAACGCCATTGCGCAAGCCACAGGAGAGCGAGTTTGCCACGTTCCCATCCTCCCGGAGATGATTGTTGGGGCGATGCCCAGAGATGCAGTTGCAGTTGACATTGATGAAAACGGTAGCCAGCAAGGTAACCACACATGAATCATTTGCTTGAACTCCAACTGACGATCAACAATGAGCCCCTGACCTTGCGGGTCCCTTTCTCTGAAACGCTGCTAGAACTCTTGCGGCATCGACTGCAGCTTACGAGCGCAAAAGATGGCTGTGACACAGGTGAATGTGGAGCTTGTACGGTCCTTCTCAACGGTCAGCCGGTGAACGCGTGTATGTTGCTTGCGGCCCAGGCCAACCAATGTCATGTCACCACCATTGAAGGAATCCAGGACGCTGAACTTGGACTCCACCCTGTGCAACGCGCCTTTATCAAATGCGACGCTGTTCAATGTGGGTATTGCACCGCGGGCATGATTCTCTCCACAATCGCCATGCTCGAAGAAACAAACGCCCCCTCTCCCCAGCAAATCCAACGGCTTTTGGAGAGCCATGCTTGCGCCTGTGGCGTCTATCCTCAGTGGCAAAAAGCCATCAAATACGCAGGCAAAGACATGGAGTCAAACCATGCCTCCTAATATCGAACGCTACCACGCGCCGATCTCAATGGAGGAGTTTCACCATCTGGTGCAATCGTTGTCTTCGCCCCCAGTCTACCTTGGGGGTGGAACAGAGCTGCTGCGAAGTCTGCATTCCACACAACGCGAAGAACCAGCTGTGTGGATCGACCTGATGCGGATACCCGATCTTCAGGGCATTACAGAAGACGACCAATTTCTCCGCATAGGCGCCACCACCACATGCACCCAAATGGCCCAAGATCCTCTGCTTGAACAGTACGCTGAGGCCCTTCGACAGGCCGCCCAACAGTACGGGTCGTGGCAACTTCGAAACCGATGCACCCTTGGAGGGCTTGTTTCACAAGGGGGCTCCGAAGCGGATGTGATTCCAGCTCTTTTCGCACTGGACGCCCAAATCGTTTGCAGCAACGGTCGTGACGAGCGCACCTTCGACTGCGAAGACTTCTTCTGTGAGACTGACACCAACATCTTGAACGACAAAGAGATTGTGCACACAATCCTGATCCCCAAAACCCTCCGCAGCAGCGTGTTTCTCAAGCAACGTTCCCAAGGGATCCGCAGCCCAGCCAAAGTCTCGGTAGCCCTGGCCGCAACCTTTGAAGCACACAACTTCAATCAAGTTCGGATTGCGGTAGGAGCCGTGGGTCCCGTTACCTTTCGGGTGACAGCAGCAGAAGGGTTACTCGAAGGACAGCCTGTTGACTACTATCCGTTACTGGAACGAGCGGTGAACGAGATCCGACGAGCCGCCCGCCCCGCCTCTGACGACGTCTCCAACGCACGGTACCGCAAATGGTGCGTGGGTGTTCTCGCCAGAAAAGGGATCCGTGAGTTGATTTTACCCCTGCAAGGCCCTTTCTCTACATCAGAAAATGAGTACAATGATGGCGCCTCTGAAGAAAGGAGTACGTGATCTTATGAACCGCACTGTTGCCTTGTTGCTTTCCCTCAGCATCTTTGCATGGGCTCCCTCAGCGTTGATGGCCGCGCCCGCGCCTCCAGCCAAAGCCAAGCCTGCTCCGATCGTAAAACTGAAGGATGGCCTTGACGTTGAAGCTGTTAAGAAAAATGAGCTTCTCGACAAACGTTTCCTGGACCTGTACGAACGCGCAACCCAAAAGCTGATGCAGCGCGATATCAACGGCAGCTACACGCTGATTCAAGCCGCTCAAAGGCTTCGTCCCAACTCGGCGCGACTCTTTGCTCTCTATGGCACCATGTACAAACTCAACAAGCAGTACAAGCAAGCCATTCGCTTTTTCCAGTTGGCCGCCAACGGATTTAAGGAAAAGACCGAAAGCTACGAGAAGTTCACGGCCCTCTACAACGTGGCCTTTTGCTACGAACTTCAGCAGAAACGCCCAGCCGCCATCGCCGCTTGGCAGATCTATCTCACTCTTGCTTCCAAATACCCCCAACAGAAAGCGGGAATCCAGTTCGCCCAATCCCGCATCAAAGATCTCTCCTCGGTGAAGATTGGTCCGAGCAAGATCATCATCAAAACCAAGCCCAAATCCAGGTAAGAACCCCCTCGTCCTCCCCCTTCAACGTCCCAAAGATTCACCGCAAACCGACTAGAACTGCCCAGCAAGAATGGGAACAGTGACAAGCGTCTCGTTCGGTTGAGGCTGCGTGACAAGGGGAATGGGAAGCCCCCATGCGACCTTTCCATCTTGGTAACGCATGAGCGTGCCTATTTGCTGGAATGTCCCTTTGGACCGGCGAAACAGCGTGTACATCAGGACCGAACCCACACCGATCAGCAAGCCGTCCAAGAGAAAGCGAACCAACCGGGATGTGTTCTTCTTTTCGGATGTATCGAGATAATTGAGCAAAAGTCCAACTCCAAAAGCGACACCTTGTCCCACATACGCCCCAGCCAGAGCCCACCAAAAACTTGCAGTGTAGTTGTTACTTAATTGGCCCAGGCCATAAACCGTCGCGCCTATCACCCAGGGCATAATTAACAGCGTCGAGATATTGCTAACTAAGCCTGACGTCTCAATATCTGCGGTTGTTTGAATGGTGGGAGCCAGCGCAAGGTCAATCAATGCCTGCACCATAAAGCTACCAAACGCACCCACGACGACAGCAGAAAAGCCTTGCAACAAAACAAGAGGCCACTCTACAGGGGGAACAGAAGATTCCGAAACCGGAGGAGGAAGCCCCGTCTTGGGGTCAATTTGAGCGAGCCGGGTGGACTGACCTTCCTTGGCCCACCAACCCATGTAGGACAAGGGCAAAGGTGCCATTGTACCCTTGGTACCAGGCGCAAACGAGTCACGATGCCGACTCTGAGAGTGTTGCGCAGACGCTTGCTCAATTGAAGCAACACCTGGAAGAGCATGCTGCACTCGAAAACGCTGGTAGGGTTTGGCCTCAGCCTGGGAAGAGTAGCTCCAAAGTCCTAGAAACAACAAGAACGGCAGTCCCATTTGTACAAGCCGCTGAAAGGTCCAAGGGTTCACAAACCGTCTCCTCGATGTGGGGGAAGAATCTCTTTCCATGATATACGCTCATCCTAGAACAATCGTACATGTGCCATGTGGAGAACAGGGTATACACCAAAAGGAACGTGACGTCATACTCCGCTCGTGAGTTGCCTATGTAGTAGCAGGTAGTTGTCTTGACAGTGTATCATCCGTCTCGGTACAACAAAGCAGGTTGGGAGGGGAACAATCACCCTGCCAACATCAAAATGCAATGACAAGAAGAAAACGCAGGGAGACTGGATATGGCTCTGATTACGATACGCGACACCAAAGAAACCTTGGAAGACCCCCAAGAGATATCAAAGTTTTTGGAGCAGTTTGGAATCTGGTTCCGTCGCTTTGAAGGCTCTGACAATCTGGGTCCAGACGCCACCAACGAAGAGATCTTGGAAGCCTACCAAGAACCCATCCAGAAGCTGATGAAAGAGGGAGGTTATGTAACGGCTGACGTCATCAACATTACCTCCGAAGTTCCTGGCCTTCAAGACATGCTCAACAAGTTCAACAGGGAGCACTGGCACAGCGAGGATGAAGTCCGTTTCATTGTCCATGGACGTGGGCTGTTCCATATCAACCCTGAGAACGGACCCATCTTCAGCATCGAAGTGGTCAAAGGCGACATGATCAACGTCCCGGAAGGTACACACCACTGGTTTGACCTGTGCGAAGACCGAACCATCCGCGCGATCCGTCTGTTCCAGGAAAAAGCAGGATGGACGCCGCACTACACCCAGAGCGAAGCCGAGCAAATTCACATGCCGCTTTGCTTCGGACCTGCTTTCATTCCACCTGCAGTGTAGAGAAAATTCGTCTTGTGAGGGTAAGGTGAGCGCTTAGAGCATCGCCTTGACGTTGGCCAGTGTCGGGTCGTCTGGGGGAAAGAGAGGCCCAACTCGTTGGAGAGTATCGGCGATGTCTTCCTTTCGACCGGCCTTGTCGAGCGCCAAAGCCAGATTGTTCAAGTAGACGGGGGAGTCAGGAACAATCGCCAGCGCGGCTTGGAAGCGGGAGATCGCCTCTTCCATGCCGTCCTCCTTTTCTTGCGACAACAAGCCCAAACCGTTGGAAGCTTCGGCAGTTTCAGCAAGAGACAAGGAACGGGTGTATGCTTCGTGTGCCTGTTCGGTGAGACCCAGGCCGCGGTAAAGTTCACCCAGGTTGTAAGAAGGTCGCCAGTCTTTGGGGCTTACATCTTCAGCTTTCACATAGGAAACTTCGGCCGATTGGGTTTGTCCCAGAATTAAGGACAACTCACCCATCTGCATAAAGTCTTCACAGGCGCCGCGCATATCAGCCTGTTCCATGGCCACTTCAAAGGCAGCCTCAAAGCGCTCCTCCACACGATACAAACGAATCAGTTCGTCGCGGAAGGCATGGGCGAGAGGGTTCACACGAAGCCCTGCCTTGTACAGCTCAATCACGTCACCCGTTTGACCCAACAACGTAAAGATCTCACCCAAAAACAGGTACGAAGGAATGTGCATGGGGTTGCGCTCAATGGTTTCAGCGCAAGCCTCCACAGCTTCCTCAGGTCGATTCAATCGAGTGTACAACGCAGCCAACTGAAACGACGCCTGAAAATGGTCAGGGGTCAGCTTCAGCGCTTTCTTGAGGTACTCCTCGGCTTTTTGAGCCACAGCGTCATCGAAGTCAACGGAGGTCACCAGCAAGCGACCCAGGTTGTAGAGGACGTTGGATTGCTCGCTGTCGAGGGCCAGAGAGGCTTCGTAATCCGCCTTGGCTTCTTCCAGACGACCGTGCATCTCGTGCTCCAAAGCACGCAAGCCGAGGGAATCAGGGTCGTTAGGAGCCTCAGAGATGAGAGCTTCCACCAAGCCTTGGGCTTCGTCCAACTGACGAAGGCCCAAGAGTACTCGGGCCCAGGTTGTTCGAACTTCGCGGTCGTCTTCGTGTTGCTCAGCATAACTTCGCAGCAAAGGCTCAACTTCTTTGAGTTGACCTGCAACCAACAACTCTTTCATCTGTTCGGTGATCGGCATGGAACACGCACCTACTGTCTGGCAAATGTTAGGGGAAGAGAAGGAGACCATAGAAAGAAGCCGCAGCAAGGACACACCTCACTGCGGCACAAAGCTTCAAGCCGGAACGGGGGATGGTTTAGAACATACCCATCATCATGCCCATACCACCCATTCCGCCCATTCCCATCATCGGGCCAGACATGCCCATCATGGTGGAGAACAGCATCGGGAGCATGGAAGCCGCACCGTACATTCCCATGTTGTTGAGCATACCGCTCATCGAGCCCATCAAGCCACGAGCAGCGCCCATTGCAGCGCCAGCGGGTCCGCCCATCAGGAAGCCGATGCCCGCGTTGATACCGACATTGACAGCCATACGAACGACGCTGGACACGGTGTTGACGATGGAGCGGAACAAGCCACCCACGATACCCTTGAGAGCACGGCCGATACCGAGGTCATGGGGTTGGCCCATCCCGGTGACCATACCCGTGTTGTAAGCGGGCATGGTGTTGTTGCCGTAGAGAGCATCGTAGTTAATGACAGGGGAAACACTCCAGGGGTTGACGAGGTCCGGAGCGTACATTCCGGGCGCGCCCATCATCGAGCCCATTCCCATGCCGGGAACCATCGGAGTGGTAGGAGCCATCACGCCACCCGCCGGAGCGGTGGTAGCAGGAACGCCCGTGGGGCGAGCTGCAGTCGCAGGGTTGGGAGTGCCGGGATTGCGACGGAACTTGTCAATCAGGTAGTCAAACTGACCTTGTTCTTTCCAATCCACGTGGCTGTTGATGAACTCTGCACCACCAGCCGACTGGACAGTGCTCCAGAAGTCGTGAGCGTTGTCGGAGCTTTTGAGCACGCGGATGATGCTTTCTTCGTCACCTTCACCGGAGACGCCCGAACCCAGGATCTGGATAAGCTTACCCTTTTCGAGGGGGGTGAGGGCTTCCATCATGCGGGGGTTGCGAGAGAACTCACGAACCATGTTGTCCGCTTGGGTGTCCCACGAGTCGTGGCTCTTGCGGAGGATGGTTTCAAAGGTGCTACGGGCTTCATTGCGCAAGGGGTGGTCCTTGGTCATGGTGCCAGTCGCGTGCTTGTCCACGAGGAAGCGGAACTCGTTGTCGTTGCTTCCGCTCATCATACCTTCAAGCTTTTCAGCGCCACCAGCCAGTTGCACAAGCTGGTTGAACTCAGCAGGGCTGTCCGCTGCAGACAACACACGAAGGATGCCGTCCTGGTCGCTGTTACCCACAGCACCGCTGCCCATGATGTCGATCAGACGAGCTTTCTCGGAGACGGAGAGAGCGTCGAGTTGTGCGCCGTTCTTGGACAGCTCGCGAGCCATGTTGTCGGATTTGGTGTCGAAGGTCATGAAGCTTTGCTCAACTACAGCTTCAAACGCAGCCTTGGCTTCGGTTCGCACAGCAGAAGTTGTGGAGCCACCGAGGTTGCCTTTGGTAGCCAAAGGAGCCGCTTGCAAGTTGCTGCCGGTAGCGATGGCCAGCTGCTGGTTCAACGCCACAGCAGAAGCAGTTGCCTGAAGGCGGGAGGGGTCAACACCAAGACGTTGGGCCAAAGCGTCGTGGGCAATCAGGTTGCTTTGGAGAGCCTGACCACCAGCCAGTTGCATTTGGGAACGAAGGGCGGATTGGCCAGCGGTTGGAGCCTCAGTGGAAGGAGCCAACGAGGGCTGCTGGGTCAAGGTCTGCCAGGCTGGGTTGGCTTGCGCTTCGTTCAACGTTGTCACGGTCTGTTGGGTCGTCACAACAGCGGTCTGGGTTGGACCTTGTTGTTGGACTGTCGAAGTCAGCGGCAACTGCGGTGCATCACCTTTGATCTTCATGGCAAACTCCTACGATGCGTAAAATGTGAAAAGAAAAAAAGGGATAATCTATTGAAAACTGTAGTGGCCTAGGCCCGAAGACATAGGGCTACAAGTTAACAGGCATGACCTGGTACGAAAAAGTTGTGTGAATATACCGAAACTTCACGGCCTTGTCAACAAGAACAGATACCTAGTGGAGGAGCTGGCACCTCAGGCTTGTCCGGGAAAGAAGCTGACACAAAGGAAGGTCCATGGTATCGTAAGTACCGGACGTTCAAGCACTCGATGGAAGGAGTCACAAACCAATGGGAATCTCCCGTGTTGCTGTGCTAGGGGCTGGCTTGTCTGGGCTGATGTTGGCCTGGAAGCTGCAGGAGGCAGGAATCCCCACCCTGGTGCTGGAAGCTCAGCCCGAAGTGGGCGGTGTCGCGAAAACCCAGATCTGGAATGGCTTTCGACTTGAGCTGGGACCCCATTCGTTTCACACTACAGAACAACCTCTGGCCCGCGAACTCAAATCTCTTATGGGAAAAGAGTACCAGATACAGACAAGGCACAACAAGGTCTGGTTTCAGAACCGTTGGGTCGGCTACCCCCTCTCCTCTCGCTCACTCATGGAGATCCCTCCAAGCACATTGGCCCGAGCGATGGGAGGCTGGGCCTGGAATTGGAGCCAACAACAGCTTGGGTTGTCTCCTGACGCGATGAAAACGTCCCCCAATGGCCTGCTTCCTCAATACGGCTGGGTCCTCGACCAGGTGATGATGAGCGAATACATTCACAAGGTTCAGCAGGTGCCAGCTTCATCGATGCGGCCTTCCTGGTTTACCACAGCCAACTCCACCACCCAGGACTCCATCAAACAATTCCTGACCGGGATCTTTCGACCTCCCAAGCAACGAACCCTGTCCTTTCACGATCCCAACCACGGGTTTTGCTCCATTCCACAAACCCTCTCCCACAAAATAACTGCCGCAGGAGGCCAGATCCTTACCTCTGCCAACCTGCGTAAAATTTATGCGCCGGAAGGAGAGGTGAAGGCCATCGAATACAGTTGGCAAGGACAAGAACACTGGGAACCCGTCGACTTTCTGTTCTCAACGATTCCTCTCTCCACCCTGTTCTTTCGCTGGGATCCGCTGCCGCCTCATACGTTGTTGGAGTACACCTACCAGCTTCATCACAGCTCCCTTGTCTCGTTGCACATCTTGTTGAACGCCCCTCCCGATGAGTCCTTGTGGTGGGGCTACTTTCCTGAGCCTCAGTATTCTTTTTATCGTGTGAGTCCAGCCAAGCAGCATCGTCCGTCACAGCAAGAACACTTCAACCAACGATGTTTGAAGGTGGAATGGATGCTCCCACAGGGACACCCTCTCCACAACGCGACACCCGAGCAGTTGCTGGAGGAGGCGCGCCCAGGCTTGGAGGAAGCCAACCTATTGGTTGCGGAGCAAGTAGCAGAGTTGTCTATCAACCGGGAAGTTCGAGCCTTGCCCATGATGCACATGAACAAAGAGTTGCCCTTCCGAGAGATCTCCAACTACCTTACACAGGTTCGACGCTTCCGTGCTTTGGGACAACAAGGAAACTTCACTCCCAACTCCTTGGAAGAAACGCTCACCACCTCTCTCGAAGCCGCCGCCACGCTCATCAAAGAAACTCACCTCTTGTCTGCCAGCGAATGAGGAAACCTACGATGCCCACTCCACGTCCCCCTGCAATTGCTGGTTTGTTCTACCCAGATAACCCTGATGCCCTACAACAAATGGTCTCGGAGCTTACCCCGGAGAAGGAAGCCAGGCCTGCCCTTGCCGTGATGGCCCCCCATGCAGGTTTTGTGTATTCAGGAAGGGTTGCTGGGGCGACTCTTGCAGAAGTGGAGATCCCCCAGACCGTTCTCATACTCTCTCCCAAACACACCAGGTTGGGAGCCCATACTGCGATTAACACCGAAGGCTGCTGGTCGTTGCCAGGCTCCAACATTGCCATCAACGAACCTCTTGCAGCACACCTACTCTCTCTCCTCCCTGGACTCTCTGTGGATGACGCAGCGTTCCAAAAAGAGCACGGCGTGGAAGTGCTTCTCCCGTTTCTGCAACACCGACGGCCGGATGTAACGTTTGTGCCCATTGTATTCGGGTATCGTTCCTTCGAGGATTGCCAAACCTTTGGCCAGGCTTTGGGCAAGGCCCTCCAGGAATGGGACGAGCCTGTGCTGTTGGTTATTTCTTCCGACATGAACCACTTTGATGACGAAGTCACCACCCAACAGAAAGACCACGCCGCTCTGGAGCAGGTCCTCTCCCTGAACCCCAAAGCCTTGTTTGAAGTCTGCCAAACCCAAGATATCAGCATGTGCGGCGTTGTGCCTGCCACCATCGTCTTGTATGCGTTGCAGCCTTTGGGTTGCAACCACGCCCGACTTGTTGAGCACACCACGAGCGCAGCCGTCAGCGGCAACACGCAACGTGTGGTTGGCTACGCCGGTGTTGTCTTTCAAGGGTGATAAGGACTCTGGTGCGACCTATTGAGATGACAGCCTCTCAGAATGGGGTGTACATTCTCAATGGCTAGATATCGTATTTTTTTCGTTTGCGCCAAAGGGTCGTGCGGCTCATACCAAGCATGTCCGCGGCGCGACCGAGGTGTCCGTTGGCGTATTGAAGCGCCATCTGGATTCGCGTTCGTTCGTCGCCAGGGGGGAAGGAAGGTGGAGCCGCTCCAGGCCAGCCCCCTGCTTGTGGATAGGGTGGATTGTTGTAGTTAGAAGAAACCCCCTGGTTGGATTCGTGCCAACCACCCCACCCTTGTCCCCAGGAGTTTGCAGCAAAGTTGGCATTGCTAGAAGGAAGTCCTTCGGTTGGACCCCACCCAGGTCCTGGAGGTGCATGTCCAGGCAAGCCCTCGCTTCGGTTGGAGTCGCGGAGTTCAGGAGGCAGATCTCCCAAAAGCAAGCTCCCACCCCGGCCAACAGCGAACGAGTAGTCCACCACGTTCTGCAACTCACGAACATTCCCAGGCCAATGGTACGACAACAAAGCCTTCATCGCGTCGGGCGACACGGAACGAACCCTTCGAGGGCCACCTTCGTTGCGTTTTTCAATGAAGTGCCAGAGCAGCACCTCAATGTCTTCACGACGTTCCCGCAAAGAAGGAAGGAAGATGGGCACAACACGAAGCCGGTACAGCAGGTCTTCACGGAAGTCACCGTCACGAACCATCGCTCGCAGCGACCGATGAGTTGCCGAGACAATCCGCACATCCACCGAAGTGGACTGGGTTCCTCCCACAGGAACAAAGCTACGCTCTTGCAACACACGGAGCAATTTGGCTTGGAGTTCCAGAGGAAGCTCAGCGACTTCATCGAGAAACAGAGTCCCACCGTCTGCTCGGGCGAAGAGGCCGGGTCTGTCGCGGGTCGCTCCAGTGAAGGCTCCACGGACATGACCAAACAACTCACTCTCCAGCAACGTTGGCGTGAACGCTGCGCAGTTCACCGCGACAAAAGGACCGGACTTTCTATCGCTTTCGGCGTGCAGGGCACGAGCGATCAGCTCCTTGCCCGTTCCGCTGTCCCCACGTATTAACACGGTGACATCGGTCGCTGCGACATTCTTGACAACGTCGAAGGCCTGCAACATCGGGTGAGATCGGCTCACCATATTATTAAAAGTGACTACATTTTTGGGAGGCGTAAGCTCTTCTTCCTCTTCGGTATCGAAGTTGGGCATTAACACTTCGATACCACCAGCGAAGTGGCCCTCGTCGTCAAAGAAGGCACGGGCGGTTTTGCGCACGTGAACAGGCCGTCCGTCTTCAGCGTACAGCTTAAGAGGGACATCTTTCACGGAGTGATATTCAGCAATACCACAGCCCTTGATACACTGGGGACAGCGGTTGGATGTCAGGCAGTGACGGCCCAGCACTTCCTCGGCGGAGAAGCCTAGAAGTTCTTCCGCCCCTTTGCTCCACAGAATCACATTTCGCTCGGCGTCCACCACAAAGATGGCGGCCTGGGGGAGCAACGTGACCAAAATTTCAAACGATTCAAGAGCCCCATGCGTTCGCAGGAAACGTCGCATCTTTGTGCGGTCAGTGGAGACCATTGGGGACTCATGGGTCATGTACTCATCCTGTTTCGCGCAAGGAAAACTCAAGCTTAGCTCCAGAATGTTCAGCCCCACGACTCGTGATTTGCAAGACAGGCTCTGCCTGCACAGTACCAATCCGTTGGGCAGGAACTCCGTGAGAAGCCGCAACTTCGATGACACTCTCTGGTTCGGGGGTGATCACCACCATTCCCTGCCCCATGTGCCAAGTACGGTATGCTTCTTCATCAGATATCTGTGCACATTGTTGACAATACATCATGCTTGCAGAAGGGGCAAACAAAGAATCCAAGACAGCACCATAACCTGACGGCTTTAACGCCCGGCTCAGTTTCCCAGGAAGCCCGCCTCCTGTAATGTGTGCTGCAGCATGCAGTATGGCCTTCGGCTCGTCGGCAAACCCACCGGTCATCTCCGCAACGGCCTTGCTGTAGATCTTGGAAGGCTCCAAAGCCCATGTTCCCAAGGGCTTCCCTTCCCATTCAACATTGTGCCACTCTTCACCGTGTGCTTGTGCAAACGAGCGTCGGACCAGGGAAATTCCGTTGGAGCGGAACCCCGTCTCTTGCAACCCCACGATGGCATCACCAGGGGAGACCTTGTGGCCTGTAATCCAGCGGTCCTTCCGAGCAAACCACACAACGGCAGCGCCCCAGTTGTAGCAAAATTCACCAAAGCCACCGACCCGACCACCCATCTCAGCAAGTTCACCATTCACAACGGCCACGTTCGCGAGGGAAGCAGCTTCCACGTAACCCTCTGCCAGCTCTTGAAGTTGTGGGATGTGCGAATCGTCCTTGCCTGCGAGCTTGTTTACATCGAGGATGGAACCCAAAAGGACGGGCTCGGCTCCACGAATCACAGCATCATCACAGACCATCGCAAAGAGATCGTGCGCCAATGTCCGATGGGCGTTCATCCGCTCGGCAATCTCGACCTTCGTCCCAATCCCATCAAAGCCAATGTTCATCAACGTTCCAGCAGGCAAGCCGGACACATCGATGGCCCGCAGGCCGCTGAAGTCATCGAAAGGAACGAGAACTTCGCCCAACCGTCCTTGCCGATTGCTCCACGTTTGCTTGGCTGCTTCGTACAAGATGCGTGATGCCTGATCTCCCAAAGCTACATCAACGCCGGCGTCTTGGTAGGTCAATGCCATGATTTTATCCTGTCGGAAAGGGTGAAGGTCCGTTGAGAGGCAAAACTCTGGGTCGCGTGTCGCCACGGAATAGGGTTTAGCGGAGGAGTCCGTAGCTGGCAAGAGCGTCCTGGATGGCTTCATGGGGCCGCTCTTCCACAGTCAAAGGTTGCCCCGTAATCTGCTCCGCAATGTACCGATAACGATTCGAAACATCCATCATTTCATCAAGAGGAACACGATACTGTGCAGCCATCGCTTTCCGTTCCTCGATCCGTGAGCCAGTAGTTAGGATGTCGCGGTCCAACGTCTCCAACAAGAACTGTCGGAACGACTCCTTGCAGTAGTCAACAATCTCGCCTTGTTCATAGGCTGACTTGTCCCACATCCTCGAAGAGTCAGGGGTCCCAACTTCGTCCATATACAGAATCTCGGAGTCACCCGCCGCGTTCGTGACATAGCCAAACTCAAACTTGGTGTCGACAAAGATTTGATCGACTCCATCGAGTTCTTTCGAGATAACAGCGAACCCCTGCCGCAACATCTCCTCAACCTGGGCGACGTGCTCAGGTTGTTCAAAAGCAAAAGCGCTCCAGTGTTCACGAACCAACTGGCGGGGTACGGGTGTATCGTCTACTTCCGGAACTCCAGGGATCCCCGACAAGATGCCCTTGGTCGAGGGAGTCAAGAGGAGGTCATCCAGCCGTTGGTTCTTGGTCAGGTCATCGGAGAGGGTTTGACCACCAAACGTTCGCTTCCCTTTTTGGTAGGCGCGCCACATGCTTCCTGTGATGTACTGCCGGGCGATCGCTTCCATCATAATGGGACGAGCCTTTTGAACGATCCAGACCAGGGGATGGGGGATGTCAACGATATGATGGTTCCCCAGTCCGGACTCTTTAAATCGCTGGAACCAATGAGCTGCGATCGCGTTCAGAGCAGCCCCTTTCCCAGGAACACCCGCCATTTCACCTTCAGCAACCCAATGACACTCGAAGGCGGAGATCCGATCGCTGATAACCATCACAGCCAGCTGGGCATCAGCTCCGACCGAAAACCCCCTGGCCCCAGCAAGCTTGCGGCTCTCCTCCAAGGAGAGTGTGTACACCGTTCGGACTTTCCCATGGTGAATGGGTTCTTCACAGCGAATGGGAAAGTCACCCGTTTCAGACAACACATGTAGTTCAGGCATACGACTTCCGTTCCTTACGAACGTTCACAACCAAAGCTGGCGTAAAACGGTCAAGGTTTAGAAATGACCGAAGCAGCGCTCCAAGGTAGCAGGCATCGCAATGCCGAGCTTGTTTGCGGAGTCAATCACCATAGCATCCCGGACCGAACCGTACGGTTGCAGAATGGCTTTCACGCCGACCTGCCCCAAACGTTCGACAGAGTCGGGGAACGGGAAGAACGCATCCGACGAACAGACGGCGCCATGAAAGGGATTGTCCTTAAGCCGCTCAAATCCGGTGATACCGAGCAAGGGGTCATACTCTAGCTCTTCTCGATCGAAGGCTTTCTGCATCCCCTTCATGATCGCTTGTTCAACGGCTCCAACGCGCTCGACCTGGCCCGAGCCATTTGCGACCAACACACCGTTACGAACCAAAACCACACCATTGGAGCGGGCACCGGCGATGTTGATGTACCAAGAGGTGAGGAGGTCCTTGAGTTCTTGGGGCGTTGGGTCGCGCTCCATGACGTGGGGGTTGCCCTCTTTGTCCACAACCTTCGGATCCAAGATAAGATCGTCGGCGCTCTTTACGCTGGTCAAGAAGAAGTCTTGGAGAGCCACACGCCCAGTGGGCATCTCTTTGATGGAGAACAACCCGTGGGTCTCGTCACCGACAAACTTGGGCAGGACGTCGAGCCGGGAGAATTCGGCGATTCGAATCATTCGGGAAGCTTCTTCGATGCGTTGAATCACACCCTCTTCAAAGCCAGGTGCTGCGATAACATCGACGATATGGCGGGGATACAGCTCCAACAAGGCTTCCACTGTCGTGGCATCCAAGGGTCGATTGAGAATCACCGCGCCGCCAAAGTTACTGCGACGGTCGGCGTCACGGGCCAGACGATAGATCTCAGCCAGGGATTGGTTGTTGACGTTCTGAACGGCAAAGCCAGACACAACATTGTGCTTCATAATCACCACAGCGGGCTCTTCGAAGTACTTCAGATTGTCCATCCCACGGGCGATATCCATAAGGTTGGTCAGGGAGAGACCGCCTTTGCCTCGTCCATCCGAGCGCACCGAGCGAAGATCTGTCAAAGACGAGATGGTCTCAGCTTGTTGCCCCGCGATGTCACTCACAGAGTACAGAGCAGCTTGCTGGTTCGGGTTCTCCCCATACTTCAGGTCGTTTTCCTTGGTCAGCGTGAGGGTGAGGTTCTGAGGAAACTCCCCTTCGTTTCTTTGCCTGTAGACCCGCTTGAACTGACTGATGTCTGTGCCCCTGCTCATCATACACACTCCCTGATCGTGCCGCGGTATCGCGGACCTCAACAACTGGAAACAAAAAAGGGAGCCAACAATGGGCTCCCTGGAAGAGTTTGCGTTATGCGCTCTGATTGAGAATCGAAGACGATACGGTCCGGCTTTCCCGGTGGATGTAGTACACCGCAACGCCCACCCGGAAATCTGCTCCTGGAGAAACGAAGGTCGGACCTTCTTTGGGTCCAAGAGCAGTGTGAATGTCTTGCGCCAGCTGCTCTGGAGTCTCCTGCTCCATCAACAGCGCAAGAGGCTCGCCCGAGAACGACGGGATGGCCTCGCCCGATGGAACATTTTGGCCCGAGTAGGTGGAGATCATACAGCCATGGCCTGCAGTCAAAGGAACTTCAAACCAAGAACGTACGGTCTGGTCGTGCACCCTCTTCGCGATGGTAAGAGCGGCACCTCGCGATCCAATCACCCCGCTAATTCGGGGCGTGTAAGTAGGAGCATCGGGTTCGTACATGGTCAAATCAATGAACGAATGAGGCTTGTGACCTTCGACCCAGTGAGGCTGATGAAACGCTCGCGCCAAGACTGACACAGGACTCACCGCTCTCGACTTTCGCCGCTCTTCGACGGCCGCTTCGTACAAAAGATCGGTCTGCATGCCGTTGCTCACGAGCCATTGGTCGTGGCAACGACGGATGCAATCGTACAGCAACAGCTTGGGGTTGCCTTGCTGAAGTTGCTCAGGCTGTGTGACATCCGTTCGCAGGGAGCCATCGTCCATCATCACGAGGCGACGGGCGCGGCTGGATGGACTTCGGCCTGTCACAGCATAGGCCAATACGTCGTATTCACCGCTGGGATCTCGTCCCAAAAGAATCATCCGACCGAGATACTCAAACGAAGAAAGTCGAGAAATGCTCATTCTGGTTGGCTCCAATAGGCTTGGGGATTCTTTGAGACCAGGCCACAAAAGACGCTTGGGCTTCATCTGCCTTGCGAACATCCATACCGACAGTTGGTGCGGAAAAAACAACAGCAGTTGATGTGGGCTTTTATCGAAATCCCAAAGTTTGTCAAGTCCACCTCTCCAAGCTTGATGAGGAACAACATTCAAGAAAATCCTTGACATCTACAAACTTCTCGGTGTATTCACCGCGCCAACAAGGAGCAATTCCTTCCACAACGTGAACGCAATGGTTTGTGATGTATTGTTTAACACGTCCTATTTTGAGTTGTGGATTCGTGATGTTTTGTACGTACTTCTCGGATGTTGGAGCTTTTGTTTTGTTTCATCGTTTTTCATGGTTTGATGTCCATCGTATGTTGGTACGTATTGTAAAGTAAGCATCATTTTTGCGCGCCATTTTGGCGCTTTTTTTGTTTCTGGGGTCTTGTTTTTCCAAAGTGTGGACTGTGAATGTTACACAACTGTCACACGAACGGTTTCGGTTTGGGATACAGACCCTTGTCTTTCCGACTCTTTTGTTATTTAACGGCCGACAAGAGAGACGTATCCGATGGGTAACGAGCGGCAAGCACGCTGTGGCCCAACCACTTCAGGCCATGTGCACCTCCAAGAGTGAGAGCGGAATGATGCCAACCATCTCATCTTCCTGGCAAGTCGAAGGGCTTCACCCCTACGATTCGGCCGTGCCCTCGAACCTTTCTGCACCCTGGTGGCCTGCTCAAGTATCTCACAATCCTCACCACATCTCCGAGCCTACTCCTCTGGACAAGCTCAACGTCCAGGGCAAGCGAGTCCTTGTGATGGGCTCCGGCAGTGGGACCAACTTTGAAGCCTTAACTCGCGCCTTGCGGCCTTTTGGCGTTGAAGTCTCCGGTGTCTTTTGCAACAAACCACAAGCTTATATCCTTGAGCGCGCGAAGAACCTGGGGGTGCCCAGCACGGTACCCACAGACGAGCAGCGCACATCCAAAGCTTCGCTGAACGATGCGGTGCTTCAGTTTTTGGAGCAGCCATTTGACCTGCTTCTGCTCGCTGGCTACATGCGAATTTTACCGGCTCGTGTGGTTGAACCGCACCTCGGGAAGATCCTCAACATCCACCCGTCCATCCTGCCTATTTTTCCGGGGCTTCATGCCATCCAGCAAGCCTGGGATGCCAACGTAGAGACAACCGGAATCACAGTACACTACGTGGATCAGGGCATGGACACAGGTCCAATCATCGCGCAAGCTTCCTTGCCGATAGATCGATCCTCCCCTCTTGAAACCCTTGAACAACAGATGCACGCTGTCGAGCACATTCTCTACCCCTGGACCGTTCTCCAGATTCTTGCTCGCCAAGCCCACAATGAAGGAGCGCAATGATGTCGCAAGCCTGGATTGACTTTATCATCCAAAACCGCATCGTAGGCTTCTTTGAAGAGCCGGTGAAGCTGAGCTCTGGACGGTACTCTCACTGGTACATTAACTGGCGGAAGATCGCGGAGGACGTCTACCTGCTTGATCAGGCAACGGACCTTTTGCTGCAATCCATCCAAGACCAGGGCTGGAACCCCTCGGTGTTTTATGGAGTACCAGAAGGCGCAAGCAAGCTGGCCCTTCTCACGCAGTACAAGTGGGCTCGCCAAAGCGAATCGTATGGCCCAGGAAGCCACGTCTTTTCGATGGGCCGCGGCAAACCCAAAGAGCATGGAGCCGCTGCAGACCGACACTTTTTGGGTCATCCCTCAGGACCGACAGTGGTGTTGGAAGATGTAACAACAACAGGCGGCTCGTTGCTCCGTACCGTTCGTCAACTTCGAGAAAGTGGCGTAGAAATCGTTGCAGCCGTGACGCTCACCGACCGTATGGAACCTCGGATGGATGGCAAGCATGTCTCTGAGCACATGAAGCAAGAAGGGATCCCCTACGTTGCCATGAGCCGGGCCACAGAGTTGCTTCCCGCTGCGATCGAACATTTCTCGCCAGCTCCCTATCTCGTGGAAGCCATTAAATCAGAACTTATCGACAATCACGCGGCTTCAGCAGACCAAAGCTAGGTATCCGAAACGTACGTACCGTTTGTTTTCTCACAACGCCCCCCCACAGGATGGACCGATGTCAGCTACAACCCACTGGACATTACCCTACAAAAACAGCCTGATCCCGGCGTGTGACGTCACCCTCGACGTGTACGAAGAGTTGGTCCAACAGACCTGCGACTTGCCCATGGTAAGCGCCTACAAGATTGGATTTGTGCTGGGCTTGAGCGCAGGGCTTCCGCGTGTGGTTGAGGTGACTCGGCGATACACCGACAAGCCCTTAATTTACGACCATCAGAAAGCAGGCACCGACATTCCCGACACAGGCGAAGTCTTTGCCAAGACCCTCAAGGACGCAGGCATGGACGCAGTCATCCTGTTTCCCCAAGCCGGCCCTAAAACCGAAGAAGCCTGGATCAAAGCCGCTCAAAACCACGACCTGGGCGTCATTGTTGGCGGCTGGATGACCCACCAAGGTTACAAGCAACCCGACGACGGCTATCTCACCCACGAGGGCGTGCTACGGATGTACAAAGTCGCTGCAGAGTTGGGCGTGACAGAGTATGTTGTCCCCGGCAATCAGCCGGATGTGATCGCATCGATCCGGGCGTTGCTTCTCGAAGCTGGCGTGCAACCCTCTTTCTACTCTCCTGGTTTGCTGACGCAAGGCGGTGGCATCGCCGAAGCTGCCCAAGCAGCCGAGGGGAACTGGCATGCGATTGTCGGCCGACGCATTTATCGCTCCCCCAACTTTCGGGAAGCTGCGCAAGAGATCTGGCCGTCGTTGGACAGCCAAGCGTAGGAACCATCTCCAGACCGATCGAGTCTCATACCCAGTGTTCCATTCTCAGAGAGGTGTTCCATGAAAGGCAAGGCGTCTCGGAGTTGTCCCAAGTCCATTCTCACGATGGAAGGAACTTGGGACCAAGAACAAGCGACAACCATGCGGGATATCTTCCCCGAAGAATGCGGGTTGGCGGCTGCGATTCACATGCAAAATGCTTCCCGGTATGTTTACGACTGTCTGATGCTTCAGGAGCACCGAGGCGAAGACAGCGTAGGCATCATCAGCCTCGACGAAGCAGCCCAGTTCCACATTCGTCGTCGGGTGGGTCGCGTCCGCGAGCAGTTCTTCGATGTGGTATTTGACGAAAGGCTCCCAGGACACGCAGCGATCGGCCACAACAGGTACGCCACTCAAGGTGCTGCCGACGCGTTGACCAACATCCAGCCGCTGTTCTTCCAAAACACCAAGTACGGCGCGTTTGCGATCGCTCACAACGGAACGTTCCTTGACCGGAAAGGACTGCGAGAACGCCTCACCCAAGAAGGTGTGGTATTTCAATCCAGCCTGGACTCGGAGGTGTTTGGTCACCTGATCGCCCGCAGCAAAGCTCCCACTTTGGAAGAAGCGATTGTTGATGCGACCCAAGATCTGACAGCGGCCTATGCGCTGTTTGTGTTCACCCGAGAGAAGTTGATTGCCCTCCGCGATCCCTCCGGTGTCCGCCCCATGAGCATGGCCCGATTAAACGGCGGTTTCCTCGTTTGCTCCGAGAACTACACCTTCGACCAGTATCCGTCCTGTGAGCCGATTGGTGACATCCAACCCGGTGAGATGGTCGTGTTTGAGCACAACGCCAACAGCTTCAAGCGCATTCAATACGCGCCACCTGAAGAAAACTTCTGTGTGTTTGAGGGGATCTACTTCTCCGACCCTCGCTCCCGTTACAACAACTTCTACCATGAAGACTTCCGGTTTGAGCTGGGTCGTCAGATCTTCCGCGAGAACCCTGGCCTCGTGGGAGACTGTATCATTCCCGTCTTGGACTCTGGAAAGCACGCAGCCTGGGGCCTTTCGGAAGCATCAGGCATCCCCTACAGAGAACACTTCAAGAGGTTGCACAACCCACCACGCGCCAATCTTCGCTCGTTTACATCCTCCAACGAAGAGGAGCGGATGCGGACAGCCTACCAAAAGCTCCACCTTCGCAAGGAGCTGATTCTGGGCAAAAGGGTCGTGATCGTCGACGACTCTGTTGTACGCTCCACCACCATCCGGATCATCAACCAACGACTCCGTGAAGCCGGCGCTGCCGAGATCGTGAACTGCATCAGCTCCCCTCCGATTGAAAACATCTGTCCTTACGGCATGGACTTCCAAGACCGCCAACAGCTCGTTGCTTATGAGCGATCCATCGAAGACATCCGCCAAAAAGTCGGCGCGGATCGACTGATCTATCTATCGCTGGAAGGCCTCCAGCAAGTCGTGCAAGAAACTTACAAGTGTGGCATTTGCAGCGGATGTTTCGGTGGAACGTACGCCGCCAGCGCCCTCGAAGCCCTCTCCCACCACAAGCGAGCAGAGTAGACGGTATGATTACCATTGTTGATTGCGGTAGCCAGTTGACCCAGAACATCGCCCGCCGGGTCCGTGAGTTGGGAGTGTACGCCACCATCGTGCCGTACCACACGACCGTTGAGGAGATCCAGAGAGACAAGCCGGAAGGCATCATCCTCTCGGGTGGTCCTTTCAGCGTCTACGACGAAGGCGCACCTCTTTACAGCAAAGAGATCCTGACGATGGGTCTGCCGACGCTGGGAATCTGCTATGGACTCCAGTCCATGAGTTACCTCCTTGGGGGTCAGGTGGAATCGACCCAACAGCGCGAGTATGGCGAGACCTACGTCCACATTCAGCATGACAACCCGCTGTTTCATGGCATCCCCTTTGATGACCTCCGCGTGTGGATGAGCCATGGCGACATCGTCAAAGAAGTACCCGAAGGCTTCACCGTGTTGGCCCGCACCAGCAGCAACCACGTCGCCGCAATGCAACGGCACAACCTGTTTGCTGTGCAATACCACCCGGAAGTGGACCACACCCAACACGGACGCAAGCTCCTCGAAAACTTCCTTAATATCTGCGAAGCCCAACGCATCTGGGACCCAGCCACGATGGTGGATGAGTTGATGCGAGAAACCCAAGACCGCATCGCCGGAAAAGTCGGAATAGGTGGGATGAGCGGTGGCATCGATTCAACTGCGCTGTCCGTACTTTTGCACCGGATGGCTGGTGATGATTTCCACCCAATCTTTGTCGACAACGGCGTTCTTCGCGCCAACGAGATGCAAGAGGTCCAGAAATACGTCGATCCCTTTGGCATGAACGTCAATTATGTAGACGCCAGCCAACGTTTCCTCGACAAGCTCAAAGGCGTGTCGGACCCGGATGAAAAGCGGCTCAAGATAGGCCACGAGTTTATCGCTGTCTTTGAAGAAGAAGCCCGAAAGATCCCGAATGTTACGTACCTTGCCCAAGGCACCTTGTATCCCGACGTGATCGAGAGTGTACCGGTGTTTGGTGTGTCTTCGGAGATCAAGCGTCACCACAACGTAGGTGGCCTCCCTGAGCGCATGGAGTTGGAAGTGGTGGAGCCCTTCCGCAACCTGTTCAAGGACGAAGTCCGCAAGATCGCAGAACACCAGCTGGGCTTGCCCCACGACGTGGTTTGGCGACACCCGTTCCCGGGTCCAGGCCTTGCCGTTCGAATCCTTGGAGATGTCACTCCCCAACGCCTGGAGATCTTGCGCAAAGCCGACACGATCTTCATCGAAGAGCTTAAACAGCGCGGAATCTACGATGAGATCGGTCAGGCCTTTGCTGTATTGTGCAACGTCAACTCGGTCGGTGTGATGGGTGACGCAGGCACCTACGAGGGTGTGATCGCTCTGCGCGCAGTCACGACCAACGACTTCATGACCGCCGATTGGTACGACTTTGATGGCAAAGCGTTGCGCACCATCGCCAACCGAATCATCAACGAAGTGGCTGGCATCAACCGCGTGGTCTACGACATCAGCCAAAAGCCTCCCAGCACCATCGAGTGGGAGTAGCAAGCGCCCTTCCCTTTCAATTGCACGAAACCCCGTAACGTTCGCGTCATCCCAATCTAACGAATCAGCCTTTTCCAGGAATGGCATCGTAGCCAACTGCAGACGTACAATGCCGGAGTAGCCGGCCAAGGAGTCATCGTACCATGAGCAAACAACGCTTCTTTGAACGGATGGAAGACTTGGGCCTCGCCCTTACTTACGACGATGTACGGCTGAAAACTGGCTACTCCGAAGTGCTCCCTCATGAGCTGTCGATAGCTTCCAAATTTTCCCGCAACATCCCGCTGCAGATCCCCGTGGTCAGCGCAGCGATGGACACTGTCACCGAGCACACCCTGGCCACAGAGATGGCACGTTTGGGTGGCCTTGGAATCATCCACCGAGGGCTCAAGCCAGAGCTGCAAGCAGCCCATGTTGCCAAGGTAAAGAACCACCTCAACGGCTTGATTGAGAACCCGACCTGTGTTCATGCAACGGATACCATCGAGAGCGTCCTGAATCGAAAAGAAGAAGAGGAGCTGTCCTTCCACAGCTTCCCCGTACTCGACAGCGAAAACCGCCTGGTGGGCATCCTCACCCACAACGACTTCGACTTCTGCACCGACACGTCTCGTTCGGTCCAAGAAGTCATGACCAAGAAGGTCATCTCAGCAGCACCAAGCACCACGCTAGCCGAAGCTTTTGACATCATGCAGAAGTCCAAGAAGAAGCTTCTTCCCCTCGTCGATGACAACGGACTTGTCGCAGGTTTGTATGTGTTCAGCGACGTGGAGCGTGTGCAGTCAGGACAGTCGGCCAACTTCAACCTGGATGCACGAGGCCAACTTCGAGTGGGCGCAGCCATTGGAACAGGCGATGGCGCGCTCTACAGAGCCGAACAATTGATAAACGCCAACGTTGACGTTCTGGTTGTGGACACGGCTCATGGCGACTCCAAACCTGTCTACGACACTCTGAAGGCGATCAAAGACAACTACACCAGCATCGACGTGGTCGCAGGCAACATCTCAGAGCCTGAATCTGCCAAAAGACTGGTGGATGCTGGCGCAGATGGCATCAAGCTGGGTCAAGGTCCAGGCTCCATCTGTACCACCCGAATCATCGCGGGAATTGGCTCGCCGCAAGTCTCGGCCGTCTACAAATGTAGCCAGATCACAGGGCCTGCTGGAGTTCCACTCTGCGCCGACGGTGGACTCCGATATTCCGGCGACATCACCATTGCTCTGGGTGCAGGCGCCCACTCCGTCATGATGGGAAGCATGCTCGCAGGGACCGAAGAATCTCCCGGCCGTCGCATCTTCCTCAACGGTCGGCAGTGGAAATACTACCGTGGCATGGGCTCCTTGAGCGCCATGATTGAAAGCAGTTCGTCCCGAGAACGATACCGACAACGCGACCTCTCCGCAGAGCGCCTTGTCCCCGAAGGGGTCGAGGGAATGGTCGCATACAAAGGCGTCCTGGAAGATGTGCTGTTCCAGTACGTCGGAGGTCTCCGTGCTGGAATGGGCTACGTTGGCGCGGCCAACATCCAAGAGCTTCATGAGAAAGCCGACTTCCACCGAATCACCGCGGCAGGAAAGGCAGAATCTCACCCCCACGACATCCAAATCACCAAGGAAACGTCCAACTACCCTGGCTCCGTGAGCAACAAGTAAATCACCGCCACCTTGGGTTGAGTTGGTGCTTGTTTGGCGTCTGTAGAAGAAGGATAGGACAATGGCAAACGTATTGGTATTGGGTTCGGGTGGACGTGAGCATGCCTTGGGCTGGAAGCTTGCACAAAGTGACCACGTTACCGAAGTCATCTATGCTCCAGGCAACGGTGGAACCGAGCATGGCAAGGGTCGCAACGTTCCCCTCAACGCCAACAACAAAGACGATTGGCCGGCCCTCCTTCGCCTCATTGAGGAAGAATCTATCGCCCTCACCGTAGTCGGACCCGAAGCTCCCTTGTCCGCAGGTCTCGTTGACCACTTTCACAGCCAGGGTGTGCAACGGATCTTTGGACCGTCCCAGTTTGCCGCGCAGCTGGAGTCGGACAAGTTCTTCTCGTACCGAATATTGGACAAGCTGGGCATTCCCCAGGCCCAATCCGCCTGTTGTTCTACGGCAGACGAAGCCAAAGCCGCCATTCATGAGCTGCTGAACGAACGAGGCATTGTGTTAAAGGCGCGCGGTTTAGCCGGTGGCAAGGGTGTTATCGTTTGCAAAACAGCGGCAGAGGCAGAAGAAGCCGCTGCAACCTTACAAGCCCAGTACGGGGACGACCTGCTGGTATGTGAACGCCTGGAAGGACCGGAGTTTTCGGTCTTTGGGATCGCCGACGGAAAAAGCATCAAGGCCATCGAACTGGCGCTCCAGGATCACAAACGTCGAGACAACAACGATCAAGGCCCCAACACCGGTGGGATGGGTGCTTACGGCCCTGCCCCCATCGCTCCGCCTGAAGTGATTCAGCAAGTACACGCTTCGGTCATGACTCCCGTCATCGAAGAGATGAACGCCCAAGGTAATCCTTTCCAAGGGTTCTTGTACGCTGGCTTCATGTACACCGAAGAAGGTCCCAAAGTTCTCGAATTTAACGTTCGTTTTGGTGACCCAGAATGCCAACCAGCCATGACTCTTCTTGCCAGCGATCTTTACGAAGTGTTGGACCAAACTCTCTCTGGAAACCTTGGACAGATGAAGCTTTCCTTCCATCCTGGCGCCGCATGTTGTGTAGTGCTTGCCTCCAACGGTTACCCAGGCCCCATCACCAAAGGACTCACCATCCAAGGATTGGAAAAAGCTGGGGCTCTCGAAGGAGTGGAGGTCTTCCATGCCGGAACAGTCCAGCAGGACGGCGTTTTGAAGACATCCGGTGGTCGCGTGCTTGGAGTCACAGGTTACTCCGACTCGGGACTTGCCGAAGCCCAACAACGTGCGTACGATGCCATCCAACACATTTCCGTGGAAGGAAACTTTCATTACCGCACCGACATAGCAGCCCGCGCTTTGCCCTGAGAAGCCGACGTTACCCAAGCAGTAAACGTATCGGTTTTGGAGACACCAGGACAAACGATGCTGACGAGCATAAAAAGGAAAAGGCAGAATGACGGACCTCGGTCAAACAAAGATTCTTTTGGGGGCACAGTGGGGAGACGAAGGTAAGGGCAGAGTCACCGACATGCTCGCCGCAACCGCCGGAGTGATCGCTCGTTCCAGCGGTGGAATGAACGCAGGTCACACTGTCATTGTCGGAGACGAGCAGTTTGAGCTTCACCTGATCCCTTCAGGTATCTTGCATTCCGAAAAGAAGAACATCATCGCGAATGGAACCGTGGTCCATCCGCCTTCTTTGGTCGGAGAGATGGAAGGATTGGAAGCTCGCGGTCTTAGCATGAACAACTTGTTTATCAGCGACGCGGCTCATGTTGTTATGCCGTACCATTTGCTGCTCGATCGCCTGGAAGAAGAGCGCAAAGGTGACCAAAAGATCGGCACCACCAAAAAAGGGATCGGCCCTGCCTACACAGACAAGGCAGCGCGACGAGGGATTCGGATGGGCGACCTTCTCGACCTCGAAGAGTTTCGCACCAAGCTCGCCCGCAACCTTGCCTACACCAACCTCCTCCTGACTGAGATTTACAAGAGCAAGCCGCTCACGGTTGAGTCCATCGTTGCGGAGTACCAACCGTTCATTGAACGACTTCGGCCCCATATCACCGACACAGCCGTGATGTTAGAAAAGGCCCGCAAGGCCGGGGAAGAGATCCTCTTTGAAGGAGCCCAAGGCACCCTGCTCGACCTCGACCACGGCACCTATCCGTTTGTAACGTCTTCCAACCCGACAGCGGGTGGCGTTTGCACGGGAAGCGGCATCGGACCGACATGCATCGATTCTGTTTTGGGGGTGACGAAAGCGTACCTGACCCGTGTGGGCGCTGGACCTTTCCCCACAGAGCTGGACGATGACTTGGGCTCCCGGCTCCAACAACAAGGTGGTGAGTTTGGCGTAACCACCGGTCGTCCCCGCAGATGCGGCTGGTTTGATGTGCCCATCGCCAAGTTCGCCGCGCGCATCAACGGCCTCACCCACTTAGCTTTAACCAAGCTTGATGTGCTGTCGGGTTTTGAGTCTATCTCGATCTGTACCCACTACCTCCTCGACGGCGAAACCATCGAGGAGTTACCCACCAGCGCGAGGCTCCTCGACAAACTTGAGCCGGTCTACGAAGAAATGCCGGGCTGGACCGAAGACATCTCTTCCGCACGCACTTTCGAGGAGTTACCCACGACCGCACAAAACTACGTCCAACGTCTCGAAGAACTCTGCGGTGTTCCCGTAGCTATCATCTGCATTGGACCCGGCCGCGAGCAAGCCATCGTACGATAGCAACCTACCTATCACACCAAACGTTGCTCGGCGGCACGAGCGTGGGCTTCCAAACCTTCGTGACGAGCGAGTGCTACAGCGTCTTGCACCAGTTCTTGCGACTGGGATTCATCATCAATTTGCATCCAGGTCCGAACCCGAAGGAAGTGGTTAACGCACAAGCCACCGGCCGATCGAGCGGTTCCGCCGGTCGGGAGGGTGTGATTGGGTCCCGCACAGTAATCCCCCAAAACCTCTGCAGTCCCACTACCCACAAACAAACCCCCGTAGTGGCGGAGTTTGGGAGCAATCTCTGCTGCGTTCTCCGTCATCACTTGAAGGTGCTCAGGTGCCATCTGGTCGCAGAGCGTCATCGCTTCTTCCAGCGAATCCACACAAACCACAAAGCCATTCTTGAGCGCTTCGGAAGCCGTTGGCTTTGTAGGTAACACGGCAAGCTGACGTTCCAAGGCTTCGTTCACAGTACCCACCAACTCACGACTGGTTGTGATCAGCACAGGCAAGGCGTCAGTGTCGTGCTCGGCCTGGGCGAGCAGGTCGGCTGCCACAACATCCGGTTTCGCCGAAGCGTCCGCAAGGATGACCAACTCGGAGGGTCCCGCAAGCATATCAATGGCCACATGGCCCGCCACAAGTTGCTTGGCAGCTGTAACCCAACGATTCCCAGGACCCACAATGGCATCACAGGCAGGAACAGGACCTGCGCCCAACGCCATCGCCGCGATCGCCTGGGCACCTCCAACCGCCAGAAGCGCATCAGCCCCAGCCACTGCCGCAGCAGCAAGTGTGATCGGAGCAGGCTTGGGAGAAGCCACCCAAACCTCGGAGACCCCGGCGACACGAGCCGTCACGGCCGTCATCAACACGGAGGATGGAAGAGGAAAGCGACCTCCAGGTGCATAACATCCGGCCTTATCCATGGGAGCTACCGACTGCCCTGCAAACCCACCGGGGATCGCAACTTTGGTTTCGGTCAGGCAAGCGCGTTGGGCTTCTGCAAACCGCTGCACTCGTTCCGCGCACCGGACAAGAAGCTCCTGGTCTTCCTTCGGCATGGAGCGGAAGACTTCCTGCAAATCGTCTTTGTACCAAATCAGCTTTTGGTCGGGGTTCCAATCGCCAAACTTCTCGGCGTACCGGCGAAGAGCCTCCTCTCCTTCTGAGCGTACATCTTCAAGGATCACTGCGGTTTTGGACAATGTCTCCGCGTCCACAGGATTCCTTCGTAACAGCGGGACATCTTCACGTTTTTTCTCGAGAAGCAACATTAGTTTCCCCCTTCCTTGCTCTTGAATGACTCGGTCAAAGCGCCAGGTTTGGCGTCCCCTTTTCGCCGGGTGACGTTGAGAGCGCGACGGTCCAACTCTTTGCCAACGTCCTGCAACGAAACCCCCTGTTGAATCATACGAACCATCGTAAAGTACAGAACATCAGCCGCTTCCCAAGCAACACCCTTTTCATCAGACGCTGCGATGAGTTCCTCCACTTCTTCACGGAGCTTTGCTTCCAACAACGCGGAGTCCTCAAACAAGCGCTGGGTGTAAGAGCCTTCAGGTGCCTGTGAACGGCGCTGCTGTAACACTCGCTCCAACCGTGGAATCCCCCAGTCGGCTCCCCAACAGGTCCAGGTGTCTTTGTGGCAAAACCCCGGTGATTCCTGACCCACAACAAACCGCAAGGTGTCACGATCGCAATCCATATCAACCCGCAAGAGCTTCTGAGTTGCCCCTGAAGTCATGCCTTTCACCCAAAGCCCACGACTCCTGGATTGGTACGCACCCACGCCGCGAACCAGCGCCTCCCGAAGACTCTCCTGGCTGGAGTAGGCCAAACCCAAAGCCACCCCCACAGGGTCGGTTATCACCGTGGGCCACAATCCATCGGGACGATCCGACTTGAGACAGGCTCCCATAGCATCAGCCAAGTCAAACTTGCCGGTGTAGAGGGCCATCCCAACCTGGGCGTCAACACCCATCCGGTCGAGTTCACCGACCTCTTCTGGGGTAGCGACTCCTCCAGCAATGGTCAGCTGAGTATCGCCAGCGGCCTTCTTGAGCCGGGCCACTTCCTCCATGTCGATGCCTTTGAGTTGACCTTCTCTCTCGACGAATGTAACGAGAAAACCGCTCACATACGGAATCAGCTCCTCCATCCGTTCGACAACGTTCCTCCCGGTTCCCTGCTTCCAACCCTCCACAACGACTTCACCGTGAACAGCATCAAGAGCAGCAATCACTCGATCTTTCGGGAATTGCTGAAGGATCTCAGGTTTGGCAGCAGTACCCAGGATGATCTTGGCAGCGCCAGCGTTCAGCCATTGAAGACCGGTTTCGACGTCACGAATGCCACCGCCAACGCGGCAACGAGCGATGGGAAGAACCTCCTTAATGAGGTCAGCGTTACTCCCCTGGCGCATGGCTGCGTCCAGATCAATGACAGCAATCTCACCAACGCGGCCAAACTTCTCAGCCCATGGAACCGGAGAACCAGCGTCGAGGGCCTTTTCTTTTCCGCCTACCAGTTGGACCGTTTGCCCTGCCATCAAATCAATCGATGGAATGATCATGCCGAAGCTCCCTTTGTATGGCGACGATACGGAGGTCGCACGTTCATACCCATGTCACGCAGGACATCCTTCAAGCCGTTCATGGTCCAGTCGCCGTCGTGGAAGATCGAGGCCGCGAGGACAGCATCGGCCCCAGCCTGCAGCGCGTCCACAAGATGCTCAGGGCTGTTCGCTCCACCTGAAGCAATGATGGGAAGTTGCACAGCTTCGGAGAACGTCTGAAGTTGTGTAAGGTCATACCCCGAACGAGTGCCATCTCGATCCCAGCTGGTGAGCAGGATCTCTCCGGCTCCCCGCTGTTCGGCTTCGATGACCCACTCCAAAGCATCCATCCCTGGGCGCTCTTTCCCAGAGTAAACCACCACTTCCCAGCCACCTTCCTCTTTGGAAGCAGCGTCCACAGCAAGAACCGTACACTGGCGGCCAAACCGCTCCGCCACTTCGGACAGGAGTTCGGGTCGAAACACAGCGGCGGTGTTCATCGCAACTTTGTCGGCCCCAGCTTCCAGCAAAGCCGCAGCATCCTCGACCTTTCGGATACCTCCCCCACAAGTTAAGGGAACCGACACAACCTCACGCACCCGCTTGACGGTTTCGACCTGATGGCCGCGTCCTTGGGGAGTTGCAGAGACATCCAAGATGACAATCTCATCGGCTCCTTGTTCCTGGTACGAACGAGCCAACTCTACGGGGCACCCAGCATCTCGTAGGTTTTGAAACTTCACGCCTTTGACAACCCTACCGCTGTCAACATCCAGGCATGGAATGATACGTCGAGTTGCCATCATTGACCTCCCGCTTGTGTTTGTTGCAGCCAGCCTTGAATCAAGTCCTGCCCCCATTCGCCCGACAACTCGGGATGAAACTGACAGGCAAGGACGTCGCCACGAGCCATCGCAGCCACATAGTCACCTCCATACTCTGAGGTTGCAACCTCCCACCCTTCCGGCTTTTCACGGAGACAATAGGAGTTGGCAAAGTACGCATATCCGGAGAGAAGAAGTCGAGAGGATGCAGGCGCAGACACTTCACTCCAACCAAACTGAGGCACCCGGAGATGGTTAGGGAAGCGTGTGCAAGCGCCCGAAACGACGGACAACCCTTCGACACCAGGACTTTCCTCGCTTCCACCGGCAAGGATCTGCAGCCCCAAACAGATGGTCAGAGTGGGTCGTCCCTGTTGAATTCGTTCACGGATAGCTTCCACCCAGCCCCGCCCTCGGATGGTCTGCATAGCTGCCCCAAACGCTCCAACTCCTGGTAAGACAAGAGAGTCAGTAGAGCGAATCGTATCGGGGTCTTTGACCAAGACAGGTTCAACGTCAGCTCGATGCAAGGCAGCCATCACAGAAGCCAAATTGGCGGTTCCTGTAGGCACAAGAGAAACTTGGCGAGTCATTACAGCACCCCCTTGGTACTTGGGATATCATCGGACCCATCAAGAGAAACAGCGTCTCGAAGGGCCAAAGCCAACGACTTAAAAGCAGCTTCCGCTTTGTGATGGTCATTGTCTCCTCGCAGCACATCCACGTGCAGCGTAAGCTGAGCTTTCATGGCGAAGGAGAACAACACATGAGGGATGTTCTCACAGGCCAAACCTCCCAAAGCTTCGCGTTGAAGGTCCAGTGAGATCGCAGCAAAAGGACGACCTGAGATATCAATGACTGTTCGCGCCAACGCTTCATCAAGGGGGGCATAGGCAGAGGCGAATCGACGAATGCCACGTCGCTCTCCCAACGCCTCCAACAAGGCTTCTCCCAAAACAAGTCCGCAATCTTCGGCGCTGTGATGATCATCGATGTGCAGATCTCCCTTGCAAGAGAGCTGCAAATCCATACGAGAATGTTTGGCCAAAGCAGTAAGCATGTGGTCCAAAAAGCCGATACCCGTAGAGATGTCAGACTGTCCTGTTCCATCCAGGTTAAGAGTTAGAGAGATATCAGTCTCTTTGGTCTTTCGTGCGACCGTTGCAGTTCTTGCTGTCATGGCAACAACCCCACAATGTCAGATGTTTGAGCAACGACACGAGCGGCTCCGGCTCGAACCAAGGCGAGACTGGTTTTCTCTGCATCATCACCGGAAGCCACAATCCCCAGGGGCAGAACTTGGGCTCCGCGAGCGGCCCGAACATCGTCGGGGGTATCTCCAATCATCCAGGCGGTCAGCACCCCCAACTTCTCCATTGCAAGGGTAACTGGCGCAGGGTTGGGCTTGGCCGGAGCATCTTCCATACAAACACAACATCGGAAGCAATCGGAGATGTCGTATTGTTCCAAAAAGCGCAGAGCGTCCCGCCGAGGGCGACCTGTAACGATCGCCAGCGGATAGGCTTTTGCCAGCTCTTGCAAAGCCTCTCTCTCCATAAGAAGTTTCTCTTTCGTCCAGAGACCGGGCTGTTCCTCCGTTCCCTGGTAAAAGGACTCAAACACTTCGGTCACATCTTGCAACGACACCTCAACCCCACGGGCAGCCAGCAACCGCTGGGTCACAATCCAGTCGTTGTTGGCGTCGCCAGCTTCCTTGATCTCCGTAATATCCGAAGGTTCGAGAGTGACACCAAAGTGCTGAGCGGTGGAAAGAATAGCCTGTCGGTAGGATGGGGTCACATCAGCCAACACACCGTCCATGTCAAACAAGATGGCCTCAGGCTTCATCACCGTGCGAAGAGCATGCTCCAAACGCTCGGCTTGTTGTTCGTTTCGTGGACTGGTGATTCGAATGCCTCGCTCCAACGCAGGCTTCCCTGGAAACGCCCGGATTCCGATCCCCATTCCAGCCATCGCGTCGCGCATCCAGAGCGAATCTGAGACCTCCGCAAACACAAAGTTCCCCTGCGAAGGAATGACACGAGCACCAAGAGAATCCAGCAAAGACTCCAAGGAAGACCGGGAGTTTCGGACAAACGAGATAAACTCATCCACTTCTTCTTCACCGGTCCGCAAGCGTTCCTCAGCGATCACCAACGAAGGACCTGACACGGCGTAGGGTTCACCCGCCACCCGAAGCCAGCCAATGACAGTCTCGTTGGAGACCGCGTACCCGACCCGCAAACCCGCCAGTCCCCAGGCTTTGGACAGCGTCCGGGTAACCACAACGTTGGGTAATGTAAGTGCAAGCTCCGTTAGATCCTTATCAGCAAACTCAACGTACGCCAGATCCAGCAAGATCAGCACATGGGGCAAGGCTTCGGAGAGTCGTTGGATGTCTTGAGGCTGAACCACGCTTCCAGTCGGATTGTTGGGGCTTACCACCATCAACAGGCCTGTGTCTTCGGTAGCTTGGTGAATGAAGTCATCCACAGGAAAAGCAGAGCCAGGAACCCAAGGAACCTTGGTCACGTTGCCCCCAGCGACGCTGGCGTAGCGAACGAGCATCTCAAACGTGGGCCAGGGGACCAAAACCTCCCGACCTTCCGAGAGCATGGTCCGACAAATGCGGTCAATCCCGTCGTCAGCGCCGGCTGTCACAAGAAGTTGGCCAGAGGAGAGCCCCAACCGTTCGGTCAAAAGAGCCTCCAGAGATTTCGTGCTGGGATACCGAAACACCGGGCCGTTGTCATAGTTTCGGAGACATTGGAGAAGCTCGTCGGGTGGGGCTTTGCCTTCGTTCCCGTCGAGCATCAAATCCATAGGAGCTTGATGCCGAGGAACCTTGTAGGCTGAGCCCTCACGAACAGCGGTCACAGGAACAACTTCGATGGCTCGTCTTGAAGAGTTCATCCTGGCCTCCTACGGTATAATTTGGTTGATCTTGGAGACCACAATGTCAGTGCCCCCAACGGCTTTGATTCGTGGCATCAAATTCGGAAGATTCTTCCGCAGAACCGCCACTTTCACAGCGTAACCTTGCTCCCCGTGTAGCTCCGAGATCGTGGGTTCTCGCATGCAAGGGAGAATGTCCACAAGAGCTTCCAGACCTTCGCTCGACACATTCACTTCCAGCATCACACGCTTGCGAGCTTCCAGCACAGACTGAATCACCATCACCAGATGCTCCACGCGCTCGCGTTTTTCGGGAACATCCATGACTCGGGGGTTCACATACATTCGGGTGGAGGAGGTCATCAGTTCATCGACAATGTCGAGGTTGTTGCTGCGCAAAGTAGCGCCAGTGGCTGTGTTGTCCACGATACAGTCGGCGTCTTCCGGGGGAAATACCTCTGTGGCTCCATAGGTTCGGACAAACTGCGCGTCCATTCCCGAAGCCTTGATCCAGTTTTGGGTAAGTCGTTGGTACTCGGAAGCAACCACCAGCTTGCGCTTGGGTAGCTTGCCGTTCTCCAACAAGAACGCTGGCGCAGCAGCGACCAAGCGAACAGGATCCATGCCAGTGTCAAGAAGTTCCACGAGGTCCGCGCCCAGTTCAGCCACCCAATCGGCTCCAGCAAACCCGATGTCTCGCGATCCAGCATGAAGCATCTCAATGGTGTTTTGGGGCTTGAGAATCTTGGCTTCCAACCAAGGCAAAGAAAGAAGTGGCCGATAATTCCTGGAACCCATACGGATCTGAATCCCCGCATCGCCAAGAAGTTGGAACACACCATCCTTCATCCGTCCTTTGGGTAGTGCAATGCGAAGTTTGCTAGCGTCGGTCATGGTCTTCTCGTCTCCCCCGGTTGTGACTGTTTCCAGTCGAAGCGCCCAATTCTTCGAGGAATTGAGCAAAAAAAAACGCCGACCCTAGAAAGAGTCGGCGTTCTCAAATGCCTATGATGTTGCAGCGGTTACACCATCACCTCTCTCCTGAGACGGAGTGAATGTTGCTATGATGATGATGGAGGTGGTGCAACGAAAACATGAAAGTAAGGGTACTTTCTTTTTGAGTGTTATTGGTTCGGCACGTTTGTGCTCGTGGAGTCACGCTAGCAAACCCTTTCCAAAGGTGTCAAGGAATATTTTTGTGACAACCTCGGGTAGACGAAGCAGCCGACTTTTGGTTATGCTGCCCCCACGAAACAAGAAAGATGTTTGACTCTATACGAGTTTTCGATACAGGACCAACAAACGAGTTTGAAACGCGATTTCACGCAACGGGAGAGAAGAATGACGGAGAACCCCACAGTATTGTTGCCTGCCATGCAAGATGACATGAAGGCGCTCAGAGAAGCGGCTCCTGTCTGGACCGGCAAGCTAATGGCCGACATTGTCCCCTACCTGGAAGCCTGCAAGGAACGGGTGATGGACGTTGCCGAAGCCTGGGTCAATGATGCCGCCCAAGCCAAGGGTCTCCCGGAAGGATCGCCCCTACGTGGGGAAGAATGGACCTCTGGACCTTGGGCCGTCCTGGCCCACCTCAACGCTTACATCCATACGTTGAGTTCTCTCGCGCAAGGAGACAATCCGTTCGAGGGACAACCCATTCGAACTACAGCCAACGGCCGCACTGCCGTCCGAGTGTTTCCAGCCCACCACTGGGATCAGCTCCTTCTCAACGGCTACTCTGCCGAAGTTTGGCAGCAAAGCGACGTCAACCAAGACAACCTCCTCGACAACATCGCCGAGCGTTTCTACAGCACAGTGGAACCCAAGGTCAGCTTGATTCTTGGTGCAGGCAACATCAACAGCATCCCTGCTCTCGACGCCCTCTACAAGTTGATTGCTGAGGGAGAGGTCTGCCTGATCAAGCTCAACCCCATCAACCACTATCTCAAAGCCCACTTTGACCACATCTTCGCACCCTTCATTGAGGAAGGGTTCATCCGGATCGTCAACGGTGGTGGAAGCGTGGGGGCTACTCTGTGCCAACACGACGGCATCGACACCATTCACATCACCGGCAGCGCCTACACACATGACCTAATTGTGTTTGGTACCGGTGAAGAAGGAGCTGAGCGGAAGGCTGACAACAACCCCTTGAACCCCCGACCCATCTCCAGTGAGTTAGGTGGTGTTGGTCCGACGCTCGTTGTCCCTGGCCCCTGGAACTCCACCGACATCGTGTTCCAGGCCGAGCACCTCATCACACAAAAGCTCCACAACGCGGGCTGCAACTGTATCGCGTCCCAGGTCCTTGTTCTTCCCGATGAGTGGGAAGGAACAGACCGGCTGCTTCATGCCATTCGAGACACACTTCCCCGTGTTCTGGGTCGACCGGCTTACTACACAGGCTCCGAGAAACGAATCGCAGAGTTCCAGGAAGCCTACCCCAACGCGGAAGTCCACTCGACAGACCCAACCTTCCTCCTGATCGACAACTTGGACCCAGAGGCCGATGAGTTTTGTTTCAGAGAAGAAGCCTTTGGTCAGGTCTGGGGAATTGTCCGACTTCCCGGCGCAGACCCCGCAAGCTTTCTGGCCAACGCAGTCACCTTTGCCAACGAGAAGCTGTATGGAACCCTTGGCTGCCAGATGGTGATTCATCCCAGCACGCAGTCGCAATACAAGGACGCTTTTGAACAAGCTCTTGCCGACCTGAACTACGGAACCATCGGAGTGAACGCCTGGAGCGGTGTCGGCTTCTTGATTCCCAACGCAATGTGGGGAGCCTTCCCTGGCCACCCTCTCAACGACGTACAAAGCGGCATCGGCGTGGTCCACAATGGCTATCTCTTCGACAAGCCCGAAAAAACTGTCGTCTACGCACCCTTCCAGATGTTCCCGAGAACGGTAGCGAGGGGACAGCTTCACCTCTCTCCCAAGCCAATGTGGCTCGTTACGCATAGCAAAGGGGAGCGCGCAGGAAAGTACCTCACAGAGTTTGAGGCGACTCGAAATATTGCGTTGGTTCCGCCCTTGTTCTGGGCAGCATTGACGGGTTGAAGAAGGCAAGCACTGGCAGGCACTGGCAGGGAGGTAACTCGGAAATAGCTTCTTTCGAAGCTATGACAGGAAGTTATCGACCTGTAGGCGACCACATGTAATACATGCGGGGTCCTTTGATCGAGAGAAGTCGCTCCAGACTCATGGAACGAGACGTCTTCAACTCGTGAGGAAGCTCCGCATAACCCAAGAAGATATCGGCCAAGCCAAGGCGTTGTCGGTATTTCACCAATTTCACCTGAGAGACTCCCGCCAACTTCTTCACCAAGTCCAAAGCGTCCTGCTTGTAACCCAACTGATCCACCAACCCAAGCTTCACAGCAGCCGCTCCAGAAAAGACACGGCCATCCGCAACTTTCATTAGCTTGTCTTTTTTCAGCTTGCGACCTTTCGCGACAATGTCGACAAACCGGACGTACATTTCATCGATAATCTTCTTCAAGATGGCCTTGTGTTCGGGCTTCACTGGCTCAAACGGAGACAACAGCGCTTTGTTCTCTTTGGAAGCGATGGTGACACCTTGCACTCCAATTTTCTCTAGCATCTTGGAGAAGTTAAGAGTAGAGGTGATAACCCCGATGCTTCCGGTGATGGAAGTGGGATGCGCCACAATCTTGGTAGCAAAGGCCGACATGTACACACAACCTGACGCGCACACATCTCCCATCAAAACAACAACGGGAAGTTTGCGGTCGGTGAGCTTTTTGAGCGCGTTGTAGATCTTGTCACTGGCGGTCACTCCACCACCAGGAGAGTTGGCAAGAACCAACACACCTTTCACCTTGCTGTCTTTGCCGATGTGGTTCAACTGCGACACGATATCACTCGCAGCAGCAACGTTACCGGTGGAGCGACTACCTTCCATGATCGCGCCATTCACTTGGACCACAGCGATCTTGGCTTTCCCCTTCCCAGAGATCCACACTTCGCGCATTTTGCTGCTGGGTTCAGGCTTGGAACCAAACATCGCTGCGCTGATGACAATCACCAACCCCAAGCCGATGCACAACGCAGCAAAGCAGCCAAACATGGCCAGACAGCTGCTGTTTTTGAACATTCCATTTTGTCGGGGAGGTTGTTGGTACGAGGGAGGCATTTGTTGTGTCATGTTAAATCAAACTCCTGAATTCGTCGAAAGGAACAGGTTGGATGAGTATGAATTGCCGAACGTCAATGGGAGGTAACATAGCCACAGCCCCCCAGAACACGCAAGGGGTTATCACATGTGCGAAGGCCATTTCTCTCCCATTTGGATGAATCGCACTTGAGGCCAAGCCGATACAAGGTTCATTGCCATACCTCCAATCGGCTGGTAGAATCGGCCCAAAGATTTCACACAAACAACCTGTAGAATCGAGCAAGGAGCACGGTCTTTATGAACAAAAGTAACTCCAGCATCATCTGGCTTATCGCAGGACTGACGGTGGGCTTCTCGGTATACCAAGGATACAGAACCTACCAGGAAGAGGTTCGAAAGAACCGCAAGGTCATCAAAGAATTGAAGGACACCACGAAGAAGTTTCGGCAAGAGAGCATACGACTTCTGAAGGCCGACAAAGGTGGAAAACTCTCCCCAGACTACGCCCGCCGCGTCAACCTGCTGCGAAAAACATCCGTCAAATTGCAAGGCAACCCTGGAAAGATCCTTGCTGCGTTTGCCGATGTGTTGGAGAGATCCTACAAAGTCGCGGTGCAATACGACAAAGCTGCAGATAAGCTAGAGAAGCTCGGCGGAATCGACTTAAGCTCAGTCAAGAATGTAAAGGATTTGGACAAGAGAATTCAGGCCAGCAAGGAGTGGGTCAAGCACACACAAACCATCGGGAAGCTATCCAAAAGCTATCCCGACGATGTGGTCCAAGCACTCAAGAAGTCAGGCCTTGGCCAGAAGTCCACCATTCAACAAGTGAAACGGAGCCTGTCACGACGCCAGCATCAGTTTGACCTTCAGCAGAAGATTCGGGACACCGATCAAAGCATTATCGAGTTAATCGCGAATCTCTTGGTGTGGTCCAAGAAGAAATGGGGTCAGTGGACCTACGACGCCAAACAAAAGCTGCTGGTGTTTGAGAGTGACGCAGACAAGCTACAATACAACCGATGGATGCAGCAGCTTGACGTGTTTGCAAGACAACAAACCAATCACCAAACCCAACTGCTCAAGCTCATGCAACGCCAGTAAGAAGAGCGTTCCCAGCCAAGACCTACTCAGCGTCTTCCACTTCGGCTTCTTCCTGGAGCACGAAAGCCATCTCCTTCATTGTCCCCAACAAGCCACGAGTTGCTTTGACCCGCGCCATCCAGCTGGCAATCGACTCCTTCACGGAATTCACGCCGCCATCTTCCAACGCTTCGTATGCAGCAGTCCAGACATCCGCGTAGTCTTGCATGGCATCGAGAACAGCCGGAAGGCCGTCGTACTCGACCGCTGAGCGAAACAGGTTGTGCAACATCAGCTGGCGAGCCCCAAAACCAGCCGGAGCTTCCTTTTCACGGGAAAACTTTCGGATGGTGTCGCGGCTAATGTACCAACCACTCAGCAGAGGGGTCAGACAGAACGTAGCGATATCACGCAAGCTTGTCTTCTCTTGCTCCAGCAAAGAGGTTGCTGCGTTGGTCCCGGCAGGAACACTTGAGACCTGGGAGTCAACGCTTTCCAGCTCCGCTCGATGTTCCAGCGTCAGGCTCCAAAGAACCTCCGCAAGGACCGAGTAGAACGGGTGCTCCGTCAACCTCATGGTGATGACAAAGGAGGGAAGCCAGGCCAGCAGGTTAGCGTCGAGGAACTCAACCATGGTGGTCTGTGCAGCCTTGACGGCAGCCGGGTTATCCTGGTCCCAACCTTGAGCTTCTCGCTGGCAAAGAAAGGCGAGAAAGTAAAGCATCACCCCGATATGGTCGGGGCTTTCTCCCTTGGTTGCGATAGGAAAGCTCGCGTTCTGGTAATGATCCAGAATAACGCGAGTTTGGTCGCCTCCCACCCGACACTCCTCCGACATAAACATGCTTTGGAACGGGAACACGTTAAAGCCAAACCAATGCTGATGATCCGCCGCAGCGTGGTCAAACATCTCTTGGGCTTCCGGAGTGAGTTCGTCGCTCAGGTCTTCCTCGGATGGGAAGGCTTTGAGTTGTTCGGCAAGAACAGGAAGAGCCCGAAGCTGCGTGATATTCCCATCATGTACACCTTGAAGAAACACCGTCCCAAGGAGGTGATAGGAGTAGCTGCGAGCCTGGGCTTGATCGTGTGGTGAGAGCAAGGGAGGTTACCTTCCAAAGGGTTTTTCCGGGAGATCATAGGCTTCCCGAACCGGCTTGAGGGGCCGCTTGATCCAGTAGGGACGACGGGTGTTATCAGGGCTATGGTCCACAGCCGAACGGGTCAAGTCAACCCACTCTCGATAGACTTCCATCGAGCGATCGGTGTCCACCCAAACATCGCCGTGACGATCGTTGGGCCCAGCTTTGCGGACGTTGTGTGCTTTTTGCAACCAACAGTGAGCGCCGCTCAGAGGATCCGGATGAACCCCGTGGGTCAGGTTTTGGTGAACCCCAACATCCTCCCACCAGATCCGACTGGTGTCGGGATCGCAGCTTTTCCAAGGACGGGCGCCGTGGATGATGTTCAAGCGGTAGCCGTTGTCGCCTTCTTTCTCAAGCTTGGCGAGGTTCGAGGTGCCAATCCCCACGCCCCGGTTTTCTTCCAAACGCCAGCGACCGAGGTGGTGACTCATTGCGATAATGCCGGGCTTGATACCTTCGGTCACCCAAACGCGGTCCACAAAGTAGCCGATCTCGGTCTCGACCCGAACCAATTCACCCGTCTTTACGCCCAAACGACGCGCGTCCGAAGAGTGCATCCAGACCGGGTTCTTGTGGCTGATCTCATACAACCACTTGGCGTTCGCGCTCCGGGTGTGAATCAACGTGGGAAGCCGGAAGTTCGGGAGCAACAGCATCTCCCCTTCCCGACGGTCAATGTTGTCGGGGTGAACGTGGCTTTTGAGCGTCCAGGGAATCAGGTACTCCTGCTCGGTCCAGCCCCACTCTTTCAGGGTAGGTGCGTAGAAATCGAGCTTCTTGCTCAGGTTCTTAAAGCCAACTTTGGCTTCCTGGTTCACCATCACACCAAGGACCTCACCGTCTTTGTCAACGATGCGATCGAGGTCATCCACTTCGTACGATGCGGGCAACGCCTCCACCGGCTTGGCGTAGGGTTTGTAGTTGGAGGCTGTCACCTCAAACGCCCCATACTTCCGCATGTACTCAAGAGGCTTGAGACCCTCGGCCTCAGCTTTTTCCGGCAGGCCAGGAACGCTGTTTTCAAAGATCCAGCGGTAGTACTCGTCAACGGTGATAATCTCACCATCTCGGTAGGGGCTCTCAAACCATTGACGAACACCCAAGTCACCGTCGGGATCCATCGCAGCAGACAGTTCGATCCAGAACTCGTTTTCTTCCCATACTTCGCCAGGGTTGGCTTCGTAGGTGAACTTCACCGGCTGCCCCGCGCGCTCCATCGCCACACGACGAACGGGCTGACGGAAGGCGATCCATTGACCGGCGTGCGTTTCCTGGCTCATCAAGTCGTGACGCTCTGCGGAATGCCCCATCGGAAGGACATAATCCGCAAACCAGGCGGTCTCGTTCCAGGTCGGAGTCAGAGCTACGTGGAACTTGAGTTTCTCTTCGTCTTGGAGCGCCTTCAACCACATGAACCCATCGGGGTTAATCCACATGGGGTTGTAAACACGGGTAAAGTAAACGTCGATGTCACCGCGGCCTTCCTCCAGGAAGTGAGGCAACAAGAAGCTCATTTCAAAGAAGGCAAAGGGCCACTCGTGGGGAAGGTGCAAGTCGTTCCAGGCGTTGAACGGTTCCGGAGTTTTGAACGGCTTGGGCACAAACTTGTTCCAGCTGTTACCGGAGGTACCACCGGGGGTACCGACACTACCGGTCAGCACGTTAAGGAAGAACAAGGTGCGAGCAACCTGCCACCCGCCCAGGTTCCCGATGCTCGCGCTGCGCCAGGTGTGTGTGGCAAGACGGCCCTGACAATCACCAACGATGCGAGCCGCCTCTTCCAGTGTTTCGACAGCGACTTGCGCCTCTTCGGCGGCACGTTCGATCGTAAACTCAGAGTAGATTGCCTTAAGCAAACGGTCAAACAGTTCAAAGGTTGGGTTCGCAAGTTCGCCGGACGCTTTGGCTTCCTGGATCAGGTCCACGGCGCCCTGAGGCTCCGTGATGACGTCTTCTGCGGCAAGAAGGAACTCTTTCCAGTTCACCCACTGACGCATGAACTCCTGGTTGTGAAGGTCGTTTTGCAACATGTAGTTGGCAATCGCCAGCAACACAGTCGACTCGCTGCCAGGCCACGTGGGCAACCAAACATCACTCTTGCTGGCGGTGTTGCTCATCCGTGGGTCAAAGGTGATGATCTTAGCGCCGTTGGTCTTCCCTTCCATGATCCGCTGAGCATGGGGGTTGAAGTAGTGACCGGTCTCCAGGTGGCTGGAGATCAACAGAATCACTTTCGCGTTGGCGTGGTCTGGACTGGGTCGGTCAAACGCTCCCCAGAACCAATACCCAAAACGAGCACCAGCCGAGCAAATGTTGGTGTGACTGTTGTGGCCGTCAACACCCCAGGCCGTAATGCAGCGGTTGGTGTAACCGTCTTCACCGGGACGGCCCACGTGATACATGATCCCGTCACGTCGGCGTTTTCGGCTTTCCCGCATCCGAGCGCCGATATCTTCGAGGGCCTCATCCCAGGAGACTCGCTTCCATCGTCCTTCGCCGCGCTTGCCCACTCGCTTGAGGGGATACAAGACACGCTCGGGATCGTAGATTTGGTTGTGAGTCGCTGGACCTTTTGCGCAGTTTCGACCGCGGCTACCGGGGTGTGAGGGGTTCCCTTCAAACTTCTTGATTTCGAAGGTTGTTTTGTCCACGTAGGCAAGCAAACCACAGGCGCTCTCACAGTTAAAGCAGACCGTTGGTACCAGGGTGTAATGACGGGGCACGCGCTGCGGCCAAGCTTTGGGATCCCATTCAACCCAGTGGTCCCAGTACTCAGCAGGCGGATAGCGGGTCATACGGCCGTCCGGGTGACGAACTTCGTTGAACTTTACCTTGGGGGGAGCATCCGCTTCGGAGAAGGCGGGCAACGCCTCGCCAGCAACGTTGGTGGGTCCAGTCGGAGCCACTTTCGATTTGGCAGGTCCCTTCTTCAGAAGGGCAGAGAAAAATGCAGACAGATTCATGGCGATTTCCTGGCTATGTCAGTGTGTTGTGTGTTTGCTTGTTCAAACTCTGAATTCCGAATCCAAAAAGGCCCCATACGTTGGGACCTTTTGAAGCCATTAGCTGTTGGGAATCTCTTGGGGAGCCATCACAAAGGCGTGCTCAAAACAGTACAGGCCAATGATGGAAGCCACACCGCCAGCAGCAGCCAGCATGGGCGCTCCAAACCAGAGCAGAACCAGGGGCACGATGTGACCAAGAGCCACGCTTCCGTACCAGAACATCGTTGCGTATTTACCGTGGCTTATCTCATGAGCTGCCTTGGCTGCCCACTCGCTCGCATGGGACATCCCAAACTCACCCATCAACGTGACAAACAGGTCAAGGACAAGCATGCTACCAAACACAATCTTGGTGACTTTCAGGAGTTCGGGCGAAAGCGGCGCAAACAAGTGGAGAATCAACAGCGCAGCACCACCCATCATCAAGGCCTGAACCAGAAGGTGGAACGGCAACAACGAGCTCTGCCAGAGGTCGCGACCTTCGGCCTGTCCAAACAGGAAGGCGGTGTAAATGGCAGCACCGAGTGCAAACGGCAAACCCACCCACAGCGCGACAGGACGGAGCTGGTCAACCATGCCAGGAGCAAGCCAGTCCATGTAAGAAGCCGCCTCAGCAGCCCACCACAACCCTGCGATGGTGGAGAAACCAATGAGAAGAACAGCACCACGGGTCAGCCAGCTTTTCCACTGAGGTCGAAGGAGGATCGAGAGGAAACGCTCCGGGCGCTCCAGGTCAATCACCAACAACAAGGTAGTGAGACCAACAAAAGCGAGGCTGGCGAATCCACCAAAGATAGCGGTCTTGGTATCCACAGGAGCCCAACCCATCAACCAAGCGACAGCCAGGATCATAAAGATTCCACTGGAGAGTCCCTTGGTCACAAGGTAAGCCGGAACAGGCCAGTGCCAGGGCACTTTGTGTTGCGCGTTGTAAGCAACCTGAACCATGTGCTCCGCTGCTGTGGCTCGACCGACGTGAATAGGTCCTTCGTCAGGAACACCTTGGGTGCGAGGGGCTCGGATCGGGTCACCAGAGTTGGAACGGCCACCGGGAATCGAAGCCGATTGGTGCCCTTCGTCCATAAACTTCTTGCTACCCACTTCACGCATCACGTCCGCCCAAAGGAAGGTTTCAGGCTCACGAACCGTGGCTGTGGGGTGCATGGTGGTGTCAGCACCTTCAATGTAATACAGTTTGGGTACAGTTCCTTGCGAAGGCTTACGGACCGTCACTTGTTCCTTGGAAAGAACCTTGCTGATCTCAGACTTCGGGTCGTTGATGTCCCCCGCAATGATCGAGTGGGTGGGACAGACAACGACACAAGCAGGCTCCAGACCGATGTCCACACGATGCGAGCAGTAGTGACACTTTGCAGCCGTTCCGGAGTTGGGATCGATGTGAATGGCGTCGTAGGGACAAGCTTGCATACAGGCCTTGCAACCAATGCAAACGTTGGGATCAAACTCAACAATACCATCGTCCCTTTGGTACATCGCTGTGACGGGACAGATGCGCACACAAGGGGGGTTGGCGCAGTGGTTGCATCGAGTCACCTGGAACTGACGACGACTGTGAGGATGCACCCCCACTTCCGTGTACTTTACCCAGGTGCGATACACGCCCAGAGGGACTTCGTTTTCGCTCTTGCAAGCAGTTGAGCAGGCATGACAGCCAATGCAGGTCTTGTTGTTAATCACAAAACCAAAGTTGACATCCTCCGCACCACGACTCTCTTCTGGAGAACCCAAGTCGTACTTTTGGATACCGTCACCACCGTTCCCCTCGGGCTGTTCAGGCGATCCTTTGGTTGGCTCACTGTCTATCTTTTGATGTGCCATAAACTCAACTCCCTGCTCGATTCAGATTCGAGACAATTTGAAACATGTAGAAACATGTGCAAGCAGGAAGCATGCCAAGAGAATGTGAAACGAACCTCCCAATCCCCCTAAAAACAAAAGCGTCGTGCCTACCGTAAGATCCTGACACGAGGTGAACAACGTTCATCTATTCTTGGATGAGATAGCATTAAAGACAGCTGAGAAATGAAACAAGCACCCTTCAATCTGGAACAACAATGTTTCAAAAGTATCGATTCGTTGCAGAATGTTGTCCCGGCACAACAACAGCTCACAAGGTGGGGTAAAACAAACCTATCGCGTGTTGGATCGAGTGTTGCGGGAACAAGAGCAGTATCATCATGTACAGCGCTTGAGTGCCCACGGATGTGGGTACTTCTCCCTTGCCTATATCCCTCATGGGTAGCCGGGTAAATGTTTCGGGCCACGTAGGTACCTGGCGTCATCACAAATGCGAAGGCCACTTGTTACCCATAGGATTGAATCACACCCATTCGTCAGGGAAGTTCTTCGGGCAAGATGAGAGCGCACATCACCCTTCCATGAAGGATCACGCGCTGGGTCGATGTTGCAAGGCGTACACTGCGTCTTCAAACAAAGCCAGACAGTCAATTTCATGGGGTCGGCCGTCTTGAGGCGATTGTAGAGCATGGGGGTTCACATGAAGGGTTTGGATCTCTTCACCTCCCGACAGACTCTGCACATAGTCTCGGAGGAATGCGCCAGGATCGTTGTTTCGAGGTCCAAGGAGGATCTCAGCGATCTGCCGGAGGGCCTCAGACAATTCCAGATCGGGTCCTGCATCTTCCGCCTCGCTCGGACTCTCCGTGGCTTTGGGTTCATCCTCTCGGGGCAGCAGACGCTCAGTAAGATCCGGAGGACACTTCCGACCCGTAAGGTCAAAGTGCTTCGCAAAACCCTCTGTGTGAAAGGATACGGTCCACTCGTCCCAGGCTTCACGGATGCAATCTTTGATGTGGGCCCGAAGAAAGTCAACGCCAACCCACAACATCTTAGCTTCCAGATCGATGGCGACACACCCAGTAAATTCGTCGAGAAGGCGCGAACGTGTATCTTCCCAGTCATGCAAAGGGCGGCTTGCATGAAAAGCTCGAACCTCTTCGAGAGAAGGCAGGTTGTGCACATAGTCCAACACCTCTGGACCGGCCGAAAGGAAGTCGGCGACGGTAGCGTCTACGACACCATCACTCCATCCAGGCTTCCCATCTCCTGACAAGCTGAGCAGCGTATCAATCATCCGGGCAGGAGTGGTGCCAACGACTTCTTGTTCGTTGTGTTCAATCGCAAGGTAGACTTGCTCGTTGGTTTTGCCACCGTAGTAACGCTCCCCCAAGGTTTCAGGATCCACGGGAAAAGGCCCAACAGCAGGAGCGGTTGCCAGGTTTGGGTCGGCTCCGACGGCTGCCGCGATTTCTGGCATGCCAGGAACCCACATCACCGTCCAACCTTGCTGGGACCACAACACATCCATCAAAGCCGAAAACGTCGGGTGCAGCGGTCCATACCCCAGCATATCACCACCAAAGAGGGCCAATGTTTTGGTGTCTTTGTCGAGGGCAGCGCCACCCTCTCCCCATACTTCATCCAGCCAGTCTGTGGGATCAATCTGGTCATGAGAGGTAATGAAAGACTCAGCAACGTCTGGTCCCCAAAAGATATCTTCAGGAACAGTCAATGCGCCCCAATGAGAATAATACAAGCGGTAGGTTCCATGTTCTTTGATGGCATAATTGGCTCGATGACCCATAACAACGTTTCCCCAATCCAAATGAAAAAAGTAAGGTTGAAAAAATGAGACACTTCATCTGTTGGAGATAGATTTGCGATCCAAGTATGCCACGTTGTGTCAGACGTCCCGAAAAGAGGAGCCAATGTAGAGACTGTTCTGTCCTTGCAGCGGTCCTAACTATAAGATAACCTACAGGGACTTGTTCCATATTTCCACATTGACATTTGTGCTTTGGGTTGCGAGGAGGTTCAATGCCATCGTTCAAGAAGTTGCTCATCGGAATGGGTGTTCTCCTGTCTCTTTCGATAGGAGCCTGCTCCAACGATCCACCGGCAGTCGTCTGCAACAGCAAGAGTGACTGTGGAAGCACACAGATCTGCAAAGCACAATCGTGCCAACCGGCTGAATGTACGGAACAACAAGCCTGCTCAGGAGGTAAGCTTTGCAAAGAAGGAGTGTGTACAAGCTGTCAGGCCGACTCCGACTGTGGCGACGCCAAACTTTGCAAAGACGGCGGCTGCACCGAAGGTTGCTCAGAGCAAGTGCCCTGTCCTTCCGGGCAGCTCTGTGACAACGGCTCTTGCCGCGTCTGCAACGCCGACTCCGATTGCGGACAAGGCAAGATTTGTGAGCAAGAGCAATGCAAGGACGGTTGTCGACAAGACGACGCCTGTTCATCCGGCGAGATCTGCAACAACAAGCAATGCGCCAAAGGTTGTCGAGACGACAAAGGATGCACAGGAGGCCAGATCTGCGAACAAGAACAATGCACCTCGTCAGCATGCGATGACAAACGCCCTTGCCCTGGAGGCCTTCTCTGCCAGCAAGGTCGCTGCCAGCCATGCCAACAAGACTCTGAATGCCAAACCGGTAGCCTCTGCCAGGAAGGAAGCTGTCAAAAAGGTTGTCGGGACGACAAAGGTTGCAGCGGCCAACGATGTGACACGGGCACCCAACGCTGCGTGGAATGCGTGGAAACCAAAGACTGCTCCAACAACAAAGTCTGCCGCAACAACAAATGTGACGCCTGCATCGCCGACGTGGAGTGTGGCGCAAACACGCTCTGTTTGCAGGGAGTCTGCAAAGCCGGAAACTGCCGGAAGCCCGAAGACTGCAAAGCTGGCGAAAGTTGCAACAACAACCAGTGTGGACCCTGCGCCCAAGACACCGACTGTCGTCAAGGCGAGATCTGCGAATCCAAAGCTTGTCGTGTAGGGTGTCGACAAAACACCGACTGCGCCTCCAAACAAGTCTGCGATACAACCAAGCTTGTTTGCACCGGATGTTTGAAAAATACAGATTGCCCCACAGGACAGGTTTGTTTGCAGAACACATGCAGCGCCTGCCAAACGGATCAAGACTGTGACACAGGACGGCTGTGCATCAACAACGCCTGTGTTCCCGGAGATTGCAGAGACTCTTCGGTCTGCATAGACGGAAAGGTCTGCCGCCAAAACCGATGTGACTCTTGCGCCGTCACAGCCGAATGCGGCAGCGGCCAGGTCTGCTCCCAAGGAAAGTGTGTCAAAGGAGACTGCTTGCAACGCAGCGACTGCACCAACGGTCAGATCTGCAAAGCCAACACCTGCTCCGCTTGTAGCAACGATACGGAGTGCGGCGCGGGCCAACTCTGCTTGCAAGGCGTCTGCAAAGTGGGAAGTTGCCGAACGGTGCAAGACTGCAGCGGAGGTCTCGTCTGCAACAACAATGCCTGTGGACCTTGCGCCAACGACCAAGCCTGCTCCACAGGGCAACTTTGCTTGGGAGGTTTGTGCAAAGCTGCAAACTGTCGCTCGGCCAGCGACTGCAAATCAGGCCAGATCTGCCAAAACAACAGCTGCGGCTCCTGCACCAACGATCGAGAGTGCCCCACAGGAACGTTGTGCTTGTCTGGAAGCTGCACCAAGGCGGATTGTCGGGCAGAGAAAGATTGTGACCCCGGAAAACTCTGCCTCAGCAACGTCTGCTCCACCTGCGCCAATGACACCGAGTGCGGCCAAGGTAGGGTCTGTCTCTCCGGCCTCTGCAAAAACGGTAACTGCCGCACCAACGCCGATTGTGCGGCTGGATTGCTGTGCAAGAACAACACCTGCTCCGCCTGCACCAGCGATCAAGAATGCGGCAGCGGAAAACTCTGCTTGCAGGGCAGCTGCAAAACCGCAAACTGCCGCTCGGCCACAGACTGTAACACCGGACAGGTCTGCAAAAACAACACTTGCTCCGCTTGCTCCACCGACCAAGATTGCGCCACAGGACAACTCTGTTTGTCAGGTGTTTGCACCGTTGGAAACTGCCGAACCAACAACGATTGCAAGGGCGGACTCGCTTGTCTCTCCAACCAATGCTCCCTCTGCACCCAAACCAGCCAATGTGCCAACGGTCAAGTCTGTGACAGCGGCCTTTGCAAGACGGGTAACTGTGTCACATCACAAGATTGCACCAACGGCCAAGTCTGCCAAAGCAACCAATGTGTCGGATGTTCAGGCAACAACGATTGCGCCAACGGCCAGGTTTGCTGCAACAAAGCCTGTGTCGCTGGAGATTGTTGTTCAACCCAAGACTGCAACAACGGACAAGTCTGCAAAAGCAACACCTGCGCGGCCTGCAGCAACGACGGTGAATGTGCAACAGGTCAGGTCTGTTCGCAGGGTCAATGCCAAACTCCGATCTGTGGGAACGGAAAGCTCGACAACAACGAAGTGTGCGACGATGGCACCAAGAACTCCGACCAACCCGGAGCCATCTGTCGGAAGGACTGTCAGCTATGTGGAACGTGTGGCGGTGGGAAGAATGGGAAGTTTGAACCCAAATCCAACACAACCCTCGCGGGAGGCACCTACGAGTTCCAGTCGGTCAACATTCCTCCCAATGTAACCGTGACCGTGACAGGAACCACACCTCTGCGTATCTACTCCCAAGGAACCGTTGTCATTGCAGGAACCCTCGATCTATCCGGCAAAAACGGAGGCACTGGAGGTTGCGGCAACGCACCACGAGGCACAGCGGGATCTGGAGGCGGCGGTGGTGGCGCGAACGGTGGCCTTGGCGGTTACTACACAGGAAGCGCACACATTGCAGGAACACCCGGCGGAGGAACAGGCGGCGGAAAGGTAGGACCGGTCCCCCAATCGGTCGGTGGTGGCGGAGGCGGAGGCGGTTACGCTGCCAAAGGAACCAACGGTGGAACCGGAACGTGCTGCCAAAGCCGATGTGGATGCAGCGGAAATTGCTACCCAGGAGGAAGCGGCGGTGCATCCTACGGAGCCACAAACCTCAATGATACGCTGGTCGCTGGCTCAGGTGGAGGTGGCGGGAACTTTGGTGGTGCAGACAATGGCGCTGGCGGTGGAGGAGGCGGCGGCGGTGGTGCCGTCTTGATTATCGCTCCCACCATCCAGGTGACTGGAAAGCTCCTCTCCAACGGCGGAAACGGTGGACGGTCCTGCTCCGGACGCGACGGAGGTGGCGGCGGCGGTGGCTCCGGTGGAACCATCTGGTTGCGGGCTCCCAACTTGAGCATCACAGGAACCGTTCAGGCAGCCGGCGGAACTGGCGGAACAACCGACCAGGGCGGCACCTGTGGAATCGGCGGAAAAGGTGGAGCAGGCTCCAACGGCCGCATCCGTTTTGACACGGTCAACCTGACTGGAACGTCCAACCCCTCGCCCTTTCGAGGAACGGCCTTCTGCAAAGGCTCGCCTTGTAACTAACTCCGTAGTTGATAGCTTATGCTAGCTATCTAGCTATCTTGCTTGTGTCCAGCAGAAGCCCTCGCCAGAACAGCGTCCAAAACACCTTGAAGGATCCATCGAAAGCTATCCTCTTCCGATACCCCCATCCGAAACTGACCGTTTAATTCCAGCTGCACAAAACCTTCAACCGCTGCGCGACAAAAGCGACTCGCATGCACCACGTCCTCTTCGGGTAGTTGCAAGCCTGTCAGCATCCTACGCAATGCTCCCAGCGTAACGGCTGCGACAGGAGCAAAGTCGGGATCTTCAGGGTCAAGAGACGTCGTAGAGAGGACCCGATAGAGGGCTTTGTTTTGATGGGCGAACTCTCGGAAGCGTTGGCCAAATCGTATCAAGGCCTCTTGGGGATCCATCTCGGATTCGTCACCCTCCAACACAAAGGCTCCCAATCGTCTCCAACCTTCAATCGCAACAAGGCGTTGCAAGTCCTGGTTCCCCTTCACATGGTTGTACAGCGAAGGCGGCTTAATCCCCATTTGCCGGGCCACAGCGTTCACACCCAAGACCCCAGCACCTTTCTCTTCAATGCATTGAATGGCTGCTTCGATCACATGACTTTGCTTAAACCCAGGACCCTTCCTCCGTGGCATCACTCACCTCCCTAACCCTGTGACAAAAAACGAACGATCCGACCACCTATCTCCTCAGGCGCTTCCACATGAGGGTAATGACCCAAGCCTTCTGCAAGATACGTCTCAACAGAGCCACCCAAAGCCTCTCGGATCAAGTCCGGTTCAGCGGATGCATCGGAGAAATCGGGGTCTTTGCTTCCAATCACGACAAACGTATTCGCCTTCACCTGAGGCAACCGAGCAAACGTACTCGCTTTGCTTCCTCTCATAATCTTGCCCAGCGCTTTCAAACGCCCTGGCTCGCGAAGATTCGCCTTAAGCGATTGAACATACGTCGGGAAGTCGGAAGGAGGCGCTTGAGGAAATAAGGTTTTGAAATACATCCCCCACATCGCAACACCCCACAAAGGAAGGAACAGCACATGACTGAGGGGTCGAAAGATCTTATCAGCCGGAAGGTCCCGAACAATCGCACCCAACATGACCAAACGATGAACGCGCTCAGGTGCCTCAGCGGCAACCCAACCTATCGCAGCCGCCGAGATCGAACAACCCACAAGGTGAGCTCGCTCCACTCCCGCATGATCCAACACAGCAAGAATGTCATGCCCCAGATCTTCCACAAGATACGAAGAAAACGACGCGCTTGACTCACCAAACCCACGAAGGTCTGCCACCAGCACTCTGTAACCAGCCTCGATCAATTGAGGAGCCAGAAACCGATACTCTTGTCGAACATCCCCCAAGGATGGGAGACAAAGAACCACCTCCCCCTCACCTCCAGAGTCTTCGTACACAAGCCTCCCACCCTCCACCTCCACGCTACGAACACTTGCTCCACGCATCGTTAACTCCAACCCGTGCACACCTGACTTCTGAATGTCTGTTGTCATCATGTTCACCTTACTGTCCTCCGGCTTCTCAAAGCCTCTTGTTGAAAGAAAAATGCCACATCAAACTAACGACATTAGTTTATATAGCTAACACAATTAGTTTTCGCAACAATAAGATAGATAGCCTCTCAAGATAGATCTTTCGAGTCTTTTCTTTTTAGTGTGTTGAGGTTGTAAAAAAAGTATGAGAGAGAGAGGATCGAGGGGAAACGGAGACAGAATACGAAGAGGGAGAGACAGACTCACGCGGTCCAGCAGCCCGAATGGTGATCCCAACGATCCCGAGGACAGCACCCGCCACACCAAGGCCGACACCTGCGGCAAAGTAGCGCTCGTAGTTCTCTTTGTGGACAGCACGTTCACCTTCGAGTCGATCGACGGTTTCACCATTAAGACGGAGGCTAGGATTGTCGATCTTCTGGACGAGTTCGTTGTTTTTGTTAGCGGAGTCCACCATCAGTCCGATAAAAGCACCCCCAGCAGCAAGTCCAGCAACGCCAAGACCGATCATAAACCAGGAAGCAACGACAGTGCCATGGGTACGCGGCGGCGGCGTGATATTCACCATCAATTGTTGTGGAACCAGGGTTTCCGGTTTTGACTTGGGAATGGGTGGAAGAAACAGGGTCTTCTTTGGGGAAGAAGACGGGCCTGATACCGGAGTTGTTTGGGGTGAATCTGCGAAGGTAACAGAGACTTGCTGCCCTGGGGGAGCATGGACAAGCCGAACCTTCTGCACGTTGTTGGCGAGGCTGAACACAACGGTGTAAGAGCCGGGTCGAACCTGGATCGTGTTTGCCCCCTGAAACCGACGTGAATACCGGTAGCCACGCACCACAAGTTGCGCTGTGGGAGAAGGTACTTTCAAAGACAACGAAGCATACAAAATAAGTCCTTTGACCCGCTCCCGCTGTTGCTCAGCGACTCGTCGTTGGCTGGGCAGTCGATAGAACTTGCCGTCCAAATAACGGGTAAGCAATCGGACCGCATTCTCGCGAAAATACGAAGCGACAGACAATCGCTGAGTTTGGTTGGCGGCCTGACGATAGGCCAAAGCAGCGTTCCACAACCAGACCCCTTTCTGAGGCTGGCTGGCCTTCAACACCAGCAGTCCTTCAAAGCATTGGGCCGCAGAGACAAACTGTCGGGTTTGGAAAAGCTGCCGACAAGCCCGATCGGACGTGGAGGCCTCAACAGCGGCCCCTCCGATGAACAGCCAAACCAGTCCTACAATCAAAACAGTCCGCATGGTGTTCATCCGTCAGCGCGAAGTGACACAAGCATAGTTGAATTCCTGCATACCGTTGGGGTCGAGACGCTTAAGACGCCAGAAGATCGATCGTTTCCGTGACAAGGCAAACCGACAAGGTTGGTAATTCTCTGCAGCGACAGTGCAATGAATGGTGCGACGACGCTGCGGAATACCAATGCAGTATTGACGTTCTTTCTTGCGAACCACACCACCTCCCTCACAGTCGAGCGATGACGAAGGACGAGAAGGCAGACGAAACCGAGCCTCCACCCACCAAAAGCCAGAACCCTCCTGACTGCAGAGACCCTTCGGCTGTACAGGCAAACGAGACTCAACTCTTGCTCTCACCGGAGGATTGGTCCTTCGAGGAGGAACATAGGCTTGATCGTAACGACGCCTCCGCCGCCTTCGACGCCGACGCAGTCTTCTGCGTTGAGGCGGACGTTCACGAAGTAAGACGGTTTGAACCTTCCGGCTCACCGGAGGTTTAAGAGTCTCCTGCTTCCTCGGCTTCGCGCGACCGTCGGCACTCTCTTGGGAAGGTCGAGATGGAACCCGCGAGATGGGCTGGGATGACGAGACCTTCGATGGTTTCCAAGGCTGCCAGACCAACAGCAAGAGGCCCCCTAAAACCACCGACAAGGCTGCAATCCATGGACCCAGGCTGCGCTGGCTTCGAGTTCGTGGGGAGTAGGGTCGCTCGTCCCAAACGTCGCGAGTTGGCATCGAATGAACAGATTGGGCAGTCCCTTCGACTGTAGTGACACCCTGCAAAGAGCCCGATGGTACCGCGACAGAAGGAGGTGGAGGCGGCTGGTCCATCGTTGCAGACCACGGGGACTCCACAGACGTAGGCTCCCACGAGCTTGAGGAAGAAGCCGGCGTTGGCATTTGGCTGTGGGTTGGAGGAAGGGACGACCCAAACTCCATGGAAGAAACACCTTCCATCGCAGGGCTAGTGAGGGAGAAGGCCGTGACGTGCTGTTGGCGGCCCGCAATCGCTCCCCAAAACTCTTCGGCAGTGGCAAAGCGAGACTCCGGCTGCTTGCGGAGTGCAATAAGAACCGCTTCATCCAGAGCGGCTGGAATGTCCAGGTCGGGCCGACGCTCACGCATAGGGCGTGGTTCCTGGTACAGGTGCGCGTGCATCAAAGCAACAAGGGCCGACTGGCCGCCTTCTGGGCTGGGTGGGAACAGGGGAACTCCGGTTAACATCTCGTACAAGATTGCGCCCATCGAGTACACATCGGTTCGCGCGGAGACAGGCTGACTTGCGCATTGTTCTGGAGCCATATAGCGAGGAGTCCCCAGCAACCCTCGGGTCATGGTCGATTGAGGCGTCCAGTCGAGGGGTTTGGCGATACCAAAGTCTATGACTTTGAGGAAGTAGTCGTCGTGACCTCGCTTAACCACAAACAAGTTGGCTGGTTTTAAGTCGCGGTGCACGACACCCGCTCGGTGCGCTGCGGTCATTCCGTTGCAAAGCTGCTCAAACAAATGCAGCGCGATGCGCTGGGAGAACGGCTGACCATGGCCCATGTAATCGCTTAGGGGTTTTCCCCGAAGGTACTCCATGATGTAGAAGAAACCCAGCCCCTGCTCAATGCCAAAGTCGTCGTAGATACGGACAATGTGGTCGTTGTGTTGCGATAGCGAGGCAGTGATACGGATCTCTTGTTTGAAGCGGTCCACGGCGCTGGAGTGGGTGACAAGCTCAGGCTTGATCACCTTCATCACCCGCTCAGCATCTCTTGAAAGTTCCCGGTGCCGCACAAGAAACAGCATGCCAAATCCGCCTTGCGCTATCTCCTTAACGATCTGGTACTTTCCGGCCAGCACCATCAGAGGGCAGCGACACTGAGGACAGAACGCCAGCTGTGGAGACACACGCAGAAGTTCGGTTAGGTTGTAGGCACATTGAGGACACGTTGTGCTGGAGCTCTGAGGCATCAGACCGCACTCTCTTGGTTCAAACCTGGTCGCGAATGGAAGCTCGGCTTTACTTTAAACGAAACACAACAAGACGTCCATCAAAGGTCCGAGGGTCGGACGATGTGCTGTAACGATGTCGTGTGACAAACGCCCCAACCTTTCCATCCAACGACATCACCAACGAATGAACGTATTCGTTCACATCAAACGAAATGGATGGTTTGAGTTGACTGCACTTCAAGCTATCCACACCCATCACTTTGTTGTTGTTCTTGTACTGGATGTCGCATCGGAAAAGATAGGTCCCCATGGCCACGACAAAGAAGTTGTCGGAGCCGTCGATCGCCATGGTGGTTCGGTCTTTTTCGTATGGGATTTGAGCGGTCAGGCCTGTGGCAAACGTGGTGATGGTCTGGCTGGCAAGCTGGGTGCCGTTGAAACCATACAAGCGGAAGTCAATGTCGTAACTGAATGGCCCAGTTGAGCCAGAACCTGTTCGGAGCAACACCGAACGGGGCAAGACATTTTGCCCAAACGCCCCTTGTGGCGGCGAGCTACCCACCCTCGGGTTGTAAGGAATGTCCGGCATCTTTGACCGATTCTCGGTCCAAGTCGTAGAGGATGTGTCGATGGAACTTAACTCTGACAGGGGTCGAACCCAGGAAAAGACCCACTGCCTCGCAGGACCATGCTGCACTTCAATCCTGTCATTGTTGCCGTTGGTTTTGTACAAGTTGGCTGTGGGCAGAGCGGTGGGTTTGGCCCCCAAGTTAATCTTTCGGATCTGCTTCCCGCCGTCTGACACAAGAAGGTAAGCCTGTTGGTTGTTGGGGTCCTGGATGTAGGCAATATCTCGAACAGACCAGCGTGTTTTGTTGGTAATGACGTGCTCTTGGGTCAGGCCTGTGGACTCCACTTTCATGTGCAAGATGGTGTATTGGTTTACCGCGACAGCATAAGTGCCCGATGGATGAAAGCTAAGGCTGGAGTCAGCAAGATTGTTTCCTGTGAGCGCCACCGACTTCTGTACCTGGCGCCAATCTTGGGAGTTGCGCAGGAGCACAGCAGCAGACTGGTCATACACCAACGAGTACAGCCCGCTGGTCTTGTGTTTGCGAAGGATTAACTCGCTCACCTTGTTGACCTTGCCAAGCTCTGCAAAGCAGGGGAACGGGCCGTCTTCGTCGACATCACCGTCACAGTCGTCATCAAACCCATTGCATGGGTCGTTGGATTTCTTTTGGGTCAGATCCGGCTTTGCGCTGCATACGGCGCTCTTTCCATCCGTTGCGCAGCTTGTGTACACCCCTGTTTTTCGGCAGAGCCCGAACCCAGCGCTGCAGGTGAGACCCAAGGGAAAGCCGTTATCCACGGTTCCATCGCAGTCATCGTCCTTTTGGTTGCACGTTTCGGGAACAGGCTTGTTGGGTTCGCACACCTTGCTCCCTTGTACACAGGTCCACTTCCCTTCTTTGCAACCTGTGCTGCCTGTAGGAGTGCAGTCTTTTCCTTTGTCCGGGAACGATTCGTCGGTTTTTCCGTCGCAGTTGTCGTCTTTTCCGTTGCATGTCTCGGCATCGGGATAGACATCCCCTTCACACGTCCCCCACTTCCCGCCCGTGCAGGTTTGCGTGCCCATTTTGCAGGGACCCAGTGTAGGAGGAGGTGACGGCTTTTTGTGACAAGGACGAGTCGCATTCGCAGCACACTCAGGTTCGGGGACGGGTTCCAGCTCTGGGCTTCGCTCAGGTGAAGTTTCAGGTTCAGGTATGCTTTCAGGCTCAGGTGTCGATTCTGGGCCTGCTTCGGGAAGAGCAGGCTCTTTGGCGGGTGGCTCTGTTGGATTCGATTCATCGGGAGCAACCGGTTCTTTCCCAGGCTCTTTGGGCAGAGATTCGGCCTTGGGTTGTTCCTTTGCAGGCTCTGCCTGGTTGGGTTCGACCGTTGTGGTTTTGTCACCACGGAAGGTCTCATCCGTCGGCTCTGATGCTCCTGGCTGGCAGATCTGTTCGACACAGACCTCTTGTTGGAGGCAGTCCTGTGCCGTATCGCATCGACGTTGCGGTTCATTAAGGCAACCCACCCACATGCTACTAAGAGCCAAACTCAACAAACAAAGAAATACACGTCGCCTACACATCGAACGTATCCACCCTTATCCAGCCTCCTCCAAACGAGAGGCACCCTTCATGATTGTAGAATCAAGGATTAAGCTTGGACATTGTAACACAACGGTAAAAAAGTGCTACGTGGAGTGTCAGACAAGGTTCCATTGCTGAGAACAAGGCAGGCATGATTTGCAACACAACAAAACGAGAGGAGCCTATTCCATCTCCTCAAACAGGACGTCTTCCCATTCTTGATGCATCGCTGAGGGCGACTCGTTCTGTTTGGAGAGCCGACTCTTGAGCCAGTCGAGTTGCCAAGGAACGTTGTCCTTGACGACAAAGGCCCAATCGTCGTCTGAGATGGGCTGGTTGTTCTTCCGCGACTCCTTGGCTTTTGAAGAGACCTTGGAGGGAGTGGATGCATTGGAACCGTCGGAGAACAGCCCTACCGTTCGCTCCCAGAGAGTGGGAACGTTGACTCGTTCAAATGCTTCCGCAAACGACGAAGCCTCTTGTGGGGCAGCTTTTTTCTGCGCTTTTTCGCGTCGCAACGATCCGTACAGCCGCTCACAATGAACTCCGGACCACGCCGCACAGGAAAGAAACTGATACAACGTCGTGAATGAGAAGCTTTTGTAATCGACGATGTCGCATAAGTTATCGAGTGTAGCGCGAGAATGAGGAACCGATACATGGTTCTTGCCATAGGTTTCGGTCCGAATAAAAAGGGAGAGTTCCTCGACTTTGGGATGCCCCTCCCACACGAGGCGCTCGGGTGACTGTTCGGCCCGGTCTCTGGCGAGTTCCAGCCTCGTTTCGTAAGCCATACGTTGCTCAGGAAGCAGGCCACGCTCTCGTTTCAGGCAAACTTCCATCACATCGCACATCCACTGCACCATGACGCTGGCAATCTTTGAGGAGGACAAAGGACTTGCCTGCACCCACGCATGAAGTTGTTGCTCCCAGGACGCTTTCTCGATCCTTACGGCCCAGTCTTCACAAAAGACCTCGGAGCCTTCCTCCAAAGGTTGTGGAACACCGGCCACAACGGGCTCGTCACCGACATAGGCAAGGAGGTCACCATGCGAGGTTCCTTCCACCCAAAGAGAGCCTCCCTCTTCGTACACCCTCACAAAATGCTTGGGGCGCCCTTCCACCAAACGAGACGATAACATCGTTGGGTCCCACCCAATCCAAGCGTGTTGCCCCGGCCACAAAGGAACAACTCGACCGTGACGAAAATCCAACGACGCACGAAGAACCCAAAGAGGTATATCATTCATAATGAAGAGGTTTCCAACTATCGTGGGAATTGATTCCTACGTCCCAAGAACAACGAACGGTAAGAAAGGGAGAGAATGACACGAAGGGGGATTAGGAGGCAAGAGCGGTGGAGGAAGAGGAGGAGTTTGCGGTGGATTCACGTTTTTGTTTTTGGTGTTGCATCCAGCTATCCACTTGATGACTGGCGCGTAAGCCGATGGTCATCATCAGGACGAACAGCAAGGTCGCGGATGAGCCGGAGGCGATGGAGGTAATCGCGGGACCTGGGCAGTAGCCTGCCATACCCCAGCCGACCCCAAAGAGCGCAGCGCCCATAACCAAGCGGCTGTCGATGTCCGTTCGAGTGGGGAGCAAGAACTTGGACGTGAGGATGGGGTGAGGTCGCTTGAGCACCCAGCGGAACATCAGCAAGTTCGTTCCAGTGGCTGCACCCAAGACAAAGATCAGGGTGGCATCCCATTTGCCGAAGAAGTCGAGGAACGCCATAACTTTGACAGGGTTGGTCATACCGGCGATGCCAAGACCCACGGCAAACATCACGCCGGAGAGGTAGATCACGATGTATTGCAAGACTTTGTTGTTTTTCATCTTAGAAGCCTCCAATCACGTGACGCATAACATAGACAGCAACAGCGCCCGTGAACATAAACGTGAGAACCGAAACAAACGAGCGTTGAGAGAAACGGGCCAGCCCACAAATACCGTGTCCGCTGGTGCATCCGCTTCCGAGGCGCGTTCCGTATCCGACCAACAAGCCAGCCACAGCGACAACGATCATGGAAGGATGAACGTTGATGGTGGGGAAGGCCTGGGGATAGGCGAACTTGAGAATGACACCTCCAGTGATGAGTCCCAGGACAAAGATAACTCGCCAGGCGATTTCTCCGCCCCTGGGAACAACGACGCCCCCGTAGATTCCGCTAATTCCGGTGATTCTTCCGACAAACAACATCATAAAAGTGACCGAGAGACCAATCAAAAGGCCTCCTATGGCCCCAGCGTAGGGAGTGAAGTTATTCATGCTCGTACCTCCATTTCAGGGATAGCAGGGTGGGGTCGGGAGTTGGAAGGCGATGCATCGGCTTCAGCGTCGCCTCCGAGGAAACCACAACCCTGTTCGTTATTCGCGTTATGGCAAACCATTTCAACGGCTTCATGTACAGTTAAGAAGAAGTTTTCAGCGCCGAGGAATTCGCGGAAGCCCGATTCCTCAAACAGTCGTCGGAGCGGACCTTTGACGCCAGCCAGAAGCAACTTGACGTTGATTTCCTTCAGCTCCTCTGCAATCTCTCGCAGGGCTTCTTCGGCAGAAGAGTCCATATCGTTGATGCTGGAAGCATCGATAACAACGACCTGCAACTTGCCTTCGCGTTCGTCCACAAGTCGGGAGAACTGGTCCCGGAAGAAGGGGATGTTGGCGAAGTAGAACGAAGAGTCGATGCGGAGGATGGCAAACCGCTCATCGCGCATTGCTTCAGGGAAGTTCTCGGCGTTGCGGTACACATCCGTACCGGGCAACCGACCCAACTCAGCAGTGTGGGGCCGCGTGGTGCGATAGATGAAAGCAGCCAACGATGCCGCAACACCAATCAGGATACCCTCTTCAATGCCCAGCGACAGGGTCGCAAAGAAGGTCAAGACCAACAACATGGCATCCACTTTTTTGACCTTCCAAAGGTGGACCGGAGTTTTGAAGTCGATCAAACCAAAGACAGCCACGATAACGATGGCACCGAGGATGGCTTTGGGTAAGAAGTAAAACAGAGGCGTCAAGAACAACAAGGTCAGGGCAATGAGTGCTGCAGTAATCAAGGAAGAGAGGCCTGTTTTTGCGCCAGCTTGTGCGTTGATCGCGGTCCGAGAGAATCCACCCGTCACGGGGTACGCTTGGAAGAAGGCGCCAGCGATGTTTGCCGTACCCAGCGCAATCAATTCCTGGTTGGCATCCACCTGGTAGCGGTGTCTCTTGGCAAAGGATTTGGCCACGGAGATGGACTCCATGAAGCCCACCAAAGAGATAGTCAAAGCGATGGGCCACAAAGCCTTAACACCCGCCCAACTGAACACGGGCAGCGAAGGCATCGGAAATCCGGCAGGGACCTTCTTGACGATGCTGACGCCCTGACCGCTGAGGCCAAACATCCACACGACCAACGTTCCCAGAACCACAACGAACAGGGCCCCAGGGAACGAAGGCTTCCAGCGTTTCAGAAGCAACAAAGCAACGACGGCAGCGAGGCCCAAACCAAAGGTGAGCAAGTGGATGCTTCCCACTTTGGCGACGGCTTGCATCAAGATCTTATGTACATAGGGGCTTCGATGGATGTCGACCCCAAGGAGGTGCTTCAGCTGGCTTAATCCGATGATTAAGGCTGCAGCAGAGGTAAAGCCGCTGATCACCGGGTGAGACAGGAAGTTCACAAGAAAGCCCAAGCGAATCAAGCCCATCGCAAGCTGCATCACCCCAACGATCAAGGCCAACAGCACCGACAAAGCCAGGAAGTCACTGGGTTGAAAAGGACCTCCTCCTTTGACCAAGGCGCCCACTCCAGTCGCCGTCAACAACGAGACCATCGCCACCGGGCCCACGGCCAACTGTCGGGAGGTTCCCAGCAAAGCGTAGAGAGCAAGAGGAACCACAGAGGCATACAACCCGTGGATGGGTTGCAGGCCCGCCAACATCGCGTAAGCCATCCCTTGCGGAATCAACATAACAGCAACCGTAATACCCGCGGACAAGTCGCCGGCAAAGTCGCTCTTCTTGTAGTTGCGCAACCACAACAACGAAGGGATGTATTTGGTGAGAAGGTTCATCATGATTCCAGTCCTCCAGGTCTCTATAGGCTCGTCGATGAAACACAAGATTCGTTACGTTTTGTTCAAAGCAGGTTTCATGCCAAAGCAAAGACCATCCTCCCACTGCATCACACACAAATGCAATAACATGCGGATACAACGAGGAAATTCCAGGCATCACAATAACCAAGAACGAAGAAAACAACAAGAGACATCAAAGAAAAAGACAATCGGAACCCAGCAAAACGTTTCAAAACGTTTCAAAGCACAGCAACAAATCAACCCATTGAGATGCAACATTCTGCAGCAAGGCAGGACAAGGGAGGGATTCCCTTCATCGAAACAAACATATTGAACGCAAGCATCATAATGCAACATCATGCATCATCGTAACAACACTGTGGTGTAGAAAGAGAGAGAGGCTTGGAGTAGGGCAGGAAGTAGACCGAAGAGGCTTTGAAGAAGGGACTTGTCGCGTTGACAATGCGGGCGCTTCCTGTCAGTATGAGCCTACATCCAAGGATACCATGTAACCCCGAACAAGTTCGTTGTTTAATCTTGAGTTGTTAGTTGATGGAGAGGTGGAAGCGAATGCAGGAGAGTCGTTTGCGAACGTCCCAAGCGGGCTGGCGGTTGTTAAAGCTGGCTTGTCTCTTTGCAAGCATGCTGTGGTGGATGGCACCGAATGCACACGCACAGATGGATGGAACGTCAGGCACCGCAAAAGCAACAGCGGTTCGTCACAAGCTTACCATTTTGTACACCAGTGATATCTATGGACGCCTTCGTGACTTCCGTTGCAAGCGACCGGGTGCCAAAGGTTACATGTACGAACCGGTGAAGCGGGACCTCTCCAACCTGTTGTACCAAGTCCAAAAAATCCAGAACAAGATCAGCAAGGACGTGATCCGAAGCCGAGTGCGCCTGGACGCGAGCAAGGGCAGCACCAAAACGGCGGGTTGGGTGTTGTTCAACACCGGGGACAACCTGGGAACCGACCTCACCGCACGATTCCTCCTTGAGTTTCGTGGGATCTCCGGTGTGGAGTTCATGGCCGAAACCTTTGAGCGCTTTGGTTACCAACTGGTGGGGATTGGAAACCACGAATTCTCCGTGTCGCGGGAAAAGCTCCGAGAGTTCATGGAGCAGGCCAGCCTCAAAGATGTGAAGTTTGCGGTGGGCAACCTCGAAGACGCCTACGCGGTCTGCTTGAAGTTCAACAAAGAAGCCCGCGAGATGAACAAGCAAACCAAAGATCGCTCCCAATGGACCAAACTCAAGACATGCGTCAAAACCCCGCCCCACGCGCTGATGCAATACATCGGCAACAAAAAACGCTACACCATCATCAACAAGGGTGGGCTTAAAATTGGCGTGTTCCACCTTGTGCCCAAAGACCTACAAAAGAAGGTCTCCAAACGAAATGTCCGGGGGATTACATTCAGCGACCCAGGAACGGTGGCGGGTGAGATTGCGACCAAGCTTCGGACCGAAGAAAAGGTTGACCTTGTGGTGATGTTGTCCCACCTGGAAGGAAGCACCTCGGGAGGCAGCCGCGTCCGCGCCCTCCTCTCCAACCTCACCGAAGAAAGCCAACGCATTGACTTGGTGATTACGAACGAACTCCGCCAAGGCGGCAACCCCACGACGCTGAGTTCCTTCGACAAGAACGGCAAAGGAACTTACATTGTGGGCGCTGCCAAGTACGGCTCCATGCTCGGTCGCGTGGATATCGTCATTGAAAAATCGGGCGCAGCCAAGAAGCTTGTTGGCTTCCAATCTCGCAGTGTTCCTTTGAGCGACAAATACGAACCGGACCTTCGCCGCGAACTCATCAAGTGGGAGCGTAGTTTCTGCAAACGTTGGGGAACTCCGCTGGGTGCCGGACGTATTCGCACTGAAGAAGGGATGACGCGGGAACAATTCACCACCTACCTGCTGAATCTCATGCGTCACATGTCTGGCGCAGAGGTCGCCGTGATTAACGATGGTGCGATCCGAAAAGGCCGATTTTTCCCGCTCAAAGGATACATCACCAAAGATGACTTGTTCCGTGCCCTACCCTTCAACAACTCGTTCCGTCTGCTGCGGATCAAAGGCAGCCAGCTCAATGAATTCTTGAAGTTTGACTCGGATGAAGCCAAAGGCAAGCGGCTGCGGTTCATAGGAGCCTCCAGTGGCTCGGTCAACGGTCGTACCATCAACGATGAGTCGTATTACAATGTGATTGCCACCAAATACGTGGCAGAGAACAGCCAAGGATGGCTCAGTACAAACCTCAAGGCCAAAGACGAATACGTCGACTTCTTCTACAACAACGTCACCTACAAAAAGCGTAAGACGGCCTGTAGCCAAGACAACATCACGAAAGATAAGAAACGTGGTGGGTACCTGGAGAAGCTGTGCCAACCTCGCACCCGCGATATGATGCAGCTGCATTTTTCGACGAATGCGTTCCGTAAGCTTCCTCCAACGCCGCCACCCAAGCCCGATGCTTCGATGATGGGCCGAGAAACGACGCCCAACACAACCCGAACAAGGATGGCCTCTGCAACCCAGCGTGGCCCCAACTCCATTCCGATTCCACGAGTCTACACGCCAAGAGTTCTGGCGTCGAAGTCGAAAACAGGTCGATGGGTTGCTCACGCTGGAGCGAAAGCCAACACAACCTCTCCAGCCACACCGCCATCAGGCTCCGGAAAGGTGCTTGTCCATCCATCCAACGCCACGGGGATATCGGGAAGTTCGACATCACCGGTGCAAGAGCAGCCATCGACTTCTGGGCAGCAGCTTCGCCGTGTGGCGCAAACGACCCCAGCAGTGAAGAAAAAGCCCAAAGCTCCCAAGCCTTTTGGCCTCAACGAGATCCCCTACCCTGGGACCTTTCTCGACCTGCGAGACCGGGTGGCTTGGACTTTCAGAACCACTCTCTCAGGCGGAACCACTGCCATTTTTATTAACCCTGTGAACATCGCCCAGTTCTACAGTCAGCACGAAAACTTGTCGGGTGGATTTTACCAAAAGATTGCGATTGAAGGGGCCTTTGGACTGGAGTTCCAACTCGACACTCGGGTTCATCTGTGGAAGAACAGCATCAACGTGAACTACAACGCTGACATCAGCTTGCAGTTTGGTAACGACCCCCCCGCCCCGATCTTCCCGAGTATTTTCCAGGAATCAACAGACCAGTTGAAGGTGGCCACGGAATACCGACTTCGTTACTTTTCGGCGCTGTTTTCAGAGAGAAAGTGGTACTACACAGACCCCTTCTTCCAGGTGTCGATCGACACGGAACTCACGACAGGCCCACGCCCTGACTTGAACTTCGACGCACTTGTCGCAGCCGGAACCAACGAAGTCTTCCACCGACTGAACCTCAACGGGAAAGCGGGTCTTAGCTTCCAGTTTACCCAACAGCTCACGTTTAAAGTGGGTTTCACGGTGCAGAAAGAGCTTGCGCCTTTTGTCCGCGTTCGACTGCAGAACTGTACGCCAACGTCATCCAACCCCTGCGACACCAACGACCCGACCAAGCTGTCCATCAACACCGACTGGAACATCGGGGTCTCGGTGGAATACGACATCTCCTCGTGGGAGATCTTCAGGATTGGCAAAACCCCCGTATCATGGACGTCGAAGGCAGAATACAAGCTGACCTTCCTCGTGGGTCGAAACCAGGCCCTCAACATTCATGACTTGCGATGGGAAAACGCCTTCTCCTTCAACATTCTCGGTCGCTTGAGCTTGTCGTTTGGCTTCAAGTTCTTCTTGTTCCAAGGCATCTTCAAGCCGGTCCAGGAAGTCAACGAATTTATTTACGGTCCCTTGGCCTTCCGGGTGGATCCCTTCATCCGACTCAACTTTCAGTGGGGAACACGAGGGCAGTTCTTCTAGACCTTTGCGAAGGAGCTGACTCTATGGGTTCGTTTACATTGGGAGCAGCCGTTCTGGCGTCCAGTTGGAAGCCGTTCCTCCACGACAAACTTCTCATTCTTGACTTCCCTCCTGTCCCCACCATCAATTGCTCCAGCTGTTGGATGGTTGAGCTGGGGTTGTTCCACGGGAAACGGAAATGTTGCACGCAGTTTCCAGCGCTGCCCAACTTCCTGGTGGGTGAAGTCCTGCAAGACAAGCCTGACTCTCTTGGTGCCAAGCAGTTACAGTCTTGGCTCCTCCAAAACCGGGGAGGACCGTTCCAAATACACACGCCCCCTCCCATCGCAGCGCAGTACGAAAAACGCTACGACGATATGACCCAAAAGCCAGGATGCCTTTATCTCGACGGTGACGGTTTCTGCTCCATCTATGAGCAGCGCCCTCCCCTTTGCCTTGGGTACAATTGTCTCTATCCAACCGACAACATGGCGATGATGGGTTTTTGGAACACGCTCGCCTCGCTGCTCCAATTGCATACCGCTGTCGCAGGGCCTTACCTCCTGACAGCCCAAGGCTTTGACATGGAGGAGTTCCAACGATTCTGGCAGAGCGTCACGTTGGATGAGCTTTGGGACGGTGAGACCATCCGAGAGGAGCACAGCGAACGTCTTTGGCAAGGCCGTAACCCTGAAGAATTCTACAAGTCATGCGCTACCTACATTCAAGAGCACGCAGACACCATCCGTGAAGAATTAATCGAGTACCGCAACGACCAACTGGTCACGTTGCTTCATAACTCGGGGCTCCTTACGCCAGAGCGGGAAGCCCAGATCTACAGTCAATCGCTGGAACCCAAGGTGATGGAGCCGCCCACCCCAGCGATGAATACGTTCTTGCGCCAAAACCTTGTGTACTTTGAAGAACATTTCTGGACGATCCAAGAAAACGAAAGCTATGCACTTTGGTTTCATCAACAGGCCTTTGGAAACAACAACCCCGAAGTTGTGATGCAATAAGGTCCTGAGTTTGGACGTTGGCTCCTTCTCAGCTTTGTGGTAGGCTACCCTCTTTGCCTTAATCGCAGAGGAGAGCTGCATTGCGGGTTCCGTTTCCAGTTAGGGTGTTCCTGTCCTATTTGCTTATAGTGATCGTCGGAACACTGCCCACTTATATTTTCATTCAGACTCAATTCCCCAAAAACTGGTTTTTGTTCAAAACGAAGAATGTAGCAGCACAAGCCCATCGCTTGGCGTCGTTGCTTTCACGCTACCCTTTGAACCACCGGTTGGCCGAATTAAGAATCCTCTCCAAGACCTACAATGAGCGACTCACCTATATCAACTCACGAGGCATCGTCTTGTTTGACTCTGCAGTTAGCAAAGTGAAACAGATGGGGAACCACTCCACGCGAAATGAGCTACGATTGCTCCGTGGAGAGGCCGCTCCCCGAGAAGCCTTTGACCCAATGCTCAAAGGCGTGGGTGTAGCAAGGCGTCTGTCCAAAACAGCCGATCAGAGTATGTTGTACGTTGCAGTCTACATGACCCCCGAAAAGGGCAAAAACAGCGACGTCTTACGCCTCGCAGTCCCCTTGGAATCGCTCAATGTTTTGATCTCATCGTTCTTAGCGGTGTTTCGGAACAGTCAGGCGACCGCCCTAACGGTGGCTTTGTTGCTATCCTTGGTGGCAGCCGTTGTGTTTATGCGCCCGCTGCAGCGAATCCTGGCTGCCGCGCAAGCCCTGGCTCGGGGAGAATACAACGTAGAACTGGGAAATATGGCGAAGGACGAAGTCGGTGATGTGGGTCGCGCCTTGGAGCAGCTAGCGATCAAGTTAAGAAAGCGCCTTGCCCGAGCGGACACCGCCAAGGTATTGCTGTTGCAGCTAATCAAAAGCGTCCCAACACCCCTCGTTTTGTTTGGCGCTGATGGTCAGGTCATTGGGCTCAATGCCTCCGCACGGGCCTTGTTTGAAGACGATCCAGAATCTGCCGAGCACACTCTCTCCTTGTGGAGCAGCACCGCAGATTACGCCCAAAAGCTCACAGAGTCGGATGACACCGGAGAGCCGCAGAAAGTCAAACTGTACCTCCCCAACACAGAGAAAAAAGTTCGAGGGTTGTTGTGTGCCTTGAAGCACCCCACATCGAAGCCCTTTGCCGCGTTGATGGGTGATGTGACTGGAGTCGCAGGGAAGAAGAGATTGCCACGTCCAGAGGAAGTCACCGTGGTTGATGTGAAGTCGCTTGTGGATGATGCAGTCGAGCGGAGCAAGACCAGCTACCAACTTGCAGAGATGAGCTTGCGTGTCCCGAACGAGTGGCCCAACGTCCGGCTGGCCGATGCCAAAGGGCGCCTACCTGTATCGTTCACATTACTGCTGGAAGGAGCTATCTTGTCTCCAACCAACCAGGAGAATCTTTCGTTGGAATACGAAGAGGAAGAAGGTAAGATTGTCTTCCTTCTCAACAGCCGAGTGCCTAGCTTTGTAGTGGCACTGATTGGCCAATGTGTTGAACCCCTGGGAGGCTCCATCAAAAGGGAGGCAGGAGAATGTCAACTGACCTTACCCAAAGCTTAAACAATCCCATAAGCCTGTTGGGAAGCGGAGCCACTTGGCCAAGCACAAGCCGCTGGGAAGCCCCTACTGTGGTGGCGAGAGACCTCCGCACTTTAGAAATTCGTCAATTCTATCCGCTCCCCAAGAACCGGGAGGAGACGAGCCAGTTTTCGCTGGACCTCTACTTTTTTGTGCCGATGAGCTTCGGGATCTCCCCTGAGTCTTGGAAGCAAGACGCGTTTTATCGCAACTCACGTGTCTACTCCAGGCTGCACGCACCTTCACTGACCCTCAGCGCCCTTTGCAACATGAACCACCCGCTCAATCCAGCAGGTTTGTTGGTAGAGCGTTTGGGCAATATGCTAACCGCCCCTCGCCTCCGCAAAGAAGCAATGACGGCTTTGGCGCAAATGTACGGCGCGGAGTTAACCGATGTCATCCAACAGCAAGCTCGGCTCCTGCGCAAGCGAGTGCAATACGAGGACGATCCTGAAGTAGCCTTGCCGCTGCTGTTTGCGTGCCAGGACTTCTGTAGACAAGGACTCAAAGCCTTACGGAACCTCCGAACCCTTCGGTCCATCGCCGAAACCTACCAGGGCATTGTGCCCTCCAAACTTATCGCATCTCTGGCGTTTGCCGAAGAATATGGCTCCGCTGTCCTGGACGAAAATCTCTCAGAGATAGCCATCCACTTGGATCAAAATCCAAACATCCGCGATGGCGCAGGAACCATCACCAAGATCCGCCTTACGCTGGCCAACACACTTGACTCTCTCAACAACTGGCGTCGCTCGCAAGGGTTCGTCATGCCAGACAGCCGAAGCTATGAGTACTACGCCTATCGCATTAATTTGCTAAAGAAAGAGGTCCAACGTTCACTGTACGTGAACATGCGGGAGACCAAGCGCGACCCCTTTATCACCAACAGCGCCGCGATGGTTGCAGCAGGTATCGCCGCCGTGTGGGCCGCCCTGGCCCAAGTCCCAGTGATGTCAGGCCCTCTCTTCTCCAAAGAACGCCTCGCTCTGATCGGTGCAGCAACAGGTGCTTACATCCTAAAGGACCGGATCAAAGATTGGCTCAAAAAGCGTTTGGTGAAGAAGTTCAACCCGTGGGATCACGACTACAATATGGGCGGAGAGACGCTGGCTTCCGTTGGTTTGGGTGCGTTCGAGGGGCGTGTTCAGGAGCAAATGAAGTGGAAAAACGAAAGCAAGCTTTCCGATGATATCCGACGCTTGCGCTACATCCAGCGAACCGTTCAAGGCACAAGCATTGAGTTGGAGCGTGCCATCCACTACACCCGGCTGCTGACGCTGACCTCCACCAAACACGAACCTCTCCCCGAAGGCTTTGGTCTGCGAGAGGTGGTTCGCTTTGCCCTTGATGATATCATCCGGCGACTCGATGAGCCAACCGACACCATCCACTTCTACGATGAAAAAGGCCGCGGCTTCCAAGAAGCGACCATTCCTCGGGTGTATCACATCAACCTGGTGCTTGTATCAACCAACCGCTCCAACGGCGAGCAACACCGCAAGCGCGTGCGAGTGGTGCTGAACCAGCGTCAGATCCTACGTGTGGAGCATGTCCACTCGGAGTTTGACAACCCTCCTGCAGAATGAAGAGCGTTGCGACTTAACGAATGAGGTTGTGGTGTTTACTTCTGGGAGAGCTTTTGGCGGTAATCGATGCCCCGAACCAGGAAGAATCGACACATCTCTTGGAGGCGGGAGTAGATACGATCGCCGACACGCTCTCGCAAGGTGTCGCGTTGCATCACCTCTTCTCCCTCAGTAGAACCTCGCCCCCGAAACCTCTCGCGTAGTGTGTTCTCAGGCTGCTCGGTGTAGTTGGTCGTGATCAAAGTAGTCCGGTCCGCGTTGTACCGGCACGACACCAAGATATCGATAATCCCAAGCTCCCACTTGCTGTTCCGGCCTTTCCCCAGATCATCGATCAAGAGCACCTCGACGTCAATCAGAGGCTGAAGGATGCTCATCTCAGAACCTTCGGAAGAATAGTTGGAGCGCAGACGGGAGAGAAGCAGGCCAAAATCTTGGAACCGACAGGGAATCCCCAACTCCAACGTTAAGTACCGGAGCAAGCCCACCATGAGGTGAGTTTTCCCCGTTCCGGGTGAGCCCATCAGCAAGAGGCCACGTTGCCCTGGTTGAAACTTGGGACGACCAGACTCGTCCGCTTGAAACATCTTGTACAGATGGGTCCGAACCATCATTTGCGACTTGTCGTTGGGCGCAAAAGCATCGAGAGTTTTGGTTGAAAAACGTGCGGGTATCCCGGCAGAACGGTACAACTCCATCCTCCGCTCCAAGGTCTGACACTGGCATGTTTTCCAGGCCCTGTTCCCGCTATCGAGGATCACCTCAAACCCGCCAACACCCTCACACATAGGGCAGATCTCATCCTGGCAAGAGCACTTCTTGGCGTCAGCGGCAGAGCCCTTGGGGTAGGTCTGGTATCCCTTCCACTCACACAGATGGCAACCGACGGTTTTGTTGGTCGAGGACGTTGTTGGTTCGCTTTCCTCCGTCTCGACGTCAGAGGGACGGGGTTTCAGAACAAACGTCTGGTTTTGTTTTGCCAAAGCGGTGTCTCCGATTCTGTCTATCCAAGCAAAACAAGAGCGTTTAGAACGAACGTTGTGCGCTGCGCTTTTGCACAGAGTAAAGGCTGCCAAAAACGCCCACAGCAAGCAGGCCCACGAGAACCAACACTCCACCGTAGTTGGTTGGAGGAGCAGGTTTCTCACCCACCACAAGGATCATACTATCCATCGGGAAGCTCTGATTCAAGGAGCGGAACAACTTGTTCACGTCACGGTTTCCACCGGGAAGAACCAACTCCAGGGGTCCTCCTTTGAACCGCTGCAAATGCTCCAACCGCCCGGTGTATGTGCGAGTTGGGATATTGTGAAGGTCCTTCCCCCACACAATCTTGGGTTCCTTGGTTTCCGGATCGTTAGGATCAGCCTTGTACTCCACCCGAACCGGGATTTGGCTTTGACCAAACGTGGCAAACACCAACAACTTTGGCGACTCTTTGACGCCAAACAGGATGTGGTATTTCACCTGCTCTTTGCCAGCACGATCTTGAATCGGAACAATGGCAAAAGCACGACGGTCAGGACGAGCAGAAATCGTGGCCAACGACTCTTTGGGCAAGGTTTTGGAAGAAACCGTGCTGGGAGTCACCGCACGTGGCGAAGGCTCTGGAGGAGGAGACATAAACTTCACCAAGCCGTAGAGCGCCACCAACGCAGAGATGGCCAGAAGTCCCAACCAAACATAACCCATGGTCGAGCTACCACCACCCGCTCCAGAGGGGATGAAGTCATCATCATCGTCCATTTCCCACGACTCAGGCTGGTTGCCCATGGATTGTTGGGCGTAGGGCTGCGTCATAGGGTTCGAAGCCGCAGGAGCCGCAACTTGAGGACTGGCGGGTTGAGCAGTCATCGGCTGCCCGTACGAGGCTGTTGTCGGCATGGGCTGCTGGGCAGGAGCAACTTGCTGCGGGGCAACTTGCTGCACAGGCATGGGTTGAGGTGCCACAGGTTGAGGTGCTGCAGGTTGAACAGGAACGGGTTGGGATGGTGGTGCAGAAGCTGAAATATCGGAGGCAATCCGAATCTCAACACCTTCTTTGGCGAGAATGCGCTGAACTTCTTCGGGTGGGAAGAACTTCGTCTCCAGGACAATCACCCCTCGACAGTTTGCAAACGACGAGCGGAATTGTTGGCTCACCAGATACTCCTGGTACTGCGCCACTTTGTCCCGAAGGGTTTTGACCAAAAAGGGATCAGACTCCCAATCTTGTTGAAGCACAATAACGAGTTCAACAACGCCGTCATGAGGGCCATTGATCCGATCGATTGCTCCAGACATACTGCATCTCCCGCATACCAAAATTCACGGTAGTCAACACTACCGAATCACTGAAAATCCATCGATAGAATGGAGAGAACATAACACAACTCGCCACCAAACGGTAGATGTGTTTGGTCTTGAACGTTGCTACGGATGGGGAGTGAAAGAGAGTCAGGAGGATCAGAGGAAGATCAGGAAGGATCTTTGGGAGCCTGGGAGGAGACAGGGAACGGCAGCTCGCTATCGTGGCGAAGAGGACCGTACTCTTCCGTGATTTTATCCAGGACTAGCTTGTGACGGCCCTGACCTTCAAATGCGGGGAGAGGTCCAACAGGCAACTCTTCTTGCACTCGGATCGAGCTGGCACCTTGCAGGTCCGTTGTCACTTCTGCCGTCGGGGGATCACTGTCGGGATTGGCGATGTTGGGGTCACCGGCCACAGGAGAGTCATAACTCATGATGACTTCGTCGATGTCTCGCAGCAGATCCTGGGAGTAAGCAGCGGTGTGATCCTCTGCACCAGAAGGCTTGATCACCGACACAGCGACAGCAGGATCGGCCTCGGGAGAGTGAGACACATACTCAGCAGTGGCCTCACCCGAAACATTGGAGACCGCCGTTTCGGAGTAAGACGCCGTGCCTGTCGACTGTTGAAGCAAGCTGGGGTCCGCTTCACGAATCACAATCGTGGGCTGGTCCACAAAACGTACACCAGCTCGGCTCACATACATCAATCGAGCGTTGGTTGAGATGAACTCATCTTCTTCAAACAAGGGGAACAACTCCAACCCGGCGCTGGTCAATTCTTCAGCGATGAACTGAAGGAGTTGGTCAACCAAAGGTCCACATCGGTCACGCTTGGACTGACGTGTGTATTCTTCCATCGCCTTGGGCAAACCGTTGAGCAAAAAGCCCAGCACATACTGCTCGGTGTAGATTTGCTGTTGTTCCATCACTGCCACAGATACTTCGGTCGACTCTTCCGTCAGCAACGACTGAAGATTGCTTCGGTACAGTTGCTCCAAGCACTGCAGAAACTCGTTGCGAATCGAGGAGAAGCTCTCCAAGGGTTCATTCTGCAAGAAACGACCCGCCTGATCTTCCGCTTTGCGGTTGAGGAAGTCGTCCACAGAAAACTCACCTTGGGAGAGAAGCTGTGGGATCTGCTCTTGCCCGTCGATATAGCCCATGCTCTGGAGCACGTTGTCTGTCGTGGAGAAGAGCTGCTCTTGCAACTGCTCCACCATGTGCGACAAGGGAGGCGGCTCACGGTGAGCTTGGAACAACCAGCGCATCTTGTCACGTGCTTCCAAGAGGCGGCGTTGCACGCGGCTCACAGACATACGTCCACGGCTCTCCGCGATGGATTCGCCCAGCTTGATGTAGTACAGACGAAGCGACTCTCCCCAGCGCTGCAAGGCAACCACAGGGTCGTGCTCTCTCTGACCGTCACGCCATTGTTCTTCCCACACTTGCAGGCGAAGCTCAATTTGCTCCAGCGAGACTTCCATGCGGGACATCTGGGGGTTCTCAGCTTCTGTTGAGAGTCCACCCCACTCTTCTTCCACGTCGCTCCAACGAGAACGTTGTTCCCAAGGGCGGGAGTTCCGTTCGCGACGACGCCACAACATCATCAACACCAAACCCAGGGTGAGAAGTTGCAGAGCATACAACCAAAACGACGAGCCGGAAGAGTTGCTCTCCAGCGTCGGTGGCTGAACCGATTGCACCTGACCGGTAGCTGCACGCTTTCGGGCAACCGGAGCTGGAGCCGACGGGGTCGCAGCAGGAGCTGGAGCAGTGTCTCTTGGGGCAACAGGATTGCTTCGTGTAGGAGGTGCAACCGGTGCCTGTCGAACAGGCTCAGGGCGAACCGGAACAGCGCCCGTCGCCGGTTGGTCTTTCAGGCCTTGCTTGATGCAGGCCGTCGCCACTTCCACTCCCTTCAGACCGCAATAGGTATTGGGTCGTGAGAAGAGACGAACACCGCAGAGGCCTTCACGCCAGCGACGTCGTTGCTTGCGGAACATGTATGTACAATGTTGCTTCGCTTTCTTGAACGAAGGCGCGTTGCCATTTTCATACGTTCGTCCGCAGATCACAGGCTTGCTCGCGCAAGCTTTCTTCAACTTTCGGAGCTCTTTGTAGCACCGGTATTGATAGCTAACATCAACACCACATACTGTCCGTTTTTTGTTTTGGGCTTGCGCAAGGGAGGGTAGCAGCATCCAGCAACCCACAAGAACCCATGCCCAACACCACGACTTACATTGTCTTTCCATGAGGCCGTCCACTTTTTCAACAGAACTTTCGAAGGGCGACGTGCAAACCACACTTGCATCGCTCGCCTGCCTTCATTTCTCACATCCAACTTAAAGACGAGAGCAGACAAAAGTCAAAAAAATCGCGGGCTGAGATTGATCCGATTTTTCGGGACAAACGAAGCAGGATTGAGAAGAAAAGAAGGACAGCCGTAGACGGGAAGAGACAAAGGAGAACTTAGTCGTGGGAGGGGAAGCGGTCGAGGAACGCGGGGAGTTTCTCCAACATATCCACAACCATCATATTGAGGTCGTAATCCGGCTTCCAGCCCCACTCTTCGCGGGCAGCCGTGTCATCCATATTGTTGGGCCAGGAATCCGCAATCCCCTGCCGAACCTTCTCCGACTTGTATTCGCAATGGAAGGAAGGAACGTGTACACGGATGGCTTCAGCAAGTCGCTCCGGGGTCAACGCAAAAGCAGACACGTTGAACGAGTTTCTGTGCTTTAATTGTTTCGAATCTGCTGCCATCAAACCGATCGCAGCCTTCAGGGCGTCAGGCATATACATCATATCCAGCGATGTCGTCGGTGAGAGATAGCACGTGTAAGGTTGGCCTCGGAGAGCCGCAACAAACATGTCGATCGCATAATCTGTGGTGCCACCTCCAGGTGGAGTTCTGTAGCTGATCAATCCTGGGAACCGGACACCACGGCAGTCCACGCCAAACTTCTCAAAGTAGTAATCGCCCATGAGTTCCATGGCAACCTTGGTGATGCCATAGATCGCATTGGGACGCTGGATCGTATCTTGAGGGGTGTCATCCAAGGGCGTGGAAGGACCAAACGCTGCAATCGAACTGGGAATAAAGACTTTGCTCACGCCGCGCTCTTTGGCCACCTGAAGAACGTTGAGGGAGCCATCCATATTAACCTTCCAGGCCAAGTCCGGGGCTCGCTCTGCTGCTGCCGACAAGATCGCTGCCAGGTGGTAGATGGTGTCCACGTTGTGCTCACGAACCACACCGTCCAAAGCATCACGGTCCAACACATCCAGTTGGACAAAGATACCACTTTCAAGCTCAACAGGACCACGCACATCAGAGGCTACAACACCATCAGATCCCACTTGTGATCGAAGTTCTCGAACCAACTCTGAGCCAATTTGGCCCAATGCACCAGTAACCAGGATCGTACCCATATTCGTAGCTCTCCTTGATGTTTTCCAAGGGATTTCTCAAGAACAAAGATCGGAGGAAGTTGCGCGACAGAGCATTTGATCTTTGCACTTTCTTTTGTTAGTCTGTCAACTGTGTTTTCCGGACAACTGGTGACACACAGACTCTATCTCTTTTCCATTGTTGAGAGTTGTGTGACGAGCAGGAAAGAAGACTTGTCTCAACAACCCAACAAATCGAGAGTGACGATGGCCCAAGACGAGACAAAAGGCACCAAGCCGGGTGCCACGCCAACGGAACTAACGCCACGGCCCATGCGTTCCACACCGGGCCAACCGTTGCCGCCCCCGTCATACAACCCCTCGTCCGCTTCGTCAAGCCACACCCAGCCTGACCAACAAGCTGTACCCCACAACCAAGAACGCTCCCCTGGTGATATCACAGGCGCTGGCGTTCATCACTCCTCTCCGTCTCGCGGTTCAGCGCCAGGCTTTGCCCCCCATGGTGCACGACAGCCTACGCCCCATCCCAACCCGTCGAGTTCAGGGCACATGGTTTCTCCCTTTCAGCCTGTAGGACACGCACGGGCTCCTCGACGTGACATTGAAACCCATGAGTTCCCCAGAATTCCGCAACGAGGGAGCGCCCCACAACAACCCACTGACTCTGTCATGAGGTGGCCACCTCCTGCGCCAGCGGGTTCTCCCCTCCAGCCCATGCATCACGGTCATGGAAGACCTACTTCTCAGCCTCCCCCGACGTATGTCCCGTCTTCAGGGGAAGCCACCATGATAGCCCGGACAGAGGCAACCCGCCAGGCCATCGAAAACCAACAAGAGCAGCCCTACCTCATTGTGATGGCAGGCAACATGGCCGGACAGATCTTTAGCCTGGACACAGAGCGCACTCTCCTGGGTCGCAGCCCTGACTGTGAAGTGTCGTTGTTCGACATTGACATCTCTCGCATTCACGCTGAGATCCGGAAGCACTCCAACGGCCAAATGGTGCTCAGCGACTTCAACAGCACCAATGGGACCTATCTCAACGGCAAGCAGATCTCGCAAAGTGAGCTGCGTGATGGCGATCGTGTCCAGCTGGGATGCAGCACCATCCTCAAGTTTTCGTTCCACTCGGAAATTGAGGAGATGTATCAACGTCGGCTGTACGAGAACGCCGTGCTGGATGGACTCACCCAGATCTACAACCGAAAGTTCTTTGAAGAGCGACTCTCCACCGAGTTAAGCTTTGCCCAAAGACACCAAAGCTCCCTCTCCCTCTTGATGATAGACATCGATCACTTCAAGTCAGTGAACGATACACACGGTCACCTCGCTGGCGATCAGGTCCTTCGCTACGTTGCACAGTCCATCAAAGACCTGCTCCGGAAAGAAGACATTGTGGCTCGGTACGGGGGAGAAGAGTTTGCCGTGATTGCCAGAGGTATCCAACCGACACAGGCCGCAATACTCGGCGAACGAATCCGAAGCACTGTGGAAATGTTGGAAGTGCCCACCAACAATGGCAACATGATTCGTACAACGAGCAGCATCGGTGTGGTGACCATGGGCAACAACCAATTCACCAGCCCCCAACAGCTTGTTCATGAAGCCGACATGCGCTTGTACCAGGCCAAACGAATGGGCCGAAACCGCGTAGTCGCCGAATCAGTCTGATCCTCTAGCCCCTCTCTCCATTGTTTCCAAGCACTCCCCCACTCTCTTTGAACGATGGTACCCAACAGGAATGAACTCATACATTCTTTGCGTTTCGTGAAGAAAGAACGCACAAAGTGAGGGGTCCCTTTCCAGTCTTCTTGCTTTGTTGCTAACCCCAAGAGGAGGTCCCCTTCCATGTCGGACGAAATGATGTCTTTGGAACAAGTCAAAGAATATTATGGTCAAACCCTCAAGAGCAGCAACGACCTACAAACGGACGCATGTTGCGACCCCAGCGGGATGCCCAACCATATCAAAGATGTGTTGCGCAACGTAGAAGACGAGATCCTCGCGCGCTTCTATGGCTGCGGTTCGCCCATTCCCCACGCGCTCGAAGGCCGCACCGTGATGGACCTGGGCTGTGGAACCGGCCGTGACGCCTATGTGTTGTCTCACTTTGTGGGCGAGTCGGGACTTGTCATTGGTGTAGATATGACCGACGAGCAGCTTGCAGTTGCCCGGAAGTACGAGCAATCGCAAGCCAAGCGCTTTGGCTTTGAGAAACCCAACACCCGATTTGTTCAAGGCTACATTGAGGACCTTCGCTCGCTCGATATCGCCGATAACTCCGTGGATGTGGTGGTCTCCAACTGTGTGATCAATCTGTCCCCCAACAAGAAAGAAGTGTTCCAAGAGATCTTTCGGGTGCTCAAACCTGGAGGAGAACTCTTCTTCTCCGACATTTTTGCCGACCGACGCATCTCCCAAGAGCTTCAACGAGACCCTGTCTTGCGGGGAGAGTGCTTGAGCGGCTCGCTGTACATCGAAGACTTCCGTCGGATGTTGCGAGATGTTGGCTGCCTCGACTACCGAATCGTAACCTCCCGACCTCTGGGCATTGAAAACGACGAAGTCGAAGCCCGCATCGGTATGGTCAACTTTACGTCCGCCACGGTCCGCGCGTTCAAGCTGGATAGCCTCGAAGACATCTGCGAAGACTACGGCCAGGTGGCCACCTACAAAGGTACCATCGAAAACAGCCGTCACCGCTTCGTCTTGGACGACCACCACGTGTTTGAGACAGGTCGTCCCATGCGTGTTTGTGGAAACACTGCCGCCATGTTGGAAGAAACTCGCTACGCCGAGCACTTCACCATCCTGGGCGATCGCTCCACCCACTTTGGCGCGTTCGATTGTAGCCCGTCCACCAACAATCCAACTTCCGCTTCCAACGACGAGGGAGGGGGTGCCTGCTGCTAAGTCTTTTCTTCCCCGCTCACTTTTTGGACAACAGCTTCAAGATATGGTGTGAGGTTTCCGCACCGCTGTTTTGATTCTGACCCGTAACCAGATTGCCGTCCACTACTACGTGGGTTGCGAAGAAATCCCGAAAGGCAGTCTTGGACTCGAACTTAGCTCCTGCCTTGCGTAGTTCTTTCTCCGGATGCTTGGGCGTAATCTCAATGCCCAACTCCTTCACTTGTTTGTCCGTAACACCAGTCACCTTCCTTCCCTTGACCAACAACGAACCATCTTTGGATTTGGCGTTCACAAGTCCGAGAGCGCCATGACACACAGACCCTAAGATGACACCATGTGCACTCGCTGCAGTGACAACCTCTGCGAGCTTCTTCGATTGAGCAAAGTCGTAGGCGGCACCCCACCCCCCAGCCAGGAAGATGGTGTCGTACTTTTTCGGATCCACCTTTCCGATAGGAATGGAATGGTTCAGCTTACTCTGAGCGACCGCATCCTGCAGAAATCGTTCGTCAGCTTTCGTTGCCAAAGGCCACCTGAAAGAGACAGGCTCCACTGGAATTTTGCCTCCCTTAATCGAAGCGATATCGACAGAGAGACCTGCGTCCACAAAAGCGTAGTAAGGAACCGTCAGTTCAGAGCCAAACACACCCGTTGCCTTGCCAGTGTTCCCCAACACGCTGTGACTTGTTGTTACGATGAGTGCTCGTTTTCCCTCAAGCTTAAAGGGTGGGATTTCATAATGTTTGTGAAGACCGAGCATTCCCAAAAAAGGCTTCAATCCAAGAAGTACAACAACCACCAAGATGCAAATGGAAACCAGCCCAACCTTTGCGTATTTCAACCATTTCATTGGATTCTCTCCTTATTGTTCAGCAGGATTGTGACTCGAAACCAACCTTCGCAAAGCAGGGAGAGCATAGCGAATCAAGCTTCCGACAAGGAGCAGAAGAAGCAACAACAAGGACAACGAAACCGGCCAAAAGCGCTGGAAGGTATGGATCATTTGGTTCTGCCCTAGCTGTTTTCTGGCCGATCCGTGGATGGGGGTTTCGTACACCCCCACTCGTTGAGCGTACACTTTGTAGTCACGGAGCATGTTCTGGAACAAAACGGGGTGCTTGTCCGCAAGGTCATGGGTTTCCCCCGGATCTTTGGTGATGTTGTACAGGTGCCACATGCCATCCCCCAAAGGTGGAGGAACTCGGGTAATCTTCCAGTCCCCACGGTAAATGGCCCCTGTTCCACTCACTTCAAAGCCAACGACGTCGTTCTTTCCATACACCTGCTTCGTTTGTCCCCGCAACATCGGCAGAAGGCTACGACCCGTAAACTCTTTGGGTGAGACGGTAACACCTGCGGCGTCGAGAACAGTTGGTGTAAGGTCAGTGACATGAGCACGACCGCCTTGCAACCCAGAACGTTCGACTCCAGGTCCAGCGATGACCAAAGGAACCCGCAAGCCCCCCTCGCTACCGTTAAACTTGTAATGTCGAAACGGTGCGGAAGAAACAGAAGCCCACTCCGGCCCGATGGTAGCCATACTTCCTGGCTGACCGAGGTTTTCAAGGTTGGCATTCCAGCCATCGTAAGCCATCCAAAGTTTGATCATCAGGCCTTCTGCGCCCCCTCGATGGGACATAAGGTTGGACTCTGCGCCGTTGTCCGATGTGACAATCACGATGGTATTTTCCAACTTTCCTCTCTTCTTCAGATGTTTCAGCAGCCTTCCTGTATGAAAGTCGGCAGCTTCCATCATCCCGGCGCTCACTTGCATCATTCTCGCCCAATACTTTTTGTCTTTGTTGGACAAGCTATCCCACTTGCGGTGATGGGGTGGACTTGGTGCGAGCTTCGTACCTTTGGGAACAAGGCCCAGCTTAATGGCCTTCTCCAATCGCTCTTGCCGCATCACATCCCAACCTCGGTCAAAGACTCCGTTGTACCGGTCGATCCACTTCTTCGGTACTTGCACAGGGATGTGCAAAGCCTGCATGGACACAAAGGCAAAGAAGGGCTTCTTGGAGTCGGACTCGTCGATGTATTGGATCATCTTGTCAACGATGCTACGGGACGAATAATAGTTTTTAGGCAACGTTGTAGGTTTGCCATCTTCAAACCACTTTGCATACGCCTTGCTCGGCAGGTAATACCGTTTGCTGTAGTTGCTCGCGCCTGTGGAGTCCATGACGAACGAGCGCTCAAAACCGAACCGGTGGGGTAGGTTCTTTCCAACGCGACCAATGCCCCATTTTCCCGTGACAAAGGTTTGGTACCCCGCTTTTTTCAGTCGCGAGGCCACAGTCTTCTGGCCGTTTTTCCATACCATCGAATAGCCGGGATACTTTTTCATTTCCTTGGTTAAGGTTTCGACAAGAGTCCCCATCCCTACCTTGTGATTGTCTTGTCCGGTCATCAGCATGGCCCGGCTTGGTCCACAAAGCGGAGAGGTGTAATAGCGACTGAAGATCGCGCCCCGTTTTCCCAACGCATCGATGGTTGGGGTCTTTGTGTCGCTGCCGTACACTCCAAAATCCATAAACCCCGCATCGTCGAGCAAAACAATCACAATGTTGGGGGCTTTCGCGGGCCTTTTCGGTGGACTCCCAACGTTGCCAGTGTTGGGAGTTGTCTTGTCAGTGGCTTTACCGGCCTTGTTTGTGACTTTCGCTGGCGTATCCGTCTCTCTGGAAGGCGGGTTCGCCCAGACACTCGGGCCGAAGGCAAACCATGCACATAGCGTCAGAGTCCACACGAAGAAGAAACCGACCCACAAGGGTTTGTGCCTTCTCATTTTATCAGTCGTCAACATCATCATTCTCTCCAACATGTTCCGCTTTCGATGGCATGAAAAAGGCTTCCGCCCATCAGCCCAGTTGCCTGTTTCGTATAGTAAGATCACTCTCTGCTTGGTGGTATGTTTGATTTCGTTGATAGATCTCGGACAATCCGAATGCCAATATGCTCACTGCTAAAGTTGGGTTCGTATCCCTGTCTTGCAGCCGTTCGATAGCGATGGCAGTAGCTTTCGGAGCATAAGAACGATCCGCCTTTAATCGTGAATGAACCCCGAGAATAGGTGGTGCTGGTCCACTCCCACACGTTGCCAATCATATCGTACGTCCCCAGCCTGGTTGCTTTGAAACAGCCAACAGGTGCACGCCGGAGGAACCCGTCTTTTCGAGTATTTTGGTTGGGAAAATGACCATCCCAGATGTTGGCCAGAGACTCACCGTTGGGTCCAATGGCACCGGAATCTGGGGAGTTTCTATTGAAGAGTCCGAGGGTAGCCGCGTATTCCCACTCCACCTCACTGGGCAGTCGAGCCTTGGCCCATTTCGCGTAGGCGAAAGCATCTTCCAACGAAACATGGACCACAGGATATCGGCCCCGACCTTGGAGCGTTGCCCCCTTCCCTTCGGGAGTTCGCCAGGTTGCATGCTTGTCCAATCGCCACCAACTCATGGGGTACTGACTGCCCGACTGGGTTGCTCGTTGGGGAGAGAAGACAGCAGACCCACCGTTTCGCTCTGCGCTTGTACGGTAGCCTGTTGCAGCGACAAATCGGGCAAATTGTTGGTTCGTCACTTCATGGATCTGTAGCTGAAAGCCTTGAACATGCACCCGCCTGGGTTTTGACTCTTCGAGATACTTTCGATGAGCACCCATAAGAAAGCTACCCGAGGGAACGTTGACAAACTGGCCTATCTTGGATTCAGGCAAGGAGCAACGGTCCACTGTTTGCGGGGGATTCCGAGTCAGAACATGAACAGAAGCCACGGTCACTGCAAAGACTGCACAAACAAAAAGGACAACCATAATGAGTTTGTGGGATGGTCGTTTCACGGGTTGGTCAGTACTCCTCTTCTCTACCATAGTTTGAATTGGGCCCCACTTACAAAGTATGAAGTAGCGGTATCAGAAAGGTTGTAGCGTCACCCTACTTTCTTGCTTTCTTTCTTCACAAAGCCAACAAAATGGAACACACAGCATGCAAACGAGGTTGAACAATACGGAATCCTTCGTGACAACCCAACGCCTGTTGAATGATTATCCCCAGATAGACAATATCCAAAGCCTTATCAATGCGAAAAGAAACTGGCTGAGGTTGCCTCGGTTCAAGTTTGTCACACAACGTCATTGATCCTTGGAGTTCTGTTATGCTTGAACCCGAAAAGAGTTCAGTCCCCTCGTTGATGAAAGATCCGCCTCGGTGGGTCCGGTGGCTCGTTCGATACATTTCCAAGTCACTCACAGACAACCAGGCCATTCAAAAACGTCGTGCCAAGACAGAGCGAAAGCGACAACGCAGCGGCTCCCCCCACATTGTCGAGTATTTTCATCAACTTGATGATCCCTAGAGCCATCTCACGGCCCAGGTTCTGAGTGACTTTGCTTCTCGCTACAACATAGAGATTGTGCCTCACCTGATCCGAGCTTCAGGGGGTGACAACCAACCTGCGCTCGAAAAACTGGAACGGTGGGCGCGCAAAGACTGTGGCTTGATTGCGCCCCACTACAAACTGTCCTTCCCTGCCGAGGCTGGTATCCAACCTGACGAGAAGCTCATCCAGATGAACGGTCGAATCCTGACAGCCTTGTCAGCGTCCAATTTCCTTGAGCAGCTCAATACGGTGAGCCAAGCGTTGTGGGAGGGAGACGAAGAGAAACTCAAGACCCTTGTGAAAGCCGGGGTGTCAGAGGAAGAATACAACAAAGCGTTGGACGCGGGCTCCTCCAGGCTGTCCAAGTTCGGGCACTATTCGGGGGCGACGTTCTACTACGGCGGTGAATGGTATTGGGGTGTGGATCGACTGTTCCACCTGGAAGAACGTCTACGAGACCTGGGCGTGTGCCAAACGCCTGATGAAGAGGTGTTGGTCCCCCGCCCCTCCATTGATGTGGAAGGTGTCGACGCCAGCCACTTGCGGCTGGACTTCTACCCGTCGCTGAACTCCCCATACACTGCGATAATCTACGACCGGGTCATCACACTCAAAGACGAATGTGGGATCGAGTTTCATCACAAACCCGTGTTTCCCATGCTGATGCGTGGCCTCCCTGTCCCTCCCAAGAAAGCCAAATACATCTTGTTTGACACCAAACGAGAAGCCAACTTCGCCGGATTGCCGTTTGGTCCGATGGTATCGCCTGTTGGCTCTCCCGTTCGCCAGGCGTATTCGATGATGCCCTGGGCGCAATCGATAGGGAAAGACGAGGCACTCTTAAGCTCTTTGTTGCGCCATGCGTTCTCCCTGGACGTGGGTTTGCACACCGAGAAAGGGATGCAACGCGCCGTGGAAGCGGCTGGTTTGGATTGGAAACAAGCCAAAGAAGCGATGAACAACAACGACTGGCAGGCCATCGTCAAACAATCTCATGATGAGATGATCGAAGGACTTGGCCTTTGGGGCGTTCCTAGCTTTCGACTGTCCGGGCCTGATGGAGAACCTGACCTTGCCGTATGGGGTCAAGACCGCTTGTGGCTAGTCGCTGCAGAGATACGACGTCGCGCCGCCCTCTAACTCAAGACAACAAAAGGGAGTTGTTTATGTTGAAGTTACCAGATTCATGGTGGAAACGAAGTGTCGTGTTGGTTGTTTTGCTCGCTGGACTCAGTGTTTGGGGCTGCAAACGCAAAACCTCAACGCCCCCAAACCAACGCCAGGGTGCATTAAAGACATCGCCACAAAAGCGCGTTGCAGCGAAGCCTCTGCGTCTCCTGTCTGCTTTTTTTGGCCTGGACAACACATTGACGTTGCCCCGTTGGGCGCGTCCCGTTTGCCCACAAGCCGTAAAGAAGGATGGCATGCCAATCGTCTTCTCTGAGGAGATCGACCAAACGAGCATGCAGCCCACTGATTTCTTAATCGTGACCAAGAGCGGCAAGAAGAAAACTCCCATCTGTGTAACCTTACGTCCCGCCGGTGAAGAAGACGAAGACCGCACAGCCTTGTTGATCGGCGACTTTGGCGACCATCCCAACGATCCACCCGTCAAGGTCCAGATCGTCTCCTCCTTGCTCGCCGAAGATGGACGTGACTTCAAAGGTCAGTCCGTGGCCGTGATTCCACTGACGGAAGGCCCCACCATCATCTACGCAGAGTCCTTTCCTGCCAGCCGGCCCCAGCCCAAGCGCTCCATTCGTGAAAGGCTGGTCCAACGATTTGGCAAAGGTAAGGCTTGCCCAAAGTCAACCAAGCAGGTCGTGCGAGTCATCTGGACAGGTGGTATCCGCGCGGTCAATGGCAAACCTCACGACCCATCCCACCGAAAGCACTACCATGTCACCTTCCGCAAGAAAGACGGGACCACCTACAAGGCTTCCCCCCAACATCTCGCGGATCTCGGCGACAACGACAACAACATCGAGCTTTGCTTTGCAACCATGGACAACCCCACTCACGTCGAAGCTGACGCGGGCTTTGCCATAGACCCACGCGACGACAAGAACCCCAAAACTTCGGTCGCCGTTGTACCCAAATGACAAGTAGGTCATGATGGAGGCACAACCTGGAAGGGCTGCGGGCCCACAGAAACACCCAAGAACAACGAGCCGAGCATCGCAGTAGAGAATTCACAGAATGACGCAGGAACAAGCGTGGCGTTAGAGCGGGGGCTTTTGTGGAAGTAAGCTCTGGAGGGATTGATGTTGTGGCTGATGTACGCTGAGATGAGACGGTCGCTATTTTTTCAAGGGGTATCGCAGCTTATACAGGCGGCTGCGCCATTGCAGTTGGCTTCGATGTTGGTACAACTTCCGAAAAAAGTTGTCCAACGTTTGTGTTCTTTCTTGTAGTTTGGGTGGTGTTACTTGATCGGCAAAACATTCATCGTACTGAACAAAGTAGGAGCATTGTGATGAAGCAACGATTTTGGGTTTTCATTCTTGGGGTGCCGCTATTCTTTCTCCCTGTGTGTCAGGCCTGGTCAAGTCCACCTTCGAAGACTGATCATAAAATTCTCTGTAAATACCTGATCAGCGATGTGAGTAAGAGTTTGGTTCTTTCTTACAAGTGCGCCAACCGGAGTTGCAAGGCTTATGTTCCAAACAAAAAGGTGTGCACACGATACAAAAAGAAGGCATGGAACACCCTCAAGAGATTCCAGATTAAATGGAACAAAGTCCAAAGTGCTTTGAGCTGGTGTAACACATATCGATACAACTTTCCTTCTGATCAGAGGTTTATCTTGGAGAATTCTTTGCGAATTTTGGCTGCTAGACAAAAGGCGAAGAAAGGGACGTTTCGTTGCAAAGATTAAGAGACGTGGTCGATCTTCTTTGGGATGTGAGAGAGGTTCGGAACCTGGCCCATTCGATGTAGACAGAGCCAGAGGCCGAGACGTCGGCGCAGTCGGAGTCCACGATCGAATCAGAGACCAGCACTGGCGAAACGCTCGCTTCGACCAACGCCGCTGGAGAGATCAACGCCTAGGTTGGAGCGCAAGCCAACGAGAATCACGGGCTACTTTCGGTAGCTCTTCCAATCCGCCGAACCCGCCAACATCGCCTTGATCCAGTTGAGCAACAAGACATCCGAGCTGTTCTTGAGCGTAGCCGCACCTCCCAACAAGACATGCTGGTCGCCTTCCAGGCCGTAGTAGTGGGCGTTGTTGATCGTGTCCATCTCATCGTAGACCTTGTAGAGCGCGGTCTTAAAGTCTTCACCTGTGGCGTCTTGGAAGCCATAAAAGCCCCGAATGACCTTGTCTTTGTCGTACGACAAGAGACCCATCTTGTTGCCTTGGGTCAACAGTCCTGTCTTGTAGAACGCAAAGTAGGCTTCGATCCCCCCTGTGGCGCAGTCGTTGCAACCTGCGGGACTGACGGTTTTCCAATTGGCGACTTGCTGCTGCAGGAGCACCGCGATCGGGTTGAAAGGCTGGCCCGAGTCATTGAGCAAGTGGACTTTGACGTTGCTACCAAACTTCTCTTGCACCAACCACCAGTTGAGCATGGCACCGAACCCACCAGCGCTTGAACCCGAAACAATGACCTCTTCCACGTTTGGAAACGTAGCCACCATCAACTTGATGAAGGCCTGCATGTTCTTGTGACCGTTGAAGGTCATGGTCTTGCTGCCATCCTGGGACTTGATCTCACCGTTGCCGTTGAATACATCTCCTGAACAATACGGGATGTAGGCGAAGTGAGCGTCGCCCAGCGGGTTAAGGGGTGTGCGTAAGAAGAGAGCCGCCGACTTGGTTGGATCTTGCTCAAACTTAGCCTTGTCGTAGCCTTCCAGGCTCACAGCCGTGCGCTGTCGAGGATCGGCGAAGCAGTTGAAGGGTCCTTTGTTGTCCCAACAGGCTCCTCCCCCTTGCATGTAGATAAAGAGTTTCTTTGCGCCAGCATCACCGGGGTTTACCGCAAACCCGGTTTGGGAGCCATACCCACATTTGGACTCAGGTACATCCACCCAGGTCCACTGTTTGGGCGGAGCATTGATGCCACCTGTGGCTTCATCGGTAGGACCTGCCTCTTGAGGTGCATCATCGGCGACAGGCTCGGAGGAACCCGCGTCGTTTCCGCTGGCATCATCCTGGGTGGGTTCTGCTCCTGAGGAGCCCTCATTGATAGAGTCATCGGAAGACGAAGCATCCGAGGTCGATGTACTCTCCTGCGCGGTCTGTTCCGCAGACGACTCGTCTGTTGTCGCCGGACCACACGAGATCCAAGTAAAGCTGACAAACAAACCCACAAACAACAATAGAAAGAGTTTACGCATCATAAACATTCGTCCCCTACTCGCAAGTTGGAAAAGAGTTCTGTGACTTAGCATCCGTGATTCACGGGCTACCTAAAAAGTAGATATACATTCCTGGAACAAGCTTCAAGACTTGAAGAGATGTTCCCATCCAAACAAAGCTTCAAAAGAATGGCCTACATCAACCACTGGTTGGCCGCGACCAGAATGTCTTTCGCGCCTGATTGTATCGGTGCGCCATGTCCGACCACGAGGTTGTCGAAGGGTTGTTCGAACAATCGCCCCAAGCTTTGTTTGGCCGCGCTCTTGTCGCTGAATGCGGTCCAACGAATCATCTTGCTCATGGCGACTTTGTCGTAAAAACCCATGGCTTTGGAGTACATCCGGGTCCAGCGCCCTTCTGGCTGGCCAATGTTATGAACCAGGTCAGCGACAATGACGGTCTTGCTGGGTTTGTGGAGCAGAACCGTCTCGGACAAGCGGAAGCCATCGATCGGGTACTCTTCCAACACGTCGGCAAAGTCAGCAGGTTCTTCGGAGGGATGATGTCGGTCTATCCGCAGTTCAGGTTGTTTCTTCTCCAGGCCAACAGGAGCATGGACTTTGGCGTCTGGAAATGCGTCGGCCCATGACTTGATGTACAAATGATGGAAGAGGTTGGGAGCGTACAGATGTGAGACTTGACCAACCTGCTCAACCGCCACCTTGAGTTCGTCGGTGAGAGCAACCGGCGAATAAAGGAGGAGTTGATCTTCCTTCAGCCGGACCACAGCCATGGATGTGGTGAGCTGCATGCCAAGGATGCTGGCAGGAATGGTAGCCAGCCAAATCCCATCCACAAAAGGAACCAGTTGTCCGTTCGCGACTGTCATCGTGAGCCTCCCGATTGCGCTCCAGTTCATGTTCACGGAAGAAGTTTGAAACATAAAAGCAACCTAATGGAAAGAAAGGAAAAGGGGAAGGAGTCGTGTGGGCTTCGCCCCTCTCCCCACATTTGGGGTTTTCCATTGACAATTCAGGTCGCTGTGTGTAGATTGGGCGCTCTCTTTTCAGGGGCAAACCCTTGAAAGAATAGGAACGTAGCAAAGAACGGATAAGAACATGGCACGGTACAACAAGCGATTCCTCTCCCTTCTTGTCTTAGGGATGGGGCTTTTCGCGTTGGGTGGGAGCAGCAAAGCGCAAGACTCCACCCGCAAATATAGCATTGGACTGTTTCCCCTTCAGTCGTTGGCTCGCAGCCTTCCGAAAAGCGAGTTGAAAGGCCTGGAACGTCAGATCCTCCAGCAGTTTGACCAACGACAGAACTATCGCATTCGCAAACGATACCCGCTCTCTGGTAGCCAGCCCAAAGCTGCACCAGTGAATCCTGCGAAGCTGCAACAAAAAGCCATGGCGCCGCTGTATGCAAAGCTGAAAGCGGTGGTCGCGATGATGCAAGACGGCAAGTACCAGGCGGCCATCCCCAAGATCAAAGAAGCGACCAAGCTTTCCAAAACGTTGGTGAAATACCCAGGGAGCATCGCGACGTTGGCCCGACTTCGAGGTTTGTTGGCGTTGGCTCAATTTCAACTGGGGCAAACCGAGAAGGGGGAAGAAACCCTCCAAGACCTCGCAAAGATGGCGCCAGACCCCCTTCCCCCTGAGGTGAAGAAGAGCCGCATTATGCGGCGGATGTTCCAACGTTCGGCTCGGGAAGCCAGCCGCGGCCCCAAAGCAAGGCTGCAGATCCTGGGAACCACAGGCGCCACCGTGTACATCGACGGAAAAAAGCGGGGCACCATTCCCCTCGATCTCGACACTGTACCCAAAGGACTTCGCTACCTTCGGGTCCAAAAAACGGGCTTTTATCCCAAAGGCAAAACAATGCTGTTGACCCAGAGCGTGATGCGCGTTCAGGTCACACTCCAGGCCATTCCACCTCGCCAACTCACCCCCGAAGAGGCGGCGAAAGGCACAGTCGCGACTCAGGTACAACTTCTTCAGCTGCAAACCACCACAATCAAAGACGCGATTGGAACACTGTGTCGCTCCACCAACATCGACTTCTTGTTGTTGGGTCACATGAAAAAAGTGGGCGACCAGCATTACCTGTTCAAGCCCATTGTCGCGAACTGCAAGAACCGCAAAGTTGTTACGGGAGACGACCTTCAGCTCAACACAGACTTGTTGGATGTGGACGGCCCCATCGCTGCGGCGTATCGCCAGTTGCTCAAGAAACAAACCAAGGTCGCTGTCGCTGTGGTCATTCCGGATCGACGTGAACCACCGCGCTTGCCACCCCCACGTGGTCGGGGACCCGATCGTGGCCCTGTCCCTCCACCCAAAGCCAGCGGAGTTCACACCAAGTGGTGGTTCTGGACCTTGCTCGTGGTGGGCGTCGGTGGTGCAGCAGCCGCAACCACAACGGTCATTTTGATGAACCAACCCCCTCGAGTTACCGTCAAAGCGGACTGGTCCGGCCTTCAGTAAGAAGGTTCAAGTGTTCTCCAACCCGCTTCCTCAACACGCACCCCAACGTTTCAAGCAGCAACAGCCTACTTGAGTCGGCGCATCACCATGCTGTGCCAGTCTTCATCCACAAACTCATCCACAAGTTCACAGCCGTTGGCTTCGTAGCAAGCAACGACAGCGTCGCGCTTTGTGTCGATGATTCCGGAGAGTAAGAGATAAGCGTCAGGCTCAACACGGGCGACGAGTGGCTCGACCATCGGTATCAAGATGTGGGCCTGAATGTTTGCAAGAACGAAGGGATACTCGCCCTCAACGTGTTCAATGGGTGTGGTGGAGAACTCTGTTTTCTCAGCGAGGTGATTTATCTCTGCGTTTTCCTGCGAAACTCTCACCGCTTCGGGATCAATATCGACTCCAATCGCGTGCGATGCACCGCAAAGCAACGCCGCCAGGCTGAGGATTCCCGAGCCACAGCCCACGTCCAAGACGACCTGCTCTGGCGCAAGATACCGCTCCATCAAAAGCAACGAGCCTCTCGTCGTTGCGTGGGTTCCGGTACCAAAGGCCATACCAGGATCAAGCAACAACAGCTTCTGTCCAGGTTTGGGTTCGTACGACTCCCATGAGGGACAGATCACAAGCCCTTCCCCAACAGCGAAGGGTTTAAAATGCTCTTGCCATCGTGTGGACCAGCCATCGTCTTGGAACAAAGACCAGGAAAAAGGGCCTGGAACTGTGGCGGAGAGAGCAGACTCAACGGTCTCGGCTTGTCCTTCTCCAAGCGGATGGGAGAAATAGGCCGTCATCAGCACATCGCCGCCTTCCTGAGGTTGTTCTTCCAACCCGAGGGAGTCGAACTCCATCAGCCGAGCGCCCAGATTTTCCGTTTCGTCCGTAGGACAGGTGAATTGCAGCCGAAGCCAGACTTGTTCGAGGGCCACGATGAGTTCCTTTGACGGGCGATGTGAGAGACAAAGAAAAGACAAAGGGGTGGACTAGCCACCCCTCGTCTCGCGATCAAGTTGTTCATAAGCCGGATTTTGTTCCTGAAGACAGTTACCCATCTTCAGGCAGTGATCATTCATCTAGAGAAGCTGTTGCCAACTTCCTCTTTGGTTCCGTTGCCGGTTCCAAATGCGACCAACCCAAGGTGCTTAAGCGGGCTACTCACACCTTTACTTGGTCTTGCTCCAGGTGGGGTTTACCTTGCGGTGACTGTCACCAGCCTCCCGGTGGGCTCTTACCCCACCGTTTCAACGTTACCTCCCGGCGCTGCATCCTCTCTCCTGGGGAGTTTGGGGACCAACCGCATGCAGGCGTGAAGGCAGTCTTTTCTCTGTTGCACTTTCCTTAAGGTTTCCCTCACTGGCCGTTAACCAGCACCCTGCCCTGTGGAGTCCGGACTTTCCTCCAAAGTGAAGCGCACTTGCAAGCAAGCCACGCTCCCTTCAGCGATCACTCGTCCAACTTGATCGAGAGGGGATAGAGAGAAAAGAGCCAAGCTGGAGCACCTCAGGAAAGAGGTGTGCAGCGTTGTTGGGTTAGAGGCGTTCGTCGATGGCTCGGTTTGCCATGGAGTCAGCTTCTTTGTTCTTTTCTCGTTCGATACGTTTGATTTGGTACTTGTCAAACTCGGCGAGCATTTGCTGGGCCTCATCAAAGAGGACTCGCAGATGCGCAGCTCGAACCCGGTATTCTCCTACGAGTTGTCGGACCAAAAGGTCGGAGTCTGAAAGAATGGTGATATCGTTGGCACCAAATTCTTGGGCGTGTTGAAGTCCCAAGATCAGCGCCTGGTATTCGGCAAAGTTGTTTGTGCCTTTGCCGAGATAGCGACCAAACCGGCCAACCTCTTCACCTTCGGGAGTTTTCAGGACGACACCTGCTCCCGACTCACCGGGGTTTCCACGAGCCGCACCGTCGGTGTAGATGAGAAGTCGATTGTACACATAATCTTCGGGGTCAAATTTCACCGCACGTCGGCCACGGGGGGAGGACTGCCGACGACGGCCGCCTTTGCGAGAAGAAGATTCGGAGGATTTCTCGTCAGTTTCTTTTTCTTCGGTGGAAGTGTCTTCCTCAACAACATCCTTGTCTTGTTTCACGAGTGTCTCTTCCTTGGCGGTCGAAGAGGACTCACTTTTCCGCTTGCGAGATGTCTTCGCTTTCGACTTGGTCTTCATACTACCGCCTTTTGCCGTCGTTTGGAAACGTTGCCCTGACACCAATGTTGGTTTGTCGTCAGGGGATAATTCTAGAAGGTTGCTCGGTTCGCTGTCCTAGGAGTCTTGGCGCACTGAGAATTATCGGAGAAAGGAGAAAGCTGACCTGATGCTCAGGTCAGCGTAGCCTTGTGCGCCAGCCTTCGTCACCCGATTCCCTGGTTTGCTCCAAACCAGACTTGCAACGTGGACTGTTGTATGGCTTCCGTGGGAGCAGTTCACTCCTGAAGAGAGCCAGCGAGTTAAGGTTTCCATTTCAACGCTTGTTCACTGTCGCGCAAGAGAACACTCCGAAAGAGAGTTCGACTTCTCGCCTTAGGAAGCGTCAGCAGCGCCTTCTTCCTGGTGATACAACATCCGCTTGCATCCGGGGCAGGTCTCCAACGACTTCCCTTTCAACACTGTGTTGTGAAGCTGAGGACGCAGGCGCATGTTGCATCCAGTGCAGCAACCATTCCGAACCTCCACCACAGCCAAACCACCCCGTGCCCGCTTGACACCTTCGTAACGGCGCAGCAAAGGCTTGGGAAGTTGCTCCACGTACTGTTGGCGGTCGCTCTCAAAGACGGCAATTTGTTGGTTCAAATCACCGAGCTTTTCTTCGCACACTGCACGTTCTTTCGCAAGTTTTTCTTCGATCTCTTGGATCGTAGATTCAAACGATGTCAGGCTCGCCTTTTCGAGTTCTTCCTGCTCCATCAGCTTGAGAACTTCCTCTTCCAACTCCTGATTCAAACGCTTGTGTGCGTCGATTTCACGAGCGAGAGCTGAGGCTTCACGAGCATTTTTCGACTCGTTCAGACGACGTTCCCACTTTTTGAGACGTTCATCGTCTTCCTTGAACTTGTTGTGCTTTTCGGTACGTTCGTCATGGATGGTATCGAAGGAGGCTTGGGTTTTGGCCAATTTTGATTGTTCAGATGCCAATTGTTTTTCAAGATCCCTGACTTTGGCGGGGAAAGTGTCGCGAATCTTGACAATTTCGAGCATCTCCAAATCAACTTTTTGTAATTGCCTCAAACAGCTTAAGACTTCTCGCAAGAGAGCACTCCTTTTGATGCATGCCAAGGGTTTGTGTCCACATCCAGGGTAGATCTTGTCCGAAGAGACCCGGAGGGGGCAAAGGGGGTACGGATTGTAGAGGGGGAAGAGAGAGAGTGATGAGACCAAGAGAGGCGACGAAAGTACTCGTCCATGTTGAATTCGGCCTGTCCTCGTAGTGAAGCATTCGCCCGGAAATACCGGAAACAAGCAAAAAGAAAAAGAGTGGGCCCACTAGGACTTGAACCTAGGACCATCCGGTTATGAGCCGGAAGCTCTAACCAGCTGAGCTATAGGCCCCCACACTGATAGCCAGTGCTATCAAGTGCTTGATAATATGCAGACCCATGCGGTCTGTCAATCAATTTTCCACAAACGGCTTCAACTTTTTCGCTCGGGAAGGATGACGCAACTTGCGCAGCGCCTTGGCTTCGATTTGTCGGATACGCTCGCGAGTAACCTCAAAGTCTTGCCCAACCTCTTCCAGCGTGTGGTCCGATTTTTCACCAATCCCGAAGCGCATTCGCAAAACTTTTTCCTCACGTGGCGTTAAGGTGGCCAGCACCTTGCGAGTCTGCTCTGCGAGGTTCGAGTTGATCACGGCATCGATGGGAGAGACCACGCTCTTGTCTTCAATGAAGTCACCCAGGTGGGAGTCTTCTTCTTCGCCAATCGGCGTTTCCAAGGAGATCGGCTCTTTCGCAATTTTGAGAACCTTGCGCACCTTCTCCAGAGGAATGTCCATCTTCTCGGCGATTTCTTCGGGCGTGGGCTCACGACCGATCTCTTGCACCAAGTAGCGACTGGTCCGAATCAACTTGTTGATGGTCTCTATCATGTGAACCGGAATACGGATGGTCCGTGCCTGGTCCGCAATCGCGCGGGTGATCGCTTGACGAATCCACCACGTGGCGTAGGTAGAGAACTTGTAACCTCGACGGTACTCAAACTTGTCAACGGCCTTCATCAAGCCGATGTTGCCTTCTTGAATCAGATCGAGGAACTGAAGACCCCGGTTGGTGTATTTTTTGGCGATGGAGACCACGAGTCGGAGGTTGGCTTCGATCAGCTCACTCTTGGCCCGCTCGGCCTTTCGCTCACCGTCTTGGATGCCGCGGTAAGTTTCTTTCAGGTCTTCAAGCTTTTGGCCGGCTTCGGTTTCAACACGACGGAGCATTTGCTGCGCGTTTTTGATGATCCGGTCAAGCTCAAGGACTTCTTCTTTTCGCATCCCCAACCGCTTGAGAATCCGACGCTCGTCTTTCTTCGTTTGGTTCATTTCACGAAGAAGCTTGCGGAAATCCTTGGTCGAGACGCCCAGGCGTTGTTCGCACTCAAGAATCTCATCTTCGCTGCGCTGTACTCGGTCAATCAGGCCTTTGAGCTTCTCGATGATCTCTTCGAGTTGTCGTTTGTGCAAACCCACTTCGCGGATGATATCCACAATTTTCTCGTGGTTGCGGGCAATCTTCTGTTTGGTTTTGGAGAGAGTTTCTTTGCCCAAAGCGCGGCCAGCAGCCCCTTTGGTTGACTCCACCAGGCGTCGATTTTCACGCTCGTAGCGCTTCACTCGTTCGATCAACTTGACGGTGAGTTCGGTGTACTCTGTCTCGTCCATATCTTCGGGAAGTTCTTCCGCATCGCGGACAACATCTTTCACCCGAAGTTCTTCGCGCTTGAGACCTTCGCCCAGTTCGATGATCTCTTGGATCCCGATGGACGAAGCGATCACAACCTCAAGGACTTGCTTTTCGCCTTGCTCGATCCGTTGAGCAATTTCCACCTCGCCTTCGCGGGTGAGCAAAGAGACCGAACCCATTTTGCGGAGGTACATCCGCACAGGATCTGTCGACTTGGAAGACGCGCTGTCGCTGCTTGACGAGCCGCCCTTGCCTCCAGATTTGCCATGGTCTTCCTTGCTGGACTTTCTCTTGGCTTTGGAAGGATCATCTACGATTTCAATGTCGTATTCGCCGAAAAGGTCGAACACTTCATCGATATCTTGTGAGGCCAATATGTCGGGAGGCAGTAAGTCATTGACCTCATCATACGTAAGATAGCCGCGCTCTTTACCCAGGTCGAGGAGCTCTTTGACCTCTTTGCGCTGGTTGTTCTTGTTTGCCATAGATAGCATCTCCTCATCGAGGCTCAACCGATCGAATCAAACACCTAAACAATAAAATTCAAACGTTCCTGTTCCTACACCTACCCATAGGGTTGTTGCACCTTTGGCCAAGGATGAATCGTTAGCCTCCCGCAAACGGTGCCTCACTTTCGGGTTCTTTCCCAGGAATCGAGGGTAGCAGCGGCTTGCCCCGGAACGAAGCAAGCACCTTTTGGAGTTGCATTTGCAACTTCTGCTTATCGGCAGACAGCGCCGCCCACAGTTCGACATCGTTGATTTGTTGGGCCTGTTTAATCTCAGTTTGGACACGTTGGAGTTCAGTCTCCAGAGTGAGACGGTTGAGAGTAAACATGAGTCTCTCCCATTCGTCTTCTACATCTTCTTCGTCAAACCGAGGATCTTTTAACAACATTTGCGCCAACAAACGTCGAAACGTGGGCTCAGCGTTTAAGTCGCCAAGCACCATTTCACTCAAAAAAGCAGCATCTGCCCCTTCTTGGAGATCATGGATAAATTGCTCCCAAAGCTGCGACAGGCTTGGGGTTGGTAACTTTGTGATCATCTCCGCCTGCGCCACATAGGAAAACAGATCGGGGTTCTCTATCACAATCTTGATCAATTTGGCCAGGGTCCGATGCTCGACAGTGAGCTTCGTCTCCATGATCGGGGCCATATCAACGGGCTCAGGTGTCCGCTGTGTCGCAGCCTCCGACTTTTTGACCACGCGAAAGAAGCCACGCCGAAGTTGGGCTTCTTCCACACCCAACAACTCAGACGTCCGCTTGACGTAAAAGTTTTGCAAGATCGGATCAGGAATGCCTTGCAGCAACTCCAGCACCCGATGAGTCACTTCACGCAATTGAACGGGGTCGTTGTCAGCCTTGTCTTTGAGGTGATGGATCCAAAACTCCAAGCCGGGTTTCGCATCCTTGTCAAGCAACTGCTCCATCGCTTGACGACCACGCGACTGCAAGAAGCTGTCGGGGTCTTCACCCTCGGGCAAGGTCCCGATGTTAACGGAAATCCCTCCAGGCACAAGAACCTGTAACCCTCTGCCTGCCGCCTTAACCCCAGCTTCATCGGCATCAAACAGCAGCGTCACCTGTTTGGTGTACCGTTTGATCGTTGTGAGATGATCTTGGTTTAATGCGGTTCCGAGAGCTGCGACAGCCTGGGAAAACCCAAACTGATGCATGCCAATCACATCGAGATATCCTTCAACCAGGATAGCCCCTTCGTTCTGACGAATGGCTTTCCGGGCCAAATTCAGCCCATACAATAGTTTGCTTTTGTGAAAGATCAAGCTATCGGGCGAATTAAGATATTTGGCGCCATCACTCGACCGCAGCACGCGGCCCCCAAACCCGGCCAACCGGCCCGACGGCTCAACGATGGGAAACATCAATCGATGTCGGTACTTGTCGTAGATTCGGTCGCTCGCTTCAGCCTGTTTAAGGAGGCCAATTTCGCAAGCCAATTCGATGTCAGCGCCTTTCTCTTTAAGATGAGAAACTAGGCGGCCCCAATCGTCGGGAGCGTATCCCAACCCAAAGGTTTCGATCATCTCCTGCGAGATGCCTCGTTGCTCCAGATACGTACGAGCCTCTCGACCTTCTTCACTTTGCAAGCGGTCGATGAAAAACGCCTTCGCCCATTGGTTGAGTTGGTAGCATTTTTCTTTTTTCTCAGCAGCCTCTGAGACCTTGGTCCAGTCCTCGCCCACCACCGTGGGGATCTCAATGTTGTACTCGTCCGCCAACACCTCTACAGCTTCTGGGAAGGTTTTTCCCTCATACTGCATCAAGAACGAAAACGCATCGCCCTTCGCACCACAACCAAAACAGTAATAAAACTGCTTGTCGGGATGAACATGAAAGGAAGGTGTTTTTTCTTGGTGAAAAGGGCAGCAGGCTTTGAAGCTTGAGCCGGAGCGCTGCAACTTGACATGTCGACCGATGACCTGAACGATATCACTTCGTTCACGTATTTGTTGAATCACTGGGTCGAAATTTCGAGCCATTCGTGTTCTCGCCGTAGCTGCCCTCAGCGGTTGATTGTGACCCCATCCAACATCGTTGGCCCCAAAGGTATTCGACTTGCAGGGGATTCACGTTGCGCTGTGAGGCGAGAGATTAAGTCACACAAGGATTGGTTGGTTTTAGGCATCCGGATAGAATATCTCCATTCTAGGCCTTTGCCAAGTAGCAACGTAAGAAAATAGACAGCCTTTGTCAAGTTCAATGCATCCCATTCTCGTTGAGAATCAAGTACAAGCTACCCTTCCTTAAACTCTTAAGCACCCGCGACCTACACCTTCCACACCACCCACTCCCATCCCTAGAAGCCAAGAAACATTACAGTTCTAGCACAATGAACCCACATCGGAGTCACCTTGTCGGCGGAGGGAATGCAGTCAAAACGAGCGTCCATACGACAAATTTCCCGACGTCCAAACCATCCCTTCCAGCTCCATAAGGACAAGGGCAGATGAGACCTCTTCCACCGGAACACCCACATCGATAGCGATGGCGTCCAGGGCCTTGGTACAGTGGTTTTCAGCAGGCAAGTTCTTCAAAATCTTTATCCACAAGTCCGAGCAGCCCGAGAGATCGGGCAAAGACACGGTCGTTGTGTTTTGAGGGCTTGGTGCCTCAAGACGGTCTTTGGCTTGCTGAGCGACAGCGGCACCCCAAAGAGAAAGCTGTGTGGGTTCTCCTGGTGTCGCAGTAAGCACCTCCTCAATGTCAGAAACCGACGCGACAAGATGGGCCCCTGTCCGAATCAAATGATGAGGCCCAGCTGCGAGAGGGTCACGAGGCCGGCCAGGTAACGTCATCACAGGAACATCAATGCGGCGAGCACAGGTAGCTGTGTGGAGCGCCCCACTCTTTGCACCACATTGAACGACCACAACACCTGCACTCAGCGCGCTGATCAGTCGGTTTCTGCGAGGGAAGTACCCTTTCTCTGGCCTCGTACCAGGAGGAAACTCTGAGAGCAGCGCCCCACCCCGCTCAACCATCATCCGAAACAAGTCACGATTTTGCGGTGGGTAGGGACGATCGACCCCAGAAGCAAGCACAGCAACGGTTGACCCCAAACCATGTACGGCTGCCCGGTGAGCCGTCGCATCAATCCCCAAGGCTCCGCCAGAAACGATGCACCACCGGTCTTGCGCCAGAGGACGAACCATCGACTGTGTCATCTGCACCCCATGAGCGTCAGGTCTGCGGGTTCCCACAAAGGCAACGGATCGATGGGTTGTCCAAGGCTCCTTCAAGGAACCCCTGCAGTACAGAAGCAGCGGTGGAGAGGAGAGTTGGTAGAGGCTCTCTGGGTACTCGGGAGAGCCATGCAGCCACACATCAATGTTGAGGTTGTCCAGTTGCGTCAGGATGCGTTCAACCTCTTGGGGATCAAAGCCCTCGCGGAGTCGAGCGATCAAGGTATCCCCCACGCCATGAACCGCCCTTAACTCTTCTTCAGAAGCCGCCCAAACACGCAATGCAGTGCCCCAGTGTTGAAGGAGCCGGATGGCCATCCCTGCCCCCACACCAGGAATTCGGGTCAAGCCAAGAAGCGCGCGTTGTTCTTCCACAGAACGCTCACGAAATTCGTTTTGCATCGTACATCTCATTTCTAAGGGTGTTGATTCACCTGTGACATCGGCTTTCACAGGCTTGACAATTGTTTGAGGTGCTCTATCATCCCTTCCCAAGGAACGATGAGCCCAGAGGCTGAGAACGAAGACATTTTTTTCTGTCCCAGCCGTCGCTCAACATGCTCACTCTCGACCACCTTGGCAAGTTGTTTCTCTTTTAGGATAAGGAGAGCGAATGTCATAGGCTGGCACACAAGCAGGCTTTTATGAGAATCTCCTCCCCCACATCACCACAACACCGTGCACTATTCCAACTCTGGAAAGGAATGGCCCTTGTCGTTCTGTTTGGCCTCCTGCACGGATGCAGTTCGTTTGAGTTTGGGGTGTACGCAGAGCTTGTGAGCCCCCCGTTTCTCCTCGTGAAGATCTCTTGTCCGGAGCCCTCATCTCCGGCAGAATTGACCGTTACAGCAAAAGTTCAGGTCACCATGGCGAGCCAAAGCGCTGGAAACGTGGGGCTTCGACGCGTCGTGATGGAGTATTGTGTCAACCCTATCATTGCCCAGCAAACTCGAACCCAGGAGCAGTCCACAAGCAAAACCTCTTGCGAAGCCGTGACCGAGTACATCGGCACGGAACAAGCCTCGGCAACGAGGTCGTGCCCGTTTTTCGTCAAGCGCACCTGTATGCCCTCTCTTCGCTTTCCTCGCGTGCTGACATGCAAAAGCACCGCCGAATCCAACGCAAGCTCTCCTTGCTTTTTGGAGCAAAACAAACCGCTGACTTACGAAGGTCAAACAGGCATTCCTCTCTTGAATATCAACGAGCCTGGTTTTCAACCGCGAACCAACCAAGCCTGGAGCCGAACCTGTTGCGAGTTTGGGAGCGAAGCCTGCACCAGCGACGCGGATTGCAAAGGCAGAGGCACCTGCCAAGGTCGGTGTCGCAACACAGGTGAAACCTGCACCGAAAACTCAGCCTGCCCGGCTCGACAACAAGCTTGCAAAAAGCTATGCGACGACCTGTTTCAAGTCTGCAACTCTGACAGTGAGTGCCCTCCTGTAGACAGTTCCACCCCTGGCACCTGCAAACAACGCTGCCAAATTACGGGAACCTCCTGCACAACGAGCTGCGACCCAGTGCCACAAACATGCCTGCGGTATTGCCGGGCGGTGGGCAACACCTGCACCGACGACGCTCAATGTGCACCTGGCGAAGTCTGCAAACCGCCTCTCTGCAGTACATCTGGAACGCCTTGCACCTCAACCAGCAATTGCCCCCAAGGCGAGACGTGCGAGCCAAGAACCTGCATCGTCGCAGGACGACTGATGACGTACGTGGGCCTCCAAGACGACTTTGAAACAACCTTCAGCCAAAACTCTCCACCCAACACGCTTCGTTTGCTCTGCCAGGACAAAGACGGCAAGCCCCTCTCACCCATGACCCAGTGCACAGCATCAACCTCAGCGACCGCTCCACCGTCGAGCATCTGCCCCAAACAATGACACAAGGTTGCGGACCTATTTGCGCTCCAAATACACTTCGTAGGGAACCGACTGGTTGAAGCCTTTGATGGTTTTCACCCGCAGATACAGCGACTCTTTCATAAAGAAGCGGTACTCTCGCACCCTCCTTTGGACAAACTTGCCGTTGGGGAGCTTGAACGTTTTGCGGTACCGTCGAAGGGAGTAACGAGCGTTTCGGCCCTGCTGGGTAAACAAACGATACTCAGCCTGGACCTTAGGAACTTCTTGAATGCGCAGCACGTACCGACGCTTCCGTCGAGGCAACACAGCCTGCAACTGGTAAAAGTCGATATCCCCCACGCGGTCATGAAAGCCTTTGTGCGACTCTTTGAGCAACGTCTTTGTTGCGCTTCCCATCTGATCGTTGGGCTCCACTTCCTGGAACTTTTTTCGGGAGAGGAAGCGAACGCGAAGGTTGTACTTGCCTTTGAATTCTTGGGGTGCTTCCCCTGGAATCACAAGCTCGCGAATGAGAATATAATACTGGCCACCGCGCAAACGGAAGGAACGAATCGACTCGATACCGCCACGCAGGTTGTTGTTCATGGAGATAAGCTCTACAGGCTTCCGCGTGATCTGGTAACCGTTCTTAATCTCACGAACCCGATACAGACCCAACTCGATGTTAACCGTGGGAGGTGGCTTCACGGAAATAGAGAGAAGATACGATAGCCCCTTCGGCAGCGAAAAGGTGTACCAATCGCGGTCCGACCGGGCCGTACGTAGCCGCTCACCCAACTCACCTGGAATCACAGGACCCACGCGGATTGGTGTAGCCTGGGACACATTGTTGTTGGGTTCTCTTTCGGCTTCAAACAAGACAGTGGGTTTGGGAAACAGCCGGGGGAACAGCTTCGCCCGGTACTCCCATCCGTAATAACCTGCCGCTCCAAAGCCACCGAGAAACACCAACAACATAAAGAACGAGCGAACCCGGCTGCGCCAGCGCCAACGTCGCTCCACACGATCCCAGTCGGCCCGGCTTGCGACCATCTCGGAGGGAACCGTTTCGTTGAAGTCAGCCCCCCACTCCACCGAGGGAGTTCGGGCCTCGTCTCCTGTCCGCAGCATCACGTTGGCAGGAGGCTTGTGGGTTGCAACGAGGACGTCACCGCTCTGAAGTTTGGGACCCTTCTCTACAGTGGTCGCGCTCTTGCTCGGAAGAACCTCAGAGGGTGTGTTTTCCAGGGTGTTCCCATCGTTCGGCATGGCCGAAGGAGGCGACGGAGTCGCGACCGTTTCCCGCTGAAACTGCGCGGTAATGGGCCCTTGCTGAAACGCGGGAGCATCCAACGTCGCCAGCACACCGATGGAGGCGTCGTTGACCATCTCCATCGAAAGAGGAGATGCGATCACCCGACGTTGGGTTAATCGCTCCAGATAACCAATCAAGGCCGACTTCATTTGTGCGATGGAGGAGAATCGTTGGCGTGGATCTTTCTGCATCGCGCGCAGAATGATGCCCTCCAGCTCCAGATCAACCTGCTGATGCTCGGCAACTTGCGACGGCGGAGGTGGCTCACGACGGAGGTGCGCTTCAATGAAGTCGCCTACGGTCTGACCTTCAAACGGAAGACGACCGGTCACCAACTCATACAGCACAACGCCAAGGCTGTATGTGTCCGTGGCTGGGCCAAGGCTGTTGCTCCCACGAGCCTGCTCCGGCGACATATAATACGGGGTCCCAACGATAAGGCCGGCCTCTGTGAAGTTTTCTTCCCCCGGCTCGATCAGCTTCGCAATCCCAAAGTCGAGGACCTTAACAAAATCTTCTTCAAGCTGTTCGCGCAACAAAAAGATGTTGGCCGGTTTAATATCCCTGTGAACAATGCCACGGGCATGAGCTTCAGCGAGAGAAGAACACACCTGGCGACCGATGTTGGCAGCGCGCTCGCAGGACAAAAAGGTCTCGCCTTGAAGCAACCACTCCAGGTCATGACCGCTGAGGTATTCCATGACAATGTAGAGGCTACCATCTTTGGTTTCCCCACAGTCGAAAACGGAGACGGTGTTCACATGGTTCAAGCGAGAGACCACACGAATTTCCTGGCGGAACCGTTTCGCCTGATGGGAGCCGGCCTTCCACTTCGGATGAAGCACCTTCATGGCCATCACTTTGCCCATGAGGATGTGCTCCACCTGATAGACCACTCCCATACCACCGCGTCCAACGACCTTGCGAACACGGTAACGGTCGGCCACGATTTGGTTCACCATGGAACTGCGGCGCTGGGATTCGAGCAAACCCGAAAGGTTGTAGCCGCACAGAGGGCAGAACCGACCATCTTCTTGATGAAGTCGGTTGCACCCCGGACAACGTAGCTCTTGGGACTCAACCTCAGACATGAACCTCCTCACCAAAACGAAGAACCCACTCCCGAAACACTCGGCCCCGTTCTTCAAAGTTGGCGAACTCATCAAACGAAGCGCAGGCAGGGCTTAATAGAACAACATCACCGGAAGAGGCCGCTTGTTTGGCAGCTTCGCAAGCCTCTTTCATGGTGGGATACTTGGACCACAATGCACTTGAATGCAAATCGTTGGCGATTGTAGCAGCCGCTTCACCAAAAAGATAGAGCCTTGTCCTGCCCTCTTGGACCGCCTGATTGATGGCCACAAACCGATTCCCCTTGGAGCGCCCGCCCAGCAGCACGTGAAGGCAATCGTCCGGTCCAAACGCCTGCATCGAACGAACGGCGGCATCAGGGGTCGTCGCTTTGGAGTCGTTGAAGTAATGGACGCCGTCCACGACACCCACGTCCTCCAAACGATGAGGAAGGCCGGAAAAATCCTGCATCCCTTGAGCAATGCCTGCAGCGGTTGCCCCAGACAAACGAGCGGCCAACGCAGCGGCCATCGCATTCTCACGATTGTGGCCTCCCCGCAAACGCAAGGACGACCAGGGAATCACCTCTTCTCCCCACGATGGATGACGAAGAACAAGAGAGTCTCCCATCGTCATAGCACCCACTCCTGCTTCACCTTCCGGATGAAAGTAGACCACTTGCGCCGGCGTTTCGGCGATGACCTTGGAGACCCAGTCGTCGTTGGCCCGGGCAACAACATACGCCTCGCTGTCCATAAAGCGAAACAGGTTGGCCTTGCAGTCGGCGTACGACTCCATCGTCTTGTGCCGATCAAGATGGTTCTCTCCGAGGTTGGTCAGCACTGCAACTTGAGGACGAAGGTGTGTGCAGGCTTCCAACTGAAAGCTAGAACACTCCAACACCAAACGCTCCGCAGGCTGCTCCTCGTTGAGCCAGGAAAACAAGGGAGTCCCCAAGTTTCCGCCAACAAAGGAAGAGAGACCTGACGCTTTCAACATCGCACCCAACAAAGAAACGGTGGTGCTTTTTCCAGCAGAGCCCGTGACTGCAACAGCCGGAACATCCGTGCATTGAATAGCGACGTCAAGGGCAGCGACCGTGGAGACTCCTTGCTCGCGAAGAGCAACGAGAGGTGGCGAATCGTAAGGCACACCAGGGCTTAGAACCACTCTATCAATGCCTTCCCAGCGATTGGGCAGCTCTCCTTCCCAATAGTAGTGGACTTGCTCCTTCCAGGGCGCTAAGCTTTCCACAGCAGAGGCAGCTTGTTCGCGGGTTCTTTGCTCGACAACCGAAACAGCAGCTCCTTGACGAACCAGGTACAGAGCCGCCGCAAGACCTTGCTTGCCAAGCCCCCACACCACGAAGTGACGCCCTTGCAGCGTTGCACGATCCAACATTAAGGGTCTTCCTTTGTTTATCAAAATAAAGGGTTTGTAGCATAACCATGCTTGCTACCATGGCTCACCGTCCCTAGTTATAGTATGGATCGGTTGTGCAAGCAACGAGAACTGACAGCCCGGTCTTTCTGGTTTTGGAGAGGAGTTTTTCATGGCTTTGAAGCCACAATCCAGGTTTCACAACCTCTTGTTTAACAGCAACCTGTTGCTTCGATTGGCGCTGTGCTTCGGCCTGTTGGGACCGGTTGCCGTTCTCTCCACGGGGTGCCCTTCCCCCACCACACCCAAAGTCACCAAACGCACCCCGCCTCCTGCTCGACGCACACAGCCCAAACCTCCCCCCAGCCCGTTTGCCAAGCAATACAAGTTCCCAGCGGTCTCGATTCTAAGTCCCAGCCGTGGTCCACGTTTTGCACCCTTACAGGTGTTGGAGTTGGTGAACCCGCTGACACCAGAAGCGCAACAATTGCATCAGCTTCGAAGCAAACTTTGGCAAAAGTACCCAGGGCTCATCCGATGGACCGTTCGATTCAGTCCAAACCTTTCCAACGACCGAAGCTATTGGCACACACGAGCGATGTTTGCCAGCAACCGACTGGGCATCTTCTGGTCGTTCCTGGATCAATGGTATTCCAAGGGAAATGCGCAAGCCTCCCTAACCCACCAAGACATGCTCAAGCTCGCGGAACAATGTGGCGCAGACCCCCAAGCCTACGAGCTGAAGCTTCTTTACGAACCTCACAAGATGTTGCTCGACCGCGATATGCGTTGGGCTCACCGGTTAAAACTCACAGGAAAAACTCGCCTGTTTGTGAACGGCGCCCTGCTTCAACCTCCCTACACAGAAGAGCGGGTGCTGCAGGCGATGGAGTGGGCCAAGATGAGAGCCTTTACCCTCATTCGCCAGGGTGTCCCTTCCCGTCGGCTCTACGACTTCTGGCTGCGAGCCGGCACTGCCGTTCCAAGAGCATCCAAATATCCAGCTGCAATCCGCCCTCGCAGGTACGTTCATGTTCCGTTCCAACACATCGAAGGAACGCCAGTTCGTGGCCCTGGTGATGCAGCCATCTCGATCGTGGAGTACTCTGACTTTACCTGCAGACCCTGTCGAAAAGCTTATTTGTCCCTGCATCAACTGATGAAAAAGTATCCGAACAAGATTCGGTTCTACTTCAAGACCTATCCCATTGGCGCTCACGCTGACAGCTACCGGTCCGCCGAGTTGGCCGCAGCCGCTCAGGCCCAAAAGAAGTTCTGGCCCCTCTACGACCTTTTGTTCCGAGAACAAAGAAAGTTGCTCGACGGAGAGATGCTGCAGCTCGCCAAACGTGTGGGCATCGACCCCAGATGGATCTCGGGAGAGTTGGACCGCAAAAGCTTCCTGCGCCAAGTGATCATCAACAAAGGACATGGACGCAAGATGGGCGTCCGTGGGGTCCCTTTGATCGTCATTGATGGACGCAAAGTGTACGGGGCACGCAATCTCAAGCAGCTCGTGGAGATCGCAGAGCAAGAGCTTTGGAAAGCTGGCTATCCCAAAACACCCTAATCAACCGGAACAACTCTCAGACCCATTGGAACTCGAAGGTTCTAGGTGTCGTCGGTTTCGGAGCCATCACTGGTGAGTTCAGGAAGCATGGTTTGGCGGAGGCGGAACGCACGGGTTGAGGTCAAGGTGGTGGGAGTACGTCGTCCTGTCGTTCCGTTCGCCCCATTCGCATTCCGAGTGGGAATCTCAAGGGTGTCGATAACAGGCAACTCGTCGTTGTCGAGGACCTCTTCGAGGCTCCGCTTGGTTTGGATACAAACAATTCGACCGTTAATCTCTTCGAGCGGCTGCTTCGGAGAGCAACATGTACAAGCGCCGTGCTTCATGGAGGAGATACGGAGCAGCTCCTTGGTGTCAAAGCGGGGCGCATACAGGTCACCACTGGCCGGGCAAATGTATGTACCGTCCGACATTTCAGAGAGCACTTGCTTTCGTGAGCAGGAAGAACAAACACACAAAAGACCTTTGTAGTTTTCTGTTTTTTCGTACGCCCCACCTTTGACCTGAAGGTACTCAGAGTCACACTCGCTGCAAAGCAACGCCTCACGTTGCCCCTTGGGTTGCCAGGTCAGACGTCCGCCACATGCGCAAACAGGAGCGGGCCGGTGATGATACTTACCATCGTCACCCAGCCAAACTTCGCGCAACGTACCATCCAGATCTCCGAGAACATCGAGCGCAACCTGTCGAATGGCAACAGCCTCTTCCTCCTCCGACTTGCATTGCGCAAAGCGAATCAGAACATCCACAGAGGTCTGGTCACAGATCCGCCCGCAAAGAGCCAGCACCTTTCCCCACAAGGGATGGGAGCCGAATCGTTCTTCCAGACCGCAAAGAACCGCCGATGCAGGAGCGTAGTTCCGAGGCAAAACGCGCTCAAGCAGCACCAACTCGGTCGCCACGTTGCCAGGGTCTTCGGTCTGTTGCAGCAAGGTTAAGAGCTTGTCGGCGGTTGTGGTGGAAGGCTTGGAAGGAACGAACTTTTCCAACATCGTCAAGCCAATGGAGAGAGCCTCTCCACGGGAAGCTCCAACGAAGTCGAGAAGTTCAGGCAACAAAAATTGGATGCTGGGCAGGTTCTCCATGAGTCGAGCGAGGACTTCCATCTGGAACACGCGCCCGGTGTCGCTGGGGTATCGATGAAGAACATCCATCACATAGCGGAGCAGGCTTTGGTCAGCCGACTCGGCCGTTCGGCTCAAGAGATGGGACGCCTGGTAGCGAACATCTTCTCGTTCGTTGCAAAGAAGTTCACCCAAAGCCTTCAACAGCAAAGAGCGTTCCTCAACTTCCAAGGTCCAGGTCCCCAGACTCTGCCCATTGAACAACCCTTCCACGCCAGCAAAACGTAGCTCCGGACTCTCTTCTTCCAAGAAGTCCCGGTACATTTTGGACATTTCCTTGGGCGAGACAGACAGATCACGAGCGACCTTCATCGCAGCCACACGTCGCCCAGGGGGCAAGACTGCGGAGCGAATGACAGAGGTCAGAGGGGGAACCACTTGGTTGGCATCCAACCCTTGCAGGATCGGAGACATCGCTTCAAAAGTCTGCTCCCCTGCATCATCCAGGTAAGGAAGAAGCTCTTCTGTTGCAGTGTCCCCGCGATTGAGCATGGTTTGAATGGCATCGCTTCGGGTTTGCGACAAGCCGTTACGAACCCGCAAACGCGCCGCAGCTTCAAACGAAGAGGTGTTCCATAAGGGAATGTCATCTTCCGAATAACGCGGAAGCATGGCGAGGAGTCTCTGGGCTTCCGAGCGAACGCGACGAGAGGAATCGGCTGACAACTCTCGCAGCAAAGGACCGCTGTGAACAGGAGCGCACTTTCCCAGCGCCTGCGTCACCAACAGCTTGAGATCTTCGTCGGTCGTCTTAACCAGCTCTTCCAACAGGGATTGAACAGGCGCACTTTCGTGGTTGTCGTCCAGAAGGTGGGTCAATACTTCCGTAAGAATGGTTTTGCTCTGGAGAGGAAGATGTCTTGTTTCCAGGTGCTCCACAAGCATCGGAAGAGTATCGTCGGGCTGCATTTCCTTCAACACATGAGCTGCGTTGGTTTTGAGGTCAGAGTCTCCTTGTTCAAACGCCCGAAGCAAAGGAACAAGGATGGCAGGGCCTAGGGAAACGAGTGCGTGGACAGCGCTTCGTACGTCGTCGGTCCACTCGCCCTCCAGGTCGTGAATCAGTTTGTTAATAAGCTCTCGGTTCATGGTCCTTTCGCTTTCTGGAATCTGCCACCTCAAAGGGCTAGAACCTGCCCCACAACACGTAAGAAAACGACCTCATCTTACCGAAACCGTAACGTGTTGTTGGGAAGATAGCAGTGTATCCCAGCAAAATCCGGCAAGAACATTCGACCATGATGTGCTCACTTTTTGCCACTTGTCAATGGTTCGACGTTCCACAACCTGGACCTTGGCACCGATCAACTCTTGGCGTTCCACCCTTGAACAGCGGCGGCATAGACCGATTGAAGACTGACACCAGCCTGCTCGGCGACGCGTCGGCAATCTTCAAACTCAGGGGAGACCTGAACGACACTCTGGTCCTTTCGGCCGACTTTAACCTTCACCGCACCAAACGTCGTCTGAACCGAATGAAACTCCCGTTGCAAGACCACACGCTCCACAGAAGAGTAGCGGAATCCAAACGTCGTGGTGTTTCGGAACAGGGCATCCTCAACTTCAGCAAGCAAGTGTGGCTCACAAAGCAGAGAGAGAAGGTAACCAGGGCGACCTTTCTTCATCTGTACCGGCTGAACCCAGGCATCATTGACGCCCATGTCGCGTAGGGTCTTCAGAGCAAAGCCCAGTTGTTCAGGCGTCATATCGTCCAGATTGCACTCCACCGACAGCAACGACGCAGAAGGTCGATCGACCTTGGTCTCCGCTCCCAAAAACAAACGAACCAGATTGGGTCGCTCCTTGAGCACTCGCGTGCCCGAACCGTAACCCATCTTCTCCACCGTGAAGGTTGGAACGGGGCCAAACGAGTCACTCAAAGCCACGGCAATGGCGGCTCCCGTTGGCGTCACAAGTTCAGCTTCAATCTCCGTCCCTACAACAGGCACCCCCGCCAAAAGCTCCATCGTCGCAGGAACAGGGACAGGAATGTATCCGTGTTGACAGCGCACAAAGCCCCGCCCTAGCGGCAGCGGAGAACAGACCACATGTGTGACATCAAGATAATCCACACCAATCGCACAACCTACGATGTCTACGATAGAGTCGACAGCTCCGACTTCATGAAAGGCGACGTCATCGGGCTCCATCCCATGCACGGCTGCTTCGGCTTCAGCAAGGCGAGCAAAGATCGACAACGACAGCTCCTTAACCCGGTCGTTGAGAGTGCTCGTTTGGATTAAGTCGCGGATATCCCGGTGCAACCGATGGTCGTGGTCATGCCCGTGGTCATGGCTGTGCCCGTGATCATGGCTGTGCCCGTGATCATGGCTGTGACTATGCGAGTGACTATGGTCGTGGTGATGTTCATGCTTGCCATGATCATGAGAGTGATGGTCATGGTGGTGGGTGCCAGCTCCCTGGTCGAGGTGAACATCAAACTTTACGGCATCAAGGACCCCAACCATTCGACGTTGGTGAGAGAGCGTGTAACCTTCCACACCAAGCTTTGCGAGCTCTTGCTCCAGATGGTCGAAAGGCAAACCCAGGTCGAGGAGGGCCCCAACCATCATGTCACCGCTTAGACCTCCAACGCTGTCGATGTAAAGCCACCGCATTCCCACTCCCTTATTGGTTAGACGGAGCGACCAGATCCGCTTGTTGCAGCAGCGGCTCCAGTTCAACCCACGTTTCGTCGTTTGTCTCACGCAATCGATTCATCAAAGACGCTGCGTAACCTGCGCCAAACCCGTTGTTGATATTAACTACGGAAATACCGGCAACGCAGCTGTTCAACATGGACAGCAAAGCAGGCCAGCCACCTTTGCCGCTGCCATAACCAATGCTGGTGGGCACGCCAATGATGGGGCGGTCGCAAAGCCCGCCAAGAACCGAAGGCAGCGCCCCTTCCATTCCCGCCACGACGATGAGTATCTCGGCTTGTTGAAGCTGCTCCATCACGCTGAGAACGCGCTGCAAGCCAGCGATGCCAACGTCCATCACAAAATCGACGGAGTTCCCCATTAAAGCTGCGGTCCACCAGGCCTCGCGAGCGACATTGAGATCCGCTGTCCCCGCTGCCACGACGCAGATTCGGCCACGCCCCCGATCATTCCAGCGCTTGGGGGCACAAAACAGCACTCGACCTTTGGGATCGTAATGACATTGTGGCACGCGCTCTTTGGCAGCAACATGGTGGTCTGGAGTCGCTCGGGTGCAGAGAATGACCTCGTGGTGTTGGGCCGCGTGATGCAGAATGTCAGCCACTTGTTCGGGGGTTTTCCCCTCACCCAGAATCACTTCAGGAAAGCCCCGGCGCAGTTCACGATGATGATCAAAGCGGGCTTCCCGGAGAAGAGCGTATGGCAAGGACTGCAGCTGTTTTACCGCATCCTCTGCGGCCAAGTTACCGCTCTCGACTTCGTTTAAGATTTGCCGCAACACAACTTCATTCATGTTTCGATCCTTGTTCGCTGAGGCACTGTAACACAAACCTGATATAGGACGTATACACTACAAGTGGCCTGTGTATTTCTTGAATTGCGCAAGTCTTGATCGTGTTTTATAGTGTCTTGTGCATCAACCGTTAAGGTTGAACGGTACGAAAACTCTTCTTTCTCCACCTCTTTGTTCGGATGGTGAGCCCTTTTATGAACGTATTGAAACGATTGGTTTTGATTTTGTGTTTGGGTGTTCTTTTCTCTTCACACGCCAACGCATGGGTCCAAACCCAAAGCCCGAAAGGGAAGTCACTGCATTGGCGAGGAAACAACATCGGCTTCTGGATCAACCCAGAGTTTCCTCCAGGGCTCGGGGCAGGCGACGTGTTTTATGCCATCCGCGCATCGTTCAGCACATGGACGATTCCGACCTGCACCTGCATCCGCTTCAAAGACAATGGAACAACCACAAGTCGTGTGCTTGGGTACGATGTAAACAACCCCGACGCCAACATCAACATCATTCTGTTTCAGCAGACCAGTTGGGGGCACGACTCTCGCGCCGTCGCGATCACAAGCAATGTATTCAACGAAGACACTGGCGAAGTCGTCGCGTTTGACATGGAATTGAACAGCGTCAACTTCACCTTCAGCATCGACGGAAAGCCGCGCAACAATGTACGAACGATGGACATACGAAATGTGGTAACCCACGAAGTAGGTCATGTGATCGGCCTGGATCATTCCCCCATCCGGCAAAGCACCATGTACGTCTCAGGACAACCCGGCGAGCTCGACAAACGGGACCTCCACTCCGATGACATTGAAGGCCTTTGCGCCCTCTACCCCACCAACGGATGCACCGAAGAGGGTGGCGGCACCACCACCCCTCCCACAGACAAAGGCTGCGGATGCTCCCAAAGCACCGATGGAACCGGAGACATGTCCTCGCTGGTCTGGCTCTCCCTGTTCATCCTTCTGTTTTTTGGAATCCGCCGACTTCACCCCTAAAGGTCGCCGCATTTCTCTCCACAGCCTCCATCACACTCTCCCTATCTTGATGGTGAACAACAAAAAATATTTGACACCACTCATTTAAAAAAGTATAGTGCAAACAACTTGATGAGGGCAATGAACGAAGATTCATTGATTGAGAGAATTCCTTGCCGATATTAACCTGCCGGAACACCGTCCGACGTGTATCCATGAGCAGGTTTCTGCATATGTATCACCACCACCTTCAACCAGAGAGAGGCAAGCCATGAACGAGCATGAGCAACAACACGAAGAAGAAAACGTCGAAGAACGCCGTGAGTATGTTCGTCTCCCCTTTGACAAAGAGATGATGGTCCGATACGGACACAAAGGTCAGGTTTTCTTTGGTAGCTGCCACAACTTGAGCCCCGGTGGGATCTTCGTAGCGACCAAAAACCCCGCTCCGTTCGGTTCGATGATTACCATGAAGTTCACTCTTCCCGGTCACCACCGTCCCTTGAAAGCCCGAGGCCGCGTCGTTCGCATTCACCGCGACACCCGCAGCCGCAGCCAGAGCAACCCCCCCGGCATGCACGTGCTGTTCACCCAGATGAGCAACCGCACTGAGAACGAGTTGAAGCACTTCATCGTGCCCCGTCTCCGTCAACACGTGATTCGCCAACTCGCTGAGCGTCGTCGCGACAGCTAAAAGCCTCCCTTCCCCTGTTCCAATCATCTTCTCCCTTTACAATCCAATCCGAATGCTAGCCAACGCCATTGATTTATGGTGGTTCACCCTGGCGGGATAATCCACAGGGAATGCTCCCCTAGCTCCCATCGTTGTGGAGATTTGCATCGGTACGCCTGTCTTGTGCCCAAGAACTCCGATGCTCCAGCCCCTCTCCAAGAGTCACCCTCTTCGACCTTGCAAAACAAGGACGCCCCATCATGCCAGATTTGGAACAAGAGGGGTTCTTGGTTGGAAGTCTGGCAGTACACATGAGCTTGCGGCAGCGTACCCACCCACATTCGGGCAAAGGGAGCGACGCAGCTATACTCTTCCAGCCCTGCAGCGTTGTCCTCCCGAAGAAGCTTCCAACCTATCACTTTGGATTCTTCGTTCCTCAAGAAACGAACACGCAGCTCCAGAACCTCCGCCACGCCGATCCGATCCCCATGACACAGCGGAGTCGGCTTCCCTTTCTTCAACCTTTCACCGTTGACCCAGGTCCCGCGGCTACTTTCATCGATGCACAACAAAGGAAGGAGACTGTTATCTGAATCTTCTTCCCACCCTAAGGTGAAGTGATGGCCAGAGATGTGGAGGCAGGGATGCTTTTGTCGGGTTTGGTTCCAGTTCAGCCATTCGGGATTGTCAGCAGAGACGGGATGAGGCAGTGGAAGCCAATGCAACATCAAATCACAAGAACTCTTTCGCCCCACATAAACTTCAGGAGAGAGGAAAAGATAGTGAGTGCGCAGAACAACCCCCGATGAATCCACCCATACCAGGGCTGCTTTGGCGGATGAAGTCGGATGAAATGGCACGGGAGACGAAGGCAATCGCTCCTTTTGGGTAAGTCCGCGGTCCAACGTTTGGGTTCGCTGAACATCCAAGCTTTGCTGCAACGGGGCAAACCAACCTGGAGAGTTTTCTCGTCGCTCCCAGGAACGAAGCAGCCCTGACAATTCACTGATATGCTTCATCACATGTTCTTGTTGGGTAGCCCAGCCTTCCATCGTTTGCTCCAGCTTCTCCAGCCGAGACAAGGAAGCTTCTTGGGATGTTTGCAAGGGTGCAAGGGCTTGCTTCATCCCCTCAAGCTGCTCAGAGAGCGCTTGAAACGAGTCCCCCACGCCTTCCGCGAGCGGACCCATGATCTGGAATTGAAGTTGTTGAAGATCCCGCCGGAGTCCTTCCTGGTTGTCGAGGGAGGCCTGGCTACGAAGTTCATCCAACAACGTCGCCACCTCCGGCCTCTGTAGAATTTGCCGCCGAAAAAAAAGCTGGATGGTATGCACCAGAAGGTGACGGAACTGGAACAACGCCAGCACGTCTTCTGACACACAAGGGAGAGCTTGAATGCGCTCGATAAGCCGAGCTTCGGCGTGTTTCTTCTGGTCTTCCAACCGAGAGGTTCCCGCCTCAGCCCAAAACTGCTGAACCGCCTGTTCCGTAGGAATGACGGGTTCGATCAGTTCATCCAGATGACGAAGGATGTACCGGCAGGCTTGACTTCCCTCCCGACAAAACCCATCTCTCGTAGGAACAGAAAACTCCAACACAAACGGATCGAGGTACATGGATTGAAAATCGGCTACAAAGTTGCGGCTGTAGCGAGACTGTAACGCTCTTCGCCACCATTGAGGCCTCAATCCGATCGCGATAGCATCCAGGGCTTGCGCTGTAGCTCGATGCATAGCTTCTTGCAGGTAGTCTCCGGCGTGAAGGTAGTGACGAGCCACAGCCAAAACGGCCTTCCCCGCGGCTTGTTTGGGAATCCACTTAAGAACGGCAGGTCCCCCCGTAACTGCCAGATAACCCAACTCCGTGAGTTCACGAATCATGACTGCATCCTTGCGTGTTGAGAGGAAAATCGGCCGACCCACAACCCATGAAGAAGGTTGACATCCCAAGAACCTCTGCTATAACCATGACGAACTTTGGACACAAGAACAACAACCTGCTGAAAATGGCCTCTCCTTTCCTGGCGAGTTTCATACCTTTCTCCAGGGTTGTCCTTGGTGTTCGGTAAATCCAGCGCCCCGTCATGCAGCAGCAGTCACAGCGAGTCCAAAGAAACACCAAGTTGAGCCTCAAGCGAAGGAGAACGACTGGAATGACATTTAGGCTATTCCCTTTGATGCTTACGTTGGGATTGTCCCTGGTGGTGGGCCTCTCCCCATCAACTCAGGCACAGCCCGCCTCCCGCCCAGTTGCACCAGCAGCAAAGCCCAAGGCCGCAACCGCGAAACCAGCCGCGCAGCCCAAAGCCGAGGTAAAGCCCGCGTTTGTGGTTCCCGAAGTTCAATTCATTGAGATCACCATCAAAAGCGCCAAAGTGTGGCCCATCAAACCCAGCGGCCGGTGTTGGGATCCACCTTGTTTCTTCCAGAAGTTTAAGAAGAAGCTTCCACCTCGGGATAGCAAGTTTGAAAGCTACTCCCAGCACAAGGTGTACAAGAAGCTTTGCAAGCGCCCCATCGCTCCCGACCCTCTCGTCGAGATCAAGATTGGAAACTACGAGATCTTCACCACGGACAAAGTTAACAACCAGTGCAATCCCGTGATGAACTTCAAACACACCTTCCGTGTGATGAAGAACGATCCTTTCACAGTCAGTGTGTACGACAACGACGGCGCCGCCAAAGTCCAGGTCAAGCGTGACCACATGGGAACCTGGAGCCAAGAGACCGTGCCCCTCGCACTTCGCCAGGGCAAAGTCCTCAAATTGGGTCGCTTTGGAATGGTCCAAGAGTTGATCCTCTCGGCACGAGTCATCAAGCGCAAAACATCCAAAGGCTGCGACGGAGTGTACAAAGTTCGTATCGCTGAATACTCCGTCAAAGAACAAAAAGAAAGCGGCAAGACATGGGATCGCGGTTTGGGCAAAGCCACACGCCCCGACGTGTTTGTCGAACTCAAGATTGGCAATACGGTCTTGAAATCCCCGACACAAAACAACACATTCCTCGCAAACTTCTACAACGTGAGCGGGGTGTTCACCGTGAAAAAAGGGAACAGCGTTTCCCTCAAGGTGTTTGACAAGGACATCAGCCTGTTTGGCAAAAGTCAGGAGAAGATTGGAGAAACCGCGTACACCGATGTATGCTCTCTGATTGGACCCAACGGCATGTTTACGAGCAAGCCCTTCGGCCAAGTAGAAAAAGTTGTCCTGATTTTTGAGAAGCAAAACTAAGGGTCTGCGCTTGAGTTTACCGTCAACGTTGTCGGGCAAACTTTTTTGTCGGATAGGGTTTGGCGGTTGAACGTTTGGGACATCCCTCAACGCCCCTTTTTCCAACCACAAAAACACAGTGTTCCAGGAGAGAATCACAATGAGCAATCAAGATCTCAACTCCTTGTTGCCGCCCACTCCCCAAACTCCCGGCGACTTGATGCCCCCCAGCCAGAGCAAGCCCGCTGGAGAAGATGACTTCAAACTTGAACTGATTAGCCACAGCCAGATCTTCTACTACTGGCCGCTTTGGTTGATCAGCCTCGTGTTTGCAGGAATTACAGCAGTCACAGGCAAAGAAATCACCATGCATTACTTTGAGAAGGGTGCAACCGCTGCAACTCAGCTCGCCAACAAAGGCGAAGTCATCAAGATCAAGATGTCCACCTCTCCCAGCTTGGGGCTGGCGTTCATCATCATCTTGATGGTTGTGATTCTCTTTACCTCCGTGAACATCCGTGGCGTCTGGGCCGCACTTGTCGCTGCATCCTTCGTGATCATCGGCTTGGTCTTCAGCTTGATGGGTTGGTGGCGACCCATTCTTGGCGCCATCGTCAAGGTGAATTTCTTCCTCAACATGCAATTCTATCTCTGGACTGGCGTGGTCCTCTTTATCATTTGGGCCCTGGTCGTGTTTGTCTACGACAGACGACACTACATTGTGCTTCGCTCCTCGCAATTCACCATCGTCGAAGAAGTTGGTGAAGGTGAGAAGAACTTCGACACCATGGGTCTCGTGTTGGACAAGCAACGTGACAACTTCTTCCAGCACTGGCTCCTTGGCTTTGGTTCGGGTGACCTGAAGATCACCACAGCCGGTGGCGCGAGCAAAGAAATCCACTTCCCCAACGTGCTCTTCATCAACGGTAAGTTGCAGAAGTCCCACGAGATCCTCAAGGGTCGCGGCCGAGCGTGATCACGTTGCCCCCTCCTTCTTCCTCCCCCGGTCTCTTTCTCGTCTTTGAAGGCCTCGACGGCTCCGGAAAATCCACACAATGTCGCATGCTCGCCGAAGCGTTACGCCAACGTGAGCGCGAGGTTGTGGAAACCCGTGAACCCACCCAAGGTCCTTGGGGTAAGAAGATCCGCGCGATGGCTGCTTCTGGCCAGCGGGTCTCTCCCGAAGAAGAATTGGATTGGTTCATCCAAGACCGGAAAGAGCACATCGCCACCTTGATTACACCCAGCCTCAACGCAGGAAAGGTTGTCATTCAGGATCGGTATTATTTCTCTACGGCTGCATACCAAGGGAGCCGTGGCCTGGATGTCCAAGAGATTCTCACCCTTCATGAAAGCTTTGCACCCCCACCTGACCGGGTCTTCTTGATCGAAGTGTCACCCGAAGTTGGGCTGAAGCGAGTACAGGTGAGTCGTGGAGAAACTCCCGACGCCTTTGAAACGCTCGCAGGGTTGCAACGCTGTGGCGAAGTCTTTGATGGCCTTCAAATCCCAGGCTTGGTACGCATCAACGGCGAACTCTCCCCCAACGAGATCCACCAACGTATTCTTGAGGAAGTCCTTCCTCTCCTCTAGGTCAACACTTCCCGAACCCCGCTCTTCTCTGGCTCTTCTCAACCCTGGAGCAATCGATCCGCTCGTGCTCTTAGAGCTTCTGATTCCCAGTCATGGGCTGCGGAACGACAGAGAGGGCCGCTTCTTGCTCAGACACCCACACCGAAGAGGCTGCAAGCTGCTGACGGTACACTTGTGTGATCCGATCACGCAACGCTTGACCCGAGAGCTTCGTCCTCTCCACATTTTTCTGGAAGAGGTACAACGAACCTTCGGGCGCTGTTGCATCCTTGGACTCCGAGCTTGGAGCAAAGACCCCCAAACATCGAGGGTCGTAAGGGAAGACGTGCAAAATGTCCAAGGAAGGAATCGGCTCCACCACAAGACGAATGTTGGAACAATCGTGGGTCTGGGAGAGCACATCCAACGCCTCAAGAGCGATGTTAAGGAACTCTTGAGAAGAGTATTGAAGAGAGACTTCTGTCTCAAAATCGAGTTCGTACACAATGGCGAAGTGTTCACGCATCAAACGATGTTCGTTCATGCCGTGAAATGCCTTGGCCAAATGATAGTGGGCATTCGCATGCTCAGGGTCTTGCTTCAACACCTTGTGAAACGCTGATGCAGCCGCGTAGTAGTTATGACGCTGCAGCGCCACCCAACCCTGAAAGTAAAGCAGCTGTGGGTCGTTGGGATATGTTGTCAGGGCCTGACGAACACTTTGGGAGGCCTCGTACCAACGCTGTTGGTCCAACAAAACCTTCACCTTCAAACAGCAGCATCGCACCCGCTCTTTCGGCGAAAGATGCTGACACTGACGAAGTCTTTGAAGCCATCGCCAAGCATCAGAAGAGCGCTTTAACCGACACACCATAAGCTCAGTCAGTTCAAGGAGGGCCCAGGACCAATACGGGTGAAACCTCAGCGCCTCTTCCAGAACTTGTGCTGCACGCTCGTGTTCGTCTATACCCCGAAGGATTGCGACATGGCACTGCACCGCATCCTTGGCCGTGGGCAAAATAAACAGCGCACTGCGAATGGCACGAAGCGCTTCGTTCCATTCTTGCTGATTCTTTTTGATGTTCGCCCGCTTGAGGTAGTTCGCAAACAAAAGTGCCATGCGTTTCGCTAGTCCTGACTGTAGGCACAAGGGTAGATCAACCGCAAAGGTGCTCTATACCCTCAAAACCCTGACTCGGTTGAGAGATAGCTGTACTGTATCTAGATCAAAAGATGGTATTCCCAAGAAACATGGTGGGAGAGGCCTTAGTATGAACGGACCCAGATCTGTCGTCAAGAAATTTATAAGATCCAAGGGTTTGTGGCGTTCCTACAAAAACCACACACAGTACCAGATAGCGATCCACTCCAGGGACACACCTACAACATCTTGTGGTAGAAGCCCTATAGTTTTTTTTATAAGGGGCTATACCTAGGGGGTGGAACATGTTTCAAGTCCAACGCTATGCTTGACTTCTTTGTGCAGTTTCGTTAAGCAGAGTGGTCGATTTTATAAGGAGTTTTTCATGTCAGAGAAGAGATTGCATTTTGTATCGTTAGGATGTCCCAAAAACCAGGTGGACAGTGAGATTATGTTGGGTATGGCCAACCAAGAAGGCTACCAACTGGTGGACGATCCTGAAACCGCTGACTTGTTGGTTGTCAACACGTGTAGCTTCATCGAATTGGCACGCAAAGAGTCAGTGGATGTGATCCTTGATCTGGCAGAGATTCGACAGAGGAACAAAGACAAAAAGCTCGTGGTCACCGGGTGTTTGCCCCAACGCTACCCCGAAGAGCTGGCGAAAGAGTTGCCCGAAGTCGATCACTTCATCGGAACCGGACAGATCCCATCGTTTGCTTCCCTGCTCAACGACGGCCAAGCTCCTCGCAACATGGCCGACCAGGCACCTGGCTGGCTTTACAGTCACAGCAGCCCCAGGATGCAGTCCACTCCTTTTTACACAGCGTACGTCAAAATCGCCGAAGGCTGCGACAGGACCTGCGCCTTCTGTGCCATCCCTTCCTTTCGTGGGAAGCAGAAGTCGCGCCCGATCGAGTCGATCGTGGAAGAAGTCAAAGCGCTCGCAGCACGAGGAGTTGTCGAAATCAATCTGATTGCACAAGAGCTCAACGGTTACGGGCGTGACCTGCCCAAAAAACCTGATGGCAGCCGGGTCGAGCTATCCGACCTGCTCCTCGCTCTCGAAGACATCAACCCAGGTCCACGATGGATCCGAATGTTGTACCTCTACCCTCATGGATTCACAGATCATCTCGTGGATGTGATGGCAAGCTCCAAGAGAGTGGTACCCTATATCGATATGCCTCTCCAGCACATCAGCGACTCCGTTCTCCGAGGGATGCGACGTGCAGGAGACAGCGCGATGATCCGGCGCCTTCTTGATCGTCTGCGAACCTCCATCGACGACTTGGTCGTCCGCACGACCTTCCTGGTTGGCTTTCCTGGTGAAACCGATGAAGACTTCACCCAACTTGTCGATTTTCTGGATGAGCAGCAGTTCGATCGGGTAGGTGTCTTTGCTTACTCCCCTGAAGAAGGAACCCATGCCTTCGATCGCACCGACCTTGTCGATGAAGACGTCGCAGAAGAGCGCCGCGCCATTCTGTACCAAAAGCAGGCGGAGATCTCCGAACAGAAGCTGCAAGGCTTCCTCGGAAAAGAAGTGGAAGTGTTGGTGGAAGGATTGAGCGAAGAAAGCGACCTCCTCTTGCAAGGCCGACTGTCCACACAGGCCCCTGGCATCGACGGTGTGGTCTACATCAACGATGGACAGTCCTTCCCAGGACAGATCGAGCGTGTCCTTATTGAGCAAACCGGCGAGCACGACCTCGTCGGAGGCATTGTGGAAGCTTCTTAACAACCTCCCCCGACTCTCTTCCTCTCCAACACCTTCTTCAGACCCAACACCGTCCTTCTCTTAGGATGTCGCGTGGAGAAGTCCGTCGCGACTGTCTTTGGGTAGTTTGACACGACCCAGAATCGACTCAGCGTGCTCCAACACCGTCTCCAACTGCTCCAGTTGCTCGTGTACACCGGGCAACAAGTGGGCGTCCTGCTTCTGAAGAACGATTCGAAGTTCTTCCATGGCGCGGCGGTTAAAGGCGACGCCGATGGGAGCCCCTTTCTCCAGGTTAAGAACAGTCGACTCACCCAACAAAGCCAACGCCTCAATCACCTGTCCACGGGCGACAAAAAGGTCCGACAAGGCAGCTGAGGTTCGAGCAAGACCGGTCCAGTCCCCCAGCTCTTGTTGCATTTGCATCGCCTGGAGGAAAGCGTCTTCTGCCGCGTCCAGTTCGCCACGCCCCATCTCCAGCTTGCCTTGTGTTGCCCACACCCTCGCCTGTTCGCGAGCCATACCAAGCTCACCAAAGAGCTTGTCGGCGCGTTCTGTATGACCCAATGCGAGGGTGTAGGCTTCCTTCTCACGGTCAGGATAGATTCGAGCGTGCAAAGGCAGCCTTGCGAGGAGATGCTCGGTATGAGCCAGCTCTTCCGATGCGATGGGCTCTCTTTTGTCACGTCGCAAAATGCCTTCAAACAACTCCCTTGACTGGTACAGTTGCCGGGACGCTCGCAGAGAATCACCAAGCCGGATGTACAGCGCAGCCTGATCATTCAAAAGCCGCGCAGCCTCGACAGGTTTGTCTGCCGCGAGAAGGACCCGGCTGACCTGGGTCAACTCGGCCAAAGCCTGCTTCACCAGTGACAAGTCTCCCAGGTCATGGCTGATACCAGCGTACGTAGCAGCCCACTGACCGAGCAGCTCAGATGGAGCGTCATCAGGGAGAATGCTCTTCGCCGTCTCAAGGGTTTGCAACGCATCTTGAAGCGTAAAGGTGTTGTCCGACACGGTCCCATGCCACTTCAACCGAGCCATCTCAATAAGGATATGCGCCTCCAGTAGCGTTCTTTGTCGAGACCGGGGGAGCTTCCCAAGCATCGCAATCGCTTGCTGCGTCGCGAAGATGCCCTGGCGAGTCTGGCCTGTTGCTGAAGCCTCTTGCGCCACCTCCAAAAACATCAACAAGGCATCCTGAAACCGCCCAGCCGACTGCAAGTGCGATGCTGCACGAAGCCGGTCTTTTTGCAGAGACGACTCCTGTACCAATGGACTCTGCCAAGGAGCCTCTTCTTGTCCAAGCCAGCGACCTTGGGCTTCCGAAGACTCCGGCTGCCCCTCAGGTTCGCCCAGATCAGGACCTTCCTCCTTTATGGAAAGGTCATCTTGCGATTCAGGGACAAACAACTCTCCAAACGACATGCTATCACGGTCAGGAGCCTGAGCCTCTTTGGGGACATCCTCTTCCCAGGACTCCATCGTTTCGGTGTTTGGGTGACGTGCGCCCTCTTCGTCCATACGTTCGGATGGTTCAGCCTGGTCGTAGGGTTCTTCTCTCCAGGTAATACGAGACGAAGCCTGAACCTCAGGCTCAGGTGGCAAGGCAAGCAACGAAGCGAGGTTTTCGTGCCAGTAACTCAACAACGAGGGCAGCATCTGACTCTGAAGTTCTCTGACTCCCGATGGCGGGAGGAAGAATCGATTGTTCCCGTAGTCGCCCAGAGGTGCTCCACAATCGGCTGCGAGTTGAAGACCTTCCAGAACCTCTTGATGGGTCAAGGTGAGCAATTGCGCCACAAGATGCGACTCAAACACATGCCCGACCACCGACCCGGCCCGTAAGATTCGTAGCGCTGAAGGGGGAAGCTGCTTCCAATCAAAGGCAACAACCTCTTTGGATTCGCCTTGTCCAAGAAAGACATCCTCGGACAAGGTCTCACGCAGAGCATCCAAAAGTTCGGAATTTTCGGGGTGATGGTGGAAACCAACAATCCATGGGATCTTAAGAGTATCCTTGTCCTTCAACAAATGAAGGAGCGTCTCTTTTACCGTGGAGTCTGCGTGGTCAGCAGCCTCAAAGAGAAGCACGGTGGTTCTCTCATTGGCTTCAGCCAATCGGTTGCAAGCCGCGGCAAACCCTTGCTCCAGAAGTTGAAGAGGCATCTCACCGAGAAGTTGGTGACGCAGCTCTCCGTCTTTCAGAGACGTTTCACCCCGAGAAACATCTCCACCTCCGAGAGCAACCTGCACCAGTCGGTAGGCTTGATGCAAGGGGCCGTCCACCGTCCAGGGAAAGGCGCAATTGACGCGCACCAGCACGATATCCTCAGGGACGTTTAAGGAAGGAGAGAGCCCCATCACAACGCTCGATTCACCCTGCCTCGCCCTCTCCCACATGTTCACAACCAGTGACTCGCTCATCCCAACACCTCAACGCCTAGCTTGTTAACAGAACAAGACCTGGTCCCAAAGAAGGACCACTACCAATGTATCGATGTCACAAGGAAAGCAGTTGATCTGGGTCATGTAGGGAGAGAGTCTGGGTCAAAGGGAGAAGAATGGTGCAGGAACAAGAAGGTTGGGGGCCGGTTTAGTTCTTTGTGTTCACAGGGTTTCCAATGTTGAATACGCCGGTGTTGCTGTAGTCTTTGCCAGGGATTCGCTCGCATTCAGGGGGAAAGACCTTTCGCTTTTCAGCAAAGTATGCTTCGCGATGACTCCCTTCTGAAGCTCGATTGTACGTCACATACAGGGCTCGTCGCGGGTGACCGCTCACATTGGGGCCGGAGCGATGGGGAATGAAGGAGTCGAACAAGACAATGTCACCGGCTTCCGTAGGCAAAGGCTCCCACGTGACAGACTCCTCAAACGACGCCGCCAATGTGCCATCGTCCTTCATCGGCAGGAGTCCTTCTTTGTGACGCCCTGGCACCATCTCCAAGCATCCATTCTGTAGATTAGAAGGATCCACAGAGATCATCAGAGTGATGTGGTAGGTCTGCTGAAAAGACGTAAACGCCGGCGCGTCCTGGTGGGCTCCAAAGCCTTTTCCACCGGGGAGCTTGAGGTTAATCTTCTCTTTGAACAAGGTGGCCTGTTCGTACATCAACTGCGAAACAATCGACATCATCACATCGCCACGCAAAAGCTCATCGAAGCCTTCATGGTACGGGAGAATGTCTTCGATCCGGCAGAGCATCTTTTGACCGGAGTCATCGTCACGGACTTCAAAGTACTTCATCCATTTGCCGGGTGTTTCCGGGCGTTCCTCTAAGTCCGATACCCAGGAGCGAAGAGCCTCGCGCTGCTCCTCGTTGAAGAAGCCCTTCAGGTGGATGTATCCGTTGGCTTCCCAGAAGGCGAGCTGTTCGCCTGTCAAAGAGAGTTCCGGCAGCTCCAAACGTTGGGGCACGCCGTCACGTTGACGACGAAGGTGGTCCACGCATTTTTGTTTGTACACGTTCAGGTCAGGCAGGGGTTGGTTTTCAAGCTTGGCTTCTTCGTCCCAGTAGCGCATCCGAATGCTGGTGGCAAACAAGGAGTCCTTGGAGAAGGCGTCTGCTTCTTCAGCCGTCATTCGACCACCTTGGTACTCCAAGGTTTTCTTGCTGGCTTCCGAGAGTTTCTCGTAGTACTTGGGGTTCTTGAACGTAAGAAACCTCTTGGCCTCCACGTGGTATTCAATCAGCTTGGCAACCTTTTCGGAGAACCCGCGCTCCCGTAACCAATCAGCCCCCACACGTTCATGGCGCATGGTTCCGTAACCGCCCATGTCTTCCGACGCATCGCGAGGCGCGCAGAAGTGGCCGATGTCGTGCAAGAAGGCCGCGATAATGACGTCATCGTCAAACCCCTCTTCCTCGGCCAGTTGGGCACTTTGCGCCATGTGCTCTAGCTGAGACACCGGCTCCCCAATGTAGTCGTTGGCTCCGTACTTTTCGTACAGCGCGAACACCTCGTCCACGATGTTGTTGATTTCGTTGTCTGTCCGTACCTGACTCATACCTGACCCCGTATTGGTTGAACCGTTTGCAAAGATACGACTGGAAACCCTATCGCTGATCGTCCTGAATTCGAGGGCAACCTACCAAAGACAAAGCCGAAAAGCAACACCACACACCTTTCCACACGAAAGAAAGCAGAAAGCCACAAAAAATCTATACCAATCAAGCCACTGCAATTTTTTCCTTTCATTCTGTAGGCTGGTTTCCTTTTTACAACAAAGCAAAGAACAACGAGTCACAAACAAAGCTGCCCTGAAGAACAGGTGTCTTTGTTTGGGCTCATCACCTGTTACAGAAAGGAAGGAGCATCCGTATGTTCCAACAAAATCGATGGTGGCCTAAGGTTGCCTTAATCAGCAGTGTCGCAGTGGGAGTTAGTTTTCTTGGAGCGAATCCAAGCAATGCTCAAGCCAATGTAGCCAAGTCTTACATGAACCTTACTTATGTGAGCGGAACCAACCAGCACGAGCGCCACAAGCTGGATTTGTGGGTGGCTAAAACTGGAGGTACAAAGAAGCCTCTGGTGGTCTTCATCCATGGAGGTGGTTTTGTGAAGGGTGACAAAGAGTTCGTGAGGAAAGATGACTCCCGCCCTACTCGCTCACTATCCACAGCGTTGCTGGCCCAAGGAATCTCAGTAGCCTCCATCAACTATCGCTATGTGAGCAGCAGCGTCCATTTCCCGGCACCCATGCAAGACGGAGAAGCCGCGGTCCGATTTTTGCGCCAGAACGCAGCCACCTACAACATCGATACGAGCAAAATCTGTTTGTACGGTACATCAGCAGGAGCAGGCATTGCCCAATGGATTGCCTTTAAGTTCCCAAAGGCGATTAAGTGCGTTGTGGCGAACGCTGCCCAAACCTCGTACCACTTGTTGAACATCCAGTTCATCTTCCAACCCAACTACACCCCTAGACAGACTCCTGGAGAGAAGGTTGAACTTAAGATCCACACCTCGTTTGAAAGCTTGTTCAACATTCCTAAGATCACGGTGGATGGGAAACCACGCTCACGTACCTTTATGGAAGTCATCAATCCATTAAGGGCGAACAAAGCCAACCACACCCGACTTCTCTCCGATATGAGGGCAGCTTCCCCGAACATGCTCTACAAAGCTGGCGCACCTCCGGTGTTGTATCACTACGGCAGAGAAGATCATCCCGTGAGCAAGACGACAGACCCTGGAGCCTGGGTCCACCACCCCCGGTTTGCTTTGGAAATGCACCACAAGGCCAAACGAATCCACGGAGCCAATGTCTTCCAGCATGTCTGCGTCCGTTACCCCAGATGTGCAGCGAGGATTTGCGGAAAGAAGCTCACCACCACCGACAACACCTTCTGGAAAGCAGACATCCTGGGTTTCTTCAAAAACAAACTACTCAACCAAACAACCTGGGGCTGCACCAAATAGCCGAGACACCCGCTCCCCTAGATGAATTCCCCACCTTCAAGCTCACAGGCGGCGCTCAGGTATCCCCTCTCTCGGAAGACTTGATAGGCCAGGCCGCAATCAAGAGGCAGACCACAAACGGTACGACTCGCTCAAACAAGGTCTTGTGTGTGGCAGGGTGAGAGTAGAAGAGAACGCTCAAGCCAAAGCCCGCGAGCATCGCCAGCAACGTCTGAAGCGGCGGAACCCGGCGACGAAGGACCGTGAGCAACAGCAACGGACCAAACGCGTTGCCCATCGCGCTCCAGGCAAACAACACGCTGGAGAAGATCTTCTTGGAGCCATACAACGCGAGCAACACAGCGGCCGCGCTAATCAACACCACTACAACTCTTGCTCGAAACACCGTTTGCTTGTCGGAGGTGGCTGGCTTCATCCAATCGTGAGAGACAGCAGAAGCGGCGACCAATAGCTGGCTATCCGCTGTGGACATGATGGCTGAGAGCACCGCCGCCAGCATCACGCCGGACAGCACAGGATGAAACAGTTGGTTGGCAAGCTGAACAAAGATAACCTCGTTGTCACCGAGCTTTTGCACCAACAACCGACCGCACAACCCCAGCACCACCATACCAATGTAGACAACCCACGCCCAGGTCATCGCAACGCGGCGAGCAGTTCGCAACGCCTTGGGGTCGTCTCTCAACGCCATAAACCGATTCACCACATGAGGCTGACCTGTATAGCCAAGGCCAATGCCGAGAATGGCGACGGCAAACAGTAGCCCAGGCGTCAACGAGCGATTCCCAAACAAGGACAAATAGCCCGGAGCGTCGATGCTTTGCAGCCCGGCAATCATCTGGGAAGGTCCACCCACGGCGACCAGAGCCCCCACCGGCAAGAGAATCGCCGTCAAAGCCATCATCGCGCCTTGCAAAGTGTCGGTCAGGCTGACAGCCCAAAACCCTCCCAGCATCGTATAAAACACAACCACGCCGCTGCCCAGCAAGATGCTGGGGGTCAAGCCCATCTGGAAGGTATTTTTGAAGGCTTTGCCGGCTCCCTGAAACTGGGACGCGACGTACACCGTCAGTGACACCAAAATGATAAGTGAGGCAACAGCGACAATGACGGAGCGCAACTGATGACCTGGAGGTCCAGCGAGAAGTTCGGTGGTCGTCAGCGCACCTTGCTCACGACTGGCTGCTTGGAGGGGTCCTGCAAGAACGTACCAGTTCAAAGCAAACCCACCCACACAGGCAGGAATCAACCAAAGACTCGACAGACCGTAGGCATACGCAAAGCCGCTGACCCCCATCAAGGTCCAGGCCGACGATGAGCTAGCTGACGCGCTTAACGCCGCCACCCAAGGACCCAGTTGCCTGCCTCCCAAAAAGTAATCGGAGCCGTCACGGGTTCGTCGTTGCGCCCAAAGCCCCAACACAACGAGCACAACTTTGTACAACACAAGCGTCACAAGAATCACAGTGACTTTGTTCATCCCCGCTCCTTCGACTCCGTTGGATGTGATAGAGACCCTCACTCTACCACATGCCTACCAACTTAGTCGGTACGTCGCCTTCTTCGTCTTCGGCGACGACGTCTTCGGCGACGACGGCTGTTCTTGCAGAGTCTGCGATGACGTCGATAAAACAGCCGCGCTTCTTTCGCCAGTTTGGGGTCGCGTCCACGAAGAAGCATCGCGCGACGGAAGTAACGACGTCCTTGCCTACACTTCTTCAGCTTGTAGTGCAGAAAACCCAACCGGAAGTAGGCATTCTGTGCCTTGTCTCCTTGGGGATAGCGTTTGACCAGGTCAGCCAGTTCGATGATGGCAGCGTTGGTTTTGCCTTGTTCCAGGTAGATCATCGCCAACCGGAAGTAAGCCTTCTCGGCCAGATCGTGCTGAGCAAAACGCTTGGTAAAGCGACGGAACAGCCGGATAGCTTTGGGATAGTCCTTCGACTTCATCGCGTCTTTTGCGGCAGCATACATCTTGGCTGGATCGATCTGTGCTTCCAACTCCTTCAAGCGCTGGATCAGCAGCTTGTTTTTCTCTAGCACCTCCGCGAATTGCTTGTTCGCTTCCGGCGACTTCTTGGACATCTCGCCCATTTGCTTCTGGACTTCGTTAAACTGTCCGAGAAACTCCTGGAACTTGGCCTGCAATCGCTGCATGGTCGCGAGCATTTCAGCGACGCCACCCTGCCCTTGCTTGATTTGCTTCTCTAGCTTGTCAAACAGATCTTGGGTCTTGTTCGACTGCAGCTTCAAATTGGCCATCACAGCAGCCAGACGAGCCTGGTCCTGCTTTCTTTGCTGGCTGTACAACCGCTCTTTTTTGAGTTGGGAACGCTTAAACGATTGGAACTGTTTTTCCAGCTCTTTTCGCAGGTACCGTTCCTTCTTCAACTCACTTAATGTCGCCCAGCAACCGGAGTTGAGCATACTGAAGGTGAGCACACACAGGAACAACGCAAGGGTACGGCCCAGCGACATAGAAGATCTACGCTCTGTCATAGGACTTACTCGTTTGTAGGGTGGTGGTGCGGGCTTTCTTCGTCACAGCGGACATCCGCTATACAGACGAAGTTCGTTTATCGTTTGCGACAATGACGTCGCATGTTACGAATCAGCTTACGGGCTTTTGAGGCGTATTTGGAGCGGGAATGCTTGCGAACCAGGCGGCGCAAGAAGGCTCGACCTTCAGGGCAAGCATTAATCTTGTAGTGAGCCGTACCCAGCTTGAGCAGGGCATGATCCACTTGATCGCCATTGGGGAACTTCTTCAGCGCGTCGTTGTACCACAAGATCGCTTCGTACACCTTGTTGGTCTTTTCAAAGCACTGACCGATCAGCAAAAACGCATCGTCCGTCAGTTCATGTGCCTTAAAACGTTTGACGAGCGTTTTTAAATGCTCTCGGGACTCGACATACTTGCCTTGGTCAAACAAATCCTTCGCAAGCTTGTATAGTTTGGGAGGATCGAGAACTTTGATATCCACCTGGTTTCCGCCGGCGTTGGAAGCCATCGGATCGCCAAAGCGACGCTTGTAATCTTCCAGAAGCTTCTGGTGCTGCTTGATCAGCTTGTCATGAGCAAGCTTAAGAATCTGGAAGTTGCCGAGGAGTTCCTGGTGATGGGTGCGTAGTTCATCAAGCTTTACGCCGATGTTCGCGAAACTATACTGTCCTTTTTTCCGGAACTGCGCAAAGATCTGGTCCAACTTCTGGAGCTGCACCTGAAGTCGTGTCAGCTGTGACAACATCGTGACTTGCTTGTTGCGGATCTGTTGGACGTCATTCGCGAGTTTCAGGTGTTTTTTGACATGCAGGTCGAACCGGCCATTGGTGACACAACCAAAGCAGAATGTAGACAGCAAAAGAACGCTCAAACACCAACGCTTCATCAAAAAAATCGGCGCCTCCCGAGTTGGGACCGCGCCGCCTCCATATCCATCACCAAAGAGAGAGATCGACTGGGAAGACCACTCCAAGATGGAGACTCCCCGTAAGAACTGTCAAGTTTTTGCCAGAATCAGGGACAAGAGTCGACAAACTTGAACACCGCACGACGGTTCTTTTGGTGACCGTCACCATCGGTTGCATTCGTAACAACGGGGTCTTCTTTTCCTTTGGACACGGTGCAGACTTTGCCGCTATCCACGCCCAACTGAACCAAGTACTTCTTGGTGGTGGAGGCACGACGACGCCCCAACCACAGGTTGTACTCGCGAGTTCCGCGTTCGTCACAGTGACCTTCAATCAAAACCTTCTTGCCGTATCCGACCATCTTCTTCACGCACTCTGCGTTGCGCTGAAGTCCGGAGCGAGCGTCGCTGCGGATGAAGTACTTGTTGAAGTCAAAGTAGATGGTCTCAGCCTGACAAGTGGCCTGAGCACACTGACCGTTTCGGCATTCCTGACCGGCAGGACAGGGTTTGTCTGCAGCACAGCCACCTTCGCAACGAGCGTTGCAGGAGTCACCAGCGTTCTGGCAGATCTGGTTGGCCGGACAGTCACCGTTCTTGGTGCACTTGGGCGGTTTGGGCACACACTGGTGGTTGCGACATACTTTGCAACTGTCACCTTTGCAAGGAGAGTCCCCGTCGTTTTCACAGGGATACTTGCATCCCAACGTGGTGGGGTCACATTCCTTTCCGCCGGGGCAGGTGATGTCACCGCAGGTTTTGGCGACACAGGCGTTGTTCACGCACTTTTGCTTTGTAGGGTCAGGACAGTCCTTGACGTTGCGACATTGAACGCACGATCCGTTGATACAGAAGTAAGCAACGGAAACGGGGTTGTCCTTCTTGTCGGAACGACAGTTTTTATCGTCCTTGCAGCTTGGCCACTTGGGTTCAGGACATGCCATCAAGAAGAGAGTGAAGCTTGCAAGGCCGGTAATCAAAAAGATTCGTCGAAAATAAAACGCTAGACGTGCCGCGTACATGAAGTTTCTCCTACGAGCTCAGGCGCGTTCCTAACTGCGCATAGTGCGTTTCTAGGCTATGTGAGGTTTCGCGAGAATAGAATAAGTGTCGAAACCGCATAAAGAACTCAAACTTTCCCAGAACAAACGCTCCTTCTGTACCACAATTCCAAGAGAAGTCAACCTAAATTCCAGGTAACGAAAAAGAAGGGGTACAAAAGCACTGGAACCTTTTTGGTTTACAAGTCGAAGTCTGGTTCCTGATAGCATGGAACTTGAGTATCACCTTCATGGCCCAGATGTCAAATATTCTCCCGGCTTTCGTTGTTCTTGACCTGGGTGGTCAGATCTTCTATCAATGAGTCTCTGCGCCTCCCTCCTCCGACATTGAGAATCGGCGAAGAGAAGAGGCTTAAACGCTCTGATTTTCCAAAGAAAAGTGTAAGTATCCACGTACCAACGAACCCCACGAAGGTTCTTAGAGTTCTCCAACGCTGTCCGTTTGATGGAAGCAACGCAAAGGAAATGTTGATGATACGTCCACGGTCTCTGGTGTTTCCCAATCGACCCCATGCTGCTCCCCTTGTTGCCTGTCTGCTTGTGTGTGGACTTTTCCTCTCCGGCTGCATGAGCACCCGGGGCATCATCTATCTGAACCCGGAGCGCTCCGGAGCCTACCTTGCCAAAGAAAAGAAACCGTCGGCTTCCCAAAAGAAGCAGACCGTGGAAGCCGCTGTGGAAAAAGCTCGGGTCTTGCTCCGAACCGTCCCCGACGGCAACCGAATTCTTGGAGGCTACTGCACAGATTCCCGGCTGGCCCGGCAGATCTCCGACATCCAAGATCTCGCCCCCACCTGCCGCGTGAAGCTCAAGAAGTTCCAAAACAAGAGTAACTTTCACACCTCTCTGTTTTGGGGATTTCTGGGTGGAACCGCAGCAACAGGAATTGCCATGGTGATTGGTGGGTTGGTCCCGGAACCTGGAGAGGTAAAAGCGGGGCTGGTGATAGGCTTTGGCATCCCCATGGTAGCGCTCGCCCTCACCAACGCAGTGGGGCCCTTCTCTCGTATCGCGTCACGAGAGCGAACCTTGGGCGAACGCATCGACAACTACATGTGGACCTTGCGACGCCGCATCTCCGTCGAAGTATGCACCGCGCCAAACCGGGCCACAGCAGCGTACCGACTGGCACAGATTCATCGACGCATCCACAAGTGGTGCACGTCAGACAAACCTGACACTGGCTTGTACGTGATTCCCAACCAGTAAGAAGACGAGCGCTAAAAGGACTTATTTGACGGAGGAGAAGATTTCGCTGAGGTCGGGCACGAGGACGAGTTCGGTGCGGCGATTGAGGGCTTTGTTTTCGCGGGTATCGTTGGGAGCCATCGGCTGGTATTGACCATAACCAGCCAGCGAGATCTGCTTGTTGGGCATACCATTCTTAATCATCACAAACAGAACAGAGAGAGAGCGATTTGCGGAGAGACGCCAGTTGTACTTGGGGTTTCCGACGCTATCGGTGTGTCCCACGACCTGCCAGTTGTACGGCATGGACTTGAGGTAGAACGTCACCTTGGAGATCGCCTGCTGGCCAGCTCGCTTCAGGTTGTAGCGACCCGAAGCAAACAAGATCTTCTCGGGGAGTTGAAGCACCAGCCGGCCTTCCACCATTACAATCTTCAAGTTGCCAGCCTGAACCAGGGCTTTCAGCTTGGACTTGAGGTCGTCAAAGACTTTGCGCAAGCTGTCCACCTGCTTGCGAAGAAGCTGGACCTTCTTCAACGAGGAAGCCAGGGCTGCCTGCTTTTTCTTGACCTCTTCTTCCTTCTTTTTGAGCTCGTCCAAGAGAGTTTTGTTTTTCTTGGCAAACTCTTCCTGCTTCTTGAGGAACTCTTGCTCCTTGGTCTGAAGCTCTTGCTGTTTTTTGGCAAGCTCGGCCTGAAGGTCAAAGAGCTTCTTTCCGCGCCCCTTAAGCATTTCACCGCACTTCTTCAGATCAGCATCTTGGCGTGTGAGCCTTTTGTTGAGTCGCTCCATCTCAGACTTCTGGTTCTCCAGAACACCTTCGTACTTTTTGTTGAGTTCGGCATACTGCTTTTGCAGGCCTTTCATCTCCAGCATCAGCTTTTCCCGAGCCTTCTCTAGCTCTTGGGTACGCTTGTAGCCTTCGTCACGGCGTTGACGGAGGTTGATAATTTCAGCCCCCAAAGCACGCTGCATCCGCAGGTGTTCCTGGTTGGTGACACACCCAGTGGTGCCAACAGCCAGCAACAACAGCCCGATCCACAGCGGAAGACGGAAAAACGGAGAAGCTATCGTTCGCATTCTTTTACTCCATCATGGGACGAATCCAAGGATCCATCGAAAGTGTACACCCAGAACGTGATAGCGAGCAGAGTCCTGTAGGACCTCTGCGATGTTGTGTTCGATCTAGACAGTTCTTCGTCACGGCTATATACAACTTGAAACCTTGCAAAGATGCAAGAAAAGAGTGAGAGGAACAACCCGTTTCGTTATGCGTATCCTTTTGTTTTTTGTTTTCTTTTTTTCAGGTATGAGTGCCTTAGGTCTGGAGACCTTATGGACTCGGATGTTTGCCCATCTGTTTGGCGGGACGTCTCTCGCTGTGGTATCGGTGCTAACAGCCTACATGACAGGCCTCGCGCTGGGAAGTTGGTGGGGCGGTCGTTGGGCCGACCGGACACGCTACCCCATGCAGATCTACGGTTTGTTGGAAGCTGCCATTGGTTTGTGGGGCATCGCCATGCCCTTCTGGATCCAAGTCATTGCACCGCTTCATCAATGGAGCAGCCAAGCTCTCCCCTCGTATGGAACAGCTCTCCTTCGGTTTGCTCTTGCCACGCTCGTGATGCTTGTTCCTACGGCCATGATGGGGGCAACCCTTCCCTTGCTCAGTCGAGCGCTCACTCGTCAACGCGAAGACCTCAGCACTTCCGTCGGTTGGCTGTACACAGTTAACACAGGAGGTGCAGTGCTGGGGTGTTTTTGCACAGGCTTTGTGTTCCTTCCCTTTCTCGGAGTTCAGGCGACCCTCTGGACTCTTGGGGGTTTGAATCTCACCCTCGCCTTTGCCGTTCTCGGAGTAGCCCGACGAACAGCCATCCCTCTCGAAGAATCAACCACTCATGTGCCAGAGACCTTGGACAGCCAAGAACCCGAGGAAAAGGAGCTCGCGGACGACTGGACCCTCTCTCCCCAACGCCAAGAGCGACGCTTTGTCTTGTTTGCGTTCGCCACAACAGGTGGGCTGGCGATGGTGTGTCAGGTCTGTTGGAACCGCGTACTGTCCATGGTGATCGGCTCCTCGGTGTATGCCTTCACCATCATCCTCAGCACCTTCTTGCTTGGGCTGACCTTGGGTTCGTCCGTTGGAAGTAGCCTGGCTCGCCGCCTGCGAGATCCGGCGCTGGCGCTTGTTGCAGGTCTTCTGTGTACGGCAGGTTTCGTCTGGCTCAGCATCACGCAAGTGGACCAGCTCCCCCTTTGGTTTCTCTCGTTTGCCAAAGGTTCTTCGTTGACGCCTCTTGGACTCCTCACCATCAAAGCCGCTCTGGCTGCCCTTCTTCTTCTCGGCCCCACCTTTGCCATGGGGCTTTTGTTTCCTTTGGTGTTGCGATGTTTTGTCCAAAGTGAAACCCCGATCGGTGAGACAGTGGGTCGAGTCTATGCCTACAACACGTTGGGTGCGATCATGGGCAGCTTCACTTCAGGTTTTGTTTGGATTCCCCTGTTCAGTGTGCAGGGAACCTTAATCGCTGCGGTCTTGCTCTACCTCTCCCTCGCCGTTGGCTTGTTTTTTGTTCGTACGCAAGCATCGCGCCCTTGGGCCTCTTGGCTTTGTCTAAGCACAGCCGGTGTGTTGCTGGGATTAACATTCTTTGCCACACCCGAGTGGAACCGAAGCGTCCTTAGCTTGGGTCTGTTTCGCGTGGCGCAACTCCAACGCCTCTCTCCCGAAAGTCTCTCCAAAAAGAACCTGCTTGACTACCAGGAGGGGCTCCATGCAACCGTTGTCGTCGAGCAGTACAACCACCACATCCTCGCGTTGAAAGTGAACGGAAAGTCCGATGCTTCCTCAGGAGTGGACATGCCAACGCAGCTTTTGTCGGCCTTGTTACCGCTGTCGATGCACGGACATGCCAAGGACGTCGCTGTGATCGGCTGGGGTTCGGGCGTCACGGTAGGAGCGACGCTTCAGTTTCCGGTGAAGTCAGTCACGGCGATAGAGATCGAACCTGCTGTGGTGAAGGCATCGCGTTGGTTTCGACCCTGGAACTACAAGCCCCAGTCGGACCCACGCTTAAAGCTAGTGTTCGACGACGGGCGGAACTATCTACACAGTCACTCCAACCGCTACGACGTCGTCATCTCGGAGCCCTCCAATCCCTGGATCAGCGGCGTCAGCGCCCTGTTTACCCAAGAGTTTTTCCAACTGGCTCGAAAGCGACTTCGAAAAGGCGGCATCCTCTGCCAATGGATCCAACTGTACGAACTCTCCCCTCAAAGCATCCGTGTGTTGCTACGAACCGTCTCTTCGGTCTTTCCGCATGTTTACTTGTTTGGCATCAGCTACCAGTCGAAAGACACCCTCCTCGTCGCCTCCAGCCGACCCCTTCGACCCGACCTTAACGATTTCCATACCTGGTTTGAAAACCCTCGAACGCGAGACGTCCTCCTCAAAGCAGGAATGCAAGAGCCGCTCGACTGGCTTCCTCGCCTTCTGGCTGACAACCAAAGCCTCCGGACCTGGGTCAAAGGAGCACCGCTGAACACCGACGACAACGCCTGGATCGAGCTGCGCGCCCCCCTTGACCTTGTACAGCACGCGACAACAGACGGAAGCCTTGTCTTACGAAAAGCCCTGGGGAGTTCATACAACCGCTACGACCGGGTGTTCCAACTACCACAAGGTGCCACGCATACGAGGCAAGCACCCTGCCTTCGAACCACAGCCTTTCAAGGAGCCCTTCTCCTGGCTCGACTCCGGTTTGGAGCCCACCCACAAGTGCGAAAGGATTTGCGCCGCAAACTCTGCCCGAACGAGCCGATGGACCCCTTGTTTGCTCACGCCCGAAAGACCTTCCACGAAGTGTTTCATGGTCGCCCGGCTTTGGAGGCTTGTCTGCGAAAAGCCGGTCGTTCGGGTCAACATCTCGCGGTGGTTCGATGTTGGAATCAACAGGCCCATCGACCGATTCAACTCCAAGAGATTGCGCGCTGGACCAAACAACTGAAAACAGCGCCAGGACCGCGGCTGCTGTACGGACTGTTGCGGTACGCACGAGAGGAATTCGACACAAGCTTGCGCTTGCTTGCCCCTCTCCTTCAAGACCCAACCTGGAGCAAACGAGATCCCCAGTTGTACTACGTGTTGGGGCAGCTATACCGAAAGCAAAAAATCTGGCCCGAAGCCATCTGGTTTGCAAGCAAGGGGTTAGCAGGCCAAAGAAAACGGGATCCAAGTGTATCTACCCCTTAAGGCGCGAACTCGCCAAGCCGCTGAAATCAAAGAAACTCCCTATTCTATCTTTGGGGAGAGAGAGAATTGACCTTGACATCCTGGACAAGTTTTCTATGCTGATTCTGGAGCCTGCTTGTCCGCTCCTTGCTCCACCCCCCTGTGAATACAATCTCTCTTGCGTTGTGAGGGCAACCCCCCACCCATCAGGAAGTTCTTCCTGAGATTGTGTTTGCATTCGAATCAGGAGCTGGAATCTCTAACAGCGCATAAGAGGGAGAGCTGTGTATGTCGCTGTATGAAGCCACCTGGAACGATGCCCCATCCATTCTTCTCTCAGCCTCCAACACCGGAGAAGCCTTACGTTACATCAGCCAAGAATTCGGCCAAGGTGCCGTCTTTCAACTTGAAGATCTCGTCGAATTAAAACCAGACAACTTTATCATTGTTCGTCGTTGTGGGACGCTGCACACACAGTTGTTGCCGCTTTCGATGCGATTCTGCAATGATTCGGATCACCGCGCTTTTGTGGTGACCAACAACCAAACCGGCCAACAAGCTGCGTTTGCCATCCATCAACTGCAGGAGCTTCCTTCTCTGGTGCTTTGGCACTTCGAGGTGCTGAGTGAGGAAGAATGCCAATCGTACGATCTGGTTCGTGAGACCTGGGACAAACAGTCCGAGCAATTCAATTTGCACGAGCTTGACACCGCAACCCCCGGCATCCTTCTGGTCTACAACTACTGCTGTTGCCCCCCGACGGACCATGTCGCTCCCACAGAGATGGTGTCCAAAAGCGACATCGACTGATCCTCACCTCTCCCCAAACCACTCATTCCCAATCGCAAGCCCTGAAACGTTGCACAGGAAGAATGCAACAACTCTCCCTGACCTCCCACCCCATCCAAATAGGACTGCCGCCTACTTCACGCTGAAGTCGAAGGTTTTCGAGCCGGTCTCGCCGTTGGCTTCCACCTTGATGGTGACGGTCCATTCACCCGACATGGTGAAGGTTACAGGTGTAGCTTTGTACTTGCCGCCACCAACCTCCTCGACCTTAGGAGTTTCGGAAGATCCGTGACCCATCGAAGGCATTTGCGGATCTACCGTAACTGTCGCACCTTCCACAGCCTTACCCTCTTTGTCCTTGACCTCAATCATCATCACATTCTGGCCGGTCTTGGCATCGCCACCTTCCAACGTTGCGGTGATCGTAAAATGACCCGAATCGCCGTTAGTGTTGGAGTTTTGGTTGTGGTTGTCGTGGTTATGATTGTTGTCTGTGGAGCCTCCACAACCCATCGCAACCGCCGCACTGACCAAGGCAACAGCCAACAAACGAACCAGATTCTTCATGGAAAACGTATTCATCGTTACACACTCCTTTGCATGGATGGAACAAACCATTCGCGACATATCCGTTGAGAACGTCAACATATCCACATCCAAACAGACAGGAATGAGGCGATTTGTCGCACCAAGAAAGGGAGAGACAAAACGAATTACGATCGGATACTTAGAGCAAATGTGGCAAATTGTCGCAGGGGAGAATGTAAGCTGCAGAGATGCAGGTTATTGGGCAGGAGGAAACTTTTGCAGCTTGCGTTGCAAAGAGCGACGGTGAATGCCTAAGACTCGCGAGGCTTTGGAGATATTTCCGCCACAGTCGGACAGCACGCGATTGATATGTTCCCACTCGGTTCGAGCCAGGGAAGGAGCCTCGTACTCCAGGTCAGGAGGTGGCTCCAGTGGAGGCGTTTGTGCGCGTTCAAACGCGGCCAAAATGTCGTCTGCATCTGCTGGCTTGGGCAGATAATAGACCGCACCAAGTCGCATGGCGTCAATGGTGGTCGCGATGCTTCCGTATCCCGTGAGAATGATCATCTCAATGGTGGGGTCAATGGCTTTGAGGTCTTGGAGCAGCTGAAGACCTGAGTCACCGGGCATCCGTAAATCAAGGACTGCTTTTTCAGGAGAGTCTTCTTCTGCACTGGCCCTCGCCTCAACCGCGTTGGCAGCAGTCCGGACATCAAAACCCCGCTCACGGAACGCGCGAGCAAGACGCTCACGAAACACATCACTGTCATCAACCAAGAGAATCGAAGGACGAAGGTCATCCGTAGAAAGGGAGTGGTCTAACTCACTCATAATTTGCAGTCTCAATCACGTTGCTGGGAAGGGTCGATAAGTTTTCTTTCTCAAGAATTTCAAGAGGAAGGAGAAGTTTCACAGTGGTTCCCACCTCCAACTCCGACTCCAACACAAGCTGGCCACCCAGACGCTCGGCAAGGTTCGTCGCAAGGAACACGCCCAAGCCGTGGCCTCGTCCGGCCGGTTTGGTGGTAAAGAACGGTTCTCCCACCTGCTCCATGACATGTTGCGGTATACCTGTTCCGTTGTCGATGATTTGGATCAACAAGTGAGCCTCTTCCTGGCGCATGCTTAGCTGCACGGATTGCCCAGGCGTTGAGGCTTCCAATCCATTGTGAAGCAAGTTCCGAATCACCCGTCCCATCGACTCGATAGGAATCCAGAGAGGCATCGAGAGCAACTCTTCGGGAACATCCGTCTGGACTCGCTCTCGCTCTTGAAAGACATCCAGGGTGTGCTTCACAAAGTCTCTCAGCTCAATCGACTGGCTGGCTTCTCCCAGGTTTTCCCCCGCCTGACTGACAAGCGTTTGAAGAATGTCCCTACAATTCTCAACTTGCTCCCGAATCAAGCGCGCGTCTTCCACCATTTCAGGTTGCTGGTTGCTCTTGTTGAGCCCTCTCTCCAGTTCCTTCGCGACCAAAGCGATCGTGGACAGCGGCGTCGCAATCTCATGCATCGCGCCACCAGCCAGGGCCGCCAACGACGCTAGCTTCTCGCTCCGAACTTGAAGGTCATAGAGCAACGCCAACTCCCGTTCACGCTTTTGCAAGGCGAACTTCATCCGGGTCACAAAGTAAACGATCAGCACGGTGGTGATGGCATACGCCAGCCACATCCCTTCCATGTGGAGCTTCATGGAGTGGTGGGAGTGCATGCTGTGGTGGGGCGCCAAAGGAACCAGAAACAAGGAGCCGTAGCAAACCAGGGTGAAGACACAAAGGAACCACATCCATCGGGACTCCAGCACCAAGATTCCCATCGCAATGTAGACAAGATATAGAAAGCTGAAGGGGTTGGCAGGACCACCCGTGAGGATAAAGATCCCTGTGAGCAAGACAAGATCAAGGGTCATGACGACGCCAAGAAGCCATGAAAACAGAGGAGTTGCGCGGCGAAGAAGAAGCCTCAGCGCCACGTTGCTGACAGCCTCGACTCCCACCAACAAGCCCAAAGAAACGAGAGGAAGTTGGAGATGGAACCACCCATGAATTAAGCCAATGAGGGCAACTTTTCCAACAATGAGAATCAACCGAAGCTGAAACAACCACTCACAGTTGGTCCGAAGCGACTCTTCCTGGGAAGCACGACCTGGCAGTTCAATGGTACGCATCATTAATCGAGAGGAGCCTTCACGATCCGGATGTTCTTGGCAAACGCTTCTGCAATGTAGGGATTCCCTACTTTGTCGAGGCCAATCAGGGCGATTTTGAGACAATATCTTACGCAGAGATAGCATAAGGCTCTGTGGAAGAAAAGCCGGAGCAGCCAAAGAAGCTCAGCCAACCCTTCGAAGGTATTTCTCTTTCCGCTCAGACTTGCCCTTTGCTTTAGAATGTATATCTAAAGAAATACAAGGTTTCTCTCATCCAAGGAGATCAATATGAAAACGCAAAACAAGATAGCCACGCTGATCTCGCTGATTGGGCTCTTGTTCTTCAGCACCAGCAGTTTCGCTCAGATAGAGAAGGCCAACCTGGATACTTCTCAAACCGTCCACAACGCCGACTCCAACAACCATCTGGTCCTTGCTCAGCAACGACGAGGCCGGTCCGCTCGCGGTACCCGAGGCAACCGAGAATTCCGAGGCAATCGCGGCTCACGAGGCAGCCGAAGGTTTGGAAACACGGGTCGATTCCGTAGAAACAATCGGGGCTGGAACCGAGGGAATCGACGAGGTTTCCGCAATCAAAACCGGTACCGAAGAAATTGGAGCGGACGCCAACAACAATGGAACCGGAGAAACTGGAACCGCCGCAACCGTCGTTTCCACCGAAGAAACTGGAACCGAAATCAACGCTGGCACCGGAGAAACTGGAATCGCCGTCATCACTGGAACCGCTGGAACCGTGGATGGAACGACGGATGGGTGGATGGAGGCTGGCAGCCCGGATGGGATGGTGGATGGAACGACGGTTGGGATGTCTGGGAGCAACGTCGATGGCATCGCCGCAACCAAAGATGGCTTCGACGCCAACGCCGACTGCGACGTAACCGAAGGTGGCTTCGACGTCAACGCAGGCTCCGACGCAACCGCAGATGGAACAGAAGGAACCGTAGATGGCGTCGTCAATGGAATCGGCGCAATCGTCGGTTCCACCGAAGGAACTGGAACCGTGGCAACCGCCACTGGAACCGTGGAAACCGTCGTTGGAACCGAGGGAACCGTCGCAGTTTCCGCCGACGGAGCTTTGGTCGCTCAGGACGCAGTCGTAGCTTTCGACGCTCCGGTCGCGGCGGCCGCCGACGTTAGCCTCCCGAAACTCCGGATCACTTCCTCAGGTTCGAGTACCTTCTTTATCGATTCCCTCCATCTCCAAACACTGACCAGCTTATCGTTGCTCATCGCTTGGCTTCAGTCAGCAATACGACCACAAACATACCCAACAAACTGAATCCAAAAGTTCCACACCACAACTCTCCCTCCCCAACCCTTCCAAAACTCAACCTTTTGCTCTTCCACAAAGCCCGCCAAAAAATTTCAACATTTCTCTTGCCCTTTTACAGAACAACTGTTACATAAAATCTAAATAGAACAAACGTTCTGCAAAAAAAGAGCACGCAGAGATGTTCGAATGACGGAGAGAAGAGATGAGTCGGGTCAGTCAGGGTTTTCTTTGGAGTGTCTTACTTTTTCCGATGGTTTGGATGGGTTGTGGAGTTCCGATACAAGAGAACTCTTCCCCTGAATCCAAGGCCCAAGTGGAAGCAGTGGCCCAAACAGAGCCTGCGAAAGAAAAGGCAGAAAAGGAGCCAACTCCAAGAGAAGCGGAGCCCGTGAGACACGCAGAAGAGCCTTTCAGTTCGGCAGAACCTTCTCCCCAAGTCGATGCTGGTGCACCTCCAGAGGAGCAACCGCAGCCGGAAGAAACAACATGGCCTGAGGTTTCTCAAGAAGAACAACCTGAAAAGCCAAACATTCCAGAGCCGCCTGTTTCCAAAGTTGACCCGTTTGAAGCACAGCCCGACCGTTCCGAAGGGTTGGTCAACGTCTCGTACGACCTCAAAGCGTTGTTGGAGCATGGCAAGCTCAAGAACGCGTGCCAAGAGTGGCTTCAATCCCCCACAGATCATCGAAAGAAGTTGTTGTGTGGGAAGTCGATGTTTTTCTATGAAGCGTTTGGGACCGTGGGAATTCCAACAGTGGTTATCAATCTGCTGTTGAACCGATTTAAGAACGAGGTGGGTCCGGGATTTTCGTCGTATGGTTTGGTACCAGACCCCTACTCCACAAACGGTCTTCCTTTGGGTTTGGCACCCTCTGGTAAATTGCAAGGCAAGGTCGATACTGTCGCTTTGACCTGTGCAAGTTGTCACTTTGGGAAGATGCCTGATGGACGCTATGCCGTTGGCGCTCCCAATCATGATTATGAATATGGCAAACACATGCTTGCCGTTTCATTGTTTCCCATGGTTGCGGCAGGTCAAGTCCGTGGAGACTTGCTCGATCCCCAAGTGCAACAGGCGATCATGCCTTTGCTGCAAAAGATCTGGAAAGACCCCATCACCCGCGTAGCTGCAACCATGGACTTGCTCCCTCTCGCTTCCAGTGGCGTATCGATTCCAAACTTCTCAGAGACGGTACGCAAAGAGTATGCCTCCTGGCCTGCTGGAACCATGGACTTCCTGACCCAGCCACTACCTGTGGATGACAAGGTTCACACCGTCAGCAAGATCAGCGCATTGTGGGGCATTCCAACACCAGCCGAGCGCAAAAAGGCTGGGATGGTACACGCCATGCTGGGGTGGACCGGTGGAACCGTGAGTTTGGATCGATTCATCGAAGACTTTGTCATCTTTGGGAAAGGTCCTCTGGCCCATTGGCTTGCCGCTCGTAGAGAGCCCTTGGTCGCTTACATTCACTCGCTCCGTGCTCCCAAACCTTCCACGATGCCACCGGCTCAAAGCGTCCAACGCGGAAAGCAGCTGTTTGCTCAGAAAGGTTGCCTCACCTGTCACGATGGTCCACGCGGAAGCGGAAAGAAACATTACACCTACACAGAAATCGGTACCGACGATGCGATGAAGCAATGGATGGACGCTGAACTGGATGGAGTTCCTTGTTGCGGCATCACTCTCCCTCCCGGTGAAAAGCTGACACACAGCATCAAGTCCCCACGACTTGTAGGACTTTGGTCCTTTAAGCGATTCCTTCATAACGGCTCGTTGAATACGTTGGAAGAACTCTTTTGCGTCAACGGCCCCCGCCCCCCCTCCAAAGGACATGCTCTTGGAACGCAAGGTCACACCATGACTTGCCAGGGGCTCACTCTTCAAGAAAAGCAAGACCTGATTCAGTTCCTCAAATCCAACTAGGCTTTGGAAGAAAACAAAGGAGAGACCCATGAGTCGCATTTCAAGAAGCGAGTTTGTCCAACGGTACCAAAACACAGCCATTGCTCTGTCGGACGGTCGTGACGTGCAAGACAAACTTTGGGCAGCAGGAACAAGCCAGTGGGCGGTCTCACAGAGTGACCTCAACGGCGACAAAAAGATCAGCGGTGCCCGAGAGCTGAGCGCTCTGTTTGACATCGTGGACCGTTACGATACCAACGGTTCCTACGACAGCATCGACACAACCTATCGTTCGGGCGCACCCACTCGTTCCGGCAACATTGTCTCCGTGTTGGACCTGATGGTTGGACGAAACGTGCCAGTAACCCCCAGCCCAAGCACACCTGAGGTGTCGAGCACAGGCGGGATATCAAGCCAAGGACGACAGCAAATGCAAGACATGTTGCGCTTTTCACGAAACGACAGTATTGGGCGTCGTCCGGATGGATACTGCTACAGTCATGTCGCTGACTACATTGACCGTGTGGGCTACGGCAAGATTCCGAAGTGGGGATTCAACGCCAGCATTCCTGGCGCGTATTGGTCCGAAGCTCGACAGTTTGCAGAGTACCTCAACCAGGGAGGGAACGCCGAGCGTTTGGGCTTGAAGCGGCTTCACCTCGACAACCCTTACGATGCCCCAGAAGGAGCCATCGTTGTGGTACGAGCCGGAACCCCAGGAACAGGGCACCCCACGGCCGGCGATATCGCTATCAAGGGAGAAGGCAATGCGTTTTACAACGGTGGGGAAATGGGCTACGGGGGGCGCCAGAATTTTTATCCCGGAAACAACTACGTTTTGGGTATCTATGTCCCACAGTAAACGGCACTCCCTTCCCTTCGTTCTCCCCTTCCAACAACACTTCACGCCATCCTCCCAAATGCCTTGGTTTCCATGATCACCACCACGTGAAACTGCGACAGACTGAGATTTCAACAGCAGGAAATGATCTCAGGATGCTCCTTTGTCGAAGAGCCAAGCTGGGGGTTCTTGCTCGTAACCCCATGGGTGTTGAAGCAAAAGTTTCTGTGCATGCTCTCGAAAGGATGCAGGTAGCTTTTGATGCGCGGCAAGAGCAAACGCCTGTCCAAAGGCAAACGACGATTGGAATCGATGTTCCGGTAGTTTCGCAAGCGCGATGGCCAAAACATATTCAACATCTCTGGGCAAGGGGACAAAATCACCCGGCCGCGAAGGTTGGCGCAGGATGATGTTCACCAAAACCTCGGAGATGGATTTGGAAACAAAGGGAGGCCTCCCTGTTAAGGCACGGTACAAAACGGCCCCCAAGCCAAAGATGTCAGAAGTCGGCTGAAGAGGCTGATTCCAAGCCTGCTCGGGAGACATATACCCCGGCGTTCCCAACAAACCATGCATGGTGTACTGCCCAGAAGGAGCCCCGATCCACTTGGAGATGCTGAAGTCCAAAAGCTTCCAACAAGGTGACTTTTGGCTGGTATCCAAAAAGAGATTCTGTGGGTTGATATCTCTGTGAATGATACCTGCCTGATGTACGGCTTCAAGTCCTTCTGTAATCTGCGCCACAAACGTGACGGCATCTTGCAATGACAACACATGGTGCTGCTTGATGTGTTGGTTCAGGGCATGACCTTCCAATCGTTCCATCGCAATGTACGGGACGTTTTCATCCGAGAAGCCAACTTCAAAGACACGAATCACATGAGGGGATCGCAACTGAACAGCCATCTCCCCCTCTTGTAGAAATCGTTCTTTGAGGTGTTCCCGATCCACGACATCCTGGCGAAGAAGCTTCAAGGCGATGGGCTGCTGGGTATGAGAATGTTGGGCAGCGTACACTTCTCCAACAGCCCCACGGCCCAACAAGTTGGATAGCACATAAGGACCCACAACCTTGTCGCTGAGCGGCCCCAACTCCCGACGTTGCAGCCTCTGAACCTGTGACAATTCCTGTTCCAACTCTTGCCGTTGTGCCCGGTCCCTCTCGGCAGAAAGTAGAGCCTGCTCCAGACGGGTCATGGCTTGGTGAGTTGCACGTCGACTTAAGCGTGCCTGGCCCAGAACAAGCACATAACACAGCGGGACCATCACAATGAAAAAGAGTTGCGCACGCTGTGGAATGGGATGATGGCCTGAGACGCTGGGATCCACGATGACTCCACTCGAAACGAGCCATGCGAGGACCAAATATCCCATCGTTGCAGAAAGACAAATCCCGATGGACCAAGCCTTATCGTCGCCCAAACTAAAGAATGCTATCCCCAAAGCAATTCCAACCGGAGCCGGCGAGAACACCCCGATCGCATACTCAATCACCATCGACGCCAGGACAGCAACAACGCCAAACACTCGGAAGGTTGAAGGTCCATACATTCTACGGTTCTGGGTTTGATACCAGACCCATGCTCCGGCCACTCCCAGCATGAAGATGGAACCCATCAGGAGCGAAAAAGAGAGAGGAGAAAGAGGAAGCAAGGGGCCAGCAACCATCACCGTCACGCACAAGATAGCAATCACACGACCGAACTGGTGTGCACGCTCAGCCTCTTCCAGCCACAGCATCTCTCTGCTTGCCGACAACGTATCGGTAGTAGCTTCTTGTCGCTGCCTTTCACGAAGAGCCTCCTGCAATTGAGGAGGTGGTGGAACAGGGGGCTTGGGTTGGTTGAGCAACGTTGGTAGCAAAGGGGGTCTGGGCGATCTCGGAGAACGCTGGACTGGTTCTTCCCAGGTTTGCTCCATGGAAGTATCTGGGTTGAGAAGCTTTGTTTCTTGCTTGTCGGGAGGTGGGGGTTTGGATGAGAAAGTCATAGCGCTTGGGCATTCGTCGAGCAAATTCAGGCTGCTTTTCAGTATCTCGAAGGGAGCAACCTCGGAAAAAGACCATAAGGATTCCAACGATTCAAATGAGAATACCATAGACTTCGCCCAAAGAAAGGCAAAACCTTCACACCCAACAAACCTTCGCCAAACGATAGATGCACTTCCTTGCCTAGGATATGAACAAGAGAATACTCGTTCGACTCGTAGAGCCATTCTCCAAGGACCGTCTTGCATTGGGACGAGGTCTTCGCTATCTTCTATAGGGTTAGAACGGAAACAATTCAGCCTCTCGCGTGACTCCAGGCGATGGAGGACTCGTTGAGTGCGGGCTGTCTGTGTGCGACTTGGAAGCACACCTTATTGCAACGGAGACGCAGACTTGAGCTCATTTGACAAAGACTTCGGGCGAAAGTTTGAACCTGTCGAAGAGACGATGGTGTTGGGAGGCCTTGCCTCCAAACTCGTAGAGCGTTTTGCGCCCGATGACCCCGAGATCATCAAAGAATTCCGCATCCGTATCGTGGATCCCAGCAACGAAGAGTGGGCCTACCCCATCCACGGCGAAGTGATGATTGGCCGCGCACCGGACAACCACGTCACCTTGAACGATCGGTCGGTGTCACGCCACCACCTCGCTCTCAATACAGATGGCAAACTCTACTGGTTCCAGGACCTGAACAGCGGAAACGGAACGCAAGTCAACGGCGAGTTTATGCAGGAAGGCTGGCTTGTTGGTGGTGAGGAGATTGTCGTTGGCAACTCCCGCATCTACTTTATGCAGCCCGACATTGAAGTACCTCCCGAACTGAACGAAGCGATCGCCAGTCAAGAGATTTCCGCTCATGTGAGCGACGCGGTGCAAATCCCTGAAGAAGCGGCGATCGAAGCGACCCAAGAAGACAACGGCGAGCTTCAACCTGCACCGTTTGAGCAGGTCGTCACACCTCCCGATGCAGGCGGAACCCAGTGGTTGATTGGGTTTGTTCTCCTCGCAGGATTGGTGATTGCAGGCATCGCCGGACTCTGGCTGTACCGACGCAACCAGTCCCAGCCGCCGGAGAATCGAAAGATCGAGGTGAAGAAAGAAAGCCCCGAACGGAAAGCGTTCAGGCTCCTCGAACAAGGCGAACGTCTGATCAAACAAAAGAAGTGGGCGAAAGCCGAAAAACTGCTTCGGGAAGGCGCGATGATTCTCCCCGAAGGTTCGGCCGTTCGAACCACCATTCTCGCACGAGCCAAGGTCGCTCAACGCGAGCTGCGCGCCATCCAAAACTACAAACGAGGCAGCAAGCTATACCGGTTTAAATTCCAGGCCAAAGAAGCCCTGGAGTTGCTGTACAAGGTACCAGAGAATTCATCGGTGGCAGCCAAAGCCAAGGCCATGCGGAAGGTGATCCACGAAAAAGAGCTCGACAACAAGCTCAAGATGGCCAGCGTCTTGTTTGAGAACAACAAGAAAGACCAAGCTGTTGGGATGGTGAAAAACGCTCTCGCCATTGACCCACAGTATGAAAAAGCTCGACAGATGCTCAAGAAGCTCACCATCGCACCTGTCGCTCCTGTCGATCCGCGGCCTCAACCTGTTCGTCGCAGGGCTTCTGCGCGAAAAGTCATCAACGCTTCCTTGAGTCAGGGCTTGTCGTACTACCGAGGCGGACAACTGGCCCGCGCGATCATTTTCTTCCGGCGCCTGGAGAGCGGAGGACGCACTCGCACCATCCGTCGCCGAGCTCGCACCTACCGACGCAATGTGCAAACCTACCAGCGTTACTACAATCGCGGTCGAAGCGCTTACCGACGAGGTCGTACATCTGGCATTTCCTCGTTGTCTCGGGCGTACCGTGCAGACCGCGCGCTGGGTGGAACCAACCGCGCCAAAGTCGGCAAAATGCTCTCCGAGTTGTACTACCGACAAGGTCGCTCGTACAGCCGCCGTGGAAGTTACAACCAGGCGGCCAGCGCCTACAAAAGCGCGCTTCGTTACAACTCCAGGCTGACCAAAGCTCACCTTGCCATCAAATCACTTCGTCGAAAGGCGAAGGCGTTGCTGGATGAAGGCGAAGTCTTGATCGGTGTCTCCAACAGCGACGCCAGGGCCAAGATCTCGCAAGCCAAGAGACTCCTGTCTACATCTGACCCGCTGTATCGCAAAGCAACGAATCTCTTAAACCGCATTCGCTAACGCCCACATTGCTTGGGTGACGCTTTCGCAAAATTGATAGGCTGGCTCGCTATCTATGTCCGACCGCTCTGACTCTGAGAACAATCTTACAGCCGCAGACCAGTCCACCGAACCTCGTCGCCACACCCAGGTGATGCGAGCCTTGGCTGAATTTGAAGACGTTGAAGTGTACAAGAGCGAGGCCAAGCAAGAATCTGAGTTCTTGCCCTCCTTGCCGACCCAACCTTCTCCGTTTTCCAACCTCGGCCGACGACTGCGCAACGCCATCGGCGCGATGGTTTTGCTTATATCGTTTGGGACCTTTGGCTATCTGTTGATCAGCGGGGGCAAGTGGCCCGTTTTCGACTGCCTGTATATGACCGTGCTTTCGGTCACAACGGTTGGGTATAGCGAGGTGATTCCGCTCAGCGCCACGCCGTTTGGGCGACCGTTCACCCTGCTCATTATGATCCTCAGTTTGGGTATCAATGCGTACTTTGTGTCGGCAGTAACCGCGTTCTTTTTGAGTGAAGAGTTTGAAGGTCTCTGGTGGAGGAGAAACATGGAGCGAAGGCTAAAAGAGCTACAGGATCACATCATCGTATGCGGTGGGGGTGAAACTGGAGTCCACGTGATCACAGAGCTGCGAAACTCGGGACGCAAGGTGGTCCTTATTGACGACGATCCAGCCCGAGCCCGTGGACTGCAAGAAGTCCTGGGTAGATTTCCTGTTGTGATTGGTGACGCAACCGAAGAGATGACGTTGCAAAAAGCCGGAATCGAACGTGCGTTTGGCCTGGCTGCGGTGCTATCATCGGACAAAGACAATCTGTTTGTTACCATCACTGCGCGGCGTATGAACCCCGATCTCAAGATTGTCTCCAGAGGCATTGAGATCAACGCCCTCGACAAGATCGTACGAGCCGGCGCCGACCGCGTGGTATCACCAAACTACATTGGTGGAATCCGAATCGCGACAGAGATGGTACGCCCTCATGTCGTCCAGTTCATGGATTTGCTTGCCCACACCAACGACCTTGACCTTCAGCTGGAGCAAGTGGACTTGCCTCGACGCGCCCCCCTGGTAGGAAAGCGCCTACGGGAAACCGACCTTCGGCAAAAAAACCTGTTGGTTCTTGCGGTCCGCTCGGCCAACGACAGAGGCTGGATCTACAACCCAACGCCAGATTATGTGTTTGAGCCTCACTCGACAATGATTGTTCTGGGAGCCAGCGCGGCTGTCAAACGGTTGAGTACAGAGATGGGAAATTACGGATAAAGAGCCCAGGGGGTACACAGGAAGGAAGAACGAGGGGTTGGTTTAGGGGAAGACACTGTCGCCTTGCATACGTCGCTTGGCGGTACCCTTTTCAAATTGTTCTTGTTCTTCTTTGCAGTCGATGCATAGCTCTGCCACAGGACGTGCCTTGAGGCGTGGGAAGCCAATTTCATCGTCGCACTCTTTGCAGTAGCCGTAGGTGCCAGCTTCCATGCGCTTGAGAGCTTTGTCGATTTTGGCGATGAGGAACTTTTCGCGGTCACGAAGGCGATGCTCGGTGACCTGAAGGCTCTCGTCCGAAGAGAGGTCGATGGTGTCTGCAGGCACAACGTCTCGGTTGTCATACTGCTCCGTCATGGTGTTGCGGGCGGCCCTGACGAGGCGATCTTGTTGGTCTCGCATAATCTGTTTGAGAGTTTCGACCTGTTCGTCGGTGAGATAATCCATCGTCGACTCCATACTCTGAAGCATTGAAAGAAGGGGTTGAAGGCGTAACCCACTGTGTGCGGAGGTCACGTCTCTTTGACAGCCTCCTGTGTCATGAAAGAGGAGACTCCTACAATTTGAGTCTGGTCCCTCTTCCGCGCATTAAAAGGATCAAAGAGCGAAAGACAGAATCTCTATAAGAGTTACTCGATATCTTTGCAAGTACCTTCAACGCAACGTTGGTTTTGGTGGCAATCTCTTGTGGTTTTGCAACGCAGAACGCAGCGTCCCCCAGGACCACAGATTTGGGTTCCGGGGCAATCACTGGAGACCTGACATCGTCTGATGTTGCAGCGGCTTCCCATGGCAAACATCGCTACGAAGACAACGCCAACAAGCAACCAAAATGTGCGGTTTTTCATGACAAGATTCCGTTGTTGACTTTCTCCAGGGAGAAAGCGTAGAGAAAAGAGCTTTACTGTATAGGAAAGCAACGCTACGAAGCAACAAGGGAAGGGTTGGGAATTATGGGCGATACTGGACTCGAACCAGTGACCTCTTGCATGTCAAGCAAGCACTCTAACCACCTGAGCTAATCGCCCTCAAGGTGGAGGGATACCTATCATAGTCTGGATTCGACTGTCAAGAGAATTTTTTGGGTCTTTTTTCATGTACCACAAATCTCTTGTGAATCCGGCAATGATGGGGTATAGAGAAGTTCCTTTGGTCGTCCAGAAGGCCTCTCCCCCCAAGGGAACGGAACAAAAATTCGGAATCAAGACCCAAGTCAAGTAAGTTAGGGTTCGAAACAACAGCGAATCGAGCTTCGGCCCTAGGAGTTCACGTCTTGGCTCCAACGTTCACTCCGATTCTCTTATGAACTTGAGGACACACGATGCATACCCTTCGGTACAAGGTTGGCCCCTTCCACTGGTTTGGTTTGATAGCAGTGTGCGCACTGAGCGTCACATGGGCCTGGAGTGGACAGCCTCGTAACGCACACTGTGAGCGTTCGTATCAACCGAGCACCCTGATTGGGGCGCACCGTTGCAAAAGCTGCCACCAAGAGGCGTATCGCACCTGGAAAAACTCGCAGCACGCCAAGTCGTTCAGCCACCTCTCAGCCCAAGACCGCAAGAATCCGGCCTGTTTGAAATGTCATACGACAGGAACGGCCACGCACTTGCAGGGCGTTCAATGTGAAAGTTGCCACGGTGGAGGCAAATACTACAGCATTCCCGAGGTGATGGTAGACGCCAAGTTAGCTCGCGCAGTGGGGCTTAAGGTTGTTCGCGGCAAATCCGGCTGTGTCACCTGTCACAGGGCGCCCTCCACCAAACTCAAGAAGTTCCACTATCCAACCCAGTGGAAGAAGATCAAACACAGTTCCAAGTAAACAATGAGGGGAACGTCGCTCAACAACGGGCGAACGCAGTCAACAACAATCCATCCTTGCAGGAAAGAGTTGTTGATACTCCTTTGGACAATGGTTTCCAGTGAGCCTTTATAGGATCGGGTGATATGGCAGAACACAAGGAGCAGGCCTCATCGTCAGAGTCCAGCGCAGCTTCCCCAACAATACTGATGGACGACACCTCCCCAGGTGAAGCCCCCTTGCTATGGTCTTTGAGCCTGCATCCCAAAACCTGGGCTGTTCTTGCATGGACAGCAGCGCTTTGGTGGCTTGGGACCTTTGCGATCACATGGTGGACGAACAGCGCGTTCAGCACAGCGGAACATCCCTGGGCAGGGAAGCTACAGACGTTCTTTCTGGGTGGCCTTGCCCTCCTCTTCCTCGCCCATTCGATCCAACGATTCTTCCGAATGATGGGTGCGGGAAACCTTCCCCTACCGTCCAGCCCTTACCAACGAAAGTGCAAAGAAAGCGAAGAGGACTTTCCCTCCTTCTCCAAGCTCAAAGCCGCAATCCAAGCCAACTTTACAGAGCCGAAAGCTCGCGGAGAAGAGGTTCTCTGGGCAGAAAAAGGAACCAACAGCGGGTGGGGTCAAGTGTTTCTCGCCCTGGGCGGCTTCTTTGTGGTCGCTGGAGTTTTGCTTCAGCCAGCCTTGAGCAAGGATCTGGCCCTTCGTGCCCCCTTGTTTGGCGCGCCCTGGATCCTCATTGGTCTGGTTCTCCAATGGGGCGAACCGCACCGAATCATCGCCATGTGGCGCCAAGGCAGCTACGTACGTCTGTGGGCCTTTAGCGACAGAGGTTGGGGGCAGCTTTCCCAAGAGTTGGAAGCCATCGAACGCTCCTTCCATTCGGTACCCACACAAGAAGACACGTCGGAATCAACGGAAGAAGGCTCTCAAGAATCCTCTGAGAGTGAAGAAGCAGAAGACGCCACAAGCTCTGCGTCCTCTGGCTCATCGGATACTCCCGACGCTGAAGAGACATCGAAGAGCGAAGCCGAGACTTCGTCGGAGAAAGAGTCTCCCGACGAGTCGCCAGCCTCCTCCGAGTCAAGCGAAGAGAAAAAGACGGACACCAGCGCCGAATCGACCTCCAACAACAAAGACGCATGAGTGATACCATGACCGCAATGATCTACCAGGCGGCCTCGCTCCTGGCCGTCTCTGTTCAGCCCGAAGACATGTTGTTGCTTGTACCGATCAGCTACTTCGTGGTCTTTGGTTTGCGTTGGAGAAACCCCAATGCAGAGAACTTGTCCTTGGCCTGGATTCCTCCCCTGCTCCACCTGATCGCCTGGTCTGTGACCCTTTCCTTTGCGAAAGCAGCCCCAGCTTACATCAGCGCAGGATGGGGTGTAATGACCCTTAGCCTCGTCGTTGTTCCGCTGTTCTTTGACCGCGAGCAACGCTACCCCGAATGGCTACAAAGCAGCCTCTTTCTTGGAGGGTTGTGTTCTTTGCTATGGACCTACCTCGCAACGAGCGGGGGCTCCACAACCTTGAAGATTCCGCAGCTAGCGACCTGGCTTCTCGCGTATGTTGGTTTTGGATTGTTGCTCACCAGTCAGATGCTGTCTTGGCAGTTCAAGTCCAACCACAAAGACCCTCAGCCTGTCCTTGCATCGATTCTCAACCGCGTGCAGGTGTTGTCCCTTGCTGCGCTGTGTTTGAGCCTCACCATCACTCTCTTGCAGCCCTGGAAGCCAACGCCTCTGTTGTGGGGAACAGCTTGCCTTGGGCTTCTGTCCTTGGGCTCTTCCTTGCTTCCCACCACACAACCAGCAGAGGCATCAACGAACCCATCCGGACTCCACACCGTCCAGTACCAGTGGAACCGATGGGGCAGCCTCCTTACTCTCGGCTGGTTGTTCCTTCATTTGATTGTCGCCGCCTAGCTACCTTCTCCTGTTGGGGGTCGGAAGGAAACAACAACTTCCTTGCAACAACCCTCCTGATAAGCACCCTGTGAGAAACCCATGTCCCAAGACCCCAACGCCTTCGCTGTCAACTTCCAGAACGCATCGTTTGTCACCAGCGCGGTAAAGCCAAAGGGCTATCCCCCTGCAGACCGGCCTGAGATCGCTGTCATAGGCCGCTCCAACGTGGGCAAGTCCTCCCTGATGAACTCGCTCTTCCAACGCACCAACCTGGTGAAAGTAAGTAAAACTCCCGGCCGCACGCAATTGATCAATTTCTTTGACGTGGACAACCAGTTGTCTGTGGTGGACCTGCCAGGCTATGGATTTGCAAAGGTACCTCAAAGCGTCAAGCGGCAGTGGCGCCCGATGATTGAGAGTTATCTGACCCAACGTACCACCCTGGTTGCCTGCTTGCTGTTGTTCGACATTCGACGCATTCCCAGCGAAGACGATCTCGACATGTGGAATTGGTTGCTCCATTTTGACCGACTGACAGTCCCCGTCGCAACCAAGTCCGACAAACTCTCCAAGCAAAAGCGTCGCAACCAAATCCAACGCATCGCCAACGTCCTCGACGTCCCAGCCGAAGCGATCGTCCAAAGCTCCTCCAAAACACACGCCGGACGGGACAAACTTCGCCAATTCATGACCAGCCTGCTTTGGTCAGAGAGCGAGGAAGAGAGCTTGGAACCTGAGAACGAATCTCCAGGTGAGTAGAAAAGCTCCGAAAGCTTGGAAGAAAGAGCACCCCTCTTATTCTTCAAACAGTGGGTCTTCCATCTCATCTCGCCAGCGTTGGGCTTCTGCGTCGAGTTGCGCTTCTCGTAGCAACAGACAATCCAGAAGAAGCTCTCTGGAACGCACAGACTCCTTGACCCAATGCACCATCCGCAAGTGAAGAAAGGGAAGCCAGGACGGCTCGGTCAGACGATCGAGCAAGAGGTAAAACGAGTTCCGGCCTGCCGATAGAGTGGACCGGTGAACTCGAAAGCGTGAAGCAAGATAGGCCGTATACGCGGCCTGGATCCCAAAAGATGTGGTCCCCACATAACGACGAACCGCCCGAGCAAACGCGTCTTCAGCCTGGGACATCAAGCTGGTTCCCAGACCTGCCATATCCTTGCTTCGTAAATAAGCGCGCTTGGCAGCATCAGAGGCTTCTTCCATCTCCTCTTCTGAACATTGACCCGCAACCCACAGCCGTTTGCACGTGAGCGCCTGTCTACTGCCTGCAAAGGTCTGCCGCCCTTGCTCTTCTTCCCGCTGCAACAAAGCTTCGACAAGGTCGCAAAGCGCCAAGTCAAAGCAGGCGTCGGGCAGCGCTTTGCGATGAACCAAGCTTTGAAGGGCTTCTCGATCAGTGGGGGAAACGTCTAGCAACAAGGGGAGCAGAGAGCCTTGTTTCATGGCATCAGGCAAAAACGAGGTCGAACCAAGGCTGGTGTTCGGCTTCGAGCAAAAACATCGCCATCGAGCCGTTAACACCGGAACGTCGACGGTTGGGCTGGGATTCGCGAATGATCTCCCAGAGGAAGCGTGAAGGGTCTGATGTACGGACCAAACCTTGCCGTGAGGAGCCCATTTGTCGGCAGCAAAGATACAGAAGCTCTTTGGCGCGAGTTGTCGCGACGTAAAAAAGGCGACGCTCCTCTTCGAGCCCGCCGTCTTCTTGGAAAGCCAGGAAGAAGGGAAAGGCCCCTTCCACAAGGTTCAGGCAAAACACAACGTCCCACTCCAGACCTTTGGCTTGGTGCACCGTAGAAAGAACCACCGCTTCGTCGGGTTGTTCATTGTCTTCGGAGGAGCTCTCAATGTCGGTTTGCAGCATCATGTCGCTGAGGAACCGGTCAAGGCTGTTGTAAGTGGAAGCAAAGGCGGAGAACTCAATGAGGTCTTCGCTGCGTTTGGCCGCGTCGTCGTAAGAGTGGGTCAGATACTCTTCGTATTCTTGCTCAAAGAACAACCGAATGAGGGTGCCTGGGTTGTTGAAGTTGTCGGGGATAACAGCCTCTTCCACCATCCGAACCAGCCACTCCACTGACTTCCGGGCGCGTGCGCTGATGGTCTTTCGCCAGGCTTTGTCGTCGAGGGCTTCCCAGTCCCAGTCGTAGTCTTCCAGATGGTTGAGAATCTTCGTCACCGTCGAGGGACCGACTCCCTTAAAGATGGACAAGATGCGTTGCCAGGCCAACATGTCTTTGGCGTTGAAGAGAATTCGCAGCCAGCTGATCATGTCCTTGATGTGGGCCTGCTCAAAGAACCGCAGGCCCGACCGAACCACAAACGGCACGCCGTGCTGTTGCAGGGCAATCTGCAGCTCAAGGGAGTGGCTGTGAATCCGGTACAAGATGGCCATATTGTTGAGAGAGCGGCCTTCTCGCTGGAGCTTCACGATCTGCTTGGCGACCCAGTGCGCCTCTGTCATCGAATCTTCCGCCATCACCACTTTGGGTGGCGTACCGCTGTCACGAACGGCTTCCAGTTGTTTTTCAAACTGGTTGACGTTGTGGGTAATCACCCGGTTTCCAATCGCCAGGATCTCCGGGACACTTCGGTAGTTTTTGCGAAGATAGTAGGTCTGGCACAGCGAGTAGCGCTGGGGAAACTCCAAAATATGGGTGCAGTCAGCCCCACGAAAACGGTAGATGCTTTGGGCGTCGTCGCCGACCACCGTCAGGTTCTTATGGTACGACGACAGCTCATCAATGATGGCAGCCTGGATGGGGTTGGTGTCCTGGTACTCGTCCACGAGGATGTGCTGGAAGAGCTCAGAGTAACGCTCCTTGATGTCGTCGCACGTCGCGAGGAGCATGTACCAGTACTTGAGAAGATCGTCGAAATCCATCGCGTTGATCTGCATCTTGCGGTCGTTGTAACCGCGCTGCACTTCAGCGATTTCTTCGGCGATGTTGTAGAACTTCTCGTACCCTTCGGCGATGATGGTTTCCACCTCTTCACCGGTTGCGTTCGCCAAACCGAACAGCCCACCCAACGCCTTCCCCTTGGGAAAGCGGTAAGAGCTGTTCTTGCCGTACCCCAGGTCCTTAATGACGGTATCAATCAGGTGATTGCTGTCGTCACGATCAAGGATGGAGTAGTTATGTCCGAAGCCCAAACGGTCGGCGTGACGGCGAAGAAAGCGGTTGGCGATGTGGTGAAATGTTCCGCCCCAGAGGTTGTCGATGGACTTGTGGAGGAGAAACTCCACGCGGCTGACCATCTCCCGAGCGGCTTTGTTGGTGAAGGTACAGAGAAGGATACGATGGATGGGGACGCCTGACTGAACCAGATGAGCCACGCGGTACGTGAGTGTCCGGGTTTTGCCGCTTCCAGCACCTGCAATGACGAGCAACGGCCCTTCGCCCGCAAGGACGACATCGCGCTGCTCTTCGTTCAGGGATTGCTCAAGTTCCAGATTCGGCATCAGTCAGGCGTAGGCCACGCCTACTTTACAGAGGCGCGGACGTAGTCGCGGTTCATACGAGCGATGTTCATCGCCGAAATTTCCTTCGGGCAAGCAGCTTCGCACTCAAAGTGGTTGCTGCAGTTACCGAAGCCTTCGGAGTCCATCTGCTCGACCATGCCCAAGACACGGGACAAACGCTCGGGCTGACCTTGGGGCAAACGACCCAAGTGTGCAACCTTGGCGGAGACAAACAACATCGCCGATGCGTTGGGACAAGCCGCAACACAAGCTCCACAGCCAATGCATTCCGCAGCCATGAAGGCCTCGTCAGCATTTTCTTTGGAGATGGGCAGTGCGTTCGCATCCGGCGCGTTACCCGTGGCTACGGAAACAAAACCGCCAGCCTGGATCACCCGGTCAAACGCGGAGCGATCGACCACGAGGTCTTTGATCACAGGGAACGCCTTAGCGCGGTACGGCTCAACAATGATGGTGTCGCCGTCACGGAAACGTCGCATGTGAAGTTGGCAGGTGGTCGTTCCGGTCTCGGGACCATGGGGACGACCGTTGATCACCATCGAACACGAGCCGCAAATCCCCTCGCGACAGTCGTGGTCGAAGGCAATGGGTTCTTCCCCATCCAACGCCAGCTTATCGTTCAAGATGTCGAGGACTTCGAGGAAGGACATATCGGAGGAAATTCCATCCAATTCGTATGTCTTCATCGTTCCGACATCTTTGGCATTTTTTTGTCGCCACACACGCAGTGTTAGTTTCATCTACTTGTAGCTCCTTGTCGAGAGTTCGACGTTTTCAAAGACGAGATCTTCGGTGTGGCGAATCGGAGTATCATCCACATCACCGGGATAACCCCAAGCCGCTACGTGAGCGAAGTTCTCGTCGTCGCGGATGGCTTCCCCCTCTTCGGTTTGGAAACCATCAATTCGCAGGTGAGCACCGCAGGATTCTTTCCGCGCAAGGGCGTCACGAACCAGGAGTTCACCGTATTCCAAATAGTCAGCCACACGGCCCGCTTTTTCCAGACCTTCGTTGAGGTCGTCAGCGGAGCCGGGCACATTTACATCATCCCAGAACTCTGCACGAAGCTCCGGAATCAACTTGAGCGCCTTCTCCAAACCGGCTTGGTCACGAGCAATACCGCAGTATTCCCACATGATTTTACCCAGTCGTTTGTGGAAGGAGTCGACGGTCTGCTTTCCGTTGTTGGAGAGGAACCGGTCGATCTGACCACGAACGTTGGCTTCTGCCTGGTTGAACGCATCGTGATCGGTGGTCACGTCGCCGCTGATCTCAGAGCCAGCGAGGTAGCCACCGATGGTCATGGGCAGAACGAAGTAACCATCGCTCAAACCTTGCATCAACGCGGAAGCTCCCAAGCGGTTTGCGCCGTGGTCAGAGAAGTTGGCTTCTCCAAGACAGAACAAACCAGGAACCGAAGTCATCAGGTTGTAGTCAACCCAGAGACCACCCATGGTGTAGTGAACCGCGGGATAGATGCGCAACGGACGGGTGTAGGGGTCTTCGTCCGTGATCTTGTGGTACATGTGCAGCAAGTTGCCGTACCGCTCCGACACTTTGTCTTTGCCCAAGCGCTCGATGGCGTCCATCAAGTCGAGGTAGACACCCAAGCCGGTGTTACCGACACCACGACCTTCGTCACACACTTCCTTGGCGCTACGGGAGGCCACGTCACGGGGGGCGAGGTTTCCGAAGCTCGGATACTTGCGCTCCATGAAGTAGTCGCGCTCGTCCTTGGGAATGTCGTTGGGGTGACGGGTGTCGCCCTGCTTCTTGGGAACCCACATACGACCGTCGTTTCGCAACGACTCCGACATCAAGGTCAGCTTCGACTGGTGGTCGCCGGTCACGGGGATGCAAGTCGGGTGGATCTGGACGTAACATGGGTTCGCGAAGTAAGCGCCGCGCTTGTACGCACGCCATGCAGCCGAAACGTTACTTCCCATCGCAGTGGTCGAGAGGTAGTACACGTTGCTGTATCCGCCAGAAGCGATAACAACAGCGTCGCCCAACCAACGCTCCAACTTCCCGGTGACCAGGTCACGGGTGATGATACCGCGGGCCTTGCCGTCAATGACGACAACATCCAGCATCTCGGTGCGTGCGTGGATTCGCACCTGACCGCGAGCGATCTGGCGAGAGAGAGCCTGGTACGCACCCAGCATGAGCTGCTGGCCGGTTTGTCCACGAGCGTAGAAGGTACGGGAGACCTGCGCGCCACCGAAGGAGCGGTTGGCCAACAATCCACCGTATTCACGAGCAAAGGGAACACCCTGCGCCACGCACTGGTCGATGATGTTGGTGCTGACCTGGGCCAAACGATAGACGTTCGACTCGCGGGAGCGGAAGTCGCCACCTTTGATGGTGTCGTAGAACAGACGGAACACAGAGTCACCGTCGTTCTGGTAGTTTTTAGCAGCGTTGATACCCCCTTGCGCCGCGATACTGTGAGCGCGACGGGGGCTATCTTGGAAGCAGAAGGAGTCGACGTAGTAGCCGAGCTCTGCCATGGTTGCAGCCGCAGAAGCCCCTGCCAAACCGGTGCCGACCACGATAACGCGGTGGTGCCGTTTGTTGGCGGGGTTCACTAGTTTAAGATCGAATCGATGCTTGTCCCACTTTTGTTCCAAGGGACCGGAAGGGGACTTAGAATCCAATTTCATTGTAACCCGCCTCTTACTTAAGAATGCCAAGCAGAACACAGAAGGGAACCGAGAGAAAACCCAGACAGATCACAGCGCTGACCAAAGGACCGACCTGCTTGATGGGTCCTTTGTAGGTGTGGCTGTTCCATCCCAACGACTGAAAGAAGCTGGAGATGCCGTGGCTCAAGTGGAACGCCAGGAGGACCTGAGCGAGCACATAAAAGCCTGCGACCACCGGCTGCTGGAAGCCAAGGAGGGTCATTCGGTACACGTCATGGTGACCAGCGCTCGTTTGCAACGCGAAGTGTTGCGGCTGAATCACACCCAAGGTGAAGTGCATCAAATGGTACAACAAGAAAGCCAACACAATCATGCCGGTCCAGATCATGGTCCGGGAGGCAAAGCTCGAAGCCGAGTGGTGTTGATTGGCGCTGTAGTCCACCGGTCGAGCCATCTTGTTCAGCATGGTCAAACGGGACGCAGCCCAAATGTGGAGAACGACCGAGGCCAACAAGCCCAAGCGGACGAGCCAGACAATCTTGCTCATCATAATGTCATGCTTGAGATAGTAGGCGTAGCTGTTCATTGCCTTGGGACCCAGGAACATTTGCAGGTTCCCCGCCATGTGAATGACGATAAAACCAAACATCGCGAAGCCGGTGAAAGCCATCACGACCTTGGCCCCTACGGAGGACTTCAGAAATCGACTCAATCCGCTCACTGAATATACCCCTATCCTTTAAGGTAACGACTTTTCGGTGTCGAAAAGCCTGTGAATAGAAAGCGTAGGACAGGCAAGGTGAACGTCTTCCACATACCAGTCGGATGATTTGTCAGGGATGGTGTGTACTTGCAGGGATGTGGTCTGACTACTTGCCATAACTTACTCCGCGCCCTCACCCTCAACGGCGCAGGTCGCTTTTCAGACCGACAACGAGAATTACCACTCCCTCCCCTTAGAGTCAAGCAAATTCCCCCTCTTTCAAAGCATTTGCGACTTCCATATCGCATAGTAAATTCGTAGGAAATTCAAATTGCGCTGGCAAAACCGATTTGTGGAATGCACTTGACAAAATCCACAAAAATCCGATACTCCTACACCGTTTGAACCTCTTCATCCAGGATGAATACAGCAGGAGACAGCCTCTCCTCTCCTTCCCTTCTGAAGAGCAGTGACAACCCAGCTCCATGATTGGCTTTGGGCTCACCGTTCACCAGCACAAGCTGGCTCTTTCAGACTTTCAGCCTGACTATTATCAGGTTGTTGGTGTCGGAACGGATACACAACCCGTCTTCCCTCGATGAATTCAAACACCACCCTACCTGGATCTATTCCACCGACTTGTTGCTTCAAAAACAACGTCGGTTTTACGTTTTGTTTTCTCTGTTTTCGGGAGGATGGTTCCATCCTTCTGGTGAGGAGTCAGGTTATGTCGAACTTCAAAATCAAATTCCGCGACCAGCAAACCGGTCGCCAAGTTGAGTTGGATGCCCAGCAGGTCAAAGGAAGCTGGAACGAGACCACCACCGACACCAGCTTTGACAACGCCTCGGTTGGCGACGGCAAAGTCGACGTCATGGTCAAAGAAGACCGCTGGTTCTGGCAATACAACCGCCACCTTGGAGTCGACACCAACAACCTCTCCCCCGATGACGCTGCTGCATTGAAGCGCGCTTTGGAAAATCCTTCGGCTTCCAACCTTGAAGTCTTCAACATGATGACAGGTCGTGTGATGCAGGGCCTCAACGTTGTCAAAACCGACGCCGCAGGGGAGCTCTCCGACGTCACCCCGAACCTCGACCCCACAGGCACCCGCCGACCGGTTCAGTTTACGCCCAGCGGCCACATCGCAACCCCCGAAGGCAACGAGCCCCAAACCCTCTCCGAAGTCGGTGAAGGCATGTTCCGGGCTGCCAGCCTGATCGACGATGTCAAAGGCAACCTCTTTGATGAAACCCAAACGTCCCTTCCCCTCAAGGAAAAGATGTTTGCCAACATCCAGGAAGCCCGGGCCGAGGTCACTCCAGGAGCGCAACCTCCTCAAGGCATGGACGGGACACAGTCCTTGCAGCTTCGCTCCTCGACAGCGACCACCGCTCTGGAATTGATGACCAGCACCGAAAACACCAGCGAAGACTTCCAAATGCAAGTCTTTGAAGAGTACAAAGGTTGGATCCAAAACGAGACCAACCCCTTGTTGAAAGACTCGATGGTCTTCAACCTGCACCGCCTCAAGGACAAGTTGCCAGCCTCCATCGGCTCCGAGATTGACTCGATCCGTGAAGCTCACGCTCCAACCAAGCCTCCCTACGAGAAGTGGTTCGCCGACGGCAACAACACTGTAAACGTTGACTGGTCCGTAGGTATTGGCGAAGGCTTCCTCGAAGACAACGTGGCTCACCTCAAGAGCAAAGGCTTCAAAGTTGTTGAGGAACGCAACGGCTACCCCGTGATGGAGAAGACCTACGAGAAAAACGGCGTGGAGACCGGATTCCAGATCACCTTCCGCCCCCACCGCACCGACATGTTCGACACCATGGGTGACGACGACAAAACCCACGTGTCCATCTACTCCGGTCACTCCAACTGGGGCCGTAACGTGCGCTCCGCTCTCGAAGGTTCTCCCCAAGGTTCCGGTGACGGAAAGCTGATGATGACGAACCTCTGTGTGGGCAAAGGCGAACTCCAGATGATGCGAGATGCCTACCCCGACGCTCACATGATCACCACGTACAACTCCGGCTACTTCCGCCCAGGAAATGATGCGGAATGGCACTACGCCGTGGATGAGTTGTTCGACGGAATCGCAGAGCGCCGTGGCTACGAGCACATCGCAGAAGACACTCGCAAGGCGAACCCCTGGACTTGGACCCACCGAAGCGAAGGCATCGACAACAACTACATCTTCCCCACAGACTTGGAGATCCGTCGTCAGGTACTCGACCAGGACCACGACGGCCAAGCCGACGTCTTCGACCGTATGGTGAACTTCAACTCCTTTGATGTGCAGACCGACACCCAACGAGAGTTCCAGCCGATTGAGCCCAGCCGCTCCACCGACTCCCTCGTGGGTACGAAGGTTCACTTCGCAGCCATGAGCACCAACCGCATCTCCATCTACAACGAGCTGCTGCACGAGCGAAACGGCAAAGGTGAAGTGATTCCTGCCGGCTACCACGAGCCCATGGAAGGCGACACCGGCCTGTTCCGGTTTGAGCGCAACGAAGACGGTCTGGTCGCGATGTCGATGGACGCAGACTACGCTCACATGTCCGAAGAAGCACTGCGCATGGCCTCGGCGTTTGAATACAGCATGTTCAAAGCGAGCGAAGGCGGCGACTGGCCTCTCCACAACCGTACCGACAATCTCCTTCACGCGATGGTGTTTGCGTCCCAGTCCTTGAACTCCGACACAGGCTACCGTGACAGCGCCATCTGGAAAGAATTCCTCAGCGCGTACAACCTCCCGGACATTCCCTTGAACTCTGTGTCCTCCACTCGTGAAGCCGACAAACATTGGTACTCCGGCTCGCACAAGTCGATCAGTGTCATGAAGGACAAGATCGACGGCAACCTCATCGAAGCTCTCGCGGATCCCAACGTCGGCGTCCTCACCCACGACGAATAGAATCCTACTCGCGCTCGATTCCCTCAGTTTACCGCTCCATCCAATCCAATCCCAAACGCTCCAACTCTCCCTCAGGCAAGTCATTTCCATCCACATGCAAGAACCCAAGCTCGGGCTAACCATAGACCCCAAAGACAGAGCGTGGTAAGGTTTGTGGTCCGGAATGGGAAGCATCGTGAACCTTCCGGTTTTCCGACAAGAATGTGAAGGAATGTTGCAGTGACGAAGATTCTAAACATGCGACGATTGGGGCTGCTGGGTTGGCTTTTTGGATGGATGTTGATGATGGGAGCGTGTGGAACCTCCAACGACAACAATAACAACAACCAAACCAACAACACCAACACAAACACCAAGAGCTTCCGCATTGAATGCTACGGAAACAGCTGTGATGTGTGGGGCCAGATCACAGAGGATACGACCTTTGAGGCTGAATACCTCTATGTGCTCCGAGGTGGGGTCCAGGTCGGCGACGAAAACAGAGGCCGCGGCAACATTAAGGAAAAAGTGACGCTGACCATCCAAGCTGGAACCAAGATTGTGGGCTCCAATGCGGAGCGTTCCTACCTGCAGATCAACCGGGGCGGAAGAATCATGGCCGTGGGGACCAAGGAGAAGCCGATCGTCTTTACGTCTCCCCTCGCTCCAGGCTCCCGAAACGCCGGTGATTGGGGAGGCCTGATCATCAATGGTTGGGCTCCTGTCAACGGTTGCACCAAGAGCGACATCACTGGCATGTGCGAACTCACCGGCGAAGGAGTCACCGGACAATACGGCGGCGATCAACCCGAAGATGACAGCGGAGCGCTCAAGTACGTTCGGGTTGAGTTTGCAGGCGGCAAGATTACAGCGCAAAAAGAACTCAACGGCATCTCGTTCCAAGGTGTCGGAAGCAAAACGCAGGTTGAATACATTCAGGTTCACCAAGGAAGAGACGATGGCGTCGAGCTCTTCGGCGGCACCGTCAACATCCGATGGGTTTTGATCACAGGCCCTTGGGACGACGGCCTGGACTGGACCAACGGCTGGGTCGGAAAAGCGCAATTCGTCATTGTCCAACAGTATCCAGGTCATGGGGACAATGGCATCGAAGCCGACAACAACGAAAATGATATGAAAGCCTCCCCACGCTCCAAACCCACTTTGTCGAACATTACCCTGGTGGGTAGCCCCAACTCTCAGAACTCTGACCTGGGTATGCTCCTGCGCTTTGGCACCGCTGCTCGGCTTTGGAATGTGATTGTTACAGGGTTTAATGACGCGTGCTTGGCCCTCGACAACGACCCCACCTTGGAGCTTGCCTTCCTGGATCCAGGTTTTACAAAGGTGTCAGGAGAGCTTGCGCTGAAACACTCGTTGATTCACTGTAAAACAAGCTACAAAGACCCCTGCAAAACCTTGGATGAGCAAGGTGCCTGCAAGGAACAACACACCGAAGTTGTGAAGCGCTGGTTTGAAGGGCAAGACAAGAATGTTAGCGCTGATCCGCAGCTAACGGCTCCCACAGACCCCAAGAACCCCAACTTCAAACCCAAAGATTCTTCACCCGCCCTCCAAGACGCTTTGGACCCCTCCACCCAAGACAAGTGGTTTCGTTCCACAGCGTTCAAGGGCGCCATCGGCAGCACCGACTGGTTGCAAGGTTGGGTGACCTACGACGAAAACTAAAGACCGACCCAACGCATTTGGTGTGGGTAGGTGAGAACTTTTCAAGCATCTTTTTTTCTTCTGACTCCTTTTTGAGTAGAGCCTATGACGATGTTGTATCGCAGTCTTCGATGGATACGAATTGGACTCTGGAGCTTGTTGTTCTGTGGATTGTTTGTCCACTGCAGCAACGAAAACGACCCCTGCTCCAAGATCACCTGCCCGCAAGGCTCAACGTGTAACAATGGCGAGTGCATCCGGCAGTGCGACAACGGCCTCACCAACTGCGGCGGCACCTGCTTTGATATCAAGACAAGCGTGTTTCACTGCGGCGCTTGCAACCAACGGTGCCCCTTTGATCACACCTGCAAGGACAGCAAGTGTGTGTTGGATTGCGGCAACGCACAGACCCTATGTGGAACCACCTGCATCGACATTCGGATCAACCCACAACACTGTGGCGCGTGCGACAAAGCATGTCCTTCTCACCTGCAATGCATTCGCAGCACGTGCTCTTGCCAGGAAGGAACCAACGAGTGTGGAACCGATTGCGTCAATCTCCAAGATGACTCCAAACATTGTGGCTCTTGCAACAACGCCTGCAAAAACGAAGAAGTTTGCTACAAGGGCCAATGTCTCGCAAAATGCGAGGTCCGACAGCTCCGCTGCAACGGCACGTGCATCGATCCACAAACCAACAAAGCCCACTGCGGCGAATGTTTGCTTGCCTGCGCAAGCTTTGAAAGTTGCTGCGGAGGAGGATGCGTCAACCTCCAAAGCGACGCAAGAAACTGCGGCGAATGCGGCAAAGTTTGCAAAGAAGGGGAAAGCTGCTGTGGCGGAACCTGCGTAGATTTGAACGAAAGCAAAGAACATTGTGGGAAGTGTAGCAGTCGTTGCATTGGCGAAGAAGTATGCTGCACTGGAACCTGCGCAGAGCTCGCCAAAGACGACAAGAACTGTGGCACATGCGGCACCGACTGTAGCTCCGGGAAATCGTGCCAACGAGGCGTATGTTGCGACCTGGGCACCACCCTTTGTAGCAACACCTGTGTGGACCTGAAGTCCGACGACCAACACTGTGGTGAGTGCAACAAGCCCTGCCCACAAGGCCAATCGTGCAAAAGCAGTACCTGCCAATAACACGACAACCACACATCAATGAGGAGAGTCGAGTGACAACGATGGAGCAGTTGCGACAAGAGTTTGCCTCCGTTCAAGCCAAGCACAGAGCCAACCCAGAGATGGTGCGTGGTTTGAAGGTTCCCTACTACCGAAGGGGAGTGATGTCCATTCCTGGTTTTCGGGTGAAAGCCGGGAGCGATGTCGAGACAGAAGGTCGTCAACAAAGCCTCCGTGTGATGGCCAAAGCCACACAGTTTCCAGTCGACTTCTTCTTCTACGACCTTGAAGACGCTGCGCCTGACAACCCCTCCTACAAAGAGCTAGCCCGAGAGTTTGTGATTGAAGCCCTCACAACGTTTGACTTTGGCGATCGAGTGGTCGCTTTCCGCCCCAACAACATCCGAACGTCTTACTTTGCAGACGACCTGATTGAGGTTGTCTCTCGAGCGGGACACAAGCTCCAAGCCATTGTGCTTCCAAAGACCGAACACGCCGAAGAAGTCGCCGACACCGTTCGCTTGGTTCGCGACATCCAACGCCTTGCAGGACACGACAACGAGATCGTCCTGGAAGTTCTGATCGAGTCACCCAAGGCCCTGTTGGAAGCCGAGAAGATTGCCGCCCTTGACGGAGTCGCAGCCCTCGCCTTTGGTGCTTGGGATTTTGCCCGCACCATCGGCGGGAACGTCACCGACGAAGGTTGGATTCACGACCAAATGTTGGCTCGACAACGCCTCCCCATTGTTGCCGCAGCCTACGGCAAAGAAGCCGTGGACACCATCACCCGAAACCTGCCCATCCGGCCCAAAAAGCCCGAAGGTGCGAGTGATGAGTCCTACCGCAACGCCATTCAACAACCGGCAGACCAGTTAAGCCCAACCGAGTGGAGCGACGACTTCATCGAGGCCGTCCGCAAGCGTGAAAGCGCGCTCGCTCTCGCCCGTCGCGATGCCCTCAACGCACGTGCGATTGGTTTTGCCGCCAAGTGGATCTTGCATCCTGACCAGATAGATGTGATCCAAGGAGCATGGACACCCACACGGGACAAGGCCCTCCACGCCCTCCAGGTTCTCGCTGGCTATGCCAAAGCCGCCGAGACGGGCTCAGGAGCAGAGCTGGAAGACACCAACCAGCTTGTGGACAAGGCCGTGTTTGGCACCCACTGGTGGGAAGTACAAGCCAGCGTGCGTGGCAACGTACTCACGGACGAAGACTTCGCTGCATCCGGCTTTACCTACGCAGAACTTCAGCGCCACGCCGTCACTCACGACGAACACAGCCTCCTCTCTCCAGAATAGCCCCTCTCCCCACAAAGCCTAAGCCCCAACAATGTCTCAGGCGTCGCAGGCTAGGGTCGAGTGGAACCCACCGTGATGGAAGCCGATCCGATGTTGTTCTTCTCCGAAGCCTCACGCAACAAATCGCCCCAATCGACGTAAGCCAGAATGTAATGCGACCCAAGCTTGGTTCCAGTTGGAATGGTGATCGTTTGGACAAGACTGCAGCTTGGCGAAGTCCCTACCGGAAAAGGCTTAATCTGTAGGAACGAGGGAAGTGGGGATGATCCATTAAGGGCAACACCTGCTGAAGGTTCAGAATTGGCCATGGGAGCCAGGTACAACAAAACATTCAGAGGTCTCGCGAGTGAGAACTTGTTGCTAAAGTCCGGGCAGACCGTAACCTGAACAGCCCCTCCTGGGCTGACAATTTTCTTGTCCAGCCTGATTTCAAAGACAGAGAAATCGATGCTAGCATCATCCACCTGACCGTCGCAGTTGTTGTCGAGTCCGTCATCTCCTTGGGTGACCTCTGGCTCAGGAGCTTTTCCCCCACACGACATGAAGAACCCTTGGGAAGAGCAAGCCTGTTCTGCGGGAACACACTCTCCCACCCCCCGTGTGTACGGTCGGCTGGTATAGCACACAGTGGATTGCCCCACCCCACAAGCACACGAGTTCACCTGGATGGTTCCATCTTCAAATCCAGAAACCAACAAACGGCCGGTGGTATCGTAGGTAACGGCTGTGGCTACTTTCGTCGATTGAACAACCGCCAGAGGCTGTGTGTTGGTAGACTGAGTGCTAAGCTCCCAGATCTGAACACCCTGTCCCCCAGCTGACGTGCTCTTGGTGGCTAACGCAATGTGCTTCTCTGTCGGGTCTATGGAGGCGTCATTCACAGTGGCACCAGACAGGGACTTGAGTCGCTGAACATTAATAACCGTTCCATTCGATGCAATTCTGTACGAACGAACATCACCCAAGCTTGAGACCACCCCAACATCCAACCCATCTTTGAGAAAACCTGCCGCTTTCAGATCGGCAGCCATCGAAACAGTACCTCGAGTGTCCAACTGAAGCTCTCGATTAAAGAGATAGTACCACTTCCCCCGAGACGCCGTGGCCTGTGAGGCTTGCGTTGTGACAAAGATCAAGCCTCCGTTGGACGAAAAGGCGGCACGCTTGGCATCGACTTCCGTAACGGAATGAATCACCTTCTTTTGCTCCACATCCCAAAGAATGACATTGTTTTGGGAGGCTGACGTCACCAGCACGATGTAATACTCCAAAGGATGCCAAGCCATTGCCAGGATGCGATCCGAGGAAGCAGCAAAGATGGTGTGCTTGCTCTGGGAACTCTTGATAAAGTCTTGGAGATACAGCTGCCCAGCCCGAGCCCAAGCGATGTACGACCGCAGAGGACCGACAGCGAGATCCTCCACTGGCCCAACCGACGTGTTCTCCGCGCGGAGGTCAAGCCGGTAGTCGTAGGTCCCCGTTTCAAGGTTCCAACGCAACAAGGTATCGGATGTCAGGGAGAGAAACTGTTTCCCATCCGGCCACATCACCAACTTTTGGATAGGCTTGTCTGTGGCTCCCCATCCAAAGAGAAGACCCTTCTTCGTTCCCCCCCTGGCTTCCAACGATTTGTCAGCGGATGCAGAGAGCAGCCACTTCCCATCCGGTCGGTACACGAGAGCCGTGATCTCACCAGTATGGCCCTCAATTGGATCGCTAGAGGTGCCACGCAAGTCATAATTGTAGATGGCACCGTTCGATGTTCCAATGGACAGTTCACTCACGAGAGTATTGAATGCAACCGCAGTGAGATCCGACGGGACATTGGAGAGATTAAAAAAGGATGTGTTCTGACCTGTCGCATTCAACAAAGTGACACGCTTGCTTTGCTTGGCAATGCGAGCAATTCTCAAGCCTTTCACGTCCACAGCCAATCCAACCACTTCCGCATCAGCCGCAGCGCCCTCTGAAACGGTGGTTCCTTTGAGAATCAAGGTCCGGCCATTTTTCATTCCCATCGCGCAAAGATCAGCTTGCGCCGCACATGACACCACCGTAAACGCGTCATCCCCTTTTGTAGAGGTGGGAATCGTAAGCTTGACGCCTTTGGGTGACGAAGCATTTAAGTCCCACGTCAAGCATGTTTTGTCCGCGCTGCATGACAACAACGTATTGGTGTTATAGCGGAACTGTAACCCAGCAATGGAACCAGAATGCCCCTGGCTACCAGACTTTAATTCATGGAGTAGCTGCTTTGTCTGGACATCCCAGACTTTGATATTTCCTGAAGCATCTCCCGTTGCAAAGTGCAAACGAGACGAATCAACAGAGAAGGCCAACGCCGTCATCGCAGCGGTGTGCTTGTTGGATAGGGTGTAATGTTCGGGTTGGCTGAAAAAGAACTGATTGCTGAGAAGAACAAGGCTCCATACGCGAATGGTCGATTCGTCAATGGTCACCATCCACTTGTTATCGGAGCTTATAGCAACTCCCCTGATGTGTTTGGGGTGCGGCGATTTGAGAACATAAGCTGTGTCCTTGGGAACGCAGGTAGAGACACAGTTGTTGTCGACCTTACCGTCGCAATCGTTGTCCTTCTTGTCGTCACAATAATCCGGCATGGGTTTGACTTCGCCCACACAAGGACCCCACGCGCCGTTGCTGCAGGTCTGCTGCCCTTTCTTGCATTCTCCAGTGTTGCTCTGCCCGCAATCTCGGGTGGTGCCTTCACCACAAGGAGGAGGGATGTCCTGGGTCACTTCGGGAACAGGCTCTCCTGCATCAGGTTGGGTGCTTTCTTCTGGACCTGATTCGGGTCCTGCATCTTCCACAGGTTCAGGATCAGGCTCTGGTCCCAACTCTGCCTTGGTCTCGGGCCCACCTTCATTGCCAGGCTCTCTACTGGGTTCCTGGACGTTCTCAACAACAGGCTCCGGCTTGCTTTCTGCCGGGGGAGCATCGGTTGTCGTTTCTTCTGAACCTGGCACCCAGTTGGCGGCATGACAACGACTGTCCGCTTCCGTCCAACACTTTAAACCCTTGTTGCAATCACTATCGCGGGTGCAAGGAAAACCATCAAGAGGTGGAAGGTCGGTCACGCAGCCTACGCCGCCAACAACAAAGATGAACGAACAAAGGAGGATGAAACGGTAACGGTGTCTCACAAAGGTACTCCGATAAAGACGGGTCACACAAAAAGACAGGAATGAAGTGGATACTATCGCAAAACTTCAGAATCAGGTAGAGAAGACCGAACGAGTGGGCGACGTTCTTGCGAGAGTCTATGATTTCCATTAGACTTGCGCAAGCTTCATCAGGTCTCGACAAACTGTTCCTTCCAACACGATACAGGCTGTTAAGAAAAGCAAGTGACTACACAAAGTTATGGGCTCACCGAGAACCAATGTCCCAGCTGTGGAACGGATCTAAGCCCCTACCAGCAAGACGGCACAACCCCCGACTTCTGCCTGAAGTGTCGGTTTCCGCTCATGCCTATCGCAGGCAAGTATCGACTTCTACGAGAGCTGACAGAGGGCGGTTTTGGCCTGATTTACGAAGCTGTTCACACCAAGCTGACGCGGGACCCGAAACGAGCCGTCAAGGTGATCAAACCCGAGTATGTGGACTCCGAAGAGTTGCAAACTCGCTTTGCCCGAGAAGTCCAGGTGACGTCGGCCCTCTCCCAGATGAACAACCACATCGTCCGAATTTACGACGATTTTGGAGAGATCCCAAACTTCGGTCACTTCTTCGTGATGGAGTTCTTGGAGGGCCAACCCCTCAACGCGCTGCAAGAAGAGCACAAGTACCTCCTTCCCTTGGAGCTTTGTTATCACCTGTTCGCCCAACTATGCGACGCCATCCACGCAGCGCACAGTGAGGGTGTAGTTCACCGTGACCTGAAACCCGAAAACCTTTTTATCATCTCCAGGTTGCGAGAGCCCCACTTCCTCAAGGTCATCGACTTTGGGATCGCCAGGCCCACAGAGTCTGACTCCCGCATGACCCAGCTCACACAGGGAGCCTTGGGGACACCCGAATACATGTCTCCAGAGCAGTGTCTCAACAAAGGAATCGGCCCAGGAACAGACATCTACGCGATGGGCATCATCCTCTTTGAGCTGCTTGCTGGCCATACCCCCTTTCTCCGACGGGTAGACGGTGTCAAAGAGCAGAAAGCCATGATGGAGATCCTCACGGCTCACATGATGATGGCTCCTCCCAACCTGATGCAGGTGATGCCTCCCGGACGAGACATTCCTCCTGCGCTCGCGGACGTTGTCGCCAAAGCGTTGGCCAAAGTCCCCGAAGACCGATTTGCAACAGTCGAAGAGTTTGAAACAGCATTTAAGCAAGCTATCTCACAGCCACTTTCGTCTTCGACCATGGGGATGGCTTCCCCTGTCCACTCGGCTCCAGTGGTTGCGCATGGCTCTCAGCCTCTTCCCACCGCAGAAGACCCGTATACCGACATGGGAGAATCCACTGTTGTTTCGGCAGGGATCTCACAACCCCCTCAGGGCTTAGCCTCTGAGTTTGGCTTGCCGTCTGGCGAAATCGCTTCGGCCTACCAACACCAACAAGGCGTTCCCAACGAGACAACGCCAGAGCCTGTACCTGCACAAGCTCCGTACACACCAGACACGTTGCAGAACATTGACTCCTTCAAGCCCCGGTCCAAAGCCCCTCTACTCGCTACAGTTGGAGTGGTGCTTTTGCTTCTGGCCGGAGGTGGCTTCTGGTTTTTCCAGCAGCAGCCCAAGACTCCATCAGCGGGCAATCCACCACCAACAGTCGCCCCCAAACCAGGTACGATGGGCCGGACACCTGCACAACGCCGGAAACAGATTCGCTCCCAACAGGTGCCGCCCCGAGCAAGACGGGCACAACCTCAGAAGCAGCGGGTGGTAGCGCCTGCCCCCCGAAGACGGCTACAGCGCAATGTTGTCCGTTACGTTCCGCCGACCCGACGCAAGCGCGCTCTACAAAGAAGACGCCCTCGAAGACGAATCCAGCGAAGTCGTTGGTATCGGCCTTCCCAAGGATGTCCTAGACGGCCTTCTCGTTATTGGGTGTACCTCAAAGTGGCTGCTTCCCAACGCAACCAGATTGTGGTGCGGCACTACCGAGGTCCAAAGGCCACAATCGTGTCTCGGCCCAATGGAGATTTCTGCGTAGGAGTTCGATCCACGTCGACGAAGGTTCGTCTCCAAGGAGCCCGAGATGGCTTCTTTCCCTGCACCTTCAGAGTGTGGAAGAAACCCAAGCGCATTCGCGTCACGCTAACAGCCAGCGATGATATCGCTCCCGACCAACAAGACGCCTGCATTCGTAGGTAAACGAGCATCCCTGACCTTGGAGCACCTCATGTTCCCGTTTGTATCCACCGCCAGCACAGTGTTCCAACGCATGGGATGGCTGTGTCTGTTGGCTCTCGTTCTTTGCTTGCAACCCCTTCCCGCTCAAGGACAACCCACGTACAAAGGCTGCATCCAACAGTACCGACAAAAGCGGTACATAGCCTCATCTCAATGCTTTGCCCAGGTAGCGGAAAACATCAAAGCCCAAGCAGCAGGAAACCTGACGGAAAAACAAAGGGTCCGCCGAGGACGCGCCCTTCGGAACGCAGCCAACGCAATCCGTCGAGGAGCACCGAAGGTCACGGACGTGAGTCAAAGAGCCTATCTCTACGAACAAGGTGCGCTGTACCTCAAACAGTACCTCGCCGAAAAGCTCTACGAGACGAACTATTTGAAAAAGAGCGCGCTCTACCAACGTCGAGAGCTGGAGAGCAAAGTCGGACGCACCACATTGAGCGTGGTTGCAGGAGCTCCCAAAGCTCAGATTCGGGTCCAAGGTTACAAGCTAGACTACACCGCCAAAGCCAAGTGGAACCGCTCGGTGCGACCGGGTTTTTACACCATCACGGTAACCTATCCCTGGGAGTCCAAGCCGCTCCGACGTACCATCGCGGTGGCTCCGAAAACGCCCAAGCTGTTGGCCCTTCAACCGCCAGCCAAACCGACCAAGAGACGTCGTCCAGTCCCTCCTCGAACTCGGCGAGACACACCTCCCATTGCCCGAACGACACCGCCCCAGCAGCCTGCCTCCTCGTCCGGTTTGGTTGCGGCCAAGTGGGTTCTTTTGGGGCTGGGTTCCGCCGTGGTGGTCGCTGGCGTGGTCACCTTGGCCTTGGGGCAATCCGCGAACACCCGAAAGATCGAAACCTTTCAAGCTTTAAGCGGTAGCTCCACCAACAACGATCCAACCAAGACCCAAGAGATACTTGCGGACGATGCCCAATCCCAAACCCTGATTCCCTTGGGTTGGACCTTGAGCAGCGTCGGCCTGGCGAGCGCTGTGGTTGGGGTCGTGCTTTTCGCCCTGCCCTCCAAGCCCAAGCCTTCCCCTCTTCCCCCCAAGCCCGCTCCAAAGAAGTCTGTGGGACAGGCCCTCTTTGTCAAAACCTTCGGAAACTGAGGCACAACCATCCTTTTGGATGTACCTTCTCTTCCCAAGCACTCAGTGACGATCCTTGGTGATGGTTTTTTTTACGGAGACGCGTCGGGTTCGTAGATTGACCAACAAGTGGTATGCGATACGAACCTCCGAGAAGTGGTTCACAAAGCTTTCCACAAACACCGCAAGGTACGAGTGTTTGTCCATCTTTTGCGTGGAGATGGCTGTGCGTTTTCCTTCGATCCACTCGCTGGGGAGGATCAAGCGGGCATCTTGGGGCTGCTGTGCGTCATCGGATTGGGCCGGGAACATGAGAAGCTGTGTTCCCTCGTAGAACAACAGCCAGTCGGCATCTTCCGTGTCGTCCCAACCCCATTGACCGTTTTTCTTCCAGCGTGCCCAAACCACGTCCGAAGGAGAAGAGAGGGTCAAAAAAGAGACCATACCTTCTCGGGTGACTTCTTGGGTCAGATGCTCTGTCGGGGGTGAAGAATCCATCACGGGTACCAGGTTGCTTTGAGAAAGACGGGGACAAACACAGCTCCAGGCCAGAAAGGCCCGCGTTCTTGTGCATCTTACTTCAACAAGGCGAGAACATTTTCAGGGGGGCGTCCAACGGCAGCTTGTTGCTCATGAATCACAACGGGCCGCTCCAGCAACTTGGGGTTTTCGACCATGACCTTAAGCCACTCCTCGCGGGACAACTCTGACTTGCCCAATCCAAGCTCCTTAAACACCGCTTCTTTGGTCCGAACAAGCTCCTTCGGTTCCATGCCCAAAAGGCTCAAGACCTCATCCAATTGCTCCACAGAAGGTGGGTCATCCAGGTATTTTTTTACGGTGGGTTCGACCCCATTGTCTTGCAAAAGCTGCAACGTTTGCCGAGATTTGCTACATCGTGGGTTGTGCCAAATTTCCCAGTTCGACATACCTGCTCCTTGTCCATGGTTCGGTGAAGATGGGTCCCATGTTATACTCCCCTTTCCACAAATTGGAAAGATGGAGTTCTTGGAATGAGCTGGATTCAAACCTATACAGGCAAGCAATTTTGGCCGCTAGAGCCAGAGCGTAACACCATAGACATAGAAGATATAGCTCACTCGCTGAGTATGCTATGTCGATTCAACGGCCACTGTCTGGCGTTTTACTCCGTGGCGGAACATTGCGTGAGGGTGTCGCGCATCCTTCCACCGGAGAGCGCAAAGTGGGGCTTGCTTCACGACGCAGGGGAAGCCTATCTGGTGGATATGCCCAAGCCACTCAAGCGGATGATTCCAGAGTTTGAAGAGCACGAGAATCACTTGTTGGAGTCTATCGCTCAGCACTTTGGCTTGTCCTGGCCCATACCGAAAGATGTTCATCACGCCGATGTGGTGATGTTGATGACAGAAAAGCGCGACTTAATGTCCCCGGAGCCGGAGTCTTGGGGCATCGACGTCGAACCACTTTCAGACACCATTCATCCCATGTCACCCATGGAAGCCAAAGCCGCATTCCTTGAACGCTTCCAGGAGCTCATGGGCCCCACCCGATAACCTCCTAAAACAAACATACCCGAGACAACGTCGCAGACTCGCAGGACGTCTTCTCAGGTACATCAAACTCTTCGAGCGCTTGAGAGGGTTACCACCCCAAGGCTCAAAAGAACTGCATTGTACTCTTAGTGGTAGTGGTACATGCAGTAAGCAGCACAGCTCGCCTTCATAAAGTTACCGAAAGCAGCACAAGCTTGCTGGTGGGCCTTTGCGTAATCCTGACAGCGGTTGGTGTATCCCTTCGCTTCACGGTTGCAAAGAATACCTTTCAGACCACGCTTGCAAGCGCGATGACGTTGCTTTGCGTGCTTACGACAACCCGTAGCAGCGCCTTCCACCAAAGCATGGCAGGCGGTCAATCCGCTGTCGCAGCGAGCCTTACGGTGGTAGGTGCAATGCTTCTGGCATTCTTCTTTGTCAGTGAAGGTGCTGCATCGAGTGCGGCAAAACACTGCAGCTCGCTCTTTGCATTCTTTCACGTTGGCCTTGCATTGTTTTCGGCCTCGCTTCGCCTTGGCTTCGCAAGTCTTGTTGCGGGTGTCGCGAGTGTATGAGCAAAACTTCTCACGGGAAGAGAGTTTCTTAAACTTGCACACTGCCAATCGCCGCTCGCCCCACGTTTGGCAGGTTTTGTTTTCCTGCGCATAGTCGAGGTTGCACTGCGTGACAGCGTTGGTCGCTCTCAGCGTGCAGCGAGTCATACAATTGGGATCAGCTTGTGCCCAAGATGCAGTCAACATGGAACATCCAACCATAAGTCCAACCATCGTCAAAAACCGTTTCATTGTTCGTTCTCCATAGTATGAGGGGATTAATATTGTCCGTCGTGGACAGCCACACACTAGGGCAAGGAACGTACCGGTTTTTCCAGACACCAAAGTCACAAATCGCCCGAATGAAGGGGCTCAGGCGATATGCGTGTCTCATCCCACCGCGAGAGAACCTGGCAACATTGTCCCACAAGCAAAGAAGAAGAGCAGAAGAAATAGCAAAACGCTGAAAGACAAGAGGATTAACCATATAGGCATGGGATCTGCAGAAGAGGGTGAGTGTATTTGGGAAGTCAAACCCATCTTATTTAACTACTTAAAGGAGAAAATTATGATGGACTTCATCAAGATTTTGTTTTCTGTGTTGCTTCCCCCTTTGGGCGTGTTCTTGGATCAGGGGATTCGGAAACACTTTTGGATTAACATCCTCTTAACCTTGCTCGGTTATCTTCCCGGCATCATCCATGCTGTGTATGTAATAGCAAGAGAACCGACCCGACGTGTCGTTCACTCGCAATGATACACAGCGACATCTTAGGTCGTAGAGAGAGTCGAAGTTGACGAAGAGAAGCTACAAGGCTGGAAGAGGGAAGAGAAGGAAGTTCAGGAAGGTCTTAGCCTTTTTTCTTGGCGGGAGCTTTCTTGCCACCACAAACCTGCTTGCAGGTACCTTTGGTGGGCTTGCTGACGCGGTACCAATACTGGGTACGGAAGAAGATGAAGAGATAACCACGAACGTTGAGCTTGTTCTTGTTCTTGGCATCAATCCAGATCTTAGCGCCGTATTCTTTACCGTTCTTGGGGTCAAGAATCTTGCCGTGTCCGTAGGTGTTCTCCCCTTCCTTCTTGAGGTCCCAAAGCATCACCATGCCACAGGTCGGACGGTTCTTGCGGAAGCCTTTGCACTTGTCACACTTGGGGCAGAGTTCTTGGGGCTTCTTGCGGAACAACTTGATGATTTGACCGTAAAACTTCTTGCCCTTCTTAAAGATGTGAATCACAGCTTTGGGCTTCTTGTCTTTGTCGTCGATGTTTTTCCAGTATCCTTCGACGAGGTTTCCAGCGCTTGCATTTGCGGTGAAACCAAAGACAGCCAATCCAAAAAGAACGGTTCCGACAGTTTTCAACAAAGTCTTCATTCTCTCACTCCTTTGCTACAGGATCACGAGGGTCATAGGGAAACAGCGGCATCCATTCGCAGGACTCCAACCAAGGAGCCCTCTCTTGCCTTAAGACGAAGGAGCCTTGTTTATCCAAAAGCAGCCCCCAGAGAGGAGGCCGGTCATACGACATGCCAAAGGTATGCCAAGAGCGGCCATTGTAGAGAGGGTGCCTGCTCAGGTCAATGGCTTATTCGAATCTTTCGCGGGTCGGGGAAAGTCAGTCATCTCCAAGCAACGAATGAATATTCGAGAAGAAGGAAGAGATCTTCTGCTCCTTCTCTTCTTTCGTCGATTCGGACGCTGAACCCGCCGCACCTACGATCCGCAACAGTCGTCCTGGAATTTGATCAAGGAAGCGAGAGGGGGAACGTTCCTCCAACTGGCCAAAGCGCCTCCGCTCCATCGAATACGAGAGAAACAACCACTGTTTGGCTCGCGTAATCCCCACATAACAAAGACGCCGCTCCTCTTCCAAGTCCATGGTCCAACCGCTGGTTCGGAAGTATGGCATCAACCCCTCTTCAACTCCCGCAATAAACACGACAGGAAACTCAAGTCCCTTTGAGCCGTGCAGGGTAATCAACGTCACGGAGTTCTGAAATTCTTCTTCATCTTTGTTGTCGTTTTGGTCGAGACAGATACGGTCCAAGTAATCGTCGAGGGAGCCTTCGTCTTTGAATTTCTCCACGTACTGGAACATCCCATTGAGCAAGGCGTCCACATTCTCGACTCGTCGCTTGGCTTCGGTCAGGTTGTCGTATTCTTTGTACAGGTGATGGGTCAGACGCACCTCTTGGAGGAACTCCTTAAACACCTCTGCAAAGTTGGGGTTCGACTGAATCTTCTTCCTGTACTCTTCGATCAACTCAACAAACGAATCCACCGTGTTCTGCTGGGCTTTGCTCAGATCCTCGTTTTGGTCGGTTTGCTGGCAAGCCGTATAGAACGTGCAGCCCCGGCGCTCCATGTATTGGTTGAGCCGCTCGATGGTTGTCGGTCCAATGCCACGGTTGGGGTAGTTGATAATTCGTCGCACAGCCAGCTCGTCTTCGGGTCGCTGGAGGGTGCGAAGATAAGCGACGGCGTCACGAACTTCACGACGTTCGAAGAACTTTTGCCCGCCCACGAGCTTGTAAGGGATGCGCTCGCCTCGGAGCTTCTCCTCAAACAGACGAGACTGAGCGTTGGTTCGGTACATGATGGAGAAGTCCGACCACTTGAGGTTCTTGTCGAACTTGAGTTGATGCAACTTGTTCACGATGGACGTTGCTTCTTCCTCTTCGTTCTGTACTACCGTGAGGTTAATCTTCTGGCCGTCGCCGCTCTCTGTCCAAAGCCGCTTGGGGTAACGGTCGGCGCTCTCGGCAATGACGAGGTTGGCAGCTTCCAGAATGTTGCCGCTGCACCGATAGTTTTGGGTCAACATGATCGTTTTCGTTCCCTCAAATTGTTTGGGGAACTGACGGATATTTTCGATATCACTGCCTCGCCAACCGTAAATGGATTGGTCATCATCCCCCACCACGCACAAGTTGCCATGGATGTCTGCGAGGAGACGAACCAACTCAAACTGGGAGGGGTTGGTGTCCTGGTACTCGTCCACCATGATGTAACGGTAGCGACCGGCCCAATACTCCTTGACTTCGGGTTCATCGCGGAGGAGCACAACAGGGAGATAGATCAAGTCATCAAAGTCGACAGCACCGCAGTGCTTCATGGCGGTTTGGTAACCCGCATAGACTTCCCGGACCAAAGAGTCGGTTTGTTCTTCTGGACTCTCCAAGCGGTTTTTGGCGTTGGAGATTTCCTCCAGGAGCTGCTTGGGCTCAAACTCTTTGTCAGAGACGCGGAGGTTTTGCATCGCTCGCTTCACCAAGGCGAGTTGGTCGCCCTGGTCGTAGATGGCGAACTTCTTGGGGTATCCCAGATTGCTGATGTTCCGGCGGAGGATCTTAACCCCAAGAGAGTGAAAGGTGGAGAGAGTCAGTTTTCTTGCAAGCTTGGGCGCATTGACCATGTCAGCGACCCGCTCTTCCATCTCACGCACCGCACGATTGGTAAAGCTGACCGCGAGGATGTGCTCAGGGTCAACGCCTTTCTCCAGGAGATAGGCCACGCGGTGAACAATGACCCGGGTTTTTCCACTTCCTGCACCAGCAAGAATGAGGAGGGGTCCTTTGGTGTGTGTAACTGCTTCTCGTTGCTCGGGGTTCAAATGCGACAGGTTGACCATCGCTCACATTCCTCTTCGATTGCCATCTTGGGGACAAGCCCAAAACACTGAACAAAATTAAGGTGACCAGGGACTGCATAGTAACGGTGGGCTGAAACCTGTCAAGACACCACAGCCACAATCCTCCCACCAGGGAGTCACTTCGAAGCACAAGCAAACCCATCGCGCTCCCATTCGTACTACCTCCGCATCGACAAACCAAAAGCTGTTTGATGAATTGTAGAGGTCCAACAAACATGGTATATTAGCCAAAGTATCTCCCCCAGAAAAACCCTTCAAAAGGGGTAACAATCTAGCAGAGATAGAAGACCTCGGAACGATTCATACAGGCAACCTAGGGATTCGCGTTGGTAGTGCCCCTGCGAGACGATTGCTTCTGTAAGCAGGTCCTATACTTACCAACGGATCGATAGCGCAAGAAAGAATGGAGTGTGTACGATGTGGAATCAAACGTTGTTGAGAATGAGTGCAGGTTGGCTCTTGGCCGCCTGCGTCTGGCTGTTGCCTTTCGTGGCATCCGCCCAGGTCAATCTGCGGTTTAAACCCAACACCTGGAAAGCTCCCAGCACCTCCATTGGAGCAGGATACACCGTCACAGTTGAGTACGAAGTTGAGAACACTGGGACTTCCAAGATCGGGCTCGATATCATCTTTTATTACAATGACTCCCGTACGACTTCACGTGCGACGGAGTTGAAGAAGATCACCGTCTCGGAGCTTGATGGGGGCAAGAGCCTTGGGCTGAAGAGAGAGAGCCTGGTTCTTCCAAAACATGTGGTTTTTGGCACTCGCTACATCATTGCGAGGATTGTCGCAGCAGGCTCCACGCAAGAAACCAACACCACCGACAACTACATCTACCACCCGATCACCTTGACGGGCCTGCCGGATCTGAGAGTTTCCTTTGTCGGTGTATCCCCGCCGGCCCAGGTTCCTGGTGGTCCACTGCAGGTCACGTATCGGATCTACAACGGCGGGCGCACCCGAGCCAACACCAACTTCTACACACGGTTCTACTTGTCGACCAACAACACCTACGAGACCTCAGACACCTATTTGAACCGGAGCCTCCTGACCCGAGGACTGGACGCGATTACCTACGATCCGGCGAGCGCCAACGGAACGACAACGGTGACTCTTCCCAGCAACGCTCAACCTGGAAAGGTGTATCTGCTGGCTGTGGTCGACTTTGATGACCGGGTGAAGAACGAAGCCAACAACTCCATCGCAGGCAACACCTACGCCCGAGCCTTTGACCTGGTGGCGCAGAAGCCTGACCTGAAGATGAAGTCCTTCAGCCTCAACCCCAACAGTGTGGCAGGTCGCGGAACAAAAACAACAGCCACGTTCAATGTAGAAAACATCGGCACAGGAGCAACCTCAGGAACCCACTACGTGTCCTTCTACTATTCGGATAGCACCTCAACGTCCAACCTGACCTACCTCAATCGCTACACCCTTCCCTCCATCGCAGGTGGCAAAGAGTTGGGCAACAAAACCATCGATTTGAATCTGCCCTCCAACTCGCTCTACGGTAGCAGTCGTTACATTCATTACTTTATCGACTACACCAACGCGGTAAGCGAGATCCTCGAAAACAACAACAGAGGAAGCGCACGCATCCGAATCACAGGCAGGCCCAACCTCGCGTGGTACTCGCTATCCATCACACCCACCAGCCAAGTTGCTGGAGGACAACTGTCAGTACGGTATGGAGTTCGTAACATTGGAGCCACAGTAGCAGCCGCATCAAGCTTGCGCTGCTGGTATTCCACCAACAACACAATCGACAGCGGTGACTCCCTGTTGCAGGGAGAAGTCACCATTCCCCAACTCAACTCCAGCCAATCCACGTCAGGCACAGCGATTTTCACGCTCCCGGCAACCAATGTTACGGCTGGAAGCCGGTTTGTGGTTTGCCGCGTGGACTCACGGGGCCAAGTCACCGAAACCACAAACAACGACAACGACCGCGCGGTGACATTGACCGTGTCCCGAGCGATCGCAGACCTCGAAATGACAGCCTGGACTGTGCCCGCAAGCACACCCGGCTACAACAGCACCGTCAAGGTTGACTACACCATCAGCAACACCGGAAACGCGGACGCTGGTGAGTCGGTTGCAACCTTCTACTACACAGACACAGGAACGTTCTCGACCTCCAACGTGTTGGGCACTGTCAATGTCAAAGCTCTCAAAGCCGGCGAGAAAGCAACAGGCACTGTCTCACTCAACCTTCCCGGCAAAGTTCAATCAGGGACTCGCTACATCCACTACGTCATAGACACGGGAAACAAAGTGGGTGAGTCGAACGAAAGCAACAACACCGGAAACAAAGCCATCAACATCACTGGAAAGCCCAATTTGGTGGTGTCTGTTCTTTCAGTGCAGCCGAACACACAGGTCCCCAACGGTCAAATGACTGTAACGTACAGAGTCGAGAACAAAGGAGAGACCCGGGCCACTGCAACCTCCTACGCACGCATCTACTTCTCCACGGACGCAACGATCGACACCTCGGATGTGTACCGCAGTCAAATCTACATTCCAGGTTTGGACGCTGGCGCTTCGTATCCTTCCTCCGCGAATGGAACGACGACCATCACCCTGCCCAGTAACGCGGCCACAGGAACCAATTACATCGGCTTGCTCTTGGATTACAGCAACCGAGTCGCCGAGTCGAACGAGAACGACAACACCAAAGCGGCGCAGATTACCGTCGGCTCCAACATTGCTGACCTGAGCATGGACAGTTGGACGCTCTCAGGCAGTTCCTTCCAAGGAGCAGGCGACACCGTCACCATCACGTTCAAAGTGAAGAACGGCGGGAACGCAAACGCTGGAGCCTTCAAAGTGTTGTTTGGCTACAGCGACTCCACAAGCACCAGCGCCCTCACAAGCTTGGGAACAGCCAATGTGACCGGCATCGCAGCAGGACAAACCAGCGCGGAAGTCACTGCTTCTGTTAAGCTTCCGAACAATGTGGCCTCAGGCAAACGTTACCTCCATTTTTACATCGACTCAGATACGGCAATCCCCGAATCATCCGAGACCAACAACAGAGGCTACAAGGACATTCAGGTCACCGGCAAGCCCAACATACAGGTCGATGTGTTGTCCATCTCCCCCACCTCACAGGTGCGCTACGGATATGTGACTGTCACCTACAGAGTCAAGAATGTTGGAAAAGTCCGAAGCACCGGAAACTACACTGCGTTCTACTACTCAACGGACGCGACCATCACAACCCAAGACACCTACTTGACCCGCGTTTATGTAGGAACTCTCAACGTGGGTGCAACGCTTCCGACAACCGGAACCAGCACCACAACTGTCCGGGTTCCAGCTACAGCCCAAGCAGGAAACACCGAATACATAGGCGCGTTCGCTGATTACACCAACGCGCTCAGCGAGTCTGATGAGAATGACAACACCAAGTCTGCGGCGTTGACAGTCGTTAGCACCATCGCGGATCTTTCGATGTACTCTTGGAGCATCAAACCCACCACTGTATCCGGGTACAACAGCGCCATCGATATCGAGTTCAAGGTCCGTAACAACGGAACAGACTTTGCGTCGAACATCAAAGTGAGCTTCTACTACAGCACAAGCTCCAGCACCACGACAACCCAAGGCCTCCAGCCTCTCGGCTCCTTAACGATCCGACGCATTGACGCGCGAACCATTGACAGCACACAAACCCTAACCAACCTGAAGTTGCCCAGCTCAGTGGTGAACGGCCAGGGATACATCCATGCGTTTGTGGATCCCGACAACACCATCAACGAACAGTACGAGACCAACAACCGCAGCACCAAACCACTGACCATTACAGGACTTCCCAACCTCCAAGTGTCTGTGCTTTCGGTGCAGCCGTCCTCACTCGGCGCTGGGGGTCAGCTTACTGTGACTTGGCGCATCTACAACGCTGGCTTAACCGCCGCAAGCAACTTCAAGTTGGGCGTGTATTACTCGGAAGACACCACAATCACCACACAGGACACGTTACTCCGGACCAACACCGTGACGGTCTTGGGAGCCCAAGCGTTCGAGCCTGGTAGCGCAAGCGGGACCACCACGGTCACACTACCCCAGTCAGCCAAACCTGGGACCCGTACCATCGGCTTGTATGTCGATTACGAAGGCAAGGTCAACGAGACGATCGAGACCGACAACATCAAGACTGCTACCATCCAGGTCTCTGCACCTCAACCCGATCTTTCTGCAAGCTCCATCACCGCAGCACCCAACGCTCAGAAAACGGGGCAAAGTATCTCTGTGACCATCAAGCTGCAAAACCTCGGCGGCGCGGACGTAACGAGCCACCAGGCAGGTATTTACTACTCCCAAGACGCAACCATCGATAGCTCCGACACCCTCTTGCAGAACGTTGCCATGGGCCCTGTCAAAGGAGGTCAGTCGATGACACGCACCGTGACTGTGGTGTTGCCAGCCACTCTCACCGGTGGTCAGGGATACATCGGCGTTTTCCTCGACAACGACACCAAGATCACCGAGAGCAGCGAGACCAACAACACCGCAAGCGCCGCCTTCACTGTGTACACCGACCAAGACAAAGACGGCGTCTACAGTGACACCGACTGCAACGACAACGACAAGACGATCTACCCCCAAGCTCCCGAGCTTTGCGACGGCAAAGACAACGACTGCAACAAAAAGATCGACGATAACCCCCAGTGTGTCTGCAAGTCGGGCGATGTTCGTCCCTGCTATTCGGGCTCAACAGGTTGCACCAAGCAATCCAATGGAAGCTACACCTGCACCCCGAACTCCCCCTGCAAGGCAGGCACCCAAACGTGCACCAACGGTCAGTGGGAGTCGACCTGCAACGGAGAAGCGCTGCCCGCGCAGGAAACGTGCAACGGCAAAGACGACAACTGTGACGGCAAAACCGACGAGAACCTCACCCAGAATTGTTACAGCGGTCCTCAGGGAACGGCAGGACAAGGACTCTGCAAAGAAGGTGTTCGGACCTGCACTGGAGGACAATGGTCCACGTGCGTTGGCGAAGTAACACCCTCCCAAGAGAGCTGCGACGGTCAAGACAATGACTGTGACGGCAACACCGACAACCAGCCCAACACGCGCCAATCGCTTGAACAACCCTGCACCTCTGCGTGTGGTAACGGCGTGGAAGTTTGTCAGGTTGGAAAATGGGTGAATTGCAGCGCGCCGAAGACCTGCGAGCCCGGTAAAGAGAACGCGCCAGAGCCCACCACCGATGGAGGCCCCGATCAAAGCATCCCAGAAACCGATTGTTACACGCAATCCTGCCCCTCAGGAGAAGTATGTCGCAACGGTCGATGCGTGCTTGATCCCTGCGACGGTGTAAGCTGCCAAGCCGATGAGTTCTGCCGAGATGGTCAATGTGTTACGGCGTGTGGCTGCACCCAATGCAACGCTGGCGAATCTTGCATTGATGGCTCTTGCATCAACAACCCCTGCGCTGGCGTGCAATGTCCTTCCGGAGAGACCTGTGATCCACTCACCGGTCAGTGCGACTCCGACCCTTGTCAGGGAATCACATGTGGACCCGGTCGTGTATGCAACAACGGCTCTTGCACCGACGATCCCTGCGCCAACGTGCAATGTCCTTTGGGCCAAGTCTGCAACATGGGCCAGTGTGTTGGACAAAACTGCCAGAACCAGGAAGGTCTCACCGAAGGATCTACAGAGTCGACAAACTCCGAAGGTTCAACGGAATCCACCACGGACGGCGGAAACCAGGACAATTCACCGGATGCAGTGACATCCACGGAAGATCCGACGTCAACGGAGGGTCAGACCGATTCGACCACAACGTCCGACACCTCCACAGGGACAGACAACGTGTCCACCGTAGACAAGGACAACACAGCAGACACCAACGTCAACACAGAGCTTCCGCCGATTCCCGAGGGAGGTTGTGGGTGTCAGATGAATCCCACGGCGCCGCTCTCCTTCGTGTTCTTCTTTGCTCTCTTCCTTGCTCTCGCCTTCCGCCGTTGGAGGCAGGCCTAAGACCCCGTATCACCCGCATGTTTCTCAACGCCCTCGGGGCCCACCCGAGGCGCATCGAATTCTTTCACAGACAACTCCGTTTGATAAAGAGTAAGGATCCCTCGTGATCCAGACACGGTAGAGGTTTGGTTGTCTCCGAACCCACGTTGATTTTGTACGTCAAACGCAAGAAACAATAGCCCTTGACGCCAACGACGCATCTCGTTAAGGTTCAGCGGTCTGTGCGTCAAGGATGCAGTATTTGGCAAGGATTGGAGTAGAGTTATGGCATCGATCAAACAAGAACAGATCCGAAACATCGGAATCATTGCGCACGTGGATGCGGGAAAAACCACCACCACGGAGCGCTTCTTGTACTACACAGGACAAACTCACAAGCTGGGTGATGTCGACGAAGGCAACACAGTCACGGACTGGATGGCGCAGGAGCAGCAACGGGGGATTACGATCACCGCGGCTGTTGCGGACTGCCCCTGGAAAGACTATGTGATTCACCTCATCGATACACCGGGCCACGTGGACTTCACCATCGAAGTGGAGCGCTCGTTGCGCGTACTTGATGGCGCGGTTGTTGTCCTTGACGCAGTCGAAGGTGTGGAAGCCCAAACCGAAACGGTATGGCGACAGGCTGATCACTACAAGGTCCCACGTATCGTCTTTATTAATAAGATGGATCGTATGGGAGCAGACTTCGATCGCTCATTGGATACCATCGTGAACCAGTTGGAAGCGAACCCTGTCCCCATTCAAATCCCTTGGGGCGCAGAGCATGAATTCCACGGAAGCTTCGACCTTATTGAGAACAAAGGCTTGTTCTGGTCTGGCGAAGAATTGGGAGCGATTTACGAAGAGAAGGAGATCCCAGACGAGTACGCCGACGCTGTCGCAGCCGCTCGGGAAAACCTGTTGGAAGCGCTCTCCGACCTCGACGATGACTTCGCCGAAAAGTACCTGGAAGGTGAGGACATCACACCCGATGAGATTCGCTCCACCATTCGCCGACTGACCATCGCCAACAAGATGATCCCGGTGCTCTGTGGAACCGCCCTTCGAAACAAGGGAATCCAGCCCCTGCTGGACACAGTGGGTTGGTGTTTGCCCTCTCCCATGGACCTCCCGCCTGTAAGAGGGATTCATCCCGACACTGGCGCCGAAGAGACACGCAGTTCGAGCAACAAAGAACCTCTCTGTCTCCTGGTGTTCAAGGTGATGATGGACGAAGGTCGCCGCCTCACCTACTTCCGTGTCTATTCGGGAGAGTTGAAGGTCAAAGACAACGTCTGGAACGCAACCCGTCACCAACCTGACCGAGTGGCCCGGTTGTTCGTAATGCACGGAGGCAAGAAGCAACGCACCGACTCGATCGGAGCGGGGTTCTTGGGCGCTGCCCGTGGTCTCAAAGACAGCATGACTGGTGACACCCTTTGCGACAAAGACCACCCCATCCTGCTCGAACAAATGCAGGCGATGGAGCCGGTCATTGTGATCGCGCTGGAGCCCGAGTCCAGCAAAGACAAAGACGATCTGGAAGGCGCGCTGAAGAAGCTTGCTGAGGAAGACCCCACATTCCGTCACCGAGAGGACGAAGATACCGGCCAGATCCTCATCTCTGGGATGGGTGAACTTCACCTGGATGTGTTGTGCACCCGCCTCAAGGATGAATTCAAAACCAACATTCGAGTGGGCCAACCCCAGGTTGTGTACCGCGAGGCGATTACGCAGTCGTCGTCAGCTTCGATGATTCTCGACCGCGAGTTGGACGATTTCCACCTTTACGCAGGCATTGAGTTGGAAGTGAAGCCGCTCGATCGCGACGAAGGCAACCGGGTCCGCTTTGCTCTACCTGCAGAGCCAGAGCAACCATCGGGTCGTCTTGCGGCCATCGAAGAATCACTCAACGACACCCTCAACGGTGGCTCCTCCTCGGGTTATCCCCTCGTGGATATCGAGGTAACCGTCACCAAGTTGCTGACCTCACCAGAAGGTCAATCCAACGACGCAGCCTGGCGAGCCGTTAGCGCGCAAGGGTTGCAAAAGGCCATTGAGAGCGCCAAGCCCAAACAGCTTGAACCTTTGATGTTGATCAACGTAGTCAGCCCCAACGACTACACTGGAGAGATCATCGGCGACTTGAACTCACGCCAGGCCGAGATTCGTTCCATTGAGCCTCGCGGCGCCAAGACTGAGATCAACGCCATTGTTGCCCTCAAGGAGATGTTTGGGTACAGCGTCCATCTTCGCTCGATGAGCCAGGGACGCGGCATCTTCTCCATGCAATTCCACTCCTTCGGCTAACCCCCTCCCCGATCCTCAAAGTCGAAACAAACCTCTCCCTTCTCCTCAGAACCAACCTGAGAACCCATTCCAAACTTGATACCATGGTGAACAGCGCCCAAGAAAAGGGAGGCTGGTAGCCTTGCAGGTAGGCAACTTCTATCGGTAGCAGGTAAGCATCGATGGAAGATTTAGGGGGTGACTTCGGCAGGCTCTTCTGATGGGACAGAGTCGTCCTGGGCTTCAAGGTATTCGCCCAACTTTGGCATGGACTTCCAGCCATTGGGTCGACGTGCCAGGACACTCTTGATCGCGTGTCGGAAGAGGATGAGCTCTTGGAGGTCTTCGTCTTCACCGCAGTCAATGTTGAGGACTACACTGAGCTGGTACGGGTCGTACCAATACACCCAACCATGGCACCACATCCCACTGTACAATTGAATGGCCAGAGGCTCTTCGTTTTCCAAGCTGTGGAGAAGTTTGTCGTCAGGGACTTCAAAGCGTTCTTCAGCGACTTCAGGGATTGGTTCTTTCTTGCCGGCTTGCTCAGGATCGACGAAACAGAGAGACTGCACAGTCGGTAAGAAATCAAGCTCTGCCATGCATTCAATTTGAAGCTTTGGCCAAAACGTTTTGACTCCATCAAGGAGTTGAACTCGCCAGAGGTAGAGAGCGTTCTTCGTGAGGGTACACTTCTCTTCAAAGAGATGTCCGCCTCGCACCCAAACAGGAACCTTGTCGCGAACCAAATTGTCCACGTATTGGGTTCCAGAGAATTCTTTGTTCTCTTCGACTTTTTCGTCGTAGAAACGTTTTTTTCGATCCAGATACTTGTCGCGCCGCTTGACCTGCTTGGCGCGCAACTCCTCAATGGACCAGCCCGTCTCTTCCAAGCGAACGGCGGTGTTGAGGTCGATATCAGGATGAGTTTCCCGGTGCTTCATCCAGATGTCATAGCGGCCCAGCCTTTCTTCGTAAGAGGAGGCGCTCTCCCCTTTTCGGCGCTTGGGTGGCTTTGGCTTCTTCACCTGGGGCAAAGAAGACTGGGGATCAGATTCTTTTTTGACGACCGCAGGCTTCTTCGGCGTCTTGCGCTCAACCCGCCGGATGGGGGCAGGTGTAGAAGCAGGTAGACCAGCAGATGGAGGTGGTGGTTCAGCCACAGGGGGTGGATCCCCGTACATCTGATCCAACTTCTCCAGGTGCTTCTCGGTTTGGGTTTTCGGCAAGTGATGGCTTGGGGGATCTGTTTGGTCCCATTTGCCGCGTTGGCGCCGGTAACGGCCTTCCATGACAGCGCCCCGTCGAGGTCGCACAGGACGAGGTGGGCGACGCCCCTTAATCGGGGGCTTGGGATGACCTTCGTGGGATACCACATCAAGGGGCGGCTCCAAGTCGGGCTCTGGAAACATCGGGGGAGGAATGGGAGGCAGAGACATGGTCTCCGCGGCCTCTGACGAACCATTGCTGGGCTTCATGCCGGAGTCTCGGAAAGTCCGAGTGGTGCGTTCAGGACTCGGTCCAGGCCGGGAAGGACGAGGTCCAGGACCTCCACGTGCTCGACGATTGTCTTGCCCGACGTTGGGTTGACCTTTCCGAGGCTTTCGTCGAAGAGGCTTCGTAGGATTTCCCTCCTGGTTCGAATGGCGACGAATCACCTTCCCCGATGAGGAGAACGTGTGTGGCAACTCTCCCATGGCACGCAATTGAGCTTCAGCCACTTGCCGTTGGTTGGGAGTAGGATCCAGACGCAAGACCTCACGGTAGGCCTGAACCGCTTCAACTTTTCGCTCTTCAGAGAACAAATTGTTCGCTTGGAGCAACAACTCATACGCTTCTTGAGACACGCTCAATTTCCTCCAATACCATCTGCATGTTCCCCCAGATTCTTTAAACACAAAAGAAGACTCTTTGACACGGACAAAGAGTCGGGAACACGATGGAGACCCGTTAACCCGAACTATCTTTGTAACAAACAATCATACGTGCAAAAGCGTCTGGCTCAATCCGTTGCTATTCACGCTCGCCGAACCCATTCGCCCTCATTTGCACAATTCATTCAGGAGCCAGACTCATCAATCTAGTGCTGTTAACAACAAAGGGCCAGAGCTGATCCTGTTCGAATGTTACAAAAGATAAATGTCAACCCATTAAGGCTGTGCCCAGACGTAGAGGCAAAATGTGTCCTACCCACTAAGACACTTGCTTTGGAGATCGCTCAAGGGCGCTCCGCTCGCTTGATTCCCTCATGCGCTCCGAAGAGTTGCAAATCATTCAGATATTACGCTATCAAGGCAGAGGTTTACGTATACCATGGAACCATCCGTGTTGCAAGACATTCGGTGACCTACGAAACCATGGCTTGGGCAGTCGCAGCACTCCCGTATCCTTCGTGGGGAACCGGCCACGATCTGTTCATTTTTGAGACGAAGTCCTCTCCACAAAAGTCCAACACATACCGTATAGTCGTAGAGAAGATGAACGACGAACGAATGTATGTTTACGATATTGAGGCCGATTGAGATGTCGAACGGACGCGAAAAGCACAGGAAAGTTATGCTGTTGTGGAGACTTCTACTGTGGGTTGGGGTTGGAATGGTCATAGGGTCATGGGTCGGGTGTGCAAGCACCGACCCTTTGGACAAGAAACCTGTGCTATGCACCTCAGGAAGTGACTGCACCGCAGGTCAAACGTGTGTACACAGCGTTTGCGCTCCGGTTCTTCAAGGAACACTTCCACCCACTCCCCCTTTGGATGCAGGGCCGGTGGATCAACCACCGACCGACTCAACTTGCAGCCCTGCACCCGAACAATGCAACAACAAAGACGACGACTGCGACGGCAAGATCGATCAATTCACAGAAGCGTGCTCGATCGACACACCCGGCCCTTGCTCCCAAGGTCAGCGCACCTGCACCGCAGGAGCTTGGAGTCCTTGCCAGGTGCCGGCCATTCCATCGCTCGATCTCTGTGACGGTGTCGACAACAACTGCAACGGCCAAATCGACGAAGACTTTCAGGAAGGCCCGTGCTTTGAGGGATCAGCCAACAAGATCAACAAAGGCATTTGCAGAAGCGGTACAGAACGTTGCAAGGAAGGGAAAAAAGTCTGTGAAGGTCAGGTGCTCCCTCAAGCAGAAGTCTGTGGAGACCTAACCGACAAGAACTGCAACGGTCAACTCAACGATACCTGCGGAGCAACCCCCAACATCTGGGTTTCGAAGGGAGAGAAAAGCTCCCACCTCAATGTAGGCTTTCATGAGGGCTACACCTTTGCCTCCTCAACGGGGGGAGTGTCCTATTACAAGCTTCGCCCCAACGGATTCTCTTGCCAAACTCACGTTCTGCTCATCACTCCCGTCAACATGCAAGCTCAGAACAGAGAGCCTCTGGCTGTAGGCTACGAATGCAGCAGCGAGTGGTACAAGCTCTATTTTGCGCGGTACGCCCGTGCGCAAAGCCAGGCCGGCGTTACCACTGCGCATCTCACCCCCTCCTTCCATGCCATCTCACCCAAGACCGGCGTTTGGGGCCGGTTTCGTTGTGTGACCAACCAAGGCTGCAAGCAAGAGTTGGTAGGAGGAGATGAAAGACCGATCAGCCTCGTGGCCACCTCCACCGAACTGACCGTCAAATTTATACATGGCAGCAAGTATTGCGCCCAGGCCGGGCAGCCGGTGTTTGCCACAGGCTTTGGCGACAGCAAGCCCGGTTACGTGGCGGGACGCTCCAATGGCAACAACGAATGTGTTTTCTTCGGCTACTCTCCCGAAGGCATCAACGCAATGCAGTCGATCTCCTTTTGGATACCTGACCCCACAAAACAAGCCTGGGCCACTGTGAACCAACAAGGCAAGATCACAGCAGAAAACAACTTTGGAGATCCAGTTAATTCGTGGGAGGTCCTCACATCCAACGAGCAGGCCAATGTCCGCATAGGAAGCCACAATGTGACGAAGACCGCGGTTTTGGTGATGCCATACCTGGAAAACTCAACCAGCCCAGTGCTGACAGCATTGGGCGTAACCACCACAGCAGATCCCACCCAAACCTTGTTTAACAACGTTCTGGTTCGACCCTACGGTTGGGCGGACACACGAAGTGCATTTACACCGGTGCTACGGGACTTCACAATCATGCTTCTGCACAATCCTTAGAGCAGGGAAACATGGCAGAAAACGTGCATTCCCCCGGCGCCAACGCTGTTGACAATCCTGGGTCCAAACCCTATACCATTCAACGAACCTCTGCAGTTCCACACCATCATTCTTTGAGACTCCATCACATAAGGAGTTCTCACCTTGCTTGACCCACAGGAATACAACCAGGGTTGAGCCGAACCACATCGACAAGGAGATCATTGCATGAAAGAGCGCTCTGTTCGCAGGCTCGTTGCAGCCCTTTCGTTCGTACTGATTGGATCACTCAGCAGCGCCTCCTGGGCTGCGACTCCCTCAACTCAGAAAGCCACGGCAACCAAGCCCAGTCCGGCTGCCGCTGCCGCCGCAGCACCCAAATCATCTGCGGCTGCGTTGTTAAAGTTTTTCCCCACCAAACCACTGGCTGTGTTCCGCGCAGAAAGCCTGAGCCAGATCGTCCAAGATCTTGAGAACATCGCTGCTCACGTGGGATTTGGACCCCAAATCGCCATGGGCAAGATGCAAGCGTTTGGTGCAGCCCAACAATTCCTTCAGTTGAAGAAGCCTGTGAAGTCTCTGGCTGGCTTGCTGGATGTCGTAGGTCTCGGAGCCAATCCACGCCTGGCGGTTGGGCTTATCGAGACCAGCAAGCGTCCCTACTTCAGCCCCGTTGTGGTGTTGGAAGTCGGCAACGGCTCCGTGCTCAACCGCATGGTGACCCAAACCCTCCCCCTGCTCCGCGACCAAAACCGCTACAAGCGTTGCAAGCGTGGACAGCGACAGCTTCAACTCGCGCTCCAGCAGTTGATGGTTCGCAATGGCAAGAAGACCTACACCATCCGTGACCTGACCCGCGGTAGCTACCGTAACTTGAAGTACACCATGTGTACCAAAGGCGTGAAGTTTAAGGTCAACGGCGACAAAGTCATCTCCCCCTCCCTGGACGGTGGCTTTGACAACTTCCGCAAGATGCACGGAACCCAAGCCGTTGTGAAAGCGGCTGGCAACGTACAGAAGGTAACCCTGGACCAGATCACCTACGCCATGGTCAACAACCGCTACGTGGTGTGGTCGCTGGAGCCCGCTTACCTGGATGCTGCGTTGAAGCGATTCCCCACCAACAAAGCGCAATACCTCACCAACGGCTTTGCGACCAACCTGACAAGCACAGCTCGCTTCCAATTCTTTATGGACTACGAGCGGTACATGAAGATGATGTTCAAGATGCAGAATATGCTGCAGAACCTCAACCCGAAAGCTGCCGCTCTTCCCCCCCAGATCCAGCAACTGCAGAAGCTCACCCAAAGCATGGCTTCTGGTCTGGATTCCATGTGGATGGAAGCACGAGTCAAAGGTCTTCGCTACCAGCTGTACTCCACCCTCACAGTGAACAAGAAGCGCTCTCCCTTGATGGAAGTCTTCCTTAAGATTAAGCCTGGCCAAATTCGCAGCCTCTCCATGCTGTCACAAAACACTGTGGCTGTGATGAGCATGAACATCCTCCAAGCCTACTTCGACTTTGCCTCCATCATGCTCAAGCAGATGGGCAACAAAGCGTTGAGCCAGTTTGTGTTCTCCATTGGTCAGTGGAAGGCAATGTTTGGCGACGAAGTCACCTTGTCTGTTGGCTCCGCTCCGGGCAAACCCGTCCAAGCCGCGCTGCTCATTGAAGTGAAGCAAGCACAGCAGCTGCAACAACTTCTGATGTCTTTGACCATGATGCTCGGCGCAGGTGGAAAGTCTCCCCTCCAAACCACCGTGTACAACAACGTACCCATCACGTATGTGTTCAAGGGTCGTGGCGCTCGTCGGAGTGGACGTCGCTCCCCCACAGACCGCTTGCCCCCTGGCGAGTTGGCCTTTGCCTTCGTCAACAACTACTTCGTGTTGACCTACCAAATGACTCGCAAGTCGGACCTGAGCATGCTCAAGCGAATGATCGACCCCAAGAGCCGCAACAAGTCCTCCATTCTCAACAACCCGACCTTGATGCGACTGCTTCAGCGCACCAAGAAAACCAACGGATTGTTGTTCCTCTCCATGCCAGAGCTGCTCAAAGCGGTCCGCATGTTTGCTCCGCCCCTTCCCCAAGTGATGCGCGCCCTTCGCATCGCAAGCAGCATCAGCTACATCTTCGGCACTGGACAAATGGTCCAATCCGAAAACCGCTCCTACGGTATCGTCGAGATGGGACTTCGACCCAAGAAGTAATCGAGACCCAACGTGGGAATGAAGACCGCGTATTCTTAGCCAGGGGTTGAACTCCCAGGTTAGGAGTATGCGGTTTTTTTGTGTGAGGTAGAGAGAGATTCAGAGGTGGAATCGTTGGAAGGTGAGGCTTCTTCGGAGGATTCATTGGAAGACGGCTCGTTGTCCTTGAGTTTCCAGATGGAGCTGAGGGAAAGACCGTAGTGATTCATCGCCCATAGACCCAGCAGGGTTACAGGGACAAGTTGGAGCAAGTGGACAGCGGCGGCATAGCCAAGAGCGTCGGACCGGCTCGCAACAACTCCGACCAAGAGAAGGACTTTGGCGCAGAAAGCGTGAAAGGTACCAAGGTGACCTGGCGACGAAGGAACCAGCACCCCCAGGTTGGTGATGGACATGGCAAGGTAAGCAGCCAACCAGGACATCGGCCATCCAAAAGCCTTGAGCATGATGGCAAACATCGCGCCTTCCACCACCCAGATCAGCACACTCATCAACAGAATCCCAGGCAACCGAATGTCCCATCGCAGACATGCGGTCCCTTCCAAGAGGCGGAGGCCAAAGCTCTCAACCTTTCCGCCAAGACCTTCCGGCAGAAGACCCGATCCCCAAGCCAACAACGCCTTAAACATGTTGGAGCCCAGTCGTGCGAGCAGCACAACAACCAACGCCCCCACAAAGATCCCCCCCGCAACCCAGCCGATTTCATCAATCCATGGCTGGCGAGACACAAAGCTGCCTGAGATCCAGAGAATCCCAACAATCGCAAGGCCATCAAGAATCCGCTCCATCAGCAACGTGGAGAGGGAGATCCCGTAATTAACCTTTTCCCGGTGTGTGAGCGCATAAGAGCGAACCAACTCACCCAAGCGAGCGGGGAGGATGTTATTGGCTGCGTATCCAATCAGAACCAACTGTGTTCCGTGGGACGACGAGATCTCACGGTAAGGACGCAGAATCCATGCACAACGGATCCCTCTCAGCCACATCCCAATCAGGTACGTTCCGGCCGCAAGTGAAGCCCAGCCCCATTGAATATGGGTCCAGGACTCAACCACACCTTTCCACTGCACCCCTTTCAACGCCCACACGAAGAAGAGGACCGAGATCAATCCCCCAAACAGCAGAGGGAGGAGCCATCGCTTGTTACCACTCATTCATGAACAACCTTACACAAAAGAAAAGAGCCCACCCCAAGGGGTTAAGCAACAAAACCAAAAGAAAATACGCTTACAGTCCCTCGCCGTTCAACCTGCGAATGGGGTGTAGAAAAGTCAACGTACGCTGGACCATGAATGGATTTGGTGAGGGCGACAAGCAAGCTCAGGCGGGAGCCGTGTCGTCGTCGTAGACGATGGCGTACACCATCAGCTGCTCATCAACAACGGCTCCATCCAGGTCGATTCCGACCTCCAACCAGTCGTCTTTGAGGGCAAGATTGGGCACCGACTCCCAGGAGCTATACTCTTCACCGTTCCACTCGGAGTAACATACACTTTGTTGTTCTAGATCCACCGCAATGACCCACTCGGACTCATCATGAATGGCAGCGAACACATCCGTCGATTCATCAAGGTTGGGGGCCGCTTCAATGGGTGTAGGTTCTTCCCACACCACTTCAGACGCATCAACCTCAATGGGACAACCAAACACAGTCCCTTCCACAAGGTTGATGGAGAGCAACCAATCCACATCATCCTGGCTGACAACCGAAAAGCAGGTATCTTCGTTGTCCAAGGCAAAGTTAGCCGGAGGGGGAAAGCTCAGAGGTTCTGCCCACTCGGACCAACGGTCCTGGTCCCAAAAGGCCCAAGAGAGAAGTCCTTCCTCAGGATCATAGAGGTAACAGAAGTCGTACCCTTCCCGGCTTGTAAGCAACAGCGCAACACCGTCTTTGGCGAACAATTCAGGGAGTTCATCCAGGACCATTAAGTGGGTCCACTCACTCCAGGCATCTCCCAAGAACTGGCAACTGTATATGGAAGGCATCGCCCTCATCCTTTCCTTGTAGTAACGGCCATACTTAAAGCGTTCATCATGCTGGAAGCCCGCGCAATCCCCTGCCCTGCGATATCATAAGCGGTACCGTGGTCCACAGACGTTCGCAGCAACGGCAAACCCAGCGTCACATTCACCCCGTCATCAAAGTGCAAAAGCTTGAACGGCCCCAGGGCTTGATCGTGATACATCCCGAGTACTACATCATAATGCCCTTGGGATGCAAAGAAAAAAACGGTGTCTCCAGGGAAAGGACCAGAGACATTCATCCCCATAGATTGGGCTTGTTCGACCGCTGGCACAATGACAGCGTCATCCTCTTCCCCCAGCAAACCCCCGTCTCCTGCGTGGGGATTCAACCCGCACACAGCGATGCGCGGGGACGACATCCCAAACCATTGCTCCATCGAGTGGTGAACCACCGTCAAGGTCTCCAATAGAAAGGAGGTGGTGAGCAAGGAGGGAACATCTCTCAAAGGGACATGGACCGTCACAGGCACCGCTCGAAGGCGCTCTCCTGCAAGCATCATCACAGCTTGGGACACATCAAAGTGGTCTTCCAGCCACTCGGTGTGTCCATGATAAGGGAGTCCACAGCGAGCCAACGCTTGTTTGTGAATCGGACCTGTCACAATCGCAGAGAGAACCCCTGTGGAGGCATCTTGCAATGCGGCCTGAATGTAGCCGACCTGGGCGGCTGAACCAGCATCAGTGAGTTCTCCCCACACAAAGGACTGCCCTTGCGTTTCCTCGTGTGGAACAAGGCTTACGTCCGGTAGTGAGAGGGGGTTTGGCAGGTCCAAGCGACGTGCAGTCTGCTCCAAGCGAGCCTCATCCCCGTACACAAGAAGAGGAGGCCAGGCGGTCCGGTCCAGGCTGGCAAGAGCCTTCACCAAGACTTCGGGCCCAACCCCTCCAGGATCTCCCATCGTGACGCCAATCCGACCCTGCTGCATATTGAATCCCCCTGGTTTTCGAAAGGACTTCCAGCCTGGCGCTCACCCCAATGGAATGTGAAAGAGAACGTGTGGGTTCAGAGACACAGCGGAGAGGAGAGGCAGGATGGGAACATCAGAACAAGTTGGGTTATGAAGAGACTGGTGGAAGTCGTTTGACAACCACTGCCTTCTTGCGGATTTCCTTCATGTACTGCGTGTAAGCTTTCTCAAACGCTTGCTTCCGAAGGATCTTCTGGATATTGGGACGGGCCTTATCAAAAGGAAGAACGCCCGAAGAGCGCTGCTCTTGCACGTACAAGATGTGGAACCCAAGAGGAGTCCGAACCAAGCGAGGATAGATCTTGCCAACCTTGGTCTGACGCAGAGCTTTCATCAGGTTGGTGTGGAGCGTTTCTTCTTCGTCGTCGTCAAACTTGGTCTTGTGCCATCCCAACGAACCACCGGATTGCGATGCCACACCTTCTTGGGAGAACTTCTTCGCCAAGGAAGCGAAGGTCACTTTTTTCCCACTGTACACTTTGGCCGTTACATCTTTGAGAAGGGCTTCAGCTCTCGCTCGCAGCTTCTTTGTATCAGCCGCAGGGGCCTTCATCGGGACATTAATTTGGATGTGCCGAACAAGATACTCCGTGGGTCCAGCGTTAACATCTTGAATCATGCGCCGGTAAAAAGCTCGTTCGTCTTGCTCGCTTACATTAACTTTGTCGCGCAGTACACGACGAAGGAGACGAAGCTTTCGCAGCTCTCGACTGACCATGGCTCTGTAGGTTGTATCGGTAAAGCCTTGTTGTTTCTGCGCCTCACGAAACTGCTCAGGGGTGAGCTTGTACCGTCTCTGGGTATCGAGAATGGCAGCGTCTACCTCCTTGCTCGTCACGTTCACTTGCAGCTTCCGAGCGACCTGATCCAACAGGATGTCGTCAATCATCTTTTGAAGGACTTCATCTCGAAGCAGGATGAGTCGCTTTCTCTTGGCCGCATCGTCAATGATGCCTTGCAGCGCGCGCTCTTGCAGAGCCGCAAATCGCTGCTTCCAGTCAGACCACAGGACAATCTCATTGTTGACGACTGCGACAATGCGTTCCACGACAATGCGTTTGCCAGCCCACGCCTGAGGCGAAAGAACGCTCAGACAAAGGGCCACAAGAATGCATCGCAGCAAGAGGTTGCGGGTTGTTTGTACGAAAGATTGCAGTTTCATCAAAACCTCACAAGAGAACAACGGACAAAAGCTTGCAGATGCAGCTTTACGCAAAAACCTTGCGAAGGAAAGGCCTCTCACTCGTTTTTTGAGGAGTGAAGCCGATTTCGCTTCAAACTTGAACCATTGGAAAAGGAGACCGTCAACTTTTTGGAAACCTTTTGACTTTGGCGTTGACCTTACACAAGAGAGAGTGGGTCGCCAAGGAGGCATCGGTCTACAACAAAAAGCCTGTTCGAGCAAGGAGAAAGATGGAGGGCCTCAGGTCCAAACAAGACGCCTTGTTTCAAGCTCAATTTGGACACGGGCGGACCTTAGCGCAAACCCCATTTGGGGTCAACCCATCGCTTGACACTCATGTTTGACTCTGCTATAGGAAGAAAACTTTTACGGCCGAGTAATCCGGCTGCCTCTCGACATCAGCCCCACCCCTAAGGTCCATCGGATTCTGAACTGAGGGTGTGATGTATTTAATGGAAGACAACCCAAGAGAGTTGGAGGAATCGACATGGCTGCAGACCCTACAGGTGCGCTGCACATGGTAGACGTAGATGAGCTTGAGCGCCAGTTCAAAACTGATGCCTCTCCACAGGTCTACATTCCACTCGGGGAAGCATATCTGCGCCGCGGTTTCCCCTTTAAAGCAATTGCCGTAGCCCAAAAGGGCTTGAAGGGTGATGATAGCCTGAACGGACGTTTGCTCCTCGCCAAAGCGTACTTTGACGCTTCGGCTATCAAGCGCAACTACCTCAAGCGCGCCGCTGATGAGGTCGATGGCATTGTTCGATCCAATCCCAACGCTTGGGAAGGATTCCGTCTCAAGGGTGAAATCGCACTCGAACGCGATGACTTGCAAGAAGCCATCCAGGCTCTCCAGCAAGCCCACGCGCTCAATCCCAGCCACCCCCAGGCTCGGATGTTGCTCAAAAGCTTGAACATTGAGGTGCAGGACCAACCCACGGGTGAAGGTCCCTTCTATGTGAACGTCGACACCGACTTCACCGCCCCACGCACCGATAGCTTGCTCAAGACCTTCCGCGACATCTTCATCATCCTCGCCATCGCCTTGGGTGTTATCTCCTACTTGGCTGGCGTTTCGATTGAAGAAAAGCGCTTGCACGGCATGATCTTCCTCGGTCGTAGCCAGCAGCAACTCGACACCTTCAAAGGCCTTAAGCGCGCCAAAGGTGTGTACGAGATTGTTCGCAAGAAGCTCAATCCCAACGATCCCTTCTCGATGATTCACCTGGCAGAGACTCACTACGCTCTCTACCAGCGTCACGAGCGTACCCAGGCGAACCTGGACGCATTCAAGAAGTTGTTTGCTGAAGTCCAGCGCAAAGGCCCGAAAAGCCTCCTGGCCATCCTGCCCGAATACCACGCCCTGCTCGTGGCTTCCGAATACGAAGCTGCCCAGGAAATGATTCGCAAAGGCAACCGCGCGCAAGCCGAAGGCAAGCTCAAAGATCTCGACGCGTACCTCAAGAAGTACAAGCTTGAGCTTCCCATCCACGTTCGTTTGAACTGGGTCCACGGCCTTGTGTACGAAAGCCTCGGCAAAAACCGATACGCCAAAGCACAATTCAAGCGTGCGGCTGAAGTCGGTTGGGACAGCGTGTTCTACCGCTGGCGCCTTGGCTACTACCACCTTCGTCAGCGTGAATTTGCTGCGGCTCACACGCAGTTCGCGAAGGCAACAGAACAAGCCAAGCAGAACGTCAACTTGGTCAAAGGAACGTTGTCAGCTCCTGACAAGCAGAAGAACGAATACTGCTGGATTGACCCCCCTCTGATCATCGGCAACTCTGCTCCTCCGGGCCTCCAGTTGGGCACGATGGACCTGTTGACCGAAGCGTTTGTTGCAGCACTTCGCTCTGACCAACTCTCCAACTGTCCATTCCACAGCGCCATCCAAAAGAAAATGGCTGCTAGCCCCTACTACCTGTTGGCTCCCATCGGCGATGCCATCAGCGTATTGGACGCAGGCGTGGGCATGAGCGTTGGCTTTAAGATGATCCGCGAGCTCGAAGAAAAGATGGAGAAGGTCAAGAAAATTGGCAACTTGTCTCCACACATCGAAGGTTGGTACCACTACGCTCAAGCGAAAGGTTCCTACTATCGCGGTGATTACAAAGAAGCTCTTGAAAGCATTGAGAAAGCCGGAAAGCTGGCTCCCTACGAAGCTTACATCCAAAGCTTGTACGGAATCATCTTGTTCAAGTTGGAGAAGTGGGACGATGGTATGGCTCGCGTCAAGAAGGCCATCCAAGCTGATCCTCTTCTGATGCAGCCCTACTACGAAGCGGCTGAAACTCTCTTGAACGCGACCAAGAAGAGCGGCGATGATGATGACGCCGAGGAAAAACCCAGCCAATCCAAACGTGCTGAAGAAGTCCTCGACCTGATGAAGAAAGCCTTCAAAGACCACTCCGACTACCTGTACCTGCTTGGACGACTCCAGTACAACAAAGGTGACCAGAAGGCAGCGGAAGAGACCTGGAAAAAGGCTCTCGACGATCAAAAAGCCCCCTACTACGGCGACCACTACGAAAGCAACCTTGCCATGGGTAAGCTTTGGATGAACCGTGCCGCGGGCGTTCCCAAAGACAAAAACTGGAAGAAAGACGACTACGAAGGCCTCCACAAGCAGTTCACCAAGTATCTCGACAAGATCTTCAAGAAGATTGACGATCGCGTTGTCAAAAAGAAAGACAACGAAGAGATCAAGGCTGAGTACAAGAAGTTCCTTGAAGAACTCAAAGAAGGTCGTGGCAAGCGTCTCCGCAAAAAGAAGATGGAACTCAAGGTCGGCGACCTTCGCGAAGTCTACTTCGAGTCCGCCGGTGCTTTCTTCCAAGCTTCCATGCAAACCCGCCCCGGTGCAGTGGAACCCCGCCTGTTCACAGGTGACATCTACTTCACCAACGGCAGCTACGCTGACAGTACCGGTCACTACACCATCGCTGGTAAAGGTTACCTCCGTGACCTCGACTACGCTGGTGCAAACAAGGCTTACACCCGTCTTGCTCGTGCTATCGCGTTCAAAAGCTACGGAGCTGAAGAACTCAAGAAGCGCAAGACCTGGAAGCGTATTCGTCGCAAGAAGCGCAAAGAAGCAGGCGAAGAAGTCGCCAAGTTCTTCCGTCAACAAGCTGACATCACACTTCGTGGTCCCTACCTCAAGTTGAAGACCACCAAGAAGAAGAAAGCTGACAAGTACGAGAAGAAAGAACTCGTCAAGACCGTTGAACTCATCGCGAAAGTTCTGAAAAACCACAAAGAATCCATCGTTGATGACAAAGTGGTTGAAGAACTCCAAGAAGACGCCAAAACCGTCAAGGAAAAAGGTCTCATCGCTTGGGGTAAGATCTACGAACAACGCGTCCGTGAAAAGATGGCAGAGATGATGAAGAAAGCCCGCCGAGGCCGTCGTCGCCGCTAACTCCCCCAGTTCCCCCCCCTAGTTCGCGCGGAATCACCTCCCCCGTGAACAAAACCTTCTCTCTTCCATTCCTTCATTTTCCAACTTCAACTCACTTCACTCCTTTCACCTGAAGATTGATTTCTTTAGGTTGAAGATGTGATGCTCTAAGAATGGCTTTCCTTCTCTTAGAGAATGGCTTTCCTTCTCTTAGGAAATGGCTTTCCTTCTCTTAGGAAATGGCTTTCCTTAACCTGAGGATAGATTCTTCATCCTTGAATGGATTTCCTTATCCTGAGAATAAATTCTCAGGAAAGCCTCAAAACCCCGAAAACCTGAGAAACCTCAGAAAAGTATGTACAAGGAGAAGGACGAAGGAAGTTTCGGGAAGGGTATGCACAGATTGGAGAGAGAGTTCTCGCTTCAGAAGGCTGGATAAACCCTATAGGTTTGGAATGCAAAGAGAAACACAACTCAGACTTTTTGGAAAAAGTTCCAGCCTGGAAGAGTATTTTAAACCGTCTTAAGGTTTGGCAACACATCCAGAAGCAGCAGCGTTGAAGATAGCTTTCTTGAGGGATTTGCATTCTTGGTTGCTATCGCAGCTGGCGTTGGAGAGGCATGTTTTGCGGCAAAATGCCTTGTCAGTCGCATCGTCGATAAAGCAGTCGCTGCCGGAGGGACAGAGACCAAAGTCTGGTCCACATTCATCTCCGACTCGGAGAGTTGCGGACTTGATACAGACACCGAGGGAAGAATCCCTCAATCGAAGAAGACAGCGATAGTCTGTGGGACATTGTGCATCTGGGGAGGGGCTAGAGACCGCAGTGGTGCAGAGAGGGTAACAAGAAGCCCTCTTGCTTGTGATAGGCAAGCAGAACTGAGTTCGTTCGCATAGCTGAACGCCAGCAGCGCAAGCTTTGCCTGTATCAACCCCGCCTCGTCGGGGCATGCAATAAGCGGTGATGTTGTTGTACTGACGCGAGAGAGGTACACAGACATGTTCGGTCAAGCCTGAACACGCGCCGGTTTTCTTGAAGTCACATTTGGCTCGGCACGCCCCTGTCGTAGAGGTTGACGAGGTAGAGACACAAACTTCGGTGGACTTGCAGTCAAGATGGGATGAACACGTCTTGGCTGGTGGGGTCACAGGCTTGCATTGGAAGTCTTTGCAATAGTTGCTTACGTTGCAGGTTCCTTTTCCACCGTCGCACTGTTTGTCGAGGCAAACCCCACCGCCACCCTCTTGAGCCGAGAGCCCCAAACAGAACGTGGAATCAGAACAACCTGTGCTTTGCTTTGTTGGGTCACAGCTTATACGACAAGCGTCTTTGTAACATTGGGCACCAATCGGACAGTTACCCGTCATCCCTTTGCAAATGGGAGGCAAACAGACGCCAACACCCGGTCGTTGGGGGTCAAGCAGAACACAGATCTCTTTGTCTCCACAACTCTGCGGCGCTCCAGTATTGCAAAGCCGACGGCAGAGCTTGTCTTTTCCATCCGACTTGCAGAACAAGTTGACTTCGCAATTCTTCGTTTGCTCATCACAAGGTTGCCCAAGCTTGACGCCATTGTTGCTGAGCTTGCAAATACCGTTATCGCCCTCTTCGTCCGAAGGTTGGTACGCACAAAGCTGGCCCGAAGGGCAGTTGTTGGAAGCAGCAACAGGATTGCAAGTTTGACGACAACGAGTCGAACCCGACTCATTGATGCAGCTTAGGGGTTTGGAACAACCCACCAAGGGAGAACAAATCTCGCCTTCCGAGGGAAGCTGGCATTTGCCTGAGACGCAAAAGCGACCTGTCAGACAGTCTGCAGTCGACCGACAGGGACTCGCACAACGACCGTCAATGCAGCGGAAGGAGTCCACGCAATCTTCGGCTTCTTGGCACGCAACACATCGGCTGTTTTTGCAAAGGTTGGAGGGACAATCTTTGTTGACGCTGCATGGCGCAGAACATCGTCCTTCGGCGCAATCACCCGTTCCACAGTCCGCGTTGCTCGAACAGGACTTGCAGGCTCCACTCACACACAAGAACGAGGGGCATTCGCTGTTGTCAGAACAAGGCGCACAGATCTTTTCTTTGCAAAGTCGGCCATCACCACAGTCATCGTTCTGAGCGCAAGGTTTGCAGGAGCCATCCACGCAGAGCTTGGAGGTGCACTCGTCGTTGTTGTCACAAGGTAGACAAACACCGTTTTTGCAGAGCAAGCCGTTTCGACAAGTTTCGTCGCCTGTGCAGGCTGTGCAGGTCCCATTGACGCAAAGCTTGGAGGCACAATCACGGTCTTCTTTGCAAGACAGACACCGACCACTGATACAAAGCTTCGTTTCGCAATCATCCCCAGACTGACAGGGTTTCGGTGGCTTCTCACCCGTTTTGCAGACGCCCCCTGCTTTCAAATCACAGTAGCCGTTGGTGCAGCCAGCACAGTCAGCATCAGAGCCGCAGGTTTGGGTTTCACACACCTGCTTGTCGACATTGCACTGCATACAGGCTGGGCAGTGAGCGTTCTTCTTGCACCCAGGCGGATCGGTGGGTTCTTCTCGGCAGAAGTTCTTGTAGCAAATGAGTCCATCCCCGCAATCTGCAGCGGACTCACAGCGAAGACCAAACACAGACAAAGGGTTGTGGACACAGGCTCCCAGAAGCAGCGTAAGTGAGCAAAGAGCGATGGCCAGAACACGTGACCGAGAGAGAGGAGTGATTCGCTCAGGGAGAGACAACAATGGAGAAATCAGAAGACGACGAAAACGACCATGTCTCATCAGAATGCATCCTGCAGTTCATACATACCTTCGCCCCAGAAGAACGGCTTTGGGTTCGGGGAGATGGCTTCCGGGGCCTCAACACAAAATACAGGATCACACCAACAATTGCTACCCCCCCACCGACAGCAAACATGACGTTCGCGGTGGTTGCATGTTGTTGGGCTTCCTGGTCAGCAGCAAGAACCTTCCGAGTGTCTGTCGCAAGCCCAGACTGCTCCGCTTGAAGAATCGCTTCTTCGCCCGACGAACGAGCGGCCAAAGACAACCCACCAAACACCCCTCCAACACCGACAGTGGCCAACCCCAAGCCTCCAACAAGAAAGGCGACCCAGCGCAAATCACGAGGGCCTCCTGTGGTGGGAGGGTTCGGTCGCTGCGTTGGAGCAGGAGAAAGTTTAATCAGCAACGTTTGGGTTTGTCCTGCTGCTATGTTTAGCTTTCGACGATACGGAAGAAAGCCGGTCATGGAGCAAGAAACAACAATTTCACCGGCCTCAACTTCTTTGTTTCCTGGGAGAGCCAGCTCGAAGGAGCCCCTGGGTTCTTGCAGCTGACAAGAGAGCCCTTCGGTGCTCTGTCCTTCTGCCGCTTGTACTTGCAGCGTTGCTTTCAGGTAAGGCCAAAGCTTTTTGAGGAAGCGTTGGGCCAGGGTTCGAAATCGCTTCCGCTTCCCAACCTTGAGATACTTGCGGTAGTACAACCCAGCGTCAGCAAATTGTTTCTGAAGTTGGTACGTGCGACCAATCAAAAACAACAGTGTGCTGCGGATTTTCTGGTGTCGGCTCGTCGTTTTGGAAGGAACAATCCGGTACGAAGCAAGGAACTTCGCCAAGGCGTCCTTGTATCTGGCTTTTCTTGCAAGAGTTTGTCCTTCCAAGAAGAGACGCTCGGCTTCTTTCAACAACGGGTCATCGACATTCGTTGCAGCAAAAGAGACCCCGCCCGATGCCCCCACAAGAGACAAAGCGTTTGGGGACGCCAAACACAACAGACAAACCATCACTCGAAGAAGAAAAGTTGGGGAGGTCATCGAGACCCTATCTCTCTAGTAAACAAGGCAAATTGGGACAACAAACGTCGATTCCCGGCAGAACTGTGCTGTGGAAAGCCCCACTATGCCACAACTCAGCCCGATACACCAGTGGACAGGATGGGGTCGCCTGCACGTCGCACAACAATGCACACCAAGAGCATCTTGCTTTGTCTCCAAAGAGAAACATCACAACGTTCCTTGGAGAAGAACAAGTTGTTCAAGCGGAAGACTTATTTTTTGCCAGATTTGTCTCGGAATGGATTGTCAGTTTGTTCAAAAATACTGTCACCACGAGTGGCTGGAGCACGTCGACGCTCAGGGGCTGTGCGTTTTTTGACCTTGGAGCGTCGGCTCACGCGCCGCACACGAACCCGCCGACGACGAGAACGCTTCTTCCGAACCTTGCGAAGTTCAACAGTCCAAGAGCGGCTTTGTTTCCGAAGCCAGGTTCGCTTTTCAGTCACAAAACCGGACTTTACAATTCGGACTTCAAGAGGCTCCCCAACTTCTTGCCAGAGGCTACAGTGAGTCATCTCTTCCCATTCGTCATCCAAATGGACTTCGCAGCTAGCCCCTTCAGGCTTGACACGAATGGACAGCGAAACTTGATGCTGGGTAGCAAGGCTGGCGAAGGGAATGCCAGAGTCTTGCTTCTTACTTCGTGCATCAACCTTGCGTTTTTTCGGAACGTTCGGGCGCAAGAGGATAATCCGAGGACGGCGAGAGCTGGGGCGGCCTGCTCCAACGTTCGGCTGTTTTTTCACTCTACGCATCAAAGTGTTGTAGTCGATGGAAGGCTCAGGCTCTGACGTCCTCAACCAATAGATGAGTCCTGCAATGATCCCCACAAACACAAACACACCCACAACAATCAGCGTACCGTACCGTTGCAGCGGCGAACGCAATGCGTTGGGATCTGTGGAGAAGCTGGTAAATGTCTTACCTTCTTCGGAGTCTGAGTCAGACTTGGCGTCGTCATCAGCAGGAGGAGCCATCTGGAAAGCCGCCTGCTTCGCGTAACGAATGGCCTCAGGGGAAAGCTCTTCGGTGTTATGGGACTCCTGGGTTTCAGGAGAGATGGTATCCGAAACCTTGCCAGATGGAGAGACTTCTCCCTCATCCACCAAAGGAGGTGGAGGCAGCGTTGAGGCTTGCCCAATCATGGGTGGGAGTGGAAGGTCATCCCCAGAAACAAAGTTGACGTCCACAGCGGGCGAAGAAGATCCAGCTTTCGCAGCTTCAGCGAGAGCTTCGTCCATATTCTTGCCCGAGATCGTATCGGACAGCTCTTCGTCGTCGAGATTGTTATCTGGAAAGACGTTGCGCCAATCGGGAGTGTCTTCCCGAAGCTCTTCGCCCGTCTGGGACGGATCCATGAACTCTTCGGAGGTCACGTGAGCAGGCTGGAGGTGTTCACCGGTAGACTCGACTAAGGACTTACCCGCCTCTTCTTCAAGCACTTCACGTGTGGTTTGCGTCGCAGTGGGCGTCGAGACATGCACTGTGTTGGAGTTCGCCCACTCTTCCCGTTGCTCCACGACCTGCGTTAAGCCCGTGTCTTGCATGACATCGGGAGCGGAGAGGATGTCTTCCAACTCTTCGTACATTTTCAGCATGGTGGGAGGACGATCGTTGGGGTCCTTCGCCAGCACACGCCGCATAAAGTCTTCGATGTCGGGGCTGTACACACGGTCGGGGCAAACTTCAGAGAGACGCGGGGGCATCTCACGAATCTGCATCATCACAACTTCGTGGGGATTCTCGCTAAAGAAGGGAGGCCTGTAGGTCATCATCTCAAACAGGATGACGCCCCAGGAATAGATGTCACTGCGGGGCCCCAAGGCTTTCAAGTTCCCTCGGGCCTGCTCGGGCGACATATACAGAGGAGTTCCAACGCTCAAGCCGGTACGAGTCAGGGAAGCGCCCTCTTCGTCCATCAACTTTGCAATACCAAAGTCGACGAGCTTGACGTAGTCGTTCACTCCACCCTCTTCCAGGAGGAAGATGTTCTCGGGCTTAAGATCCCGGTGAATGATGTTGAGGGAGTGGACACGTTCCATCGCAGAGGTAACCTGACGGGCCACGTGCAAGATTCGAGAAGGACCAAACTCTTCACCGTCGTCGAGGGACGACTTCAGCGTTTTTCCTTCCAGGTATTCCATGGCGTAGTAAAGGCCTACACCTGGAGCTTGGTCGAAGTCTGCGATCGACACAACGTGCTCGTGTCGCATCTTTCCAGCAGCAAGAGCTTCCCGGCGGAAACGCTCAGCAATGTGCCGGTTGGCAGAAAACTGGGGGTGAAGAATTTTTACCGCAAATCGGGTCTTCAGGTTGTTATGTTCGGCAAGATACACAACGCCGAAGCCGCCTTCCCCTTTCCGTTCAAGGAGGCGATAATTTCCAACCAGGCGACCAACGAGTGGGTCATCGGGGTTCCCATCGCGCAGCGGGTATCCGTCATTTTGACAGAACTTTGCTGCAGCGGGGTTTTTATGACCACACGCCGGGCAGATGATGATTTGCTCGACTTTATCCATGATGTGCGCACACAAGATTCGTTCAAACGCCACAACTGACGTATGCTATCGCTGAGGTTACCGACTTGTCAAATCCAAGCGAAGTATGCCTATACCAAAAACAGTAACACCAAGACAAGCACCACCAAAATAAAAACCAGACCCACCACAAGGCCCAAGGCGGTTTTCTCCGCCCGATTCAACCGTGATTTCCCCCGGTGTATAGGGGTAGATACGCCACCTTCGCCTTCTCCAGAAGTGCCCTGAGATTTCTCTCCACCCTTGGACACCCCACTTGCCTTGCGTCCAGAACCCCCCTCCTTTTTGGAGCCGCTCTTGTCGCTGTCGTCGTCGGAGGAGTCGTCCAATTCTCCTGCGTCACGGGCTTCTTGCTCCATTTTCTGACGCCGGGCCCGACGACGTTCCTGGCGAGATTTCTTCTTCTCTTCCATCGGGCTCTGCTCAGAAGCTTGTCCTTTGTCGGCCTTGTTTTCCAAGGCCTCAGCTTCTTTCTCTTTGGCAACTTCACTGGGATGTTTGGCAGAAGGCTTGGGAGTGGAGCTTTCCTCCTGGGATCTACGCCTGCGACTCCGACGGTTGGGCTTCTCCTCTTCTCCTGCCGAGGCCCGCCCAGCACGCCACTGTCCCGAGACAGGCTCACGAACGTCTTGGTCTGTGGGTTCTTGTTTCTTGGAAGGCTCTTCGTCTTTGCCTTTTCGGTTGGCTCCGATCAACGTGGCCCCCGACATCGTGTTGTCGAGGTCATCTTCCACCCAGACTCCTTTGAGCTTGTCCTCCAAGGACGCCGCAAACGGATCCGAGAACTTAAGCATGTAATGACCGATGCCGATCTGATCCCCGTTGTTCAGCCCCACTTCGGTGTTGGGTTGAATTCGAATTCCATTCACATACACACCGTTGGCGCTGTTGAGGTCACGCAAAGTGACGCCGCTCCAGTCGCGCCGGATCAGCGCATGCTGTCGGCTGACTGCATCTTCCGGCAAACACAGAGCGCAGTTGGGATCGCGACCGACAGTGCAGTCTTCGTATTCGTTCAGCGTAAACACAAGCCCAGGATGGCTTCCGTTCATGAAGGTGATCTGGGGAGAATGCTCCTCTGGCTCACTCAAGAACTGTTGCACCATCGCGTGTTCGACTTGCAAGGTGCTGTCCAGGTCAAGATCCTCTTGGGGTTGAGGAGAGAATGCAGAAAGCCCCATGCGGAAGGTCACGCTGTAGTGGACCACCCGGATGACATCACCATCTTTAAGAGGGTGTCGCTCTCCAGGCTGGAGCTGTCTGTATCCGACGAAGGTCCCGTTGCTGCTCCCGGCGTCTTCCACAACATAGTCTGTTCCGGAGACTGCGACCCGGCAGTGAATGTTGGAGACTCCGTTTCCTTCGAGCTGGATATCGTTGCTGGCAGCACGACCAATCAGCACCCCACCCTCTTTCGCGAGAGGGAAAAAGTCTTGAGGATGGTAGTACCGATCCTGAGGGTCTTCAGACTGAACAGTCAGCCGAATTCCCATGTAGGCTGTTGTCTGTGGAACGCCTTGGTTGACCAAAACCTATCTCCGCTGCACGTCGTCAAACTTTTCCTTGGAACAACCCATCATATCAGGTAGGATGGCTCAGCCTCTGCGCCAGAGCAAGACGGGGAATGCTCCATCGATAGCTCTCCCTTGAGCACCACCGAAGTGAGTATCCAGGGCTTGATGTTATACAGCCCCATTCCCATCGTGCAAGAAACATCAACTGTGCATCCTGTACGTCAGATCTTTGACGACTTGTACGAACACGACCAAGGTGTTCCATCTGCACCCCACTGTCAACCGACCTCATGTAGGAGGAGCTACCCTTCATGATCGACATTGCTTTTTATCTCGGACTGATTGTTGTCGCGTCCGTGTTGATCAGCTATGCCTGTGATACGTTTGAAAACGCCTCTCGCTTCATCGGAACCGGCCTACCCCCAGGCCTTCGAGGCGCCACCATTAACGCCATCGGGAGCTCTCTTCCTGAACTCTTCACGACGTTCTTTCTTCTCTTTGTGTTCCACGACCAAGACGGATTCTCTGGAGGGATCGCGACCTGTGCAGGGAGCGCCATCTTCAACGCCGTGGTCATACCAGGCCTTTGCATCATCAACGTCCTGTTTTTTGGCGTGAGGATCAAAGGTCGGATGGAGCGCGTCGAGTCGATCTCCATCCAACGTCGTGGCTTTATGCGCGACGCCTTCTTCTTCATCGTGAGCGAACTGGTCCTCATTTTCTTCCTCTCAGGCAGCACGCTGGAGTGGTGGATGGGTGGCGTTTTGATTGGGCTGTACTCCCTGTATGTGATGTACCTGTACTGGGAATACCGCGCTCACAAAGCGAAAGGTGAAGTCGAAGAAGACGATGATGACGATGACGACGAAGAAGATGAAGAGCCTTCCGGCTGGATCTCAGCGATTGTCACCCTCAACTTCCGATGGATGCTCTACGGCACCAAGGAAATGAACAAGCAACGGGCGTGGGTCTTGCTCGCGATCGGCGCGATTGCCATCGCCATCCCCTGCCATTGGCTGGCCCATGCTTGTGTTGGAATGGCCAAAGCGCTTAACGTCCCGGTCTTTTTCACCACGGTGATCCTCGCAGCAGCCGCCACGAGCGTTCCTGACACAATCATCTCCATCCGCGATGCTCGCCAAGGCGATTACGATGACGCGGTCTCCAACGCTTTGGGTAGCAATATTTTTGACATCAACGTGGCCTTGGGTCTTCCTTTGATGATGTACGGTTTGGTGTACGGCAGCGTCAAGCTCCAGTCGGCCGGTGCGATGGCAAACGCTGGAGCGTCTTCGGTCGCTGCTGTTCAGGAGCTACGCATTCTTTTGCTCCTTTTAACCGTTCTGATTGTTGCTATCTTTTTGATCGGTCGGACCATGGGCAAGCTCAAAGCGGTCTTGTTGTTCTCCTTGTACGGTGTGTTCGTGCTGTACACAGTGGGACGCGCCTATCCGCAAACCTTCCCCTGGCTGAACGATATAGCGAAGCATCTCCACTATACATTCTAAGCCAGAACATTGGCGCGGACATTGGGAAGGATTGAAACATTATGTCGGAACTCAAACACGAAAGCCTCTCGGCCATGCTTGAGGATGATCCAGGCCGTCGTGCCCAGGTTGTCCAAGACGCAGTTGTAGTGTTGGACCAAGAAGTCAGCAGCAAACGTGGCGCAGTAGGCCTGTTGATTAAGGGTGGCTTCAAGGTCATCAAGAACCTTCGAGGCGGCAAGATGGTCGAAAGCCTGATCGACTTCCTCCTCGACGAGTTTGTGGAAGCCCTTGACCCCTATTACCAAAGCTACAAGGAGCAGGACGCAGGTTCGCGAGGAACCTTCACGTCCTACCTCTCAGCCCGAGACGCTGAAGTTGCGGAAGCCCTCCTTTCGGTGACAGATGCCCGTCGTCAGCGCGCCTCCACCAAGGTCCTGATCAAGACGTACGACCGCCTCCGCCCCACCGCGCTCAAACATGTTCAAGAAGGCGTCCCTGCTGTGGGCAGGTTGATGGAAAAACACATCCATCAATAAGAACAGCGGTTGAACTTTCCTCCTACCGATTCGTACCAACCCCAGATACAACGTCTCTCTTACCAGGAGTCACTAGGATGAATCGCATCACCTCTGGGGTTCTGCTCTAGCACCAACCCTACTCACAACTTCCCCACCCAGACCGCTTGGAAAAGGCTTGTCCTACCAGAGACAACGTCCTGTCAACCATGCCTGGAATTCCCCGACCTTTCCCAGTGGAACGCCTGGTGTAAGCATCCAACGAAGGCGTTGACACCATCCTCCTCGTTCACGACAAAATCCCTTGCAGTTCTATTTGTTTTTGCTAGACTGCAGCCTCCGCAGGCCCGGGCTCCCCCGCTGCCGCATGACTCAAAACATTCCAATCATGAACCTCTCCTCTAAAAGAAAAAAGGAAAACGGCGATGTCCTCATCGGAAATATCCAAACCAACGCCTTGTCCTGAACCCATCGATAGTAACGCTTTTGATCCCGCCGCCATTGAAAAGCCCTGGTACCAGTGGTGGCGAGAGAATGGTTTCTTTCACGCCGAAGTCAACCCGGAGAAGGAAGCCTACACCATTGTTATCCCACCGCCCAACGTTACAGGGGCACTCCATCTGGGTCATGCGCTGAACAACACTCTCCAAGACATCCTCATCCGAATCGCCCGGATGAAGGGCTTTGAAGCCATGTGGCTTCCCGGCACCGACCACGCCGGAATCGCCACCCAAACCGTCGTAGAGCGTAGGCTCTGGGAAGAAGAACAAAAGACCCGCCACGACCTCGGACGCGAAGCCCTGATCGAGAAGATCTGGGAGTGGAAAGAAGTCTACGAAAAGCGGATTCTGGGTCAGTTGCAACGTCTGGGCTGTTCGCTGGACTGGGAACGGACCCAATTCACCATGTCAGTCGAGCTGTCTCGCGCGGTCCGTCACGTGTTCTTGGAGCTCTTCAAAGACGGCCTGATCTACCGCGGCAAGCGACTGATCAACTGGTCGCCTGGCGTGCAAAGCGCTCTCTCCAACGACGAGCTGGTGTACCGAACTGTCCAAGGAAACTTCTGGTACATCAACTACCCGCTGGAAGGAAAGGATGGCGAATTCATTCAGGTCGCCACCACCCGCCCTGAGACCATGTTGGGAGACACCGCTGTTGCGGTCCATCCCGACCCTGAGGGAGAGCTCAACAAGCGACTGGAAGCTGCCAAGAAAAAGGGCGACGCCGAGAAGGTAGAAGCTCTGGAGCAACGCATCGCCAACCAATTGCCACAGCTCAAAAAGTTTGCCAGTTTGATTGGAACCAACGTTGTAGTTCCTCTGATCAACCGCACCATCCCCATTGTGGGCGATGCCATCCTCGCCGATCCCGAAAAAGGAACCGGTGCGGTAAAAGTAACACCTGCACACGACCCCAACGACTACGCTTGTGGAAAGCGCAACAACCTTCCCATGATCAACATCCTGAACCCGGACGGAACCCTGAACGAGGAAACCGGTCTGTACGAAGGGTTGTTTGGCTCCAACGAAGGCCGCAAAAAAGTCGTGGCTGACCTGGAAGAACAAGGCTTCCTGGCGAAAACCGAAGATCACGAGCACGAAGTCGCTCATTGTTACCGAACCGATGTGCCGATCGAGCCCTACCTCTCGGATCAATGGTTCGTGAACATGCAGCCCCTCGTGGACCTCGCCAAGGATTGCTACACCGACGGAAACGTGAAGTTCTATCCCGAACAACGCGGCCGTGACTACATGCGCTGGCTCGACTCCACACCCGACTGGTGCATCTCGCGTCAGCTTTGGTGGGGACACCGCATTCCTGTGTGGTTTAAGTCCTACACCTTCGAAGAGCTGGGGAATGTCCCCGAGAGCCTGGAAGACGGAATCTCCGATGATCTGAGCTGGTTCGACTTTCCCTACGCAGACATCGACTCCAGCGACCGCATCAGCCGCTTGCTTGTAGACCGCAACGACGAGACCGTTCACCTGCTGGTTTGTGTGAACGAAGGTCACGAAGACTTCGAGAACGAACTCAACGAAGCAGGCTTCGCACAAGACGAAGACGTCCTGGACACATGGTTCAGTTCGCAACTTTGGCCGCTGAGTACCCTCGGATGGCCCGAAGAAACCGAAGAGCTGAAGTACTTCTACCCCACCAACGTGTTGGTCACAGCCCGAGACATCCTCGCGTTGTGGGTTGCTCGTATGGTCATGATGGGCATGAAGTTCCGCGAAGAAACGCCCTACCATCACGTGCTGATCAACGGCACTGTGCAGGACGAACGGGGTGACATTATGTCCAAGTCACGCGGCAATGGGTTTGACCCCGTTCGCGTGATTGACGGCGGAAAAGATGTCATTCGGGCCAAGCGCCCCCTCGGCGACATCCCCAAAAACCGGGTGGAATACTACCCTGTGTACGGGACAGACTCGCTCCGCTACGGCCTCAGCTCGCTGACCAGCGGAAACGCCCAAGACATCCGTCTCCAAGTCAACCGCGAGCGACGCAAAAAGAAAGAAGACGATCTGGCAGTGTTCGACGTCAGCATTCCCCGCTTTGAGGAAGGCCGACGCTTCTGCAATAAGATCTGGCAAGCCAGCCGTGGGGTTGTCTTCCGTCAGTGCGAAAACTACACCTACGACGACACCATTGAAGCCCTGGAAGACCGCTGGTTGTACCACCGACTGAACCAAGGTATTCAGGCCGTGGAAGCTTCCCTCGAAGTATTCGACCTCGGCAGCGCCTGCGACGAATTGTATCGAATCTTCTGGGATGACTTCTGCTCTTGGTACCTCGAAGTGATTAAGCCTCGACTCTGGGGGAACTACGGCGAAGCCAGCAAAGCACAAGCCCAAACGCACCTGGTGAAAGCCCTCGATACGTTCCTGCGCCTGTTGCATCCGTACATTCCGATGATCACCGAAGCACTCTGGCAAGAACTCCAACTCCTCCAAAAGCAAGCGGGACAAGAGGACTCCTCTGCCGCGCTGATGCTCGCAGAATGGCCCAAGCAAGAAGACTTCCCCCAAGATGAGGAAGCCGCCTCCCAAACCGACTTGATGCGCCAGATCACAGCAGCCATCAACCAGATGCGTTCGCAGCAGCCGGGCCTCACAGACAAAACACAGCTGCCCCAGCTTCTGCTGACCGGTAGCAGCGACGAGCGACTCCAAGCTGTGAAAAAGGACCTGGACGCGCTGCAGAAGTTCCTTCGCGTCGATGAGATTCAAGCGTCAGCAGACCTCGAACAACCAGCACTGAGCGCAGCCTCCGTCGTCGAAGACATCCGCGTCTATGTGCCCCTTGCCGGGCTTATCGATGTGGACGCTGAGATCGAGCGCCTCAAGAAACAACTCGCCACCAGCGAGAAGAACGTAGCCAAGCTCGAAGGTCAACTCGGCAACGAAGGCTTTGTCTCACGCGCTCCAGCCGAAGTCGTCGAGCAGTCCCGCGAACGTCTCGCAAACGAGAAAGAAACCATCACCGTCGTCCAAGAACAACTCGCCCAACTCGCCGAACACGCTTCTTAGCGTGGGAATTCATCCTTCTTAGCGTGGGAATGAATGCCCACGCTAAGAACATTCCTTCTACTCTGTCCCAAGAAGTTCATGAACAGTCTGTGCGACCATCCTCGGATCTACGGGTTTGGTGAGGTATGCGGAGGCCCCAACTTCTTCGCCCCAGAATCGATCGGAGGGTTGGTCCTTGGCAGTGAGGAAGAGAACAGGGATGTGTGAAAGCTCAGGGTTTTCTTTGAGCTTACGGCAGACCTGGAAGCCGTTGAGTTGAGGCATCATCACATCAAGGATGATCAGGTCGGGTCGGTCACGTTCGGCGATCGACAAGCCGTCGAGGCCGTTGTAGGCGGTGAGTGTGTCGAAGCCTTCCGAACGCAGTCGAACCACGAGAAAATGGACAATATCGGGGGTATCATCGACCACCAGGATCTTTTTGGGGGTCATGGTTTATCCTTGGGGTGATTGTCGTTGAAAAGAGAGAACAACTCGGGGTGGTCGACCAACAAGACGTCGAGACAACCGCGGGATACCATATCACTGACCTCTTCCAGGGTCGAGACCCGCTCGATCTCCTCCAGGTTGTCCTTGTAATCCGCGATCCACTTCCAAAGCTGCTGTTCTTGCGAGAAAACAAAGAGCTTTCCAAGCCGACGACGACGCAAGTCCACAGGCAACCTGACAGCAACGGAGGTTCCTTGGTCGACTTCGCTCTCCAAGGTCATCTCGCCACCGTGTTCTTCCACAATCTGCTTGCAGATGGCGAGACCCAAGCCCGATCCATCCGCTTCCAGTTCGGCCCCTTCCGCACGAACAAACTGGGAGAACAACGTAGCTTGCTCCTCCTTGGGAATCCCAACGCCAGTGTCTGTCACAACCATCCTAACAAAGGCTTCACGACGTTGCTCGGAACCTTCCGTAGCGCCTGAAGATTCGGACTGTTCCTGAATTCTCTCCAGCCGGACCGTTACAGCTCCACCTGCGGGGGTAAACTTGTGGGCGTTGGACAGAAGATTGACAAGAACCTGACGAATCTTGGCACGGTCCATCCACAATCGAGGGATGTGGTCATCGAGTTCCACACGAAGTTCCAAAGGTTTTCGCTTGTAGTGGTCGCGGAACATCTCCACCACGTCTTCCATCACTTCACGAAGAGGCAAAAGTCGCCTCCGGTAGACACGACGTGGGGCTTCCTTTACCGTCTCAGGCCGAGACTTTTCTTCAGCAGGTTGGACTTCGAGCTTGCTGTGATCCAAAACCTCGCCGAGGTATTGCTTGAGTCGATGGATGTTCTTTTGGACAATCTCCAGGCTCATCCGTTGAAGCTCAGAGAGTTCCCCTTCCAAGCCGTCCAGCAGGTTAATCACAAACCCTTCAATCACCCCGATCGGCGTGCGAATTTCATGCGACATTGTTCCTGAGAACAACGCATAGTTTTTGCGCTGGTTTCGCATGGACTTGGCTTGTTGCTCGATCGTCTCTTGCGCGTTGTGAAGCTCGTCTTCTCGGGCTTGAAGCTTGAGACATCGCTCAACGATGCGCCACAGCGTACCGTTGGGACGCACATCAACGCTCGTGACAAGAGAACAACCCGCTCCGTACAGTTCATCGGATTCATTTTCTCCGCCAGCCACGACCAACTCAATGCTGTGCCAGCGCTCATTGCTTCGAATCATCCGACATGTTTCAAGGATTGGAGGCTCCATCCCCTCAGCGTCGAGCAACAACAAGTCCGGATGTTGCTCATCCAATGCCACAAACAACTCTTGGGGCAACAAGAACAACACAGGATACTGATGACGTTGTGCCTGCTCAGCCAAAGCCTTCCATCGAGACCGATCCCTTGCCACGATACCAATCGTTGGGAGAGCCGGAGCAAACGAAGGAAGAGAACCAGGAAACACAGAAGAAGACGTTGGCTTGGATGTGTGTGGGGAAGAGTCGCTGCGGTTCTCCACGATGAATGTCCCTCAATCTATCTGGCCCAACCCCAATCAAGAAGCTGTGGTGTTTTGGAACCCTTTGCGAGCAAACTTATCCCAGCTTTTCTTTCCAGCAAGGAAGTCCTTAAACCCTTTGATCTGCCACCACACAATGTATTGGCGGTAACCAAAGTTCGAGAGAAAACCGTACCAGATCAGACGACCCACTTCCTTGGGAGTGAAAGGTAACAAAGAATCGGCGTACGATCCCATCCGATTGTAACGACCTTCAGACCACACTCCCAACAACACAGACAGAGTGCTAATCATCACGCTGAAGAACAGTGAGATTCCCATAAACAAGAAGAAGAAGTATGTGTCGAGAACACCCACGATCCAGCTGATAGGAAGCAGGACATAACCAAGTCCCTCAATAAGGGGTCCAAGTGCTTCATAAAACACCTGATAAGGCATAGAGAACATCCCAATTTGCTTGTATTTGGGACGAAACATGATATCGCTGTGAAAGAACACATTCTCCCATAAACCCCGGTACCAACGACCGCGCTGTTTCCCTAGACTGACATACTCTTCAGGGACTTCCGTCCAGGCAATGGCGGCCGGTAGAAACACCACACGCCCCTGGACTCCTGTGTCCAAAAGGTAACGGTGCAAACGCACCACCACCTCCATATCTTCACACACCGTCTCCTGGTGCTCCCCCACGTATTCAATGCCAATCTTGTTGGTCATCCGTGTGGTCAAGAAGCCACCAATTTTAAGCAGCGTCTCTCGCTGAAACAGGGCACACACGCCCGACAGAATCAGCACCGAGTTAATCCGACTCAATGCCGTACGACCTTGCGTAAACGACCGAATGTACTCCACCAATTGGAAGCGAGCAATCCAGGTGTCGGGGATGCCTGTTTTGAGAAGTTTTCCGTCCCGCACATCACAGCCGTTGGAAGGCACCACCTGCCCTCCTACGGCCATGGTGGTGTTGACGTCTTCCAAGATGGGAATGACCAGCTGAACCAACGCATCAGGCACCAAGAGAGAGTCTGCATCCATGCTGCAAACGTAGTCACCTTTGGCTGCGTTGATGGCAGCGTTGAGCGCGTCTGACTTTCCACCGTTGGCCTTGTCAATCAGGACAAGACGTTGAGCCTGAGAACCTTCGGGAACCTTGGCCTCGTACAACCCTCGAACATTCTGCGTGGGCAGCTTGGGGAAGTAGTCGATTTCAGAGCGCTTGAAGCCAAACGCTTTCTTTAACACGCCGATGGTGTCGTCTTTGGAGCCGTCGTTGGTGATGACAATCTCAAACTTGGGATATTCCAACCGAAGCAGAGAGTAGAGACTCTCCACGATCGTGACTTCTTCGTTGTAAGCGGGAACCAAAAGAGTGATGGAAGGGAGAAATGGGGAGCGAAACACACGCTTGCGATCTTCCCACAACACCCGCCCAATCCAAAGGCGGACATCAAGAAAAGAGAGCGTTGTAAAGAACACATGGAGCACATTGTACATCACCAGAAAGCTCATAATGAACATATCGGTGAACCACAATGTGTCGATGATAATCTGTCGCATTCCCGTTCAAACTCTCCTCAAAGTTATCGACCTGAGAGTACCAACGACCGAACGGAAATGTCTCTTCAACGACTTAGACGTTAGCCAGAGAAGTAATGAAACACGTAAGCCGTTTGGTTGCCTTTTACCTGAACCCGCTTGGTTTCTTTTTTCTTACCGTTCCTTAAGGTCACCCGATAGAAGCCTTCCCGAACTTTATACGGAGGCATCGGAGTTTGGCCAATTTTCTTGCCATTGATCCAAACATCAGCCCAGGGCTTCACTTGGAACTTGATTTTGCCCTTCCGGAACGAAAGTTTTTTGGATACGGTTTTCTTGTAGCGAACCCGAATCAACTCGTCTCGCAAGGCTCCTCGCCGTCCAACGAGCCGGATTCTTTGGTTACCAGAAGGAAGCTGAGCTGTCAGAGGGGTTCGCCCCAGTGTCTTCCACCGGCTACCGACTCTCCATTTGACAGTGGCTTTTTCACTGCAGGCGATAATGATGGTGCCTTTGCCGCGAGGTCGGTAACGACGACGGGGCTTGGGTTTGTCGTCATCATCGTCGTCGTCATCGTCGTCATCATCTTTGGCCTCTTTCGCCTTCATCTGCGCGAGTTTTTTCATTTCACGCTCGGTGAGTTTGCGCAGTTTGACGGGAAGAGTGATAACCTGAGCAGGATAGACGGTCACACCGGCCGAATAGGTGCTGTAACCCTCTTTCTCCACCTTGATAGGATGAGTACCACCTTCAATCTGAATGGTGGCCGGACATTTCACTTCGGGACTTTTGCCCAACTTGATAAGCGCACCCATCGGGTCACAAGAGACCTTGACGTAACCTTCACCATTCTTGTCACGTGTGGGGCGTTTCACGGGCTTCTTGGGGTCAGCTTTCAACTCAAGCTTCCAACTAATCGGAGACTGAGGAGCTTTGACATCCAAGTTTTTCTGGAGTGGAAGATACCCTTCAAACTTAAGAACAAACTTGTACTTTCGGTTGGGCAAAAGAACCAAGTTGACGGGGGTTTGGGACTTGTACTTCACGCCGTTAATCCAGACCTCAGCGCCTTTGGGCTTGGTCCCGACAAACAAGAGTTGACGCTTCTTTTTAACGCGATCACGCCCCCCAGGATTGGGCTGAGCGATGGGAGGGAGCTTGGTTTCTGCAAAGAACCCGATCCCCATGGAGTACATCACGCCCACGCCGCCCCCGACCAGGAAAAACACAGCCAAGGCCACAAGAACAATCATCTTCCGGCTGGGGCCTTTGGGAGGAGGCTCTTTCAGCGCGGATTTGATCGAAGAAGATGTGTTCTTCATCTTCTGTCTCTCTTCCAGCGCTTCAAGGTTGGAAACGGACAGAGTTTCGAATCCAGGAACTTGTGTTAGCGCAGCCGGAGCAGGCGGTCGTTGATCGGCTTGTGGTCCCAAGTCCAGATCACCAAAAAGTTCGTCTTCGAATTTTTTCTCGCTCACTGTTGTCTCTCACCTTCATCATGGTTCCATGACTTGCGAAGCCGAAGAACCGGAATGTATGGCATGTCTTCCCGAGTGGGACACCCCGAACGTAGTCTTTCATGATTATCCAAACCGGGGGTAGATTGCAAGTGCTGTGATAGGCACAACCAAGACAACCTGCCAACTTTTGCCAACACGACCTCCACCAGGAATGTTTCTCGTAGCGGAAACAGGTTGATAACTGCTTTGCAAAAAACAAAGGGTTATGGTACACACTACCGCGCATTTTAAGAGACGAGTTTTCCCGATTCACGCCGGGCCTTCCAGTGAGGGGCGGCCTATAGATAGAATGAGGTCCAACAATGGCCGAGGTTCGCCTCGCTCAAGTTAAGAAGCGATACGGTGATGTCGTGGCTGTTCGCGACGTCTCTCTTACCATTCAGGACAAAGAGTTTGTCGTTTTGGTCGGACCATCTGGATGTGGGAAGTCCACAACGCTCCGGATGATCGCAGGGTTGGAAGAAATCACGGAAGGTGAGATCTTCATCGGTGACAGGCTCGTCAACGACGTGGCCCCCAAAGACCGCGATATCGCGATGGTCTTCCAATCGTATGCGCTCTACCCCCACATGACGGTGTTTGAAAACATGGCGTTTGGGCTGCGACTTCAGCGCATTCCACAGGCACAAATCAACGACCGCGTGAACGAAGCCGCCAACATCCTGGGGTTGCAAGACCTCTTGAAGCGTCGCCCAGGTGCTTTGAGTGGTGGCCAACGCCAGCGCGTTGCGATGGGTCGAGCGATTGTTCGCCGCCCCGCAGTGTTCTTGTTTGATGAGCCGTTGAGCAACCTCGACGCCAAGCTCCGCGTCCAGATGAGGACAGAGATTGCTCGGCTCCATCACCAGTTGGAGAGCACCAGCGTGTACGTCACCCACGATCAGGTTGAGGCGATGACCCTCGCTGACCGCATCGTGGTGATGAACGAAGGCCGCATCCAACAAGTGGGAAGCCCCATGGAGCTTTACAATGAACCGGCCAACCAATTCGTGGCCTCGTTCATTGGCAGCCCCTCCATGAATTTAATCCCCTGCGATGTGGTCCAAAAAGACGGAAAGGTCACCCTCCAGAACGAAGGGCTGAACCTTACTCTCAGCGAGGCCTGGAGCGCCAAGCTGAAAGACTCCAAGCAGACCAAGTGGATGTTGGGTGTTCGTCCTCAGCATCTCTCTCTTGTGGAGGACTCCAACTCAACAGGGTTTACCCACGCTGTTCTGGAAGTTCAGGAGCCGCTGGGTGCAGAGACCTTTATGTACTTGCGATGCGGCAGCGAACAGATTGTCCTTCGCGAAGAGTCGGAGGAAGTGCATGAGATTGGTGCTTCTTACCAATTGAAAATCGACCTCGACCACATTCATCTCTTTGACCATGAGACCGGACTCGCTTTAGGCTGAGGCCCCATCGTACCAACGAAAGGATGAGACATCGTTATGATGCCAGGCACAAACACTCCCGAAGCCCAAGACGGCTACGGTATGGATATGCAGTTTGCAGAGCAGACTTCCCGATGGTTTGAATCGGGCTTCTCCACGATCCGAAACGCGCTGGGTCCCACCAACAGCCTCGTCGTGGGGTTGGTTGGAGTGATGGCTTCCGGTTGGTTGATGTACCTGTTGGTTATTCAGGCAACTCCCCTCATTAGCTTCAACACCAAATTCACCCAGACCCTGCTCAAGCCAACGTACATGTCGTACCACTTGAAGCAATCGTACTGGGCGCTCCACGGACTCCCCATCCAAAAGCGCCTCCGAACCACCCGCAAGAACCCTCCCCCTCGTGCGCGTAAGGCTCTGGCTGGTTTGCAAAAAGCTCTCGACCGCTACCCAGATTACGCCATCACGAAGAAAGTGGTCGCGGCCAGAAATCTCCAACAGCTTCACACCGTGCTGTACAAGCACCTGGAGAACGCTCCCGCGCGGGCCAACAGCTACGCGTCCTACTTCGCCCGCAATGTGTTGCGGCCTGGAGCCTTTACGATGGACCTCGCCATCTTCTTCTTCCGGTTGGTCTTGGTGGCGCTGCTTCTTATCTTCTCCATCCGTTTGTTCTTTGACGAAGACTCCCAGACTTCGGAGGGTTAATCACCATGCGAGTGTTGCAAGTATTGATGTTGGCTGCAGTGACTCTGTGGCTCCCCCTCCAAGCTCCTGCTCAGGCCGCTCCTGCCAAAAAAGCTGCGGTCAAAACCGTTGTGCTTTGGCACGCCTACCGGGCCGAAGAGAAGCGCGCCTTGGAAAAAGTGGTCGCGGCTTACAACCGAACTCACAAGACCACTCAGATCAAGATGCTGGGCATTCCTTACGACGCCTACGCCGACAAGATCAACGCCGCGATTCCTCGGGGTCATGGGCCAGATCTCTTCATCTTTGCACACGACCGTGTGGGTGACTGGGCGAAGAACAACATCATTGAGAAAATCACCTTTTGGGTGAACGGTCCGTTGTTGGCTCGCTTTATCCCCAAAACCGTTCAGATGCTGGCGTACAACAACGCTTTGTACGGTCTGCCCTTGGCCTTCAAAAGCCTGGCGTTGTTCTACAACAAAAAGCTGATCAAGAAGCCGCCTGTCGACACCAACGACATGATCAAGCAAGCCAAAGCGTTGACCAACCGCAAGGCGCAAAAGTTTGGCCTGGCGTACGAAGCCACCGACCTTTACCGTCATGTGATCTGGCTCCATGGCTTTGGTGGCTATGTCATCAACGGCTCAGACCTGGGCGTGGCAAAGCCTCCTTCGGTGAAGGCGCTGGACTTTGCGTACCAGTTGAAAAAGACCCACAAGGTGTTGCCCGACGAACCCACCAGTCAGTTGATTACGTTCCTTTTCAACAAAGGACAGGCTGCGATGGTCATCAACGGCCCCTGGTTCCGTGGCGAGATCCACCCCAAGGTTGAATACGGCGTGGTGCCTTTGCCGAAAGTCAGCGCGACAGGAAAGCCAGCGGCTCCCTTCCTCACCTCTGAGGCCGTTTTCATCAGCAAGAAGAGCAAGCAAAAGAAGCTGGCGTTTGAGGTCATGAAGTACCTCACCAGCGACGATGCTGCGCTCACCCGGATGAAGATTGGGAAGCAAACCGTCGCCAACAACGCGGTGTACCAGAAGGATTACGCCAAGAAGGACCCGATCATTCAGGCCTTCTACAAGCAAATGCAGGTTTCGGTTCCAACCCCCAACACCCCAGAGATGCGGTTGGTGTGGTCGCCGATGGTGATTGCCTTGAGCAAGGTTTTCCGTGGACAGGGAACAGCCCTGGATGCTTTGAAAGAAGCTCACGCTGAGATCACCAAATACCTGCAACGCAACAAGTCTGGAAAGTAGAGAGCGCTCTCTCTTCTCGGACTGTTCGGCACAACACAACCTGCCAACGCTTCTGGTCGTGCCCTCCTCTTTGGCTCAAACCCTCTTGTGGATGAACGCTGTGAGTTGATAAAACTCCGGCAAACAAGGTCGTTACCATGCGCCGTTCCTATCCGGTGACCTCTTGGATTTTGTTTGTGGTGCTGGCCGGTGCCATCACGTTTTTTGCCTTAAGATGGCAGCCTCAACCCAGCGACAACCCTGTCGCTCAGGCTCAATGGCAGGCCGTGATGTTGGCCAAAACGCTGGCTCACTCTTCTGTCGAAGGTAAGAAGCTCAAGCCTTCTGCAGGACAGGCTTGGGTGAACCGCGCGCAAACGGCCGTGGCGCCACCGTTTGTAACGTTCGAAGCGATGCTCATCGCCGAACAACAGGTGGGCATGTTTGCGTTTATGCGCAAAAAGAAGTTTGTGGTGCACACCAACGCCAAGCGCAAAGGCAAGGAACTCGGCAAAACCAGCGCCCTCGACAAACAACTCTACGACCTCACCAACGAGCTGCAAAACAAAGCCAAAGCAAAGCCCAACGTCTTGCTCACACAGGTTGACAAGACCACCCAAACGATGTGGGTAGCGACAGCGGCTCACCAAGGGAAAACGTACCTGGGCGCAGCCATCGTTCGACTGAAGCTTCCCTCGATGGAGACAGCCAAAGCGAAAGCGGCTCCCACCACACAGCGCTTGTTTTTCTTCTCTTGGTTGATTGCGATCGGGGTGGTTGGTTTCAGTCTGTTCTTGCTACGCGGAAGTCTGGCCCATATCGTCGTGGTGTTGGGTCTGTTCAGCGTTGCGTTGTACCCCTACGTGACAGGCGTGGAGACCATTCGTCAAAGTCGAAGCAAACCCTGGCAGCAGCGTCGTGCGTTTTTGGAGAAAGCCTGGGCAAAAACCCCCAGCGTGACGGCCAAGAACTTTACCCTCCTGCTACCGGCCTCTGAAGAAGGTAAGCTTCCTCTGGGATGGAAGTCGTCCAGCGCTGGCGCGGTGAACCTCAAGGTCCAATACGCGACGCTGGCAGCCGAACCCATCCGGTTTCCCACATGGCCTTTCGTCATGTTGGGTGGCCTAGCTCTGTTTGTGTACGCGCTTTACGGCTTCGGAGTCTTCCGAAGATTTGGCCTGCTGATGCGCAATTACGGGCACGCCTACCTCTACACGACGCCGGCGATGCTTGGGATGATCGTGCTGGTCTTTGTCCCGTTTGTGGTGGGAATTGGCTTGAGCTTTTTCCGTCACACAGGCGGCGGGAATTATACCTTTGTCGGCTTCCAGAACTTCATAGAGATTCTCTCGGTCCCTTGGAACAAAGTACTTTCTCCCTTGAGCTTTTACTTTACCTTGGGCGTTACGATCTTGTGGACCAGTCTTAACGTACTTCTCCACGTCTCCATCGGGTTGGGTTTGGCCCTTCTTCTGAAGAGCCCCATGCTCCGGATGAAAGAGATCTACCGGGTGATCCTGATTCTGCCTTGGGCCGTCCCCAACTACATCACCGCGTTGATTTGGAAGGGAATGTTCCACAAGCAGTTTGGCGCGATCAACGCGTTGCTCGGGAACTTTGGCGTCCAAGAGATTGCCTGGTTCTCCAGCTTCACGAAAGCCTTCTCCGCCAACCTGATCACCAACACCTGGCTGGGCTTTCCCTTTATGATGGTGGTCGCGCTTGGGGCTTTGCAGTCGATTCCAACGGATCTGTACGAAGCTGCCGACGTAGACGGCGCCAACCGCTGGCAAAAGTTCCGGTACATCACGTTGCCGTTGCTCAAGCCTGCGCTGTTCCCGGCGATCATCTTGGGGTCCATTTGGACCTTCAACATGTTCAACATCATCTACCTTGTCAGCGGCGGCGCTCCCGATGGAGCAACAGACATCCTGATCACCGAAGCCTATCGCTGGGCGTTCCAACGGGGTGATCGGTTTGGCTACGCTGCAGCCTACTCGGTGATCATTTTCCTTATCCTGCTCGCATACTCCCTGGCCACTCAGCAGCTAACGCAGGCCACAGAAGATATCTACCAAAAGAAATAGTCACGCTGTGACCTAGAGAACGAGGCCTTCTGATGTCTGGCTCTTTTCTGCAAAGCATACATCCCCAACCGCTGCTTGAAGCACTCCTCAAAATGGGGCCAGCAGCCGCACTTTGTCTATTTGTGTTGGGCCTGTGGATCGCTTTCAACGCAAGCCGCTCCCTGCGCACAAGCAGCTGGCTGTTTGCCGTAAGCCTCTTGGCTCTTAGCGGTGTGGTGATGTTCCTGGGTGGCAAGACCTACAACTACTGGCTGGTTGCTGCCATCGCAGGAACCTTTCTGTTGCTTTGGGTTCCTCTCACTCCCCTGTTTGGCTTTCTACAGGACGACTTTGTTCCCTTCTTTGGATACGTTGCCAGCTACTGGCTGCTCAACGATCTATCCGGATACTTCGCGACCTTTGCGACAAAGTGGGTAGGCATCTCTCCAGCAGCTTGGCATCTTTCTTTGCTGTTGGGACTCACTGTCATTGTGTTGATGGGACTTTATGGAAGCCCCCGGCGTGAGAGGATGTTCATCCGATTGAGCCTGACGTACGCAGGAACTAGTCTTGCGCTCTTCGGCTTCTTTGGCCTCCTCGACTTCCCCCATCGTCCGAGTCTGGAAAACGCTCCGCTGCTCGTACTTACGGCAGTCACAGTGAGCCTGGTTGTCTTTCATACGATAAGCGGTTGGTACTCCAACAACCCCGATCTGCTCGAACGATACCGGCCCTACCAAAGCATGGCTGCGACCCAGTTGTTCCTGATCCTTTTTACCCTTGGCACGCTGTACCCAGTGTTGTGGGTTGTAAAAATGGCGGCCACGCCACAGAAGGGATTCAGCATGGGCTTGAATCCTATCCCTCCCACCATGCAAAACTACTTCACCGCGACCCTCGCAGGTGACCACAACGCGGCGCGATGCTACCGACGCGGTATGGTTCAAAACTTCACAGAGTTATTGGGCGTTGGTGAGGCTTGCTACGACGAAGTATGCCGGGTCTATCGAATCCACAAAGACACCAAAATCCTGAAAAAGCAGGTCCCACTCTGCCAGTCGTTCATCAAGGCCTGGAAAGCACCCAAAGACAAGCGGGAAGCCACCGTTCAAGCCTGGAAAACCAACAACCTCAAGGGGATCGCGGCAGGAAGCGTGGCGTTCAAACGAATGAACAAGCTTCTTCAGGACGTGGAATACAAACAGGAAAAGCGTGAGAAAGACGGTGCGCTGTTCTGGAAGCAGCTTCTCAACAGCGTGATTGTTGCGATCATTACGACCTTCTTGGGTTTGTTGCTGGCTTGTACTGCAGCCTATGCGTTCAGTCGCTTCCGATTCCCCGGACGACAAACCGGCCTGATGAGTTTCTTGGTCTCACAGATGTTCCCCGGAACGCTCATGATGATCCCGTTGTATATTCTGATGTCGAAGCTGGGTCTGCTTGATAACTTGCTTGGGTTGTCTTTGGTGTATTCCACCACCGCCATCCCCTTCTGTGTGTGGATGCTCAAAGGCTACTTTGACACCATTCCTCGCGAGATCGAGGAAGCCGCTCTCATTGATGGAGCCTCACGCACGCTTATTTTCTGGAAGATCATGCTGCCGTTGGCGCGTCCTGCCATCGCAGTGACCGCATTGTTCTCCTTTATGACAGCCTGGAACGAGTTCATCCTGGCAGCCACATTCATGAACCAGGAGACCTCGTACACACTTCCTGTTATGCTGTACAAGTTTGTGGGCCAACATGACACCGACTGGGGTCACTTCGCAGCGGGCGCGATCCTTGTGTCGTTGCCGATCATCTTCCTGTTCTTTGCGCTGCAAAAGAACCTGGTGAGCGGCCTAACAGCCGGCGGCGTCAAAGGCTAGACGCGTCTTTTCTTTCGATTTCTCGACAGGTAGGATCTGCGATGTCCAGCGCCACCACTCTTCGTACTCGTTGGTTCCAGGAAACCTGGTACGCCCTCTTGGCCATCGTCTCCTCCCTTACATTGGGAGGCCTGATTCTTCTGTACATGGGAGAGTCACCTCTTCAGGTCTACACGCTCTTGGTGAAGGGTTCGCTCGGCAGGCTCGACCTGATCAGCGCAACACTCGCAGCGACCACGCCTTATCTTCTGTGTGGTCTGGCCCTCTCCCTCGCCTTTCAAGCCGGCCTGTTTAACATTGGCGCCGAAGGTCAGCTGTTTATGGGCGCAATGGCCGCAGCGCTGGTCGGTCGGTGGCTTTCGATACCTTTTGTGAGTCCTGTAGTGGCCTTGCTCATTGGTGCAGCAGCCGGAATGTTGTGGGGGCTGATTCCAGCCTTGCTCAAGAACCGGTTTGGTGTGCATGAGGTCATCAACACCATCATGCTTAACTACATCGCGATCTACTTCTGCTCGTACCTCGTGAACATCCCTGCAATTCGGGGGGCTCAAGCGATGCCTCGAACCACAGACGTCGCTGCCTCGGCCCAACTCTCCTCCCTGAATATCGGCGGACTTGTGATCGACACGGGCCTCCTTATCGCAATCGCACTGGCTGTGGTCTTGTTGGTGGTGATGCGGAGAAGTCGGCTGGGTTTCACCATTAAGGTCACAGGAATGCAACCCAAAGCAGCCGAGACGGCGGGGATCTCACCGGCCCGAATCACAATACTTGGAATGGTGCTGTCTGGTGGGATGGCTGGTTTGGCAGGTGCTCTCTATGCGACATCCCCAGCACACCCTTACTTTGAGACGGGCTTTTCACCGGGCTGGGGCTTTTGGGGAATCGCGCTGGCTCTGCTTGCACGCAACCACCCGGTCGGTGTGATCTTTGCGGCCTTGCTGTTTGGAATCTTTGAAACGGGAAGCAGCTTCCTTGATACCTCTCTGGGAATCCCGCGAGAGTTGGTATACATTCTGGAGGCGATCATCATCCTGATGATTTCGTCCCGACTGTTTGAACGACTGCTTGATCCCGATCGTCGCCGAACCTGAATCCCAACGAGACAACCGAGAAAGCAACAGGTTGTTCTCCCCACGACAAGGAGCCCATGGGAATGTGGAGCGCAGAGTCCATCGCCTGGTCCTTTCAGCTCACGCCACTGTTTGCGGCGGCGGGCAAAGGCTTCTCGTTTTGGACCCTGCTCAGCGTAACCCTTGCGGCCTCCGCACCCTTGTTGCTTGCAGCCTTGGGGGGACTGTTCTCTGAACGAAGCGGGATCATCAATATTGGCCTGGAAGGCATGATGTTAACCGGCGCGTTTGCTGCCGGTTGGGTCGGATTTATGTACCCCCATTGGGGCCAAGGAAGTCCTTGGGTTGGTTTCCTCGCTGCAGGACTTGCGGGTGCGGCTCTCGCTGTCATTCACGCCGCAGTCTGCATCGTCCTTCGCACCGATCAGATCATTTCGGGTGTGGCCCTCAACATCCTCGCCCTTCAGGGCACCACATTTCTTTCGATGGTGATCTTTGGAGGCAAAGGTGGAACCGGTCTGCTTCAACACACCCTCCCGAAGTGGTCGCTGGGTCCCTTGCAGATATCACCCCTGCTCCCTGTCACGGTCGTCTTGCTAGTGACGACTTGGTGGGTTGTGTTTCGAACGCCCTTTGGCCTCAGGCTTCGTGCCTGTGGAGAGTATCCAGCCGCTGTACAAAGCGCGGGTGTATCCGTAGCCAAGACACAAGCCATCGCCGTGATTGTAAGCGGCGCGCTGGCTGGATTGGGAGGCGCGATCCTCGTGAACGAAGCGGGCAACTTCGGAAAAAACATGACAGCTGGCCGAGGCTACATCGCCCTCGCAGCGCTGATCTTTGGAGGTTGGAAGCCGATTCCAGTGATGTTGGCCTCCCTCTTGTTTGGATTCGCCTATGCCCTCAACTTCCAGCTTCAAACCATGCCCAACATTCCCATTCCGTCCGAGTGGATCAACATGCTCCCCTACGTGTTGACGATTCTTGCTCTGTGTGGTTTGGTCGGTCGTTCCAGGGCACCAGCCTCCTTGGGGCAGACTCATCCGACCCATTGAGAAGCAAAGCCAGCGAACCAACAAGCTCTCTCAGAGGGGAGCTGTTCCGCCTCAACAATGAATGCAATCCATGTCCACAACGTCAAAGACTACACAATCGCTGCCTGTCAGCCCACAAATGTTCCGATGTTTCGGAACAAACCTTTCTACGCAGCCAGCCTTTCCCAAGATGGAGACAACCTCACGATGAAATCTTTCCGTTTGCTGTTCCTTACTGCCTGCACAGTGGCTCTCGTTGGATGGATGCCAGCAACAGGGCATGGACAGATCCTCAAACCTGATAATATCAAGCTACTTTCGCGAGGAAAGGCCCCCCGCAAAGCCCTTCGCTACAAGCTGAAGCCGGGCCAAGCGTTCAACATGACCATCACCATGCACATGAACATGAAAGTCCGGGTTAAGATGGGCAACAACCCACCGGTGCCCCAAGCGGTGAACATTCCACCCTTGAAATTGGTCAACCAACTGCGAGTCAAAGCACGCAAAAAGAACGGAGACATGGTGGTTGTGGGCAAGATGCTCTCGGCCATCCCCATCCGGACTCCCCAGGCCAACCCCATGATGCTCGCGGCTTTGGGAAAAGAGTTGAAGAAGCTAAAGGGTCTCTCCATGCGCTACCTGATCTCTCCCACAGGTTTGATCAAAACAGCCAAGGCCCTCTACACACCGCGTATGTCGCCACAGTTTAAGCAGCTGATGGACAACATCCGCAACTCGCTCCGCCAGTTTGTTACACCGCTGCCCAAGGCAACCGTCGGCAAAGGTGCGAAGTGGAAGGTTGTTTACACCGTGAAGCAACCTATTTTGGTCACCCAAACCACAAGCTACACCGTCCAGCAGTTGGGCAAAGATCTAGCGGCTCTCGGAGTCGTTGCGGTTCAGTCGGCCAAGTCTCAGATGCGCAAGGTGAAGACAGCTCGTGGTATTCTTCAACTCAAGATGTCCCTGAATTCCAGAGGTACGGGCCGTTCGGTGCTTCGGTTCCGTCGGTTGTTCATCAACGCCAACCTTCACATTCTCTCGGACATGAAGGTCAAAACGAAAGCCAAAAAGGCCAAACAAACCGTCCGTACCAAAATGAACATCAAAACCTACATCCGCTCACGCAAAGCCCGATAACAAAACCGATGAGCGACAAACAACCCCCCAAGCCCCCTTCTCGTGAACCTTCAGACGCTCCGAACGTCCCAGACGAAACCAACAAAGCCAAGGATGCCAAGGCTCCTCCAGAAACAAAGACTGGAGAAGAAAGGAGCGCTCCAGGTTCGACGAAGCGGCCAGCTGTCACAAGCTCTGCAGACTCCGACGAGCAAGACAACCTCACGCATCTTTCACCTCTGCTCGCAAAGTTTGAAGTCTTTCCGGGTCTGGAGGAGCAAGACCAAAAGTTTCCTGGATACAAGCATCAACGCAAAGCGTTTGCCCCTCTTCCAAGGCCCGTTACGCTCCAAGTGCCTTCCGATTTAACGATGTGGACCCAGGGTGTCGATCCCACAGGACGGCAAGTCCAACAGCAGCTCTTTGGTGAGATGCGTGCCTTGCTCTTTGAGCAGACAGGGGTGCACGTTCCAGCCATCCATGTCGAGGTGGAGAAAAGCCGGACGCCCGGAACCTTTGCGCTGTTCGTGTTTGAAACGATGGTTGCGACAGGTTTTGCACGACGCGATCACCTCCTTGTCGCAGAGCTACCCAACCGCCTCGAACTGTTGGGGCTTAAGCCTGAACCTGCCTTCCATCCCACTTGGCATCGACCGGCTTCTTGGGTGCATCGAGAGCACAGTCATCTCTTTCACAAGCACCCCACTCCAACCTGGGACTGCGGTGAATACATCGCGATGGTCTTGGGCTACCTGTTGCGACAACACGCCCACGAGTTTGTTGGAATACAAGAGACCAGCGTCCTCCTCGATCAACTCGCCCTGGAGTACCCGACCCTCGTCGAAGAGGTACTTCAAACAGCATCACGTCCTCAACTTCGCCGGATACTGCGTAGTTTGGTTCGCGACCGGGTGTCACTTTTTCAACTGCGTCATGTACTGGAGGCGCTGCTTGATGTTGAGACAGACACCCACGACCTCAACGAGATCGTCGATGCCATACGCCGCCAACTGCAGCACCACCTTTGTTATCCCTACCTGCAAAACGAGCAGCTTCTGGTCTATACAGTCTCACCCGGCTTGGAAGACAAACTTCTCACGTTCTTCGAAGAGCAAAGCTCTGGTGAAAGCATGCCGCCTGAACGTGTGGTAGAGCGGAGACAATTGTGGGATCAGGTGCTGCAGTTGCTAGGGCAACAGCTGGAACAAATTCCTGGCACCACACCGATAACTCCGGTATTGCTGGTTCAAAAGCATCGACTTCGACGCCCTCTCCAACGCCTTGTCCACGCACGCTATCCCTGGATCAATGCGCTCTCCATGCAGGAGATTCCACCGATTTACCCGGTGAATCCGATGGCGGTATTGAATCTGTAAAAGAGAAGGTTCGGAAGAAGAGCAGCGTGGGAGAGTTATCGTTGGCAGAAGCGACGACTGGCTCGGAAACGTCGGACTTCCGAGTCCGCGTATCCACGAAGGTAATGGTGGTAGGTCATTTCAGAGAGACGCTGGATGATCTTGGTCGAGACTTTTCGCCAGGTCCATTCATTGTCGCGCACCATCGGTCGTGAGATGATCGCTACAAAGTTGTACACACGGCGACGAAGGCCTTCTCCACGGAGAATGATCCCTGCAACACCGTTGGTTCGGCGAGTGTAGCCGGTTTTCGTCGCAGCGCGAACATCATAATGGTGACGAAGATACGGTGTCTTACCTCGGTTGTCCCGGCTCAAGAGCATCACGTTGAGCATCTTCCGCGAGAAGGATCGAGAGATCGCTCTGTTGTGGTAGATGCGGTGAAGCAACACGCTCAGATCGCGCGCTGTCGTGTAATTTCGATAGGTTCGGCCACCGCGAGGGATCGTCTCCACCAGCTTGGTCCGAAAGATGCTGAAATGGGGGAGAATCTTGTTGATGTAGCGGAGACCCTTGTTAGAGTTTCCATGCCCCAGATAGCTACGGATCAGGTAGTTGGTGGAGTAGTTGTTGCTCACTCGCATCATCCGGTTGACGTGCCGCTGAAGACGACGAGGAAAATGATGAGCACCAACCCCTCGTCGACGCGCGCGGTGGTACACGCCCAACATCACAAAAGGTTTGATCAAGCTGGCTGCGGATGTACGAGAGCTTTGGCGAATCGCAACCATCTTGCAGCCGCGATAGTCGTACACCAACATTCGGGTCTTGTCGTAGCTACGAAGAACCCCACACTTGTGCAAGTCTTTCAGATACCGCTTTACGGACGACTCAAGGCGTCTGTACTTGTTGAGGTAGCGCAAGGCATACCGACGTTGCAGCAGATGCCGACATTGCTGCCAACGACGTGCCCGAATGGAGGGTTGTCTACGTACCCTCTTTCTCCGGCGATAACGACGGCGTCTGCGACGATGTCGGGCTCTACGGTAGCGACGGCTTCGACGTCGAGAACGTCGGCGGCGACGGTAACGACGGCGCCTACGGCGAGAACGTCTACGTCTGCGGCTGCGGCGTCGGTAACGACGTCGCCTTCTCCGACGACGGCGATAACGAGCACGGCGACGTCGAGAGCGGCGTCTACGTGCTCGGGAGCGACGACGATAACGACGCGATTTCTTGTAGCGCCGCGGCTCTTCGCTGTATCCCCCTTCTCCTGTAAGCTTCCGCGTGTCAAATCCAGCGTGAGCTAATCTCGTGTATTGCTGGGACTTGGCAGGCTTGGCTTCAGCACGACGGTTGGGCAGGGCCAACAAGCACAAAAGCAGGAAGGCGACCAGGGAAAGAAACAATCGGTGGAGGAATGGAGCAACAGCGCTCCGTTGTTGACGCATCTCAGTGGCTCCTCTGCAGTGTCTGTATGACCCATGAGAAGAACGTCTCTTAAACTCCATATCCGCACCTCGTGTTTGACATCGTATGTTCTCGAACTTGGCTATTTTGAATCACCAGGATCACCTTTGTCAAAAGAAGTACAGGGGTTATCTGCGACGTCGTTCGAGAGCCTGTGAACCAAGATGACGAGACCATCCTGAAGAAAGTCGCACGGAAAGTCTCTCTTTACTTAACGACACGGCAAAGCAAAAAATGGATGACTGGCCGTGGATCTAAAATTCATCCATGAATTCAACAAGCAATATGGATGCCAGATGTTGGGACATGCAAGAGCCAAACGCAAAAAGTACGAAGAAAAACGAGACACAAGGAAGTTTGTTTGAGTACCAAAGGAGAGCGAGAGAGGAGAACTAGGACAACACGGAGGTGGAAGGAGAGTTTGTAGAGGGAGCAGAAACTTGAGGAGGACAACACGAAGGAGAAGCCGCAGAAGGAGCACCTTCAACCTCGTCATCCATCCCGAAGGACCAAAGCTTTTTGTCCATCAGCTGGCTCGGCCGAATCTCAGAGAGAGAGCGCAACAAACTCTGCTTCACGCCAGGAATCTCTTCTTCCAAGCTTGCAAGGAGACGCTTCACACGTTTTCGTTGTCCTTCGATGGTATCGCAAGAGATGCAAGAAAAAACGGGATACCCAACAACCTGACTCAGATCGGTCAGATCACTTTCGGCCACATACGCGAGCGGCCGAATCACAACATTCTTTCCATCATCGCTGGTTAAGCGAGGGGGCATGGAAGAGATCCGACCTGCGAAGAACTGGTTCAGCAAAAGAGTTTCAATCAGATCATCCCGGTGGTGCCCCAAAGCGATCTTCGTACAACCCAGCTCGGCGGCCACATTGTAGAGAGTCCCACGGCGAAGCCTCGAGCACAACGAGCACCGGGTTTGTCCGGGCTTAAGCTTGGTCTCCACGATGGTGTAGAGGTCGCGGTGGATCACTTTGGAGGGAACACTTTGCGCGTTCAGTGCCGCCTCAATTTCTGCGACGGGAGCGTAAGGTTCTCCCTGATCCAGGTGCACCGCGAGCAGTTCAAACGAAACGGGGGCGCGCTTTTGAAGCTCTTCCAACAAGTAGAGCATGCACCAAGAGTCTTTCCCGCCAGAGATGCAGACCATAACTCGATCGCCCTCTTCGATCATCTGAAAATCAGTGATGGCAGTTCCGACTTGTCGCAAGACTTTCTTTTTCAGTTTTTTTTCCGTGATACGATCCATCGAGTCCTTAGACCTCTTCTCCAGACTTACCTTTCGGCTGTGTTGTGGATTGACTTGTGTTTTGGGAGATGGGGATGACAAGAAGATGGGGCAGGCCAACAGGGTGAGGGGGGGGCACCCTGCCAGCCTGAGTTCTCTACAAGAGAGAACCAAAGTCGAAACTAGCACCATCGAACCTATCAGGCAAGGACATTTTTTCTTTTCTCGAATGGCCGATGGATGCGAAGAAGATTCACGTTTCAACCGCCAAAGGGACGGCGAGTCGGACGGTTTTGGAGGCTGCAGGAGAGAGATTGCGGCCTCCTTGTTTCTATGCTAAGATTCATCCAATGTTAGCGGGTCATGAGAAAACATCTTTGCATAAGGTTCGTGAGACTCGGGTGTTTTAGCCTTAGGGTTGGGCCTCGGGTCACACGTTGCATCAACCATAGCCCAGAACCAGTGTCGTCGGTTTCCAGCTCCACAAGAGGAAGGCGAGGGTGAGTGACGAACGCGTTTCGATAAAGATAAGACTCAAATATAGCGACATCACAACGTTTCAGCAGCGTTTTGCGCCATTCATGAGCCGCTACGGGATGTTTCTTCCCATGCGTCAATTGAAAGCCGTAGGTACGCTTCTGGCCTTTGAGATTTACCTGGCCAACAAGGAATGCATTTTCTCAGGGGAAGGAACTGTCGTTACGACCTATTCTCCTCCTGAGCACTCCATTCCAGGCATTGGGGTTCGCTTTACTGCTTTAGAGCAAGCCAGCTACACATTGCTGGAACAAATCCTCCAACAACAATACCCGCTGTCGCCCTTGGTGCCTCAGCTTAATCCTGGCCCCATTGACATCATGGGACAGGAAACGAGCACCACGCCGGAAATACCGGTGGCAGGGGGAGGACCTCCCGTCGCTGGCGGCAGACCTCCCATGGCGACTGCAACGGTCGGGGCAACCCCTCGGACGACGGCTCCTATGCCACCGTCACGCACGGGCGGAGCAGCTCCCGCACAGGCTTTTCAAGCAGCCCCTGCGAAGACGTCGTACCGCGACCACTTGCCGTTGTTTTTTGGTTCAGAGGAGGAGATCCCCAACACAGGTCCGATCATCGGGATTGACCTGGGGACAACCAACAGCTGCTGCGCCATCGTCGAGAACAATCGACCGGGGGTGATTCCCTCCAGGTATGGATACAACACCATTCCATCGATTGTTGCCCACGACGAGCGAGGCAACTTGTTGGTGGGACATCCGGCCAAGAGCCAAATGTTGCTCAACCCGCACAACACAGTGTACGGGTCCAAACGTTTGGTGGGTCGTAAGTTTCACTCCCCGATTGTCCAGATCATCAAGAGTCGCTTCCACTACAACATCATCGAATCAGAACGTGGTGATGCTGGCGTTGAGCTCTCGGATGAGCCGTACAACTTGCAGGAAGTCTCTGCCCTTATCCTACATGAGATTCGGGAAATTGCGCAGAACCATCTGCAACAGCCTGTGTACCGGGCCGTCATCAGCGTTCCGGCGTACTACAACGACAACCAGCGACAGGCCGTACGAAAAGCCGGTCTTCTTGCCGGGTTGCGCGTAGAACGCATCGTCAACGAGCCAACCGCTGCTGCCCTCGCCTACGGGTTTGGACGTGGCCTGGAGCAACGCCTCCTGGTGTACGATTTGGGCGGTGGAACGTTCGATGCCTCTGTGCTTCACATCCATCACGACATCTACGAAGTGCTGTCGACCGGTGGTAACACCTTCTTGGGTGGTGTGGACTTTGACAACCGCTTGATTGACTACGTCGTGGAGCACTTTACACGTCAGCATGGCGTGGAAGTCCGCGATGATCCTGTCAAAATGCAGCGAATCAAGGACGCCGTGGAGAAGGCCAAGTGTGATCTGTCGATGGAAGATGCAACAGCGTTGTTGGTGCCTTACATCGCAGTCAAAAACGGCCAACCCCTCGACATCAAGATGACGCTCACTCGCCAGCACCTGGACCTGCTGGTGGAAGACCTTGTGGAAGAAACCATCCGGGTGTGTGACGAAGTCATGCAGGCCCAAGCGTTGACGCCACAAGACATTGATGAGGTCATCCTGGTCGGTGGTCAGACGCGTATGCCTCTGATCCACAAGCGCTTGACGGAACACTTTGGGAAACCTCCGCACAGGAACGTTCACCCTGACGAGGCCGTTGCAATCGGGACATCCTTGTTGGCCTATTCGTTCGGTCGCAGCGACCAGATTCGCTTGATTGACGTCCTGGCAATGTCCATCGGTGTGGGCTTGCCGGGCGGTCGCTTCAAGCCGATCATTCCGCGCAACACCAAGCTTCCGTTCCATAAGATGTACACCATCGGAACCACCCGGGATAACCAGTCCGAATTGGACATCGTGATTTTCCAGGGAGAGAACGATCACGTCTCTGAGAACGAATACTTGGGAACGCTTTCACTGAACAACATTCCGCCAGCGCCCAAAGGTCAGGTTCGGTTTGAGATTAAGTTCCAGCTCAACAACGAAAGTTTGTTGACGGTAACGGCTCGAAACACCCTAACCAACGAAGTTCATGAAGTGGTGATGACAACCCAGGATACGCCGCAAGATCTGCAGCGAAAGCTGGACATTTCAGAGCCACCACCAGGACAACAGAACCCTGGACCTCTAGGACTTCATCCCCCTCCCCTGCCCAATGCTGGGGTGCAGTCTCCCCCGATGGCTCCGATGAATGCGGGCGTGGCTCCTGCGAAGAAGCCAGGTGGAGGAGGCATGATGGGCTGGCTCAAGCGACTGTTTGGTCGTCGCTAAGGAACTCTCGATGAAAAAACGAGCAAGTTCGCTAAGGCCAACCCACCGATGCACCGTATTCAATACAACGGTGCCTGGAGTGTGGACTTCCTCTTTCTTGGGAGCAGTTCATACTCCACTCAAGCAACCATCCTATTAACGACGCGCTGCCTCTCTGTGGAGCATCATTCATGACGAACCGCAAATTTGCCTTTATTGCGCAAGACCCCAATACCGATACACCCAGCAACCAGACCACCTGGGCCTTGATGCAGGCCGCTCAAGCCAGTGGAGACCAGGTTTTTTGGCTGCAGCCCTCTGACCTTCACCTGCATCACAACCAGGCTGTGGGCTTTATGGCTCCGGTTTCGGTGCAAGCAGGCAGTCCACCTTCCCTTCAACTGGGTGACTCGTTTCTCGCCCCCCTCGGGAAACTCGACGCTGTGTTTTGGCGTGAACCCGGCCCCTACAACTGGGACCACCTGTTCGCGCTTGACCTTTTGCAAACCGTCGTCAACGACACCCGCGTGCTGAACGCCCCTTCGTCCTTGAAGAGTCTTCACCCGCACCTGTTTGCGAAGTCCTTTGCTCACTTGTTGCCCCCAACATTGGTCACCAACCACGTGGGCGCAGCAGAAGCGTTTTTGGCTGAAGCAGGCGGCAAGGTAACGATCCGCTCGCTCCACGGCTCCAACCGAACCTTCTTCCTCCGTGTTGGAGATCCCAACCTCAAAGCGTTGGTGGAGACCTTGACGGAGCAAGGCACCCAATATGTTCTGCTGCAAAAGCTCGTAACTGAGCCAGGACTCGACGGTGACAAGCGGTTGTTCTTCTTGCAAGGAGAGCTTCTTGGAGCCGCGCTCCAAGTTCCCCCGGTGGGAGAACTTCGCGGGACGTTTGAAACAGGAGCGAAGGCGGAGTCGATCCAGGTAAGCACCAAAGATGTTGGCCTCGCACAAACCTTGGGACCCGCGCTTCGAGCACAAGGTATCTACTTCGCCTCTGTCGACGTCAGCGACGGGCAAATCATCGATCTCAACCTGTCTTGTCCTTGTGGCCTTCCCCAGCTGCAGGAAGTCGCCAACAACGACGTCATCTCCCCGATCCTCGCCAATCTCTAATCCTCTCTCTGCTCCAACTCCATTCCTCCAACCACGTTTCACACATCTCTGCATGTCAAGCAGACGCAAGAATTGCGTCGCTGGATAGGTCTATGTGTGTTGTGTGTTTCACAGGGGATCTGAGCAAGAAAGAGGGAGAAGGAGGAGAGACGGTCCGCTTCGCAGCTTACTTGGTGGGACCCGTGATCGCAGGCAGGTTTTGCTTCTTGCGAAGTTCGTTGACCTTCTTGGAGATCTTCTCAATCAACCGCTTGAATGACTTCTTTCGGATGATCTTATCAAAGTTCTCCTGGTAGGTCTCCATCAAGCTGGTGTCGTTCGTGGTGATGTCCTTGACCTTCCACTTGTCACCCACCTTGATGAAGTCCCAATCGATGCGAACTTTCTTCCAACGCATCCGGTTGCGGCGCTTGACCTTGTACTTCACGCGAGTGAAGACGGTGGCTCGTTTTCCGCTCACCTTTTCCTTGCGGTAGTTGAGCTTAACCTTTTCACGATTCTTCTTGTTCACGCGACGATCGCGAATTCCGTTGATGTACGCTTGCTGCAACAACTCACGAAACCAAAACACAAAAAGTTTGCGTTGTTCGGGCTTGAGACCATCCCAGTGCTTGCCGAGGGTTTGCTTAGCCAGCATGGAGTAGTTAAAGAAAGGCCGCACGATCTTTTTGATGTCTTCTTCGCGCTGTTTTTTCCCTTGAGCGTCCTTGGGAGCAATCTTCTTTTCGAGGATCGCTTCCACTTTCTTCTGTGTATCTTTGAGAAGTTGCATGGGGGTTGCGGTCGTGGCCCAGGCTTGTGAGCCCGTCAGGGCCAAAACAACCGTGAGTGCAATGGAAGTAAGCATCCCTTTCATGATTTGTCTCCTCCTTGTAGTGGGATCACTTTGCTTTGTTGTGCAACGTGACATCCAGGCCAACCACCCGAGACAACCGGGCAATGGCAACTTTGAGTTTGTACATCGATTCCAAATAGGCGAACTGGGTCTGAGCATAGGCAAGCAACGCGTCGCTGACTTCCTTGGTCTCCACAAGGCCCGATTGGAAGGCAATCATGGACTTGGTCAGCCACTTGTTGGCAGCCTTTCTACCGTTCCGATGGATGCCCACAGATTTCTGGGCAGCCACCATCTCTCGGTAACGTTGCTCCACCTGCATCTTGATGCCTTGCTCTGCGAGGTTTTTTTGGCTGCGGAACATCTCAAACTCGGCCTCAGCCCGGCGAATTTTCGCCAGCGTGATGGGCACGTCCAACGACCACCGTACGCCCAAGACTCCGCCCGCTTCCAAGAAGTTGAAATCATCCCGGGCAAACGGGGAAAGTTGGTCGTCTGCCGCGCTGCTGTATCCCCAGCGAAAGAAAGCACCGACAAAGAAGTCGGGTAGCCACATTCGACGTTGAGCGTTGAGGATGGCCCTCTTCGCTCTCAGAGCATGCGTCAGAATTTGCAGTTCAGGCCGGTTTCTTCGAGCCAATCGTTGGTATTCATCAAGAGGATGAACTTTAACGTCGGCTTCTTCCAACTCCGGATCTGCCAACTGAATCGCGGGTCGTGTGGGCAGGCCGGCAAGGCGTGCAAGGCCAGACTCAGCAAGTTTTTTGGCCATCTCGGCCTGCACTCGCCGACTGAGCACTTGAGATTCAATCACTTGAATCTTGAGTTTGTCAGTCTTGCCTTTCACTTTCTTCTTTGCCTCTTTGATTTGCTCTTCAGCTTCGTCCAAAAGGACAAGGCTGCTCTCTGCAAACTGCAGGCCAAAATAGGCCTCCTTCACCATAGTTTCCCACTTGCTCTTTTCTAACAGTATCTTAGTCTGTCCCAGACGGACCCCATGGGTCGCAGCCTTCTGGAGTAAGGTTAGCTTTCCAAAGGTGTACAAAGGCCACACCAGTGAAAGTTCGACACGGGTTAATACACCGTATTGGTTGATTCGATTGTACGCTTCAGGGTATGGCGTGGAGGTGTTGAGCGCGTCTCCGCGCGCAGGAGGAGCAGGGGCAACCACTGCGATCACAGAGCCTTGGGGCCACCACGACGTCCAGATGGCCTCACTCTTCCGGGCTCGAAACGCTTCCAGTTGGTACTTTGCCTCTCGCAGGCGAGGACTCCGCTGCCATGCAAGCTTAAGCAGCTCGTCCAGCTTGTACTTCTTGGCCTTGGCAGGTGCGCTGCGGCGGGGTGCAGGTTTCGCAGGGTTCGTCGATGCAGAAGTTGCAGGTTTGGTGGCTTGAACCGCCGCCAATCGGGTGGGACGAAGATCCAGACTTTTCTTTGCCGGAGTCACTCGTTGCACCGATGGGACCGGATTCACCGCGACCTTGGATGAAGCGCGCCCCACAGTTTGGCACCCACTTACACCAACTCCAAGGGCAAACCAACCCAGAGCACTCCACCACATTAATCTATGTCTCATATCCATCCACTGCACCCAGTCTGCTCCGTCTTCACATCTACGAACGCTTCGATAAACACGCGTGTTTTACACTTTTTTCCTCGCCAAAGATACACCCCTTGGGTTTACAATGCAAAACTATTTCAGCGGGTGCAGGTGCTCTTGCAACAACTGTTTGACGAAAGAAACTCCCATCTCTTCAATCAGGGAAGATCCAGCCGTCCGAGCAGGGAAAGCCAGAAAGCCTGTTCAAGATTCTTTAGAACAGTCCAACCAAGACTTCACGAGGACAATTCCACCGCAGGGGAAACGTGTCATTGGCTCCACGATTCACCCACATACGACAGCCCTGCTCTTCAAAGACCAGTCCATTCCACCGGAAAAACCAAGCCCCTGGATACATAAGACCTCTCGAAGACTGATGAAGTACAGCCTGCCCTCCGTGCAAATGACCTGCAAGCACAAGGTCATACCCTGCTTCGATAGCCTTCGGAAAAACAGAGGGGTAGTGGGCGCATAAGATACGGAACGTACGGCGTTCCTCCGAAGAAGCTCGGGAACATACACCGTCCACTTGGAGGCTCCATGGGACAACCGTGTCGCTCGGAGGAGAAGAACTCCAAGGTTGGTCAATGAGCCAAACCCCTCCAGCCTCAAGCACGCAAGCGCGAACCCGCTCCAGTCCTACCCACCCATCATGATTGCCGGGAACTGCCAACACAGGACAGACCCGACGAAGACGACTCACACAATCCAACAAGAGGGGCAAGGCCTTCTTACGGTCAACAAGATCCCCGCCAAGCATCACAAACGATGGTTGTTCCTGATGAACAAGGCTGACCAGTTCATCCACAACCTTCGCAGTCCAGGCGCCGGCAAGGTGAAGATCACTGGCATACACGAAGCAGGAGGGTTTGGTGGAGTCCATGTTCTCCCGGATGGCACCTCGTCTTACAACAAGTTGCTGGCTTGCCTTCCACTCAAACATCGTTAGAAGACTCTCCAATCCAAAGCGCACTATTTGGCGAGAGTGGCCCTCCATCTACTCTGGTACGCAAGGTTTCGTACCAGAGAAGAACAGACAAACAACCCAAGCACCAGCACCTTCGGAAGCCTTGCCCCATCAACCCTCCAAACAACATGACTGCAGCAAGAGGCAGCACAACTCCCATCGCAGAGAGTGTCCCCCCTGCCCTCTGCGTCGAGGATAAGCTTTCTCGCAACAAGGATTCCTTGCCGTCCAAAGCGAGGGGAAACAGAAACACCATCTGCACTTCAATCGCGTAAAACACAAACAAAAAACACAAACGTTGAAACCAGCAACCACAAAGCGAGAAGTGAGAAACCTCCGATGTTTCCGAAGAGAGGAAGGGGTACCTTGTTTGCCAACGCAGAAAGCTCAGGCAAGTAGGTTTTCCAAGAGAGAAGGCAGAGTGTGCTCAGAGTCGCAACAGAACAGAAGAAAGCCCTAAGCAAAGCGACAGCATACTTCCCCCACCCCAGACCCTGAAACCTGGAGTAGGAAGAATCATCCTTCTTCGCTACCGGGCTTTGCCTCAATGTAGCGAGGGAAAGCTCCATCCAAGCGGCCCCAGAGGCAAACCCTCGTTGCCAACTACTCCGAGACGAACGCTCAAAAGGAAGCTCTGGGTTGTCGTACAATGACCGGGCGTGACGTAGTAGCAAAGCGGCTTTCACAACAGTAGCCTCAGCCTACAAGAGAAGGTCGAACAAAACACCAATGGAACCAAGCCAGCCAAGCCAGACCGTTTCCAAACACAAGAAGGCGATGGAACAAGGTCTCCAAGGGAAGGCATCGTTTGCGATGAAAGACGAATTCATCGTAGCAAATCAAGGCGGTAGTGTAGAGAACCACCACCACCACAGGAACAAGATACACAATTGGATGTTTGCTCAACGAAGCCATGGCCATCAAAACAAACAGAGGAAGCCCCCCTGTCACAAGGGCCAACAAGTGGCTTTTGTGTTCCTTTGGACCTACTGAAACGTACACACGATGGTACACCCAATCACCAATACCTCCAACCGTTGCGACAACTCCGCAACACATCAAAGCCCAAAACTCCCAGGGAGCCTTCTGCAGCGATAGCACCCAAGCAAAGCGAGGCTCGTGCGAATGAAGCCAGAGCAACCCAGCACCAAACAGGATGCCGGGAAGTAACATCGACAACAAACTAACCAAGTCTTTGGGTCTGATCGGATTTGGATTGCGTTTGAGTTCCCGCTCCATAGAACACCCTCCCTGCTTCGTCATTCATGGTATTGAACTGCATAAAAAACGAAAATTGACCTGGAATGATTTCTTAGATGGGATGAATCTTACAACAGGATAGGAAAGGAAGTGGAAAGAACGATCTACCAAAGAAGTAAGGGGGCGAGGAGAAAGAGGAATGTTGGGAAGGTTCACAATCAAGCAGACAAGGCCGCTTTGCGTTGATCTTTGGTGTCGCGAATTTGCTCCGTCCATTGTTCGGAGAGTTTGTGACGGAGACCTTGGAACATTTGCCACTCTTGACGCAAGTCGGAGAGGCTACCAGCCCGCTGCATACGACCCAACAAGTCTTCGGCGATGCGTTGTTGTTCCTCATCGCTCCACTTGGGAGATTTCGACTTTTTGGAAGGAGCAGGAGCGTCGTCATCCAAGCCTTTTTGTTCTTGGATGGGCTTGGACGGTGCTGCAGCCTTCTTGGCTTCCGGGGCGACTTCCTTCGCAGGTGTCGCAGCTTTGACCTTGGGGCTTCGCGTCGGCTTGTTCGGCTTCGTCTCGCTGGATGCCTCTTTGCTCATTTCTTTGAGCCGCTCGGCGAGGTGGTCCAACATGTTGCTGGCCTGCATCCTGTTGATTCCAGGCAAGCTCTCAATAGAAAAGGCATCTTTGAGGTAGCGATTGATCTGGGGTTCACCCCAACCCAGTTGGCTGATGTAACGCTCCAACATCTTGTGTTGGTGTGTTGTTGCCAGATCGGTGATCTTCGGAGCGTTGGACGACGCTTCTTTCGACGCAGACGCCGTAGGCTGCTCTGTTACAGACTTAACAGGAGCCTGAGGTTCAACAGGTTGCGCCTTCCTTGGAGGTTGTAGTGAGCGGTTGGCCGCGGGTGCGTTGGTTGGTCGATACGAGCTTCGCTGGGGTGTCGAGCGGCGCGAAGACTTCGACTCATACGAAGGAGTCTCGTTTTGCGCAGCCTTCCAGCGTGTTTCGTCGTCCAGCTCTTCCAAAGCGCAGAATGGCACAGCAAACGCTGACCGGATCGCACGCGCTCTGGCCCGAGTGATCGCATGACGAAACAACGCTTTGCCACGGAGCTTGGACGTGGTGGGATCGGCATCACCAAAGTCTTCAAAAGGATAGTCACATCCTTTTTTCCAAACGCTGGCTTTGACCACAAAGAAGTTGTTCTCCCAATCCATCACGATGGGCTCAATCTGACAGCCATTGTAGTCGGGATCGCGCTGGGCCAACTTCTGCAAGCCTGCCGCAGTAACGTAAATGTTACCATGAAGCATGATCACTTCACGCATTAAGGGATCCAGGCTGTATTGATGCGCCACCACTTTCAGTGTTTCGATTTCACGAGCGTTGTATCGGCTGTCCCAGAGGTCTGGGCGCAGTGATTGCTCCGACAAACGCGACGTTTTTTTGGTTGAGGGTAGTGGAGTAACTTTGGTGGATTGTGATGTATGACTTCGCATGAGATTGCCTCCCCAATTGTGAAAGTCCATGATGAGCCTTAACTCACACCAACATTCTAAAGGGGGACCATGTCAGACTGTGTCACACGACAAACTTGTGGTGAAAAAAAATGTGGAGAGGGAGGAACGAAGGAAGCGGAACGGATGGAGATTGTCGACGGAGAATCTTACCAGCGGGTAAACTTCCACTGCCCTTGCTCGTAGCGAAGAACCAACATCTGGGCGAGTGTTCCAGTGTCAAACCCACGTCGTTTTTTACCGCGTGGATACAAGAAAGCAAATTGCTTGAGCACATACACCTTCGCGAGGTTGGGCTTGTCGAACTCAATCTTCTCGACTTCAACCTTAAACTTCAGCACACGAACTTGCTGCGTCGCAAACAGGTTGAGTTTGTCTCGCAGTTGTTCGTAACCGTAGTCATCTTTTTCGTTACCGGGAGTACCACGGGTTTCGCGGAACTTTTTGGAGACCAGGTTGATGAGTTTGTCCCACTTGCCAGCAGACAACACCCGCTCGTAGCGCTGAACCGCATCATAGACAGCACGATTTTGTGAGGTCGCCTCTATTTTGGTGCCTTTGATGTACATCGTGGTGCAGCCGGTTAGCATCACAAGCAAGGTGCCAAGAATCATCCAGCGCATGATTGGTTTTGTCATCAACATCATCTCCCACACAATCAATCTTGACAAAATGTCACATCAAAGGTTGCCGAAACGTAGGGCGGTGTATCACAGGAAGGTCTTGAGTTTCAAGGGGTCAGGCAGCGCTACCCAGGGTTGCTGCAGCAGGACTTCTGCCAGAGAAACACGCGACTCTTTGGAACTACCCTGCAAGGGGCGTACCACACTGCAGGATGCTCGTTCGTCCAGGCCCAACAATGTAGAGGGCCAAAGGATGTGTCGTTCATAGGCGAGGCGAGCAGAGAGACAGGCGATCGCCGCATCCATCGCATCATCCGAGTCTACGAGTTGCTCCCAAGCGGCCTCTGAAGCGGTGAGCCATTGTCGTTCCGCAAGTTCACAGAGCAGTGAGGCTCGCAAAGCTGGGGAAGTCCTATACCGAAACACTGTTTGTTGCACAAGACCCAGCAGCTCCGCAAGAATTTGAATGGTGCCAGAAGCGTACACCTCCACGATTCGTTCCAGAGGGGCTGCTCGACTCAAGAGCGTCCGAGAAAGCCGCAGCCACCGAAGGGTTAAGGGTGTGATGTCCACGGGTCCACCGTTGCTCAACGGAGGCTTGGGTCCGACATGTTGCAACGTTCGTCGGACCAACATATCACCCAGCCTGTAATGAAACACATCATCCGGCTGAAATCCCAGCATCACGGCCCACTCCGCCGCACGGCAGTCACAAGGGCACACACGACATAGCACACATGAAGGCAAACTCAAAGGACAGTCTATTCCGCAACGAACAAACGACTGTTCTGAAAGAACATTCAGGAGCGCATCATCCCCCAACAAAGGAGCGATAGAAACAATACGCACGCCCTGACCGGAGGCTTCCCCTCTGGCCAACATGGTTTTCCCTTGAAGGGATTGACGTCGGGTGCTGAGATCGAGGCCGAGAAACACGAGGGGTGAAGACATAGAGAGACCTATGGAGGAAGGAAAGACGGGAAAAGAGGAGAAAGTCCGCTGCGTTGAGGACCAACGCAACGAGAGGAGCAGAAGCTCCGAGTGGGTGGATTACTTCTTCGCTTTTTTCAGCTCAGCGTCGATCATCGACTTGAACCGGTTGAAGGGCTGAGCGCCCACCAAACGGCGGCCGTTGATGAAGAAGGTCGGAGTTCCGTTCGCACCGATAGAGCCTGCGTAAGCGGCGTCGCTTTCCACATACTTCTTGTACTTGTCGCTGTCCAGAGCAGCTTTGAACTTCGCCTCATCCAGCCCCAGTTCCTTGGCCCACTTGACCAGGTTCACTTTGCTGATGTTGCGGTAGTTTGCGAACAACTTGTCGTGGTATTCCCAGAACTTGCCCTGTTCGTTGGCAATCATTGCAGCTTGCGCAGCAATCTTCGCTTTGCTGTGGAAGGGAAGCGGAAGGTGCTTGAACACAACCCGAACCTTCTCACCGTAAGCCTTCTTGATTTGGCGAACGGTGTTGGCTCCACGAGTACAGAACGGACATTGGAAGTCAGAGAACTCCACGATGGTTACGGGAGCATCTTTGGGACCCCAGGACGGAGCGTTTCCAATCTTCACTTTGATCGGACCGGAAGGCTGGGGACGACGTGCACGACGGGGAGCCGCACCCGGCATTTTCTTACCAGCCAAAGCTGCGTCGATCATCGACTTGAAGCGGGGGAAGGGCTGAGCACCCACCAGCTTGTAGCCGTTGATGAAGAAGGTCGGGGTTCCGTTCGCGCCAACGCCGCTAGCTTCGCGAGCGTCTTTGTCAACGTAAGCTTTGTAGGTTCCACCATCGAGAGCAGCTTTGAACTTGGCAACGTCCAGACCCAACTCACCAGCCCACTTGATCAAGTTGGCTTTGTTGATGTTGCGGTAGTTGGCGAAGATCTTGTCGTGGTAAGCCCAGAACTTGCCTTGCGCGTTCGCAGCCATCGAAGCTTGCGCTGCGATGTGAGCTTGACGGTGGAAGGACAAGGGAAGGTGCTTGAACACCACGCGGACTTTGCCTTTGTAAGCCTTCTTGATTTGGTCCACAACGCGAGCACCACGGCTACAGAAGGGACATTGGAAGTCAGAGAACGCAGCCACGGTCACTTTGGCGTTCGCCGGTCCCCAAGAGGGAGCACCCTTGGTGTTGATCTTCACGGGTCCGCTGGGACGGGGGCTGGGACGACGTGCACGACGGGGAGCCGCACCCGGCATTTTCTTACCAGCCAAAGCTGCATCGATCATCGACTTGAAGCGGAAGATGGGCTGGGCACCCACGAGCTTGTAGCCGTTGATAAAGAAGGTCGGAGTTCCGTTCGCGCCAACGCTGTTTGCTTCACGCTGATCTTTGTCGACGAAAGCCTTGTAGGTTCCGCTGTCGAGAGCAGCCTTGAACTTGGCCACATCCAGCTTCAACTGGCCAGCCCACTTGATCAGGTTGGCTTTGTTGATGTTGCGGGAGTTCTTGAACAGGATGTCATGGTAAGCCCAGAACTTGCCTTGCGCCGCAGCAGCCATCGAAGCTTGCGCAGCGATGTGAGCGTTACGGTGGAAGGACAGGGGCTGGTGCTTGAACACCACGCGAAGTTTGCCTGCATACTGCTTCTTCAACTGCTCCACGGTGTTGGCACCGCGGCTACAGAACGGACATTGGAAGTCAGAGAACTCAACCAGGGTGACCTTGGCGTTTGCCGGTCCCCAGGAGGGAGAGCCTTTGGTGTTGATCTTCACGGGTCCGCTGGGTTGGGGGCTGGGACGACGTGCACGACGGGGAGCCGCACCCGGCATTTTCTTACCAGCCAAAGCTGCATCGATCATCGACTTGAAGCGGTTGATGGGCTGAGCACCCACCAGCTTGTAGCCGTTGATGAAGAAGGTCGGAGTTCCGTTCGCGCCGACACTGCTGCCTTCGCGAGAGTCTTTGGTGACATACGCCTTGTAGGTTCCGTTGTCGAGAGCAGCCTTGAACTTGGCCACGTCCAGCTTCAACTCACCCGCCCACTTGATCAGGTTGGCTTTGTTGATGTTGCGGGAGTTGCGGAACAGGATGTCGTGGTAAGCCCAGAACTTGCCTTGCGCGTGAGCAGCCATCGAAGCTTGCGCAGCGATGTGAGCTTGACGGTGGAAGGACAAGGGCTGGTGCTTGAACACCACGCGAATTTTGCCTTTGTAGATCTTCTTCAGTTGCTCCACGGTGTTGGCACCGCGGCTACAGAACGGACATTGGAAGTCAGAGAACTCAACCAAGGTCACCTTGGCGTTCGCCGGTCCATAAGAGGGAGCACCTTGGGTGTTGATCTTTACGGGTCCGCTGGGCTGGGGACGACGGGCACGACGGGGAGCCGCGCTCGGCATTTTTCGACCAGCCAACGCTGCGTCAATGGCAGCTTTGAAGCGGTTGAAGGGCTGAGCACCGACGATCTTCTGGCCATTCACCAGGAAGGTCGGAGTTCCGTTCGCACCTTTGCTGCTAGCTTCACGTGCATCGTTGTCGACGTAACGCTTGTACTTACCGCTGTCGAGAGCAGCCTTGAACTTGGCCACATCCAACTTCAACTCACCCGCCCATTTGATCAGGTTGGCTTTGTTGATGTTGCGGTAGTTGGCAAACAATTTGTCGTGGTAAGCCCAGAACTTGCCTTGCTCATGAGCGGCCATGGAAGCCTGAGCAGCGATGTGAGCTTGACGGTGGAAGGACAAGGGAAGGTGCTTGAACACCACGCGGACAGACTTTCCGTTGTACGCTTTCTTGATCTGGTCCACAACGCGAGCGCCGCGGCTACAGAACGGACATTGGAAGTCAGAGAACTCAACCACGGTCACTTTGGCGTTTGCGGGTCCCCAAGAGGGAGCACCTTGGGTGTTAACGCCAGCGCCACCGGAGGGAGCAGTGGGCTTGGGAGCGATGCCCAAAGCCTTGTCAATCACAGCCTTGAAGCGGTTGAAGGGCTGCGCACCGACAAGACGCTCGCCGTTGATGAAGAACGTGGGAGTTCCACGAGCGCCAGCGCGGCTGGCCTGAATCAGGTCTTTGTCCACTGCGCTCTTGTACGTACCGTTGTTCAAGTCAGCCGTGAACTTGGCAACGTTCAACCCAACCTGCTTGGCGTAACGAATCAGGTCAGCCTTCTGCAGGTTGCGGGAGTTTTGGAACAACTTGTCATGGTAAGCCCAGAATTTGCCTTGCGCGTTGGCAGCCATCGAAGCTTGCGCAGCCAAGTGAGCTTGCTTGTGGAAGGACAAGGGCAAGTGCTTGAAGAAGACGCGAACGTCGCCTTTGTAAGCCTTCTTGATTTGGTCCACCACGCGAGCGCCGCGGCTACAGAACGGACATTGGAAGTCAGAGAATTCCACAATCCAGACGGGAGCCTTGGGGTTCCCCCAGGAGGGAGCAGTCTTTACATCAACAGGGCTGGTGCCCGGCTGGGTGCGCTTCACAACGCGCAACTTGATGCGACGAGCAAGAGGCTTCAGCACGCGGAGACGAGCAATGTTGGGAAGCTTGTTGCCACGCTTGGGAGCGTTCATTTCAGAGTCAATCAAGGACTTGAATCGGGGGAAGGGCTGAGCGCCAACAAGACGCTTGCCGTTCACGAAGAAGGTCGGAGTTCCGTTCGCACCAACGCGACGAGCCAACGCCAGATCGTTGTCCACGAACGTCTTGAATTTGCCGCTGTCGAGAGCAGCTTTGAACTTGGCCACGTTCAACTTCAACTCACCCGCCCATTTGACCAGGTTGGACTTGTTGATGTTGCGGTAGTTGGCAAACAATTTGTCGTGGTAAGCCCAGAATTTGCCTTGCTCGTTAGCAGCCATGGAAGCCTGCGCAGCGAGGTGAGCTTGCTTGTGGAAGTACAAGGGCAAGTGCTTGAACACAACACGAACTTTGCCTTTGTAAGCCTTCTTGATTTGATCCACAACGCGAGCGCCGCGGGTACAGAACGGACATTGGAAGTCAGAGAACTCAACCACGGTCACTTTGGCGTTGGAAGGACCCCAAGAAGGAGACTTGCCCACGGGGATGTTCACGCGCTTGTTGGCCATGGCACGACGACGACGAGCCGCTTCGATCGCGCGCTTGCGAGCATCAGCAGCTGCTTTTTTGCCTTCGTTGAGGAGTCGTTCGTAGAGAGCGGAGCGCTTCACGCCACGATCCAAGAGGTACTTGGCAATTTGGAGTTCTTCTTCCACAACGGTGCGGAACTTGTTGAGGGGCTGAGCACCCACGAGACGACGACCGTTGAGCAAGAAGGTCGGAGTTCCACGGCCATACTTTTGGCCCAGAGCCATGTCGGCATCCACTGCAGCCTTGTACTTGCCGCTGTCCAGAGCTTTCTTCATCTCATCAGCGTTCATGCCAAGCTGACGTGCGTAGCTCAACAGGTTAGCCTTGTAGAGACGGCGACGGTTGGCAAAGAGGATGTCGTGGTATTTCCAGAACTTGCCCTTGGAGTGAGCAAACATCGAAGCTTGCGCAGCCAGGTGAGCTTGCTTGTGGAACGAGAGAGGCATGTGACGGAATTCAACACGAACCTTGCCTTTGTACATGTCGACAAGTTTCTTGATGGTGTTGGCGCCGCGAGTGCAGTACGGACATTGGAAGTCAGAGAACTCAACAACAGTGACCAGCGCGTTCTTGGGTCCCATGCTGGGGCCGTTGCCCTTGGGCACAGAGTAACGAGCGGTTTTGGCCAGGAAGGCGCGGGGGTTGGTCACCTTGGGAGGCACAAAGGGTCCACCGCGTCGGTTGTTGCCACGGCTCGGGTTGTACTTCGCAAGAATCCGGGTGTAGTGAACACCACGACGGACTTCAGCCATGATGTCTTTCACTTGCTTCATGTTGGGCTTGCAACGACGAGCAAACTGCAAACACTTCGCCAAGGTGAGGCGACGCTTGCCACATGCGCAAGGGACTTCGTTCAAGACTTTAGCGCCCCACGCCTTCTGACGCGAGCTCAACCCTTTCCAGTTGACATTCTTCAACTGGCTGGAGCGGAGGTAGTTTTTGGGCAGATCCGACTCTTTGGAGACGGCGCGAGCCTGACCCCGAGAGTTCGATTGTTGCGTGCCGAGGGCGGGGTTTCCGGAATGCTTCGAGCCGAAACGGCCGAGCATAAAGCCGAAAAACAGCCCCGCAACGGCGCCGATAATTAACCCCTGTCTCATACCATTCATTCAGTGAACTCCTTCATACCTCTTGGCGAATAACAAATCAGAATGATTTGCATCGTGTTGTTCAATGTGTTTCGGGGGGTACGTTTCCCAAGAACACGGTGTTTAGCCCACACCAAACCAAAAAGCAAGGCGAGACCGTATGTGTGGGGTCTACGGTTCCCGCCTCCCGTACTTAATCAGCGTGCGATACAGGGCATAACGAGGAGTTCCTCGCTTCAGCAACGCCTCTGCACGACGCCAGGCTCGCGCCGCGACCTTCGACATGTCGGACATCCGAAGAACAGGCAAACCATTGAGAAACACAAAGGGAATCCCAGGCAATCGAAACCGTCGCCCGATGGAGACATCACGTTGAACCACAGCTTGGTAGGTTCGATCGTCCAGCGCCTTCTTAAACTTGGTCATGTCCAGACCCAGGCTCTTGGCGTACGAGAGCAGGTCGACTTTTTGCAGTTTGTCAGGATGGGAGAAGAGCTTGTCATGGAAGTTCCAAAACTTTCCTTGCTGGTGAGCCGCCTGTGCAGCCTCTGCAGCCACCCAAGCCCTTGGGTGTTGCCGCAGTGGGAAGTGACGAAACACGACCCTCACCTCTTTGATTCCATATTTCGCTTCCAACTTATGAACTTGCTTCATAACACCCCAACACTCCGGGCAAACGAAGTCGGAGAAGATCATGACGGTCAACTTCGCATGAGACGAGCCATAACCTGGGCTGTCTTTGGGGATGGTCAGATGGTAGACCTTCCCATCAACCAAGGGGGTCGTTGACTTCCGTCGAGCTGGCATGGTGCTGCTGCGTGGTGCGACAGAAGCACGAATCGCCTGTCGAATTGCATCCGTGGGAGTGTCTGTGTAAACAAGCTGCATCACTTGACCAAGAACAGAACGTAGGGATTGGCATTGCTTCAAATCAACTTGCGAGCACTGCGCCAGAGTCTGACCACAACTGCACGGCGTACGTAACGTATTGAGCAACCCCAGCAACCTACGACGTTTCCTTGTGGGGAAGCGCTCCCAGGCCAGTTGGGGCAAGTCTTGGATCCGGGCAAGTCGCCGAATCGAACGTTGGGGTTTGGGACACGAAGGACACACAACCGACGAAGGGGCTGGATGCTGCCGCGCGGATGCTTTGAGCCTTGGGGTGTGAACTGGGAGTGTACTCTGGGTACGTAAGGAAGCTGCCGTTTTGTCAGCCCCTTTCCCCTCACCCTGTAGACCAAAGCGCCCGGTCCATAAACCGAAACCAAACGCAACGACCAACCAACCCAACCAAAGCCATGTGCCTGTCCGTTCTCTACTCTGCAACTGCATCAATGGGCCTTAAAGGGTCATTTTTGAAAGTGAACTACTGCCATAAAAAGGGAATCAGGCACTTGTGAATAGCCGATCGTGGGCTGATCGTCAAGCAAAAAACCAGACCTTCCTTTTGAATATTCCCTGCTTCCGTCAATCTCTCAGATTCTTGACAAAACAAGAAGTCTCCATACCGTCACATTCCATTTGGACTGTTTGTGATAGAATGCATTTGTGGTCGTATTTGGAGTATGTATCCCTTCTTTGTTTGTGAGAAGAATCAATGTACAAGAAGCTACTGGTTGGAATCGTTCTGATGTTGGGTTGCCTCGGCTTGCTAGTCACGTCGTGTGGACCGGCTGGACCAGGCGAAAAATGCGAGACAGACCCCGATTGTGTCGGCGGCTACTCCTGTGTCAAAGGTACCTGCAAGACCAAAACCATCATCGTGTATCCCGACGCTCCCCCAGCCCAAGAGCCCAAAGCCGGGGAAGAGCCCAGCACCGGGGCTGAAGGCAACGCTGGAACCGAAGCCAGCCTGGAGTCAACCTCAGGAACAGAGTCGACGGGAGCGGAACCCACCGCCGGTCCGGAGTCCGCTGGACCCGAGCCGACAACCGATGCAGCAACAGGACCCGAACAAGGAACAGGGCCTGAGTCCACAACAGGACCAGAACAACCCCCTCAGGACACCCCTCCTGCATCCGCTTTGTCTTTGTACGAAATGAATGACCCGAACCTGGGCAAGCAACCCAAGAACAACGACCCCGTTGCGACAACCCCTGTGGTGGTCACCACCGTCGCGGTCCGCCTCTCCAACACGCTCAATGCCTTCTTTGTACAAGAAGAAAAGCAGCGGAACGGCAGCTTCCAATACGGTGGCATGATGGTCGTGTACGAACGAACCAAGTATCCAACCCTGCAAGCGTCCTTGGGCACGCTCTACAAGCTCCAAGGAACGTTCCTCGACTACCGGAGCGTGGACTGGCAAAGCACTTGCACCTCCGATGCAGACTGCTCCACCCAAACCGAACGCACGGCATGCAAGGAAGTGTACGACAACCAAACCCAACAGACCTCCAAGAAGTGTGTGTCGGGTGTAGGCATGCCGCAGATTCAATTGACAGCCGCTCCCACTTGGGCAGGAAACACCCAACCCCCAGCGCCAACCGTTGTCAAAACGTCCGACGTTCGAAACGGCGGCTCACTCGCCATCCCCTACAGGTCTGTGTTGCTGGAAGTGAAAAACGTAACCGTGACCAACGCCAACCCAGATGAACCTCGTGATTATGGAGAGTTCAGCGTATCCGACAGCGGCAGCAGCAACGACCTACGCGTTGATGACATGATCAACACCATCCTCTATACAGGCTCCAAGTTCTGCTTTGGGTGCTCCTCCAAGCCAGTCCAACCGGATGACAGCTACTGTCTTCCGGGCGATACTTGCAACTGCAAAGGGAGCGATGGACGTTGCTACTCAGGCAACGCAACGTCAGACCAACGAAGCAAAGGAGACACGTTTCGCTCGGTGGTCGGCGTGCTTCGATACGCCAACGGTCACTTTAAATTGAATCCCCGCTTGCCTACAGACCTTCAAAAGTAGTAGTGTCCACCTCCGCAAAAGGAGAATACGAGCCTTCTGGAGCCCTCAAACCCTCCAGGCATGCTTCTCTCCCAGGATACTTAAGGCGCAGGACGTCATCATGAACCAATCATCTATTGCAACCCCCTGGAAAACTCTTTTGGTAGGTCTCTTACTCTGCCTCCCTTGGGCTGTCTCCTGCTACAGCCCAGCGACCCCCGATGAGGGAGTTGGCTCGTTTAAGGTTGAGTTTGAAGGCAACCCTTCGCTTGGAGAAGAGAAGTCTCCCCTTCCAGTCGCCACAGCCCAAAAGCCTCTCACCTTAAAAGTGAAGGTCACGGCTCTGAAGGCAGATGGACAACTGGATACAGACTTCAACGGCCAGATCTGTATGTTCTCCGACCGAGGCATCCTGGTCCGCTCCCAGTCGGCTTCGGTGTTAAAGGATGGAGTCTCAGACTCTATCACCATCCGGATGTTCCTGGCCTTTGGCAAAACAACCTTGTGGGTTACGGCAGTTCCCAAAGACACCCTCTGCCCCAACGCTGCCGACCCCGAAGACAACAGCGTTCCACCTGTCAGTCGCGTGGGCGCGGCCCCCAGCCTGTTCTTTGGCCTGCTCTCGATCCGAAACGTCCAAGAAAGCCTGGATAGCCCCTACGACTCCCTCTTGTTTAAGAAGTATGCAGTGATCGGTGCTGGGAAAATGGTGGTCACGGCTGTCTCCAGCAATGGCTTCTACGCCACAGACCTGGACGCCTACAAAGATGGTAAGGGTTACGACTCCCTGTTCATCTTTACCTTCTCGGCTCCAACCATCGCATTCGGTGACGAAGCCGTTCCTCGCAGCCTCGCCATCGGCGACATCGTGAAACGTGTAGAGGGCGGTGTCGATGAGTTTTCTGGACACACCCAGCTCACCTTCCCGACCTTTGAACCCTTGTGGAAAGACAATGTCGGCGGCGAGATACAGCAAGTCCCTGAAGCTGAGCGACCCAAGCCTATCACTTTCAGCATCTCCGATACCTGGAGCCGCGGAAAGATGGAGAAGTACGAATCAGCCGTGGTCGAGATCAAAGATGCGATCGCGTTGCCCGTGATTCAAACGCAAGATGGCTGGTCGCAGTTCCGCCAGTGGCCCGTGCTTCTGGTAGAGCCGGACCCCACAAAGAATCAAACCAAACAAGCCTGTGAGGATTGGATTCGGACCGAGCTTCACCTCCACACCGATGCCAGCAAAAACGGTGGAGAATACCGCCCCTGCCTCGCCACCTGTGACAAGAAGCGCGCGGACAAGCAATGCGCGCCAGATGACAAGGTCTGCCAAACCGAAGCCAACGACCTCTTCTTTGGCTGCTTCTTTGAGTGCCGCTTCAACCAAAAGCGCACAGGCATCTTGGATCGCTCCCGTGAAAAAGGTTGCTCCTACACTGTCTTGATGGTGATCAGCAACGCGACGGTACCGGCCTATGACCCCTCGGCCCCTGAACATGCCAACAAGCGCTTCCCTTACATCCGAGGGGTTCTCCAGCAAGTTCGGGCGTCTGCTTTCTATCAGATTCTTGAGAACCAGTACGACAGTGAGATGTCGAACAACGGCTATGTGCTCTGGGTCCGACAGCCCAGTGACCTTGCCACCCCCCAAGATTGAGGAGACTCTTCAGGCTACGATCCTGGCGATGTTCTCAGAACAAAGTCAGGCCATGACGCGCTCAGTTGATTCCCCAGACCCTTGACACCAGCACCACTTGGACTACAACGCTCTGGACTTCCGTGACAACGGTAGCACGCCAAACGCATCATCCTGAGAATCCCAACACCTTGTGATACCTGCAAAACACCCTGTGACCGAGACCGCTCTGCGTCAAAAAGGACAGTCTTATGCTTCGAAGAACACTCTTGTTGTGGCTTGGCCTATGTCTGCTCTGCCCCCTACCCGCTCTAGCTGGCGACTTCATGGATACCCGTATTACGTTTGGTATCTCGGATGACAACCTCCTCCTGGGACCTGGACAGAGTAACCCGTCCAGTCCGTCCACCAGCTTTATCCCTGGGCAGCGGAACACCCTCTTCTTCGACAACTACAACACCCGGTTCAGTGGCTTTGAAACCCTGTCCCACGTGGTCTTGTACAAGAAGATGCCCTCGTTCTTTAAGGGGCTCGTCACAGAAGCAGCGCTCGTGGTTCGTATGCGCTACCTCGCTGACGCCGAAGACAAAGTCTTCCAACTTGGCGACTCCGGTAGTTACATCCGACTGACCTACAACTTCACCGACTCCAAGGTGTTGCGACGTCAAATCCAATTCATCGCATTCCCCTTGAGCTCAGACCGTTTCCGGATGGGAAACAGCTTCAGCATCTCGTGGGGTGGTGACGGCACCTTTGGTCGACGCAACGTGACCAGCCCCGTGCCTGGATTCAAACTCCAGTTTATGTACGACGCCAACAAAGATGCCCGATTCTTTATGTACACCGGCGTCAAAACAGCCTTCCTCCAAAAGCTGATCGCAGAAGGTCAGATCGAAGAAGAGACGGCATTTGGTGTCCTCGGTGGATTGGGCTTCCGCTACGCTGGCTTCCAAATTGAAGCTGGAGCCGCGTTCTTCGACAAAGGCACCTTCGCCCAATCGGAGATTCGTGGAGAGCCCGTCTACTTCTATGGATTTACAGGACAGATGTCCTACAGCTACGGAATGCCCGTTGGTGTCTCCATTGACTTCCAGCTCTACCGGAACGACCCCAACCAGCAGATGCGGTTCTTCCGCCCCGAGAAGTACACCCCCGGCGTCTTTAGCTTCTCCGTGGCTTCCGAATTCTCCTACGTGGTCAACGAGTTGCAGAACGCTGACCAACTGAACGCGATTGTTCCAACGCCCGGTATCGCAACGGACTTGAACTTCCGCATGAAGTACGGATACTTCCGGATGCACGCCGACTTTGTGTTCCGGGACCTCGGCTTTATCCTCAACGAAGTTCCTGGCTTTGTTCCCTTCCAAAGCTTCTCGTCCAAGCAAACCACAACGCCCGAATTCTTCGCGGCCGTTGGCTTCGACTACTACTTCAAGAAGCCTCACCTGACCCTCGGTTTCAAAGGCGGTGTACAGATTCCAGCCACCTTCCGAGGCGATCTCCCAGCCGAAACCACAGGCAACATCGTCTTGGGTAGTCTCCAAGGCGAGCAGCTCGTTGTCATCCGGGGCGAAGGTGACTTCATCCTTCTCCCAACCGTGGACAAGAACGGTCAGAAGGTAGAAGCCTTGCCCGTGATCAGCTTCAAGGTGAACATGAAGTGGCAGCTGAGTGAGTTTATGGCCGTCGTTGGTGAATTCCTCGTGAGTGTGGATCAAAACCAAACGCGCCTGACCCGCTCCACCGAAGACGGAACCGTCGCGGTCCGCGAGTTCATTGACCCCCTCAAGCTCGGCTTCAACCTCGTCCTTCAGGCCCGCTTCTAGTCACTCTGATGTTCTCCCCCACCGAACGAACCCTTGCATCCCTGGCTTGCCTCTCCCCTCTTCGACCCCACGAAACAGCCACTCTGCATCCTTCGTTGCCTTGGAAACAACTCCTGCAAGGAGCCCAACGAGGTCGGCTTCTCCCTCTCTTGGGATGGAAGCTTGTCCAAGATATCTGGCGCAATAAGGAAGAGCGTCAGTACGTCCACCAGTGGCCCAAAGAAGCCCAAAAAGCCCTGGAGCAAGCCTACCAACGAAGCTGGATCCAGGCCGAGCACCGGGAGCATCACCTCGCCCCAATCCGTCAAACGTTCGCCAAGCATGGCCTCCCCTTCGTGCTGTACAAAGGCTTGAGCTACGCCTACACCTTGTACCCCGATCCAGCGTTGCGCAGCATGAAAGACGTGGATATCCTTGTGCCTGGTTACCGTATGCAGCAAGCCACACACTTGCTTGAACAGACAGGCCTGTTTGCTCGTCCCCTCGATCCGCCCCACCCCTGTGCGCTCTCGTTTACGGCAGAGCGAGCGGCGTTTCACCTGGATGTGCACCAACGCATCAGCTGGCCTCATCACACACAGATCCCCGAAACCCAACTGGTGCATCTAGCCGACCGACAAACTTCACAAGGTGACAGGGTCTGGGGGCCGTCATTCCAAGTGCTGTTTCATCTCTACCACTTGTGCAAGGAACAGCTCCAACCCAAGCATACTCCGCTTCGAGCTTTTGTTGAGCTGCGGGAATGGCTTGTCCAACTCGAAGACTCGCTCCCTTCCCTCGAAGAACGTGCAAAACGTTGGGGCCTGTCACGCATACTGAAGCTGGGCCTTGAGATCGTAGAAGATCTGTTCCCCAACGTTCTCCAAGAAAGGACTCCGAAAGAAGCGTCTACGATGTTTCGGATGGCTCGCTATTTGCGGTACCATGCGCCCGATTATAACGGTCCCATCCCGGTCACCTACAAAGCCGTCCAAGGTGCCTTTTTGCTGCAAATGATCGACCACCCCCTTGACCGTTGGGCCTATTTTGGACAACGTCTGCAAATTCTTTGGCAGCAGCGATGACACCCTTCTGAGGAAGCGGACCCGCTGAGCAAGGATTTTCTGCAACGAATCTCACCGGCTCCGTCTCAAATACTTCACGAGAACACTGTACAATTCTGGGAACTCGGGCGTAGAGGAAGCAGAGCGTCGAACGCAAAGAGTGATCGTTTATCGATATGTCACAGGGAGAATGACCGTGGCTGAACGTCAAGAATCCATCGCAGTTATCGGCCTAGGCTATGTCGGGCTTCCCCTCGCCATTGGCCTGGCCCGTTCCTTTGACAACGTCTTGGGATACGATATCAGCCCCCGTCGCATCGACGAGTTGCAGAGCGGCCACGACCGGACCAAGGAAGTGCTGGACGAAGATGTTCGCGCAACCAGCATGCGGTTTACGTTCAACCCTGCTGACCTGGAAGGCTCCACGTTCTTTATTGTCACGGTGCCCACTCCGGTGCTCGACAACAAACAACCGGACCTGTCCATCCTGATCAGCGCTTCCGAGGAGATCGGCAAGTACGTCAACCCCGGTAGCGTAGTGGTGTACGAATCCACCGTATTTCCCGGTGCCACCGAAGAGATTTGCGGCCCAGCGCTGGAGAGGGCCTCAGGACTCAAATGTGGCGAAGACATCAAGCTGGCCTACTCCCCTGAGCGGATCAACCCCAGCGACAAAGTCCACACCATCGAGAACGTGATCAAGGTCGTGGCAGGTCAAGACGAAGAAACCCTCGCTCGGGTGGTGGATGTGTACGACAAGGTGGTCAAAGCCGGGTTGCACCAGGCCCCCTCGATCAAGGTTGCGGAAGCAGCCAAGGTGATCGAAAACGTCCAACGCGACCTGAACATCGCGCTCATGAACGAGCTGGCCCTGATCTTTGACCGCATGGATATCCGCACCGCCGACGTCCTCGCCGCCGCCGGAACAAAGTGGAACTTCCTGCCCTTCGTTCCTGGCTTGGTGGGAGGCCACTGCATCGGCGTGGACCCCTACTACCTCACCGCCAAAGCAGAGTCTGTAGGCTACCACCCTGAGATCATCCTCGCAGGACGTCGAATCAACGACTCCATGGGTCGCCACGTGGCCCAACGCACAGTCAAGCTGCTGATTGAGTCGGACCTTCCTGTCAAGCACGCCAGAGTCGGAGTGCTCGGGCTTTCCTTCAAAGAGAACGTGCCTGACCTTCGCAACAGCCGAGTCCCCGACATCATCGAAGAGTTGAAGTCGTTTGGGATCCAACCCCTGGTGCACGACCCGTTGATCAGCCCTGAAGAAGCCGAGATGGAGTACAAGCTCTCTCTCGTGAGTTGGGAACAACTCCATGACCTCGACGCGCTTATCGTTGCCGTCAATCACAAAGAATACACCGAACGCCCCGTCTCAGAGATGTTTGGTTTGTTGCACACCGGCGGCGTGATGATCGATGTCAAGACAATGTTTGCACCCCAAGACATCCCGGAAGGCTATGAATACTGGTGTCTCTAAACGCCCAAACCATTGTCATTGTGGGTAGCTTGACGCACTCACTTGTGAACTTTCGAGGTCCCTTGCTGCTTCAACTGCAGGCTTTGGGGCACCGCGTTCACGCCTGGGCTGGAGAGCCCGACCCCGCCTCTGTATCCTGGCTCCAACGCCACAACATCCCTTACCAACCGCTGCCCGTCCAGCGTGGCTCGCTTTCACCCCGTCGCGATCTTCAACTTCTCAGCACCCTCACAAGACGACTCCGCCAGCTTCGACCGGAGTCTGCCTTGTTCTACACCATCAAGCCCGTCGTGTTTGGGTCCATCGCAGCGAAGGCAGCAGGGGTTTCTCAGATTCACTCGCTGATCACTGGGCTGGGCAGCGCTCTGTTGTCCAAGCAGCGATGGTCGGACCGTGTTCGACTCCAAGCCATCCATCGATTGTACCGACAAGGGCTCCGCTACAACCGCTGTGTGTTCTTCCAAAACCCCGATGACCGGGATTACTTCCTGGATCATGGATTGTTACAATCCCCAACGCAAAGCCGAACGGTGCGAGGCTCTGGCGTTGATCTGAAGCGGTTCAAGCCAGCGCCGGTTCCTGTCCAACCCATTCGATTTCTGCTGGTCGCGCGGATGCTCTACGACAAAGGCGTCGCGGAATTTGTCCAAGCGGCGCGGCTCCTTCGCTCACGCTACCCTCAGGCCGAGTTTGTACTTCTTGGACCAACAGACCCCAATCCTTCCGCAATCTCCGACGCCACGATCTCTCGCTGGCAGCAGGAAGGGGTTGTACAGTACGTAGGCTTGCAAGAGGATGTGCGTCCACACCTCGCAAAGGCGAGCGTTTTGGTGTTACCTTCCTACCGCGAAGGTACGCCACGTTCTGTGTTGGAAGCGATGGCGATGGGTCGCCCGATTGTCACCACGCAAACCCCTGGCTGCCAGGAGACAGTCCAACAAGGTGTGAATGGCTACCTTGTGCCGGTCCGCTCGGTTCGTCTGCTCGCCGAAGCGATGGAACAGTTTCTGCTGAACCCTTCGCAGATTGAGTCCATGGGACAACAAAGCTTGCTCCGGGCTCAACGCTTGTACAATGTTCATGATGTTAATGATGACCTTCTTGAAGGAATGGGTCTGCTGAGACCCTGCTCGTAAGACTGGAGACGCAACTGTGGCCAAAATACTTGTAACTGGAACTGCTGGATTCATTGGCTTTCACCTCGCCCAACGCCTGCTTCGCGAAGGCAACGAAGTGTTGGGAGTGGACAACGTCAACGATTACTACGATGTCTCCTTGAAGGAAGCTCGGCTGGAGATTCTCCACCAAAACGATGCGTTTCGGTTGGCTCGAATCAACCTCCAAGATGAGGCCAAGCTGGAACATGAGTTCAAGCTCTTTCAGCCCGAGTATGTGGTCAACCTCGCAGCCCAGGCTGGGGTTCGCTACTCCATCACCAACCCCAAGAGCTACATCGACAGCAACCTCGTCGGCTTCGCCAACATCCTGGAGAACTGCCGACACAACGGGGTGAAGCATCTTGTGTACGCGTCCTCAAGCTCGGTGTATGGAAAGAACACGGTCCAACCGTTCTCGGTGCAGCACAACGTCGACCACCCGATCAGCCTGTACGCTGCGACCAAGAAGGCCAACGAGTTGATGGCTCACTCCTACAGCCACCTCTACAACCTTCCCACCACAGGGCTGCGATTCTTCACCGTGTACGGAACCTGGGGTCGCCCCGATATGGCGATGTTCTTGTTCACCAAAGCGATCCTGGAAGACCGCCCGATCAACGTCTTCAATCACGGCAACATGATGCGCGACTTCACCTACGTGGATGACGTGGTCGAAGGTGTCGTCCGACTCCTTCCTCATGTCGCAGCCCCCGATCCGGAGTGGTCTAGCGACGACCCCAACCCCAGCTCCAGCAAAGCGCCTTATCGCATCTACAACATCGGAAACAACAACCCGGTGGAGTTGATGTATGTCATCGGCCAGATCGAAAAGAACCTGGGCAAAGTCGCCGAGAAAAACATGATGGACATGCAACCCGGAGACGTCCCCTCCACCTTCGCCGATGTCCAAGCCCTGGAAGACGCCGTGGGCTACAAACCCAGCACCTCCATTGAAGATGGAATCCGACGATTCATCGAATGGTACCGCGAGTACTACAAGGTTTGATCCCATGAGTGCCAACCAAGCTCCATCCCAACAACCCCGGAACAACAGGGTTAAGCGACTGCTCGACGTCCTCGTCGCAGGATTGGGTTTGGTGTGTGCGCTTCCCTTGCTTCTCGTTCTCGCGGCTCTGGTTCGTTGGCGCTTGGGTGGTCCTGTGTTGTTTGCCCAGGAACGTGGAGGATGGAAAGGCACAACCTTTCGACTCTATAAGTTCCGTACGATGCGCGACCTCTTCGACCCTGACGGAAATCTTCTCCCTGACCACGAACGAATCACACCGCTGGGCGCGTGGCTACGTCGAACCAGCCTGGACGAGATCCCAAGCCTCTGGAATGTCGTCCGGGGAGACATGAGCCTTGTGGGTCCCCGACCTCTCCTTGCCCGCTACCTTGAGCGCTACTCGCAAGAGGAACGACGTCGGCATGACGTCAAACCTGGCATCACAGGCTGGGCGCAGGTCAACGGACGCAACGCGATCACCTGGGAAGAGAAGTTCCGCCATGACCTCTGGTATGTAGAACACCAAAGCCTTCGCCTCGACGCCGTCATTGTGTGGAAAACCATCCTTCTTCTGGTTCGTGGTTCGAAGGTCAATCACACCGCAGACACGACCATGCCTGAGTTTTTTGGGCACCAACAACCCAACCATTCACAACGTCCGCAAGGTTCGTCGTTGGTGGGAACCCAGAGGACCCCTCATGACAACCTCCTTTGCTGAAGACTCTCCAGCGGTCCTCGACGGAGTTCCTTGTTTTTCAGAGCCCATCAAGATGGTTCGCCCCTTCTTGCCTGCGTTCTCTGAGCTGGCAGAAGACATGGAGCAGATCGTTGCAAGTGGCTGGCTCACCAACGGTCCCCATGTTCGAGCGTTGGAAGAAGCAGCAGCCCAAGCTCTGGATGTCCCTCACGTTGTGGCCGTTTCATCTTGCACCTCTGGGCTGATGTTGCTTGCGCAATGTTTGGACCTGGAAGGCGAGGTGATCCTTCCAAGCTTTACCTTCATGGCATCGGCCACATCAATGGCATGGAAAGGTTGCCGACCTGTCTTTGTCGATGTAGACCCCCACACGACCAACCTGATCCCTGAGCAGGTAGAGCAAGCCATCTCGCCGATAACATCCGCGATACTCGCCGTCCACAACTTTGGCAACCCGGCGCCCTGCGACTCCTTGGAGTCCATCGCCGACCGCTACAACCTCCACCTGATTTACGACGCCGCGCACGGTTTGGGCAGCACCCACCACAGACGACCCGTGGGAAAACAAGGCACAGCGCAGTGTTTCAGCCTGAGCCCGACCAAGCTCGTGACAGGCGGCGAAGGAGGCTTGGTTGCGACCTCCAGCGCAGACTTGGCCAAGAAACTGCGAGCCGGCAGAGACTACGGAAACCCCGGCAACTACGACTGCCTCTTCCCTGGACTTAACGCCCGCATGTCGGAGTTTCACGCGTTGCTGGCCCGTCGGAGCCTCGCACAACTGCCAGAAGCCGTCAGCAGTCGGCAGAAAACGGCGGCTCAATTCCAACAGGCCATCGCAGCCATCCCAGGATTAAGAACGCAACGTATCTCGCCCAACTCCACAAGCTCCTACAAGGACTTTGCCGTCATTGTGGATGAAATGGAGTTTGGCTTGACTCGGGACATGCTGCGTCAGGCCCTCACAGCCGAAGGCATTGACACTCGAACCTATTACGACCCGCCTGTTCACAAGCAGACAGCCTTTCGCAACACGGCAAAGTACAAAGACCTTCCACATACCGAATGCCTCTCCCGCAACATCGTTTGTTTGCCGCTGTGGTCCCACATGCCCGACGACATCGTAGAGGGCATCATCGCCTCTCTCCAACGGATTAAGCAGAACGCTCCGTTGATCCGGACCCAACTCATCGAACACGAGGGCTTGGTAGGAGACTCGTCATGACCTCCAACCTTCCGCCCAACTCAGGTCGAATTGTTCGGCTTCGGCTCTTTCTTGACGTGATGGTCGTTAACCTCTGCTTGATGTTGGCCTTGTTGATTCGTTACGCCGTTCTGGTGGGTATTGAGACAACAACCATCTCACCCAACGCGCTGTTTCATTGGTACATGACCAGCTACTTTCGCTCAGCCGGGATACTCACACTGCTGTTGCTGGGTACCTTTTGGCTGCACGGCCTCTACCAGCAAAACTACCTGTGGGCCCACAAGCTGCGGCTCTTGTTTCAGGCGGTCAGCCTGGGCTATCTGTCCCTGGCAAGTGTCCACTACTTGTCGCAAGGTTACTTCTATTTACCCCGTGGTGCCTACTTTATGGCATGGGCCCTTACGTTTGTGGTGCTCGCCGTCTCCCGTCTGTTGCTTCGCTCCTGGGAGCGCCTTCAAACCCAGGCTCTCAGGACGGAAGAGTCGTACCACCCCAACCACATCCTTGTGATTGGCGGCGCTGGGTACATTGGCTCTGCGTTGGTGAAGCAGCTCTTGGAGCAGGGCTATCACGTCCGCATCCTGGACCTTTTGCTGTATGGGACGGAGCCCATCCAGGAGCACCTTCAGCATCCCAACCTGGAGATCCGCCAGGCAGACTTTCGTCAGGTTGACCAGGTCCTTCAAGCCATGCAAGGCATCGACACTGTCGTCCACCTGGGTGCCATCGTCGGCGATCCAGCCTGCGCCCTCAACGAGCCTTTGACCGTTGAAGTCAACGTGATTGCGACAAGGATGATCGCAGAAATTGCCAAAGGCTGCGGGGTTCGGCGCTTCCTCTTTGCCAGCACATGCTCGGTGTATGGGCAAGGAACAGGATGGCTCACAGAAGAATCCTCCCAGCAGCCTGTGTCGCTGTATGCACGGAGCAAACAAGCCTCTGAGCAAGCCCTCCAACAGTTGGCCAGCGACACGTTCTCCCCCACCATCTTACGCTTTGGAACCCTGTATGGCATCTCCGGCCGGATACGTTTTGACCTCGTGGTGAATCTGCTCACAGCCAAAGCGGTCCAGGAGAAAACCATCTCCGTTTTTGGTGGCTCCCAGTGGCGACCGTTCCTTCATGTCAACGACGCAGCCAAAGCCATCGTCATGACCCTTCAAGCGCCGATTGGAACCATCCACAACGAGGTCTTCAACGTAGGTTCACAGCACCAGAACTTCACCATCGACGAGATCGCCCAGCTTATCCAGAACGAAGTCCCAGAAGCCGAGGTGATCACCGTTCCTCTGGAAGACGACCTCCGAGACTACCGCGTCACCTTCGAAAAGCTGGAACGCGAGCTGGGCTTCCACCCTTCGTGGACCCTGGAGCAAGGCATCCGACAGGTCGCCGCCACCCTCCAGGATGGCACAGTCTCCAACTACAGAGACGCGCGCTTCAGCAACATCAAACACCTCCAGGACGAAGGTCACACCCTCCTCACCACACACTACTTCAATGTGTGAGACAGTGTGAATTTGCTTGATGTAGTAGAGGTTGGTTAGGGGTTTGTTGATTCTTGGTTGTTCTTGAAGGAGGTGGCGGCACCGGCGCGAGCCAGCTGGTGGAGGATCAGGACGCTCTCTTCGCCGGCGAGTTTTTGGCCGAGGCGGTTGATCACCTGGCTGACTGCGAGGGAAAGCAAGAAGACATCCAGGAACACGGCGAGAACCTTAACGCCCAAGCCAAAGTGCATGAACAGATTGGCAGGGATGACAAAGATACCTGCGAGGGCCACCGCGAGCTTGGCGCTCCTGGCGGCTTTTGGGTTCATCGCTCCAGCAGGCGCAAAGGCGATGTTTCCGACAAAGTAGGCGAAGATAAAAATCACCCAAGAGAAGAAGATCGGCAGCACCACCCAGATGGAGATAAAGGCGGTCATCTGAGCCGCTTCTTTGTAGGGAGTGAACTGGAGCAAGCCAAAGCTTGTACCGTAGCCAAGCATCGACAGAATGAGCAGATACCGTAGGGGCGGCTGCAAGATCAGGTGATAGACGAAGCGATTGAACCACAGCGACCGAAGCTGGCGCTTGGCTTCTTCTCGAAGGTCGCCCTTGTCATGACGGATGACCCCACGAAACGCTTCTCTCGCATGAGAGAGGTCACCGTTCATCACGTAGTTGTTGCCCAGCCAAAGCAAGGCCCGTGCGTCCTGTTTGTCTTCATCAACCAACGATTTGAACACATCCCGAGACGCATCCAAGTCACCTTCTTGCAGCAGTTGAATGCCTTCTTGTAAACGGGCTTCCGTAGACATACTTGCTCCTCTCCGTAGGTCAGGTTCGTGTGAGCCGTACGGATTTATTGGTAGCGGTTCGCAGCAGCCATAAGCGACTCTCGTACCTGGTCACGAAGTTGGGGAGGTCGAAGCACCTCGGCTTGAGGACCAAAGCTCAGCACCCAGCTGCGAATTTCCTGCAAGCCGCCGGCCTGGAACTGAACGAGAATGGAGCCGTCACCCTGCTCCGTAAAGGCTTGGGTGTCGTGAAACTGTTGCTCTTCGATCACGTGGCGGACAGATTCATCAAACCGAATCTCCACCTCATGCACCTCGTCTCCCCCCATCTTCCGAAACCCCCGACGAAGGTACTTGTCGGGCTCAAAGTTGGGATCTTCCTCGAAGTACTCGCCCGTCTTTTCGAGTTTTTTGATCCGGGAGAGGTGAAAGGTCCGAATGTCTGTGCGGAGATGACAGTACGCAATCAGGTAGATGACGTTGTCCTGAATCCACAGACGGTACGGATCAATGCGGCGCTTGGTCTCCGAACCCTGGCTGGGAGAATAGTAGGTAATCTCCAGCTGTTCGTTGTTGGTCAGCGCTTCGTTGATGTACGAGAGGAAGTCGGTGGCCTTCCCAGAAAGCTGGTAGCCACGCACAACCACTTTGTCGCTGAACTCCTCAAAGTGCTCCAGGACTCCTGGGGGCAACGTCGAGCGGATCTTTTCAAACGCCGACGAGATGGAGTCAAAGATCTCTGAACCCTGCCAGAACTCCATCAACGCACGACCCAGCCACAGGCCACACACTTCAGTGAAGTTAAAGGGGACTTGCGGGGCATCGCGATGAAACGCCAGCTTCCACAAGGAACGCTTGCCTCGACGTTCTTGGATCAGAGGAAAGCCAGCCTCTTCGAGGTCAGCCAGGTCGCGGTAGATGGTACGAACTGGGCAGTCTTCTTCTTCCGCAAGGTCCGAGGCTGACAAACCAAATCGATGCGCTTCCAAACGTCTGAGAATCCGCCATTGCCGGGGAATTTGCTCCGCTCTCGCCATAGTGTTTCATGCTCCTGTGCAGGGTTCCTCAACAAACCGCCGCCATTATAAAGAGGGAAAGAACGCCGCACAAGGCCTAACCTGAACAGGTGGAGAGCCCACACCATCCTGCCATGTCACATGCGAAAGGAAAGATACAAGGGGAAGCCCAACGAGACCTCCCAGAATGAAGGTCTATCTGTAACTCAGTGAAGGGCCGAACGTATTTCAAGGCCGGCCAAGATCTCGGCTTCTTTCTCAATAAAAAAGCCCAGTCGATCATAGACTTCCTTTTCCTCAAAGTACCACAGCGCAAACTTCACAAAGATGTGACCGTGTTTCGCCTCGGAGGTCCAGAACATCTTGTAGAATTTCTGCAGCTCTTCGTCATCGAGGTTCTCTGCGATCAACCGGAACCGTTCGGCTCCTCGGGTTTCCACGACAGAAGCCACCAGGAGTCGATCCATGAATCGGTCTTGTGGTGTGGTGCGGCACAGATCCATCAGCTGCCCGACGTAGGGGTCGGGCCCGATACGATGGGGAAGAGGGATGCCCCGGTCGGACATAATCTGGTATACTTGTTGGAAGTGTTCGAGTTCCTCAATGGCTGTCTCAATCAACTCAGGGATCATCTGCTCCCGGTCGGGATACTTGGCCACAAAGTGCATCGCCATCGACGAGGCCTTGCGCTCACAGTTGGCGTGGTCTTGCAAGAACGAGTCAAAGTCGGCCAAAACGGCCTCCAACCAGGCAGGGGAACTGGCCGATGCCAGATCCATAGACAGCTTCATCTTTACCTCCATCACAAACCAGATCCATCATGTCAGGCACGATCGACCATTACTTTAAGCGTTACCTTCAGTATCCTCAGCAAATTGAGACGCCACCCTCCCCTTCGTTGGGCATGGTGGTTGTGGTGCCATGTTATAACGAACCCGATCTGCTGGCAACGCTTGATTCCCTTCATCAAGCGGAGCCCCCGTCCTGCGCTGTTGAAGTGCTTGTGGTGCTGAACAGCTCCGAGCGTTCCCCCGACGAACATCTCGCACGCAACCAACAAACCCGAGACGAGCTGGAGGCCTGGGCCAACGCTCACAACCAGCCTCAACTTCAGGTGTATGGGCTGTGGCACCCCAACCTGCCACGCAAAACGGCTGGCGTTGGAGCCGCCCGAAAGATAGGGATGGACGAGGCCCTCTCCCGACTTTACTCCATCGAAAAGCCCGAGGGGTTGATCGTTTGCCTCGACGCAGATTGCACCGTCGCTCCCAACTACTTCACCGCCATTGAGGATGAGTTTGCCCGGTTTCCTGAGGCAACCGGCGCAGCCATTCACTACGAGCACCCTTTGGATCTGTCTCCTTCCGAGCCGCACCGCCAGGCCATCATCGACTACGAGCTTCACCTCCGTTACTACGTTCGCGCTCTCCGCTACGCAGGGATTCAACACGCTTGCCACACCGTCGGCTCCACCATGGTAGTGAGAGCCAACGCGTACGCACGGATGGGTGGGATGAACCGAAGGAAAGCCGGCGAAGACTTCTACTTTATGGTGAAGCTCGCCAAGACAAACCTTAGCTTTGACCTGACGAGCACCACGGTCTACCCTTCACCTCGGATCTCCCTTCGCGTCCCCTTTGGCACAGGAAAAGCCATCCATGCCATGACCGAATCTTCCGGCCCCCCTGAATGGCCGACCTACCACCCACAGTCGTTTGAAGAGTTGAAACAAGCCTCCAAGTATTTAATGCAGGCGTTCACCTCCAGCAGCCAGGATGACAAGGACTGGCTTAGCCAACAGTCTAAGCCGATGCAGCAGTTCTTGTCCGAGCAGAACCTTCACGACAGGTTAGCGGAAACTCGGTCGAACACGACCTCCGTTGAGAGCTACCAACGACGCCTTCTTCAATGGCTGGATCCGTTCGTTGCGATGAAGTGGGTTCACTTCTCCCGCGACAGGGATTGGCCCAACGTTCCAGTCGCCGATGCGGCTCGATGGCTCTGGGTGCTGGAAGACACCGCAGAAAAACCTATGCTACAAACCTCATGGGCAGACACAGACAGAGTTTCCCTCCTTCGCCTCTACCGACGCTGGGATCAAACGCACTCGATTCGCCCTACCCCTCGGTGACCCTTCTTTTGCAAATAGGGTTGAAAAAGTTCAAAGAAAATGCTAGGCTACCGAAGCAGGTAAAAAAATACTTGACAAAACCTGACCCTAGCACGTATGTTTGTGGCGCATTTCTTCAAGACATCCGTCACTTTCTTATATTTTTCAACAAGATAACCTCGGTAGACAAAACCGATTCCTTCGCCGAAAGGAAAGGACCAGAGCCATGCGTTCTCCCAACTTTGAACTTCCACCACACGTTTCCGAGAATCCAGCGTTTTTGTCTTCAGACCCAGAGTCCTCCCACATGAGACTGATCAGCTCCGCGGAGGTTTATCTTGAGTTTTTCCGTGGACTTCCGATCCAGTTGCGGGTTTGCAACGACCACGGTGAATACACCTGTATGCTCCCCTACCGATTCCGTCGCGCCTATGCCTTTGTGCTCAACAAGCTGGGTCCGAAAGTGTCTCGCGACACCGAGTGGAGCTTCTACGGACGCCGACACGGCAATCTCGAAGAAGTCGCTGACCTGGTCCTCTCTGAGTTGGACGCAGCCATCGACACACACAGCCTGGAAGAATGGAAAGTTCAGGCCCTTCGCGACCGTGAAATGGCCCTCTCCCACATCATCTTTTCCCTCGCACTCCTGCGTGCCTCCACTCAACAAGTCTTTCTGGCTTAAACCACTGCATGTGACACTGTGAAAAACGAACTTTTCGTTCTAGACAATCCAATCCAGAACTACGCCTGGGGTTCCCACACTGCGATCGCAGATTTGATGGGACAACCCTCTCCCAGCGAGCAGCCTCAAGCTGAGCTGTGGATGGGAGCACACCCCAAAGCCCCCTCTTGCTTGACCCACGACGGCAAGCAATACACGCTGGGCGACTGGATCGCGCAAGATCCAGAGAGCATTCTGGGAGAGATTGTCAATCGCAGGTACAAAGGCCAGTTGCCCTTCCTGTACAAGGTGTTGGCCGCCGCACAGCCGCTCTCGATTCAAGTGCACCCCAACCGACAACAGGCTGCTGAAGGTTTCGCTCGCGACGAAGAAGCCGGCATTCCTTTCGATGCTCCGAATCGCAACTACCGCGACAAGCATCACAAGCCTGAATTGATTGTTGCTTTGGGGCCGTTCTGGGCGCTCCAAGGATTCCGTGACCCCAACGAAATTCACCAGCGACTGGAAGAAGTTAAACTCACCGAGTTGCAAATCAACTTGTTCGGTTTCCTGGATGAGTCCGAGACCGAGGAAGAAGGACTCAAGAAGTTCTTCGCCTCTTTGATGCGGATGCCCAAGGAAAAACAAGTGTCGCTTGTGACGCTCGCTTGCAAGAACGCCAAGCCTCTCGCAGATCAAGTCCTTACCTACCAATGGCTGCTGCGTCTCCAGGAGTTTTATCCCGGTGACATTGGCGTACTGTCTCCGCTGTTCCTCAACCTTGTTCAGCTTCGAGCAGGGGAAGGCATTTACCAACACTCCGGTCAAATTCACGCCTACCTGGAAGGCGTTGGCATTGAGATTATGGCGAACTCCGACAACGTGCTTCGTGCGGGCCTGACCCAGAAGCACATTGACCTGGAAGAGCTTCTCAACATCGCCAACTTCAACCCAACCAGCACAACGCGGATTCAACAGCGACGCATCTCTGCGCAAGAGTCTGTCTACATGACTCCCGCTCCTGAGTTTGTCCTTTACCGAGGCAACCTTGACGGTACGCAACCGTACCTCAGCCCGACGCAACGTAGCATTGAGATCCTCCTGTGCACGGAAGGCTCAGGAACCATCTCCAATGTGAAGACGGGCAATCAGGTCCAGCTTCGCCCAGGCACCTCCGTGCTGATTCCAGCAGGGCTGCGTCAATACCAGATCGAAGGCTCCGTTGGATTCTTCCGCGCAGCAGTCCCCCTCACTTCAAGCTAGACTCTGCCTCAAGCGAACCTCACGCTCCTCTCCCAGACCACCAAGAACTCACACGACAACCAGAGTATTAGATGACCCGGACGTAGTATGCCTTGAGGTATTGGGTCTCTGGAATCGCCGGATGCACCGGATGATCCGGGCCCTGTCCACCAAACTCCAAGATCTGCGTGGAGCGGTTGGCGTAATGAGAGGCTCTGCGCACAGACTGTCGTATGTCGTCGTGGGAGAAGTGAGACGAGCATGACGCCGCCACCAGAACACCGTTGGGTTCGAGAATCTCCATCGCCATCTGGTACAGTCGTTGGTAGGCTTTCTGTCCTTCTTTCTGGTCCTTGCGTCGTTTGATGAACGCGGGAGGGTCAGCCACAACGACGCCAAAGGTCTCGCCTTGCTCCTTGAACTGCTTGAGCGCATCGAAGACATCCGACTTCACCGTATGGATTGAGAGGTCATTGTCTTCGGCAGAGGCGGTCGCGTCCATCAGCGCCATCATGGAGCTATCGACGCAAGTCACTCGCTTCGCACCGGCTTGTGCAGCGCGAAGACCCCAGGCTCCAATGTAGCTGAACAGATCCAAGACGCTTCGTCCCTTTACATACCGAAGCAAGCGCTCGCGGTTGTCGCGTTGGTCGTAAAACCAGCCTGTCTTCTGGCCTTGTTCGGGTCGGGCCTGAAACGAAAGGCCGCCCTCTTTAACCTGCACAGTCTCTGCCACGTCACCGTGAGCGACCTCCACGTAGGAAGGCAGCCCTTCCAGCGCGCGCATGGATGTGTCGTTTCGCAGCAGAATCCCCATGGGAGCGAACTCTTCCACAAGAATGCTGACAATGTCATCACGCACCCGCTCCATCCCGGCTGTTGTAATTTGAACAACAAAGATGTCGTCGTAGCGGTCGATCACAAGACCAGGAAGACCGTCAGACTCCCCGAACACAAGGCGATAATACGGCTCCGTGTAGACTTGATTCCGCCAGGCCAAGGCCGACAGAAGTTGCTGCTGCAGCCAGGCACGGTCAAAGGTCATAGCCGCATCGCGAGACAAAAGACGGACGCTGATCAGAGATTTGGGGTTCACATACCCAACGCCCAAGGTCTGTCCATTGGAGGCCTGGACTTCAGCGAGGCTTCCTGGCTCAATTCCTTTGAGGGGTGACCGATTGGTGTCCACTTCATTGCTAAACACCCAGACGTGACCGGCTTTGATTCGGCGATCCTCTCGCTTCTTGAGAAACAGAACGGGAAGACTCATACTTGGATCCTACCTATATTGGGTTCGCGAGAACGTGAGAAAACAACCCCATCCCTGGAAGGAATCGCCTCATGAGATGAGGAGTTAGGGAGACGGAGTAAAAAACTCGCTCATTTTGGCTTGTTCTTTGAGGCACCTACTTCGTTGTCAGTTCTTGCCTTGGCGCTGCCAAAGCTGCGGCCTTCCGCCTTGTATCTGCTCTCTAAGCCCATCGCCAACTCTGATCGATTTTTTCAATCCGGCTCCCTTAAGAAATCTACGAGGTACCATGTCACAACAAAACGAAGTCACACAGGACAATGTCGACCAATGGATACAGTGGATGCAGCAGCATCTGCCACGGTTTCAGGTTTGTTTCAAAGATGAATCCCGACTTCAGCGACTGATTGGATGGCTGCTTTGGCCCATCAATCGGACCTACATGACCGAGTATACCACCGTTATGTTCGGCAAGATCTACTTTCCCTCGCGGGAAGAGATTGAATCCTGGGGACCAGCCCAAGTCTACGCCATCTTGCGACACGAGTTCGTACATTTGATGGACGCCAAGCGGTTTCCCGTTTGGTTTGAACTCTCGTACCTTCTCCTCTTCCCGGCAGGCTTAACCCTGCGAGCCTATTGGGAGTGGCGAGGATACACCCAAACCTTGTTGGTGGAGCACGAACTTTACGGCACCATCTCCGACGACATCCAAGAACACATCCTTCGCCGCTTTGTCAACTCCGAATACGGCTGGATGTTTCCTTTCCCCAACTGGCTCCGCCGAAAGATGCGGAAGCTATGCCAATCCATCGAGGCCGGCGAGGTGACAGGACCCTACCCCTACAAAGAATGGGGCCGAGAGACACCGCCCCTGCGAGGGGTTTGATTGACGGTAACAGGACACAATGGTACCTTGCGGTGAATACAATTCGCGATAGCCATGTCCACTTGTGCAGATGCATCCCTTCTGAAAGTTTGTAAGGGATTTTACACGTAAGGCTTTCGCTACAATTTCAACGAAAACAATACAAACAATCGACGACAAGGTGGTTGAGATGCAAAATACTCAAGCTCACTCCTCCAGCAATCCAAACGTGACAGCACTTGATGGAGCTCCACAGAACGCCTCCAGTTCACTTGGACAAGAAGACTTTTTGAGGCTGTTTCGTGAGCACCTCCAATCCTTAGAAGCGGAAGAAGCAAGACGCCAAACCTTTCCTGAAGAATCGTTTGAGTCTCCCTTTGAAGAGAAGGAAGCCCTCCCATGGCTCCAAAGTATGGAGTGGAAAGAACATGTTGGGCTAGAAACAGAAACCATCACCCAAGAACTTCATCTGCTCATTCGGAAATGCCACTTCAAAGGTTTTTTTCTTCGAAAAGTACAAGCCCCTCAGCTTCACCTCACGTTTGAAGACTGCTCTTTTGAAGGGCCACTTCATTTGGGAAATGCCTCCAGTCGTGAAACAGCGTGGGGTTCGACTTTTGGGTCTATCACCTTCAAGAATTCAACATGCAAAGAAAATATACGCTTCAATGGCTCCACATTTGAACAGGTACACTTTGCAGAAGATTCGACCGTTGGTGGTGTTCTTCAATTGAACGAGACAACCATCGCAAAGTCCCTCACTGTTGAAGACAGTGAAGTCAACAGCATCGATCTTGCGAACACTACCCTGCAAGGTTGTATCGACTTTCGAAACTTAACTTGCCAAACCATCCACGCAGACCGAATGGCAGGGAGCAACCCAAGCCAACCTGTTCGATTTACTTTACAAAACGTTCGGAAACTCGCCCGGCTGTCCCTTAAGTCTGTACAGATGCCGAACCTGAGCTTGTATATCAGCGGCTCACAGCTCGATGAGTTGGTGCTTGGAAATGAGGGCAATGAGAAAACCCGGGGTTCGCATGTTGGAAGCCTAGTTTTTCAAGAGAGCAGTTGTCGTCAGAGCCTTGTACTGTCCGGTTCAGTCTTTGCAGGCCCGGTGAGCATAACAAACTGTGGACAGCTTCCCAACCTTGAGATCAAAGGGTCAACCTTGCATGGCCTCTTCACGTTCTCCGATTGCCAAGATGTCAAAGATCTACTTTGGTCAGGCACAAACTTCCGCGGAGGCGTTCATTGCAAAACTGTCACATGCCGACGATGGAACGCAGAGGCAGCCAAGTTTGGGATGAACCCGAACGAAGACTTTGAGAAAGCCCAATCGACACGGCTGTCGTTTGCCCGGTTGCATTGCCAAGGCGAAGTGAACAACAACTCCAGCCATTTTTTCCAAGACGCTGACTTCGACCGCTGCAGTTTCCAGTCTCTCTGCTCGTTTGAATCCGCAACCTTCCACAAGGCTTGTGACTTTGGAAAGGTGATGAGCTATCACCAAGATCACAGGAACCAATTCCACGATCATGCCAACTTCCAAGGAGCAACCTTCCAGCAGGCAACGTTCTCAGGAAGCATGTTTCGGCGAGATGTAAGCTTCTCAAATGCCACGTTTGGAAAAGCATCATCGCGGCATCGACACGACTTCCGAAACATCGAATGCTACGGCCAAGCACGCTTTGAAGAGATTGTCCTGCACAGCAGTTTGAACTTTGATACGGCAGGCACCAACCAAGTCGACATGACTCGATTTCATGGCCCCACGCTTTTTTCAGTAGCGTCCGTTCAGTCGATTCACCCGCTTGAACTCCGGTTTGTGGCAGCACGATTCCTCAAACAGGTGACGTTCAAAACCAATGCATTTCGACTGCGGTTAAACTGCTTGCGCTCGGTTCTTCATAACCCAACCTTTGCCTCAAGCTTTAACACCATTTATCTCACGAAGGCCGAGATCATCGGGAGCGATGATGAAGACAAGCACGTGGCTTTTCCAGCGCTGCGCTCGTGTCGCAAGCTCCTCCTGGACAAAGCAACCCTTCATAACGTGCGATTTGAATTTGACGCGGAGGCGGAACAACCCTTGCGGGAGTTGACGATCCATGCCCGCCGAGCCAACTTCAAAAATGTCTTGTTTACAGGAACATTTGCAGGATATTGGAGAATGGTTGGGTGCACGCTGGAAGACGTTCGGTTTGCAGAGTTGGAGCTTCACTCCAGCCTGAACCTCAGCCAAAGCAAAGTCACCTCCTCAAGTCAAACCGATGCTTTCTTTGAGAACGTACATTTCTTCGATCGAAAGAAGAGAACACCCCGGCTCAATTTGAGTCAGTGCCCCGCACTTCTCAAGTTGACCTTTCGACATTGCACGCTTCCTATCATGGACCTACGAGGTTCGTACCTGCAGCAATGCACTCTGTTCGACGGCAAGTGCCAAAAGCTGTTACTGCGCCGTGGGATCCAAGGGCGAAACCTGCTGCTCTCGCTTCATCCTTCCGTCCAAACGTTGCTGGAGCCTCAGGTTCCTGAACACACTAGCCTGGAAGAATGGCTCAACCGGGAGTTAACGGCCCTCCTCGAACAATCTCACCTCTCAAGAACAAGCACCTCAGCCTCCCCAGAGTTGAAGGAGAACTCGATACGAATCGAGCTGGAGGAAACACCCATTCATCAAGCAGACCTCTCTGTACCTGAGATGCCTCTGACTCCTCCTCCGACAGACCCGAACAACAGTATGGATGCCGATGAAGAGAGCGAAGAGCCGAACCATGAAGATGAATTAGAATTCGACCGTTTCAGAGTGGTCTACCTCCAAGAAAACGACGACCAAGAGTACGACGACTCCTTTGTTGCAGAGTTTGATCTGAGCCGACACAGCAAAGGTCCAGTCATGTATCTTAAGCGGCAGCTTCAGCGATTCTATCGCAGCGCCGAGCTTCTCCAACTTCATGTCGAAGACTTTGAGATAAGAGGCAGCGACGACAAAGAGACTCCCCACGCCAAACCTCGCTTTGTTGACACAACCTTGGAAGGGGCCACCATCCGAGGGTCCTTGTTTCGATGCGCCATTCTGGAAGGAACCTTTCATACTTCAGCGGCTTGTACCTTTGACCATCTGAGCCTTTCTCACAGTGAAGTCCGTGGACCCTTCCATTTGGTTGACTCCAAAGTGGTGGGACGATTGGATGCCGCAGAGACCCACTTTTTTGAGAACGTGTCCTTCACTCGACTCCGAGCCGAAGGAGAGCTAGCCTTCACCAAAGCCATGTTTCGCAAATCCCTTCAGCTATCGCACAATCGTGTCGATGGTTGTTGGAGATTTGATGGGGCCAACTTTGCGGCACCAGTTTCCATAGAAGACGAGAACAGCGCAGGCCTACTCTCTTGCCAACGCTCTGAATTAAACCAAACCTTTGTCGTACAGAACTCACGATTTGGAAAAGGAGTGGATCTCTCCGGTTCAGTCTTCTTTGGGGAAGTACATTGGAAGTCGCTGACCGCCCAAAAACTCAGCGCAACAAGGTTCACCGCTCAATTCAAAGCGCCAGTCTCTATCCGCAACTCCGAATTCACCGAAGGCTTGACTTTCAAGGGTGCGATCTTCTCTGATGCTTTGCGATTGGATACAGTCAAAGCGGACGTCATGATGACCTTTTACCGCTGTGAGTTCGGTGGTGAGGTCAAATTTAAGAAAGCACACGGTAGCGCAACCCTTGGCTTTGGTCAGTCGAACTTTGCTGAACGGTTGGTTCTTGAAGATGCAGAGGCAGTAGAGAGCTTGGTCTTTGGGATGGCTGAGTTTCATGCTCCTGTCATAATCCGAGGCAAGACAAGTTCCAGGCCAGACACTTCACAAAATCCTCTCAAACAACGACTTGAAACTATCGACTTTTCGGGAACCCGAAGCGCTACAGACGTCCACTTGTCGAACCTCACACTCAAGAAAGAAATCAACTTTGATAACAGTCGATTCTCAAACGACCTCTCGTTGCAAAACGTTACCTTTGAGCAGGAACCGAGTGAACTCCATTTCTCTGGGGTTGAGGTGCACAACCGTTTGGTGTTGCAGGACATTCACAACTGCCAGGTCTCGTTTGAGAATGTTAAGGTGCTCAAGGAGCTGGATGTCCGAGGGTTTGACGCGAACTCGCCTCTTAAGTGTTCCTTAGGCCAGGCCTTTTTGGCCGACATCGGCCTCCCAGTGAACGCATCCTCCGCCCTCCAATTTGAGCCCATGCGCCCCACTCCACAACGCAGCGACCTTGGACACGACATACAGGAAGCGCTCCACGACTCGCAACTTCACCGAGTCTGTGAACAACAACATCGCTACCAAGAAGCCAGAGAGTTTGGTTTCCGGTACCGACAGGCTCTTCGAAAGCTCCCATTCCGTTCGCGACGACGATTCTTTCTGGAAAAAAAGACGAAGGCCGAGGGAACCACCCGGTTCTTGCACAGACTCTTTGCATGGTGGGAAGCTTTGAAGATTCAATGGGGGAAAGCCTACAACAACTATGGGAAAAGCCCCTGGAAGATCTGGATTTGGATAGCGTTTTGTAGCGCGTTGAGCGTTGTGTATTTCCAAGACAGAGGGGACTGGTCCCAAGTGGGCCTTGCTCTGGCGGATGCAGTCTTGACCCCGATTGGAGTCTTAATTCCAGCGATTGGTGTGCTCCCCTTTAACACCAGCTTTGATCATTACCCCTTCTACGTTTTCTTTGGGATACAGAGCGCGCTCATTGGTGTCATGCTCTTTAACTTTGTAGCCTTGCTGGTCCCCAACCTCATCAAGAAAGAGAAGCTATCCCAACTCCTCATACGCTCCAACCGTAAATAAACCCTCTTCAGTTTGTTCGCTCTCGCTCCAAGATAAAGAATTGCTTCGCCCAGGCTTCGTTTTGGGCGTAGTACTCGATGACATCGCGAGTTTGTAAGGGAGGTAGCGTCTCCAGAATCCACTGGTGAAGGGAGCGGAGGTAGGCATCGTCGTTCAGGTCGAAGTTCGCATCCGTACTCACCCGGTGCATAATTCGCGAAAGGAAGCCTGAATCCGCACCCAACAACTTCCGCTTTTGCACCACGAAGTACAGTCGATCGACAAAGTATCCCACGCCTTGTTCTGGAGAGAAGTGACGAAACGACTCCACCGAAAAACAAAACTCTCTGTCGTGTTCTTTGTGAACTGCAGGCTTATCAAAACGCCCCTCGCGAAACACCTTGGTGATGTAGCGCTCAGGTTCATACATCGTATCGTTGTTGGTCAGAAACCCCAGGTTTTGCTGACGCATAAAGAAACCTGACGCAACATCGTTGATGTTTCGTTTGGCCTCCACAACGGCAAGAACCTCAACAGGCTCCTTGGGGTCGTCAGCCACCTGCACGATGATGTTGTCGATTTCCGTATGAGCGATGCCAAGGGTGACACCACCCAAGATAAAGATTCGGCTTGGCTCCATGGAGTCACCGCGCTCCTTCAGCTGAGGGAGCATCTCTGCTTCGGCAAACGCCCGGCAGACATCCTCAAACCGAGTCCCTGCACGATTGGTGTGTCGGGCTTGCTCTTTGTTGAGCAGCTGGATTTCTTCCTCCAAAGCGACCAGGCCAATGTCTTCACGGTACCGGTTGAGGGCCAGCTCCGCTTCGTCCAACCTCGCCTTCTCGGGAGTTTGGGTCAGGATTTGAGTTTCCTCTTCCTCCAAGGCAGACAGCTTCGACTGAAACCCCTCCAGCTTTCCTTCCATCGCCGTTCGCTTGTCGCCGCTCGCCTTCTCGATGGCGTTCCCCAAACCCTCCAACGCGCGCTGGGCACCGACCCTCTCGCGAGCAATCTCTTCCAACCGGTTGGCGTAAGGAGAAGCCTCAAAGTTCGACTTGCGCTCTCGGTGCGTAAAGTTCAAGGAGCGTAGGATGGACAGGTGCTCCTTGCTAATGTCACGCATCTCACAGCGTTTTCGGAACACGGGATCGCGCTCCTTCCGTTGAATCTCCTTGGAGAGCCACTCACGAAAGGAATCCACAGTGAATGTTTTGAAGTCGATGGAGTTGTCGGCCAGGAAATCACGGAGAAACGCCTGACCTGTATGGAGGGAGTAGCCCAACATGATTGACTCTTTCCAGGAGCGCCAGCAAAGAAAGGAAGCCAGCGCAGTCCATAGCCACGTGGCGTTTTAGCGGATCACCTTGCGACTGAATGCAACAATGAAGAGACCCATAAACACCACACCCAGGGCGTATTCAATCATACCCAGAAGACGAAAGCCACCTTTTAACTGCGCATCAGCCACGCTACCGCTGAAGGCCAACATGCTGCAATACAGCGAGTGCATGACCTTGTTGAAAGCAGGCCAACTCACTCCGTAATCCACTCCAGGAGGCACAGGGACTCCCAGCAAGTAGAAGCCTCCAAAAAAGGCCACAATGATGGCAATCACAGCGAGTGTCCGAAGCGGCTTGGTTCCATACCCACAGCCGATATCCAAGAACAAGTAGTTCCCAGCCCGCATCAACAGGTCGATTGGGTTGTACGACATCGGCATCCCGCGTCGTTCGTTCCGCTTAAACTGGTAGTAAGCCCAGTCTTCGTCGTCAAAACGGTTGATGTGCTCAAAGGCTGTCCGCAAGAAGCCATACTCACGAGCTGCGGCAGCGTAATCGCCCTCCTGCTCGGGCCACACATGACCTTCTACAATCTCCCGCTCAAACACAATGGTACCAGCGCTGGAGTTAATGAACCGGAAGCTTTGGTCCTCGCCAACCGTGACACCCGTCAAAGAGAGATTGCGACCGACCGAGACGCTGGCAAAGTCTGTTTTGCCTTCAAGATGAGCCCCAATCAAGTTGAGCGACAGCTGAATCACAGAGCTGTTCAGCAACAACTCGCTGTGTGCTGTTGATCCCTTAAGCTCCATATCTTTCGCGACCTCTATGTTCTTGAAGTCGGCTTTCCCATGGAACTGACACTTGTGGTAGATACCGCGCTCTTTGTACTTGGAGTGGATGAACTTAACGTTGGAGGCAAAGTTAACCTCCGTAAACGTGGCATCCCCCACAAAAGTACACCGCGAAAAGTCGGTCTTGTCCTTAAACTCGCTCTGGTGAAACGAGCTATAGGCTAGCGAGGCTTCCGAAAAGTTGACCGTCTGTTCAAACGTCACACGTTGAAAGCGGCCCCGCCCGATGGAGCATTTCTTAAAGTCGACTTTGTCGTGGAAGGTTGCTTCGCTCAGCACACACATATCAATCTTGCATCGGCGCACGGTGACTTTGTCGGGAACATCCGCCCGGTTGAGGTCCAGTGTACCAATTTCACAGTCGACAATCTGGATAGGAAAATCCAATTGCATCTTGGAAAGATTGAGGCGAGGAATGTACGCTCCACTCACCTCCTGCCCTTCCTTCAACATCTCTTTCACTTCATGTGCAGAAAGTTCAGGTTTCTCCGTCGCCATGCTCTCTATCCTTTCTCACTCCCAGGCACACCAACGCTACCGTTGCTATCGACCCAGGCTCTTTTTGTCATTCATAGCTTTGTACACTGGGCATTGTGATACCAGGAAGCAAGGAGAACTGGCAAGCTTCATCACCTTACTTTCCTTTCCATGTTCCACTCCAACCCAGAGAGACGACGACACAAACACCAGGAACCAGATCCCAAGCATCACCTATCTTTGGATGATCACGATCAGAGAGATCACCCAAAGAATCGGCAACGAACCCAGCAAACGTGAACCATATTCTCTAACAATATCGGCACAGTACAAATGTCACAATCCTTGATACCAGACCCAATATTCTCCAAAAGATCCATTCCTCATCAAACTCTTTGAAAAAGAAACAAAACATTGACCTAGCAGCAAACTCCTGATCTATCGCTGCAAACAAAGCGTAGTGGAAACCCCTAACATACTACTTCAATAAGTAGGATACAAAGAATCATAAATCTGATCGCAAAAGTAAATTAGTCTCAACAAGACAAGTACAATCATACTCTATGGTGGATGACTTTTGTACCCAAAGCAGAAGAACATAGAACAAACATAGACAAAGCATGAACATGTCAACTTTAATTTAGACAAGACTAACAATTCAAGCGAACGACAGCAAAAATCAAGCATCGGAAAAGAAGAATCAAAGCCTTGTATTTGCTTATATACAAAGAATAACACATGAAAACATTTGAAAAAAACAAAGAGTCCAGGTAAAGATCAACATGTAGTAGACGTCTATTTAAAACAACAAAGACTTCCACCAAAAGTGTGAGTATTTCTTCCATGAAGAGAGTCATTCCAATGCATAAATGGCAAAAGAATAGGCTTTTTTTCGTGAAAAAAAGAAAACGATTTGGGGTTTGCAAGGAGAGTTCTCTTTCCAACAAGAAAGAGAAAAGGTCTTACATGACTCAACCATTGGAACCAAGCTGAAAAGATCGAGCCACAGCAACCCATACCATTTCATGATGGTGTTTTCTGAAAAGAAAAAGGGTTGAGAGGGAACCATGGCACGAGAGAGGCGGACATGCTTAAGAAGGACGAGACAGCAAAACATTCTCCAGCGACAGAGAGCAACGAGATCTTTCGAGGGGAATCATTTGAAAATTCACCACGCCAGGATTTGAGCACGCAGTACAACTTAATCGCGGCGATGAGCCACGAGGAAACAGAGACGCTGCTTTCCAGTTTTGAGGAGTCAATAGCACCTGAGAGTTTCCTGACCCCACAACCCGAACCCTTAACCACAGCAAAAGAGTCACAGTTCGAGTTGGAAGGCTCTTCCTACCAGGCTCCGTCGCCAACACCCTGGTACGCAAAGTCAAACATGACAGACTCACCCAACAGTTTGTTGCAATCGGATGAGCAAAACTCTCAGCCCTGGATGAGCAAGGCCTACTTCGCCACGCCTAAGACGCCGAACTTTCGCCAGTGGATCTCTTCCACAAACGAAGGCTCCCTTCTCCAAGGCACCCATCATGTCCATGCAGGAAACGAACGCATAGTAGAAGGTTTAATTGCGCTCAACAGCTTGTTGAGTCCGTTTCGCCCGGCTGCGGGAGAGCCTTGCATCCAGCACCTCAAGCTCCAACACACTCGATGGTTTACGGCATCCTTTGATGACACGACGGTGCATCTCACCCAAAACCAGCAGCTTGGTGTCAACGACCTCCTCCAACAAGAAGCGAAAAAACAGCACATACATTTCGCAGAGAGAGACACTTAAGATGGAGCGTTGGAATAGGCACCTCAAAGCTGTTTGGAGCTTATCGCAGGATGAGGGCTGGAGCACCCTGTACAACATCCTTCCTGATAGCCGAAGAGATGCGGTCGCTCTCGAAGATACGGCAGAAGTTGCCGCCTCCCTCTGTGCACAACACTTCCCTGAAGACATGCAATGGTCCGCGGAAATGGGTGGCCTGGCCATGCTCGCCTTCTACCAAAAGGGAACTGTGTTCTTTAGCTTTCACGATCCAGGTCAAAATCCCTTGCTCATGCGGTCTGCCATCATGCAGGTGGCGCGCCAGCAACAACGTCCTAACCCTCAAATGATTTCAGACGCGTACGTCACACCGCCTTACTCTTTGCAAAGTGTATCAGCGCCTTCCATGGAAGAACCCGCCACGGTCTCGGTGATTCGCTCAGATGAAAGAGAGGAACGTTCTGAAGGAATGGATTCGAGCCAAAGCAGCCCCTCCTCACGCAGTTGGAAACAGCCGCCCGAGATCGCAGACACCGACAGCACCATCGAAACCGCCAAGATCCGGCAGTACACGTCGATTTCTCATTTGCCCCAACCTCCGATGGTTTCGGATTCAGCCCTGGAGTTCTCGCAGCCCAACCTACCGACGGAAAACGAACGTGACGAAGCAGGAAGCCCAGCACCTATTGTGGTGAGTCCAACGTTGGAGGAGTCGCCGCAAAACAACAAGGAGAGCTCGCAGCCCTCGTTCAGCGCATATCTTGACGATGTGCCCGATGCCATCTCGCAGGAAGCACTGCCAGCGGCCAAGGGTGTCTGTCGATGGAAAGACATCGAAGCGTTTGTCCGCAAATCTATTGAATGCGCCAAAGAATACATTGGTCCAACAGTCTCCGCGAACTACTGGAAGAAAGCCATCGCAGGTCAGCCTAAGCTGGAGACCACCTTGCGAGTCAAGCCGCTGGGCGGAGTGGAAGTGGAGCAAGCAGAGCAGTGGGTGACAGGACACGACGCCCGCTCCCTCCAAGAATCGTACGACCGCTGGATTCAGCTCTGCCAGCGAGTCATCCGAGACTTTCCCGCTCTGCTTAAGGACATTGATACGCCTCCTTGGACACAATCCAAAGGCTAACGCCGCAACAAGGACGAACGTGCAGCATGAAAACCATCTCATTGAATCCTCTCAATCGCAAAGTGGAAGTCCAAACCAACCAGCGTGTGCTTGACGCCATGTTGGCAGAACAAGTCGATGTCATGATGCTGTGCAAAGGCCGTGGTCTGTGCGCAACGTGTCACGTCTTTGTGGAAGACGGAGAAGGCTCACTCACCCCAAGAACGATACGCGAAGAGCGTACATTGTCCCGCATTACAGGAGCCTGTGGGAACAGTCGGTTGGCCTGCCAAGCCCGGGTTGTGGGTGAGGGAGTTCAGGTCAAGCTGCCACAGGGAATGTACGTGGAGCAGGTCTCGGATCTGTACTCTCTTCTCGGCAAACGAGCGGAACAAAACATCCTTCACCCAATCACAGGCCAAGTGTTGATACCCGAAGGGAAGATCATCTTACGCATGGCATTGGACCAGCTCTCGGACTTGCAGATGGACATTGACAATCTCAAAACCATCGACGCCTAGCGTCAGCCTACGATAGGAACGGAATCCCTGTCTCTACCCCCAAGACCCCATGATGAGGTGCAGTGATGCTAGAAGAACACGATTTGCCAGCCTACCACCGCAAGCACAACTACTTTGCGACGTCGGACTACCTTCGACACAAAACCAAAGACACCGCCCTGGAGCTTGGGTACGGGGGTGTGGGGATGATGTGCAACGAAGACTTTATCGTCGGGTTGCAAGAAGGCCTGGAGGCTGAAGTCGGCGAAGCTAGCGCGCTGATCATGTACCAATGCGGACTGGAGTGGGGCAAGCTGGACATGGAAAAGTTTGAAGCTCGGATGCAAAAAGAGTTCAACCGCTCCATGCGCAACATGAACGTGAACTTCATGCTGGAGACGTGGTGGTGGCCTCTCACCGCAGCTGGATGGGGGAGCTGGAAAGTCGACACCAGCCGAGTGAAGCAAGGTTACATCGTGGTTGACCTGGTCGAGTCGGCCGTTGCCAAAAGCCTCGAATTTGTGGGCAAACCCGTCTGCCACTTGTACGCCGGGTTGCTCGCAGGCTCGATGACCCACCTTGTTCGGAACGAGCTGAGCAGCATCGAGATTCAATGCTACGCCATGGGCGAAGACATCTGCCGGTTCTTGATCGGAAGCGAAAAGCGAGTGGACGCAGCCGAGTTCTGGCTCAACGAAGGGGCCCAGGCCAAAGAAATTCTACGCAAACTCGAAGGCAACTGAGGCGACCATGTTTAAGCTTTTTCAGCGCAACAAAAACAAAACACCCCAAACGAATGGGACCAACGGAACGCCCAAGCCCATTCTCAAAGAAGTCGAGAACGATGGCTTCGATGAGTTGAAGAACTTCCTCACACGGGACGAAGAGTTCACCTTCACTCCCACACAAGCCGAAACAAACAGCAGCGCAGATCCGAACGGAGACAACATCTCCCAGCTGTTCGGTAGCGCCAGTGACATGGGCATTCGCGGTCAAAGCAACATGGAGATGCTGGGGCTGGGCCACACCAAAAACCTCCTCCAACAACTCGAAGAACGCAATCCTTCGCCTCATCTGGCCGAAGCGAACGCGCAGCGCCCCAAGTCCAAGTCGGTGATGGAGGTCTTCCAAACTGTCAACTGGGAGCGAACAGAGCGGGTGGAAGCCCCGGAATCAACGGAGACTCCAACAATGCACCCGTCCCGCTCCGTGGCGGATGTCTTCCAAGCCGTCAACTGGGACCGCGAAACCCGGACTGTGAATATCGACTCGTCGGACAGCGGCCCAGCAACGACAGCGATGGGCTCCGAAACCAACACCGTCGACAGCTTCTTTTCTGACATTGCCTGGTAACCCACAACCGACCGCTCTCTTGGATAGAGCGAGACAGCCATCTCCACGGAGGAACTCATGAACGTCACCATCGAACAAATGCTGAACGAGGCAGAAGGTCGCTACCTCACAGCCGAAGAGCTCAAGCAGGTTAATGAATTTACAGCGTCCATCCCCAAAAGGATCGCAGCGATGAAGTCCATCGAGCGGTCCGAAGAACGGATCGTCGCTGAGGTCATCAATGTGGTGTGGCAGCGTCATCCTGAGTTTGAAGCCAAGCACAACTACTCCAAAGCCAAGTGCACACGAGACGTCGGCCTGGTCCTTCGTTACTGCAGCATGGCTTTGCTTCGCAACGACACACACTTCCTCTCCGAAAAGCTCCTTGTTTGGCTGCGAACCATCCTCAACTCGTTTGAGTTTGGCAACACCATTGACACCACCTACAGCCAATTGATGGAAGCCAGCAAGCGCCACATCAAGGGGGAATACTACGAGATGTTGGAGCCCTACCTTCAACTCACACACCATGTGCTGACCATGAAGGATGAGCGTTTCGAGTAAGGGGAGGCAAAACTCAAAACCGCTCACGTTGACTCCCGAACCCCTCTTCTGGACCCTTCAACCAATGAGGTGCCCTGATGGCGCTACAAGATACGAACTTTGCCAAACCCTACTTTTTGCGGTCGGACTACCTCCAGGGCAACAGCTTTGATGGAACGCTTTACACCCGCTCCAACCATCGAATCCTTGTCCTCCCCGAGGAGCTCGTTGTCGGCCTCCACAAAGCTATCGAGTACCAAGCGGGCCAGGCGATGCCGGTGATCATGTACACCTGCGGACGCAAGTGGGGCGAGCGGATGTTTTACCGCTGGGAGCAAGAGTGGCAGTACTTTTACAGTCGGGAGCTTGCAGAGAGCCTGTTTGAAGAGTTCGCCATGTGGCTGAAGCAAGCCTTCTCCTTTTACGGCTGGGGCGACATCTCGATCGACCTAAGCCTGAGCGAGGAAGGCATTGTCCAGTTCAACCTCAAGAACTCGGTGTTGCCCAAGTTAACCCAATCCCTCGAATCGCCGCATGTCTGTGGGATCTTTGAGGGGCTCTTGGCAGCCGTCAGCTCCGAACTCAGCGGGAGAGACCTGGAATGCGTTGAAACCCAGTGCTGCAAATCCGGTCACGACCACTGCCACTTTGCTGTGGCCCTCCCTCAATTCATCGATCCCGTCCGAAGCCAACGACTTCAAGGAGCTTCCCAAGACGCGATGATGGAAACCTTGCGAGGTCGCGCCTAAGACACAGTAGACCTCATCGCCAATGCATTTTCGGGTTACTCCACATGTTACCTTGTACAGGCTTTGCCTGACTGCCAGGAGGCAACGAAAGTTACCATGTACATTCTTGCCATTGCGAGCGCCAAAGGAGGTGTGGGAAAAACCACCTCTGCCATTCATATCGCCACAGCCCTTACTTTGTTTGGCTCGCAGAGCCTGATCGTCGACTTTGACCCTCAGGGGGCGGTTGCGCCTATGCTTGGCCTGCCAGAACCGTCACGGGAGGAAACATTTGGAGCCCAGCTTTCCCAAGACCAGCCCCTTCAAACCTACACGGTCGAGAAGTTTCCCGAGCTGCAAGTGCTCCCCGCCCACCCAGAATGGGACGAGCTGCAGTCTACCTTTCCTCAAGGAACTCTCCGAGAGAAAGCAAAGAACCTGGAAAACCCACCAGACTTTGTGCTTTTGGATCTTGCTCCGTCGATGGAACCGTTGACCCGTTGGGCCCTCAACGAGGCGGACGCTGCGATGCTTATCGTGCAGCCTAGCGCCCTGAGTATCCGTACTCTCCCTGCGCTCCTCCGCACCATCCAAAGTGAAAGCCTTAACACCCACATTGAAGGGCTGCTCGTCAACCAAATGGGCGTGAACAACGAGCTCAGCTCTCGCATCGTGTACACGCTGATGGAAGAGTTTCAGCAGTGGCTCTTCCCGGTCCGAATTCCCCACGATGATGTGTTGCAACAGTCCTTCCTTCGCGGTCAGAGCTTGTTCTGGGAAAACCACAACACGGAAGCAGCCCAGGCTTACCAACGAGTCGCTCGGGAGCTCATCCGTCGCCACAAACGACCGGCCATGAGTCCCTCACCATCTGTTCAAGCGTCGATCATGGCCCATGCTTGAGATGAACGGAGGGACATCTGTCCCGACCCAACCTCTTCACCGCTACCCCGATTTGCTCGAAGATCGCTGGCGGTTGGAGCGGTGCATTGGCTCAGGAGCGTTTGGCCGCGTCTACCTGGCCAAAGATACAAAAACCCGTGAACGCGTTGCGATTAAGCTGTTTCATCCCAACGCCAAAACAGGTGTCCTCAACGAACTGCGCTTGGGATTGCGAAACAAGGCTTTCGTTCAAGTCTTGGCCGTGGGATACACCGCTGAGCGCAAGTACATTGTGTACGAATACCTCGCAGGGGGAAACTTGCGGGAGTATTTGTCGAGCTACACAAGGCTTGAGACACCCCATGCCCTCCACATCGCTAGGGAAACGGCTCGCAGCCTGAAGGTCCTTCATGACGCCAAGACCATTCACAGAGACCTCAAACCCGAAAACGTGCTCTTGACCCGAAGCGAATGGCCGTTTGAGATTCGCCTCTGTGACTTTGGTCATGTGGGTTCGGTCGCACGACACCAACCCGACCAAAGTTTGTACGGCTCTCCAGGCTACATGGCACCCGAACAAAGGAGTGAATCGTACGATCATCGCGTGGATATCTATGCCTTGGGCGTCCTGATGTATGAGATGCTCTTTGGCAAACGGCCCGAACGCAACAACGCTCCGATGGAGGACGCAAGGTTACCGGGCTGGAACAAATTACCTCCCGCCTTTGTAGAATTTATGAGCAAGTCATTGGCGCTGGATCCCAACGAACGTTACCTCGACATGACTTCTTGGCTTTCAGACTTTGAAGCAGTGGCTCCCACACTCAAGGCCAATTACTACCTCGAACGCCACAAACCCCAAACTCGAAACACCGTTCGCCTGGAGGAGAGATGGAAACGAAAAGTACCCCAACGCATCCTTCGCGCGATGCCCGATCCATCAGGTAGGTTGTTAATGCAGAGTACGACAATGGTACTATCGTTTTGTGAAGACGGAGACTTGCGACTCCCTCACCTGGTGTCCGGCCGGAAGAACGAGCTTTGTTTTGCGTCAGAGCAGCACAGCGAGTGGGGGTGGCTTACCCAACAGGGTCTCTGTTGGCAACAGGAAGAGGACGAACACCTTGTCCCGCACCCCGACAACGGAAAACGCTGGCTCCAAGGCATGTTGCATCCGCAAAGAAAGTCTGCCCTGGTGGCTCACCCCCAAGGTGCGATGCTTTGCTCCCGCGATGAGGTCCTCTGGAACCTGGAGTTTCTGTCGTATGGACAATCCCCCGCTCTCGCGTTTTCTCCAGAAGGCAACTATGTTTGGTTAACTGTTGAGATGCCTCAAACACAGCTCACCTGTATGAGTCACGACGGCGACTTAATCAGCCAAACCGCGATAGAAGGGCAAGAGGTACAGCTTCTACCTCTCGACGAAGAGCGAGTCCTGTCCAGCGTACGAGGCCAGCCCTTGCTGCAATGTTTTTCGAGGCAAGGTCAGTGCATCAGTCAGCTCCGGCTGCCCTCCCCGTTTGTCGCCATGCAAGTGTTTGACGAGGACAAGCTGATGGTCCAATGCCAACAGCACTTGCACTGGCTCACTCGAACCACTCTTTCGTGGCTTTACACCTTTCCCTGGTCTCGCTCCCGTCGTGTGCTCGCCAACGGGAAAGGCAAATTGTTTGTTTGGAAATCCAAACCTCCGTTCACAACCATACACAGTCTGGAGGTGCTTCAATGATTCCTCAACAAGGCCATCACAGCCATGCAGAACCCTCCCTGCTTGTCGCTCCTGAGCCCAGCGCAAAGTCTAGCCTGGACACGTTGGTCCAAACCATACTGAGTGACTGCAAGGAGGCCAACTGGAGCCCCATTCCGGTACCAGAACGCTACCAATGGAGAGGCGAAAGTCGAGGACAAGCCATCCAGATCAACGCCCATGTGTTTGAGAGCGACACCATCGCTTGGGGCCGGGTTGTTCGGGTGGATGGAGGCGATACAATCCAGGTACTCAATGTCGTTGCGTTGCCGCGAACGACGTCACGTGCTTCCATCTTTGGATGCGAGCTGCTGGTCTTTCGAAAGGGCCTTCACCTCTTTGTGCTCGATGCCTTCCCCACAACTCCGACCGACACACCTGACATTCAGCAGTTGCGTCAGATACAGCAGGAGTTAAACGACAGCTTCAATTTGGAAGAAACCCCCGAATGGGGTAAGAATGTATTTAGCCCCAACGTTGTCATTCTTAAGCCTGGAGCACGTCTCCAGCTTCCTGTTCAGGCCGTCGTGCCAGCGTTTCAGAAGCTGTGGACAACCTGGATGAACCAGCTGCCGCACTCCTCCACCATAAACCTGGAGGAGCAAGTCCAGATTCGAGAATTAAGGGCGCGATACCTTCATCACCACGCTCACGACGAACCTGCTGGTCCGTTCCTTCAGCGAATGGCTGGAGAAGAGTGGGCACACGACTTTATCCACTCGTTCCTGTTTCCACAGTGGCTCAAAGAAGGCGACGCATCCCCCCCTTGGGATGGGCTGTAACAACAAAGAAACGATTCAACCCCATCGTAGAACAATGCGTGTCATCAAAGCGATGTACCTGGCTCACCATCGCACGGAGAAAACGAATGAATACCCAATCCACCAGCCTTCAGCCAATGACCGAATCCCAGCGCACCCCCTCGTTGATGGCTCGACTGCGGGATGAAACACGCGACAACCACAAAGCGTTGGAGGAGCTGCCTTTCAACCGCTGGTTGATGGAACACAGGCTTCCGCTTCCCATGTATGTCCAACTTCTTTCCAGCTACAAGGTGTTGTTTGAGAAGCTCGAACGCTTGTTGGTAAACTCCAGCCACCCCTTTGTTCAGGCTGTGTGGCAAGACAACATGACCAAAGTCCCAGCGTTGTCCGCTGACTTGGAGGTGCTAAGCGCAACCCTTGGCTCTTGCCCAGAGGCAACCCAAAGCGCCGCCGAAATCACCCAAAGTTTCAGCGACGAATCCGAAGGTGGCCTGCTTCGTTTGCTCGGAGCGCTCTATGTGTTGGAAGGGTCCACCTTGGGCGGCACGATCATCAAGAAGCACCTTGCGACCATGTACCAGCTCCAACATGACGCCGGACTTGCCTACTACAACACCTACGGGCCGTTCCTTGGCCGTCATTGGAAAGCCTTCGTGGGTCGGATGAACGCCTTGCCTCTCACGGAACAACAAGCCGACCAAGTGGTCGAAGGTGCAGATCAAATGTTCGCACAGATCGGCGCCATCATGGAAGAGATCCAAGCCTCCAACGCCTGAGTGGAAAAGAGACCTCAGTCCGTTTTCCCATCCAGACTCAGCAGGTATTGCACCAAGTCGTCTCGCTGTTGTGCCGAAAGCTGCGACGTCTTTCCATGTTTGTCGCTGGTGTTTCGCGTGGAGAACAGCTCGTTAAGGGTCTGAGCAGAGCCATCGTGAAGATAGGGGGAAGAATCCCACAATCCGTGAAGGGTCGGTGTGTCGATGCCTTTGAGTTCCTGGTTCAGACGCTTACCAGAGGTAGGCTTCAAGGTTCCCACGTCGTGAAGCAAGGGTTTGCCGGGAGACTCAAATGAGCTGTCCGTGAGACGGGCTCCTTTGTGACATTGCACGCAGCCCAACTCGCTGGACTCAAACAATGTCTTTCCACGCAGAGCGGACTCCGAAAGAGCGCCTTTGTCTGTTCGATGAGGACTCTGTCGGTGGGTTTGCAAGGAAGCAAGATACGCAGCCAGCGCGTCGAGGTCTTTGCTCACTCCGGCTTTTTTGTCACCGAGAGTCTGGTTGCGTGTGCCTTGCTGAAATTGTTCGTCGCTCATCAGACCTTTGCCACCAAACGCCGCGCGGATATCATGTTCAAAGTCTTGGATCTCGTCGAAGTTCCCGCTCCAATGAATCGGACCGTCGCCTGTTCCTTTGCGACCCAACAAAGAGATGGTGTTGCGCAAACCTTCGCCACGTTGAGTAAAATCCCACACCAAATGGTCGGAGTCTCCTTCAAGGTGACAGTGTGCACAGGCAATGTAATTTTCTTTCGATAGCCTGGTATCCGAGGAGTCATTGAAGAGGCGTTTGCCCAACAACAACTCCGGTGACAGCGGCTCCTTGGTCGGAATGGTCAAACTCTCGATGGGCTTCGGCGTTGTGTCAAAGCTGGAGACATCGAAGACGACAACCTTTCGAGCCATATAAGAGTTCACATACAGGTACCGGTCGTCGGCCGAAAGCGCCAAGCCTTCTGGTGCGTAGCCAACCTGGAAGATGGTGCCAGAGGCGACACCGGTCAAACGGTCGACACGTTCGATGGTTTGGGCACCACGTGCTGCCACATAGAGATAATCCCCGCGACGTGTGAACACTCCCGCAGACAAAAAACCCCGGCTGTCAAACTGACGGCGTTTCTCGAAAGCCTCCTTGCCATCGGGCAAGCCGATGTAGGAGATGATGCCGCGCAAGGTGGTGTCATCGCGAATGGGTGTTCCGCTGCGAGTGGAGGCTGAGCCGTCGCGAATGTTCGCCTGCAACGAAGGAATCGCAACCTCCAAACCAGAGGGAGAGACCAGAATTTGGTTCAAGTAGTTGGGAACGCCACCAATCTCCGTGTCGGAGGGAGCTTGGGGATCAAACTGAAGAGACCAATCTTCCGTTTTCTTAGTTTTGGGGTCCAGGACAACAAGCTTCCCTTGTTTGTCTTTGGAGCGCCAGCGCGAGACCACAAGGCGACCATCAGGCAAGGAAGCAATCCCGCGAGCATCCGCAACAAGAGAGAATCGCTCTAACACTTTGGGCTCACCTTGTGGCGTAAAGGACACAGAAGCCACTTCGCCTTTGCCTTGCAGGGTGACATAGAGAGCGTCTCCCAACGCAATCACACCGTAAGGACGGGCACCATACCCCAAGGACAACGTCTTGGTTGAGCCATCACTCATCGCATAAAAGTGGAGCGTGTTGTCGTCCTGACAAGCAGTGACCAGCCACTCGCCTTTTTGTGCGATGGTTCGGGGGTTCTTGCCTGTGGGGTAACGTTGAAGGACCTTGAACACAGACTTGTCCCGCTCAAGAATCATCACCTCGTTTGAGTCAGGACTGACGACAGCGACTCGTTCAAGGCTGGCACCTTCCAACCGAAGAATTGTCGTACTCTGGCGAGGTTGATGGACAGTGGGATGCACCACGGCGATCGAAAAGGAAGAGAACTCCCGGTTGCTCTCCGCGTCAAAGACTTCAAGAAACACCCGATAACGCCCGGCCTTGGTGTAAGTAACTTCGACTTTGGAGGTTGTGGCATCGACAGGTTTTGTTGCCTCTGTTCCAAAGCTCCATTTGTAGGAAACAGCACCTTCTGAACCAGCAGCGTCCATGGTGACAGGCTTTCCAACCTCAGCAAACGCAGGGACAACCCCCACCGCTTTCAAGACGACGGAGGAGCCTTCGTTTCCGGTTCGATCGTTCAGACCACCATCCGGTCCATCACCGCCTTCTGATGACGTATTCTCCTGCCCTGTCGGACCGCCAGAGCAGCCTGGCACCACAAAGACAAGTGCCATAGCCAAAAGCAGCGCCAACCCAGCGAGAGTCTGGAACAATCTGGGTCGGAGAGGCGTTCGATGTTCGTGACGGTTCACCTTGCTCGTCATGCTCTCACTTGCTTCCTGTGGTGAAGGTCATGGTGAACGTCTCCGCGATGGTGTTGCCGTTGTAGTCTGCGACTCCTCCAGCAGGAACTTCCAAGATGTAGGTTGTGTTCGGTGCAAGCGGCTCTTTCGGCGAGAAGTTGACGATGCTTTCTTGGGCGTTCAACCAACCCTCTACAACCTTGTGGGGTTTGTCTTGGGTGTAGACACGGACCGAGCTATGCCACACGCTCTTGGGATCCACAAACTCGCTGAAGGTGAGGCCCAAGCGTGAGGTAGTTGGGAGGTTTTTCGCTTTGTCCAGGGGATACGCCCAGGTCACAGTCGGAGGCTTCGAGTCGGGCTTGGTGGCGTAGGGGGCCATGGCCGTACCCTCACCTTTGTTGGCCTTGTCGTCCACGCTGATCACTGCGATGTTTCCGATCGGAGTGACCGTATCAAGGTCTCCCGTTAGTGACAGACTGCCCACCGTTTTGATATCGCTTAACTTGGTGATGTCGTAGATCTGACCGATGCTCGACTCGCCCGTGAAGGCCAGGTTGTCTTTGATGTAGACATACCCTCCGTTGAAGCCCGTGCGGATATCCCCAGCAAACTTGGGATTGTCAGGATCTCGGATATCGTAGGCGATGACTCCCCCGCCCTTGTCTTTGCGGGCGTAGAAAATGTAGCCGTTGGTCGTGGTTCCAAAGTAGGCTTTGCGTTGCGTGCCTTCTTTGTCTTGGATCAGGATCTCGCCGTTGGGACGGGGCTGGGGTTTGGTTGGGTCGCTGACATCCAAGAGGACCGTTCGGGCTTCTTCCGCCGTGATCACCACCATTAAGTTGCCAATGACTTGCACCTGACCGGCTTCCATCACAGGTTCAAACTGATACTTCCCCACATACTTCGGCTTGCTGGGGTCTTGGGCGTCGATGATGTAGATCCCGTTCTGGCTTCCGGCCGCATACACGTAGCGACCCTGCCAGAACACGCTGAGCACCACACGCTTGTAAGCATCTGGGTAAAGGAAGCCGGGCAAAGCAACATCGGCGACGACCTTGGGCTTCGTGACATCGGTGATGTCCCAAAACTGTACTCCTCCCTCTGTGATGCCCTGGATTCCGTTCACGACGGCGTACCAGCGGTCTCCAATGTTCGCAATCCCAACACTGTGAGACTCACGCATCATGTTGGAATAGGGAGAGCCGACACGTTTGGGAGAACAAGGATCTTGGATGTCGTAAAAGCTGATGCCTCCCCCGCCGCTTTCGGGTGCCCAAGGCAACAACAAATAACCATCAAACATCAACACGATGTTGTGGTGGTCAACATCTTTCTCTCCGCCTGAAAGAAAGGCGCAGTTTTTGTAGAGGTCATCCTCTGTAAATTCCTTCTGAGGGCCTCCAGGTCCTTTGTTCTTCGGACCCTCTGTCAACTTCGGATACAACGGCGTCGCCGGATCTTTTTCAGTGACAGATGAACCCCCGTCGGAGTTTGCATTCTCTGAGGGTGGCTGCTCAGTGCCACCGCTGCACGCCCCCCATGAAATCGCAACGCCCAGCAAAAGAACAAACACAAACGGAGAAAACCAATTTTGCTTGATCGACATACGACAACCCTTAACGCCATACAATCTTATACTTCAAGCCTGACGAACCCCTGTAACATCAAAAAGTTCAGCAACTCAGGCCATGTATCATTAAGTAACAGTTTCAAAGTTCGCTGCCAAGGCAGGCCAGAGAAAAACAGTGGGATCCCAGGAATCATTCTACCCTTCCCGTTGTCATAGGTGTAGACATTGAGGCAGCCTTTTACAAACAGAGGAACTGGTAATGAAGAGAGAAGACGCGAAAAATGTGTTGGGTGGACCCCTGGAAACGTGCGGAACCAATCCTGTGACGGGCTACTTTCGGGATGGATGCTGCACCACAGGGCCGACAGATCACGGGGCTCATGTGGTCTGTGTCAAAGTCAACGAAGAGTTCCTCTCCTTCTCTCGCTCCCAAGGCAACGACCTGACGACGCCTTACCCCCAATACAACTTCCCTGGGCTCAAACCTGGCGATCGATGGTGCCTCTGCGCTTCTCGCTGGGTCGAAGCTCACAAGGCAGGGCTCGCTCCCAAGCTCTTCATCAACGCCACCCATGAACGCGTCCTCGACTTTGTCGATGTGGACACGCTGCTTAAGTACGCCATCGATCTGGTCTAAGAAGGCCGGCACTCACTTCGCAGTGACGGTTGAGGTGCCTTCTCCGTCGATTCCAACACCGTGCTCCAACTTACTTCGTGGACTGGTCGACGCGCTGCGTCCCTGGGTCCAAGATTTGTTGTTGCCCAGGATCGTGGAACCATCGGAGCGAGTATAGGTGTCGGTACCGCCAGCATCCAGAAACAAGCCAAACGTTCGGACTCCCTGTGTGTTCCGAGCGTTGGTGTCGGGGTTGGGGCTGTTGGCACGTCCAACGCTGTTGGTGTTCCCTGGGGCGTAGGTGTCATCACCGCCGTTGTCGATCAGGAAGCCGTAGCCGTTGTCGTTCCCTGCGCCCAGCGTGAGACCGGCGCAGCGGTAGTTGTCGTTACCTGAATCGTCAACCAGCCAAGACGTTGAGTAGTCGTGCCCAACGCCGGTGTGCGTTGCGCGAGGTTGAACGTTGGGGTTGTACTTGTCGTTGCCGCCACCTTCCAACATCAACGACATCGCGTAATGAGCGGTCGCTCCCTGAACATACCAGAGACCATCGTAAGAGTCGTCGCCATCGCCATCTGCAAGGATACCAGTTCCATACCAGTATCCTGTTCCCTGGCCGAACACGCCACAGACGTACTGGTCTTTGCCTTTTCGGTCGCGCAAGATAGCAAGTCCTCCAGACATGAACATTCCATCGGAGCCATCGGCGCGACGACCAAAGGCAGCTCCTTGGACAAAGCTAGAGTTGCCACGTCCTGGGAGTTGGGCCGACAAGTACAAGGGGTCGCCTTTCTTCCCTCGGAAGCCTTGGTTGGGGTCGCCGTGATCAGCGAGGTACTTGTCATCACCGGCTGCATCCAACAACAAGCCAGCGGCACGAGCGTAGGCAAATCCTTGCGCTGCGTGGTAGGTCAGGTAGGTGTCGTTGCCGTCATGGTCGAGAAGAATCCCCATCCCAAAGCCTGCAGCACCCTGGCAACCGGCTTCGCATTGGTAGGTGTCATCGCCGCCTTCGTCGTAGAGGATGCCAACGCCCAGTGAGGCGTACCCCTGGCTCATTCGCATCGACTTGTACTCGTCTTTCTCCGTCCCAAAGTCAAACAGGAAAGCAATCCCCAAACGAGCGCCGCCTTGTCGGTTCCGGTTGGACAACGAGATTGGACCGTACGAATTCACCAGAGGAGTGCAGTACTTTTTGGCAAAGTCGCAGGTTCCCTGGGCACAAGGGTTGCTGACGTCGCAATACTTCTGGCAGGCCCTGTTGATGCAGCCGCCGTTTCCAAACAGGCCACAGTCTTTCTTCTCCAAGCAATACGCTGGTGGATTGTAACGACCGTCCTGATCGGAGACAAAGCGGTTCTCGATATCATGAGTGCCCTTCTTCTCAACGTAGACGTACTTGTCACTTCCTGCCAGATCCAAAAGAACCGAAACGCTGTTGCTTGGGGAGACGTTCGCTCCCGCTTGGATTCTGTAAGTGTCGTTGCCGCCAGTATCGACCAACAACGCGATGGCCCCAGCATAATTCGGGTCTGAGGGGTCATAGGTGTGGTCGTTGTTGTCAGAGATGATGATGCGACCCAACGGCGTATTTTGCGAGAACGAAAAGCCTTTGTACGAGGGGTCTGTCTTTAAGCCTGACGACGCAATCACAGACGCGAGATTCCAGGCTCCCTGGTACATCGCTTTGTAACCAAAATCTTTGGACAGCACCCAGTAGTCTTTCCCTGGGGTCTGTGAGTTTCCAAAGTCCATTCGAGGGGTGGTTCCCAACAAGTAGGTGGTGTGGGCGCGATCAAAGTAATAGGCAAGGTTCGCTTTGACATCTGCAGGCAAGGCATTGTTCCGACTCTTCGCTGCATCGGAGAGCGCCAGTACAATCTTGGCCAGCGCCTGTTGCAAGGCTGGAGGAATGTCTGATGCATCTTGTTGTAGTTTGACTGAATCTGCGGTCCCACCATGGTCTTTGATCAACGTCTCCACAGCAGAAGCCAAAGGATTCTGTGACGGCACTGTGATGGAAGGAGGCGTCGTTGTGATCGAAGCATCCAACCAGGCCGCGGCATTTGCAATCGCATCAGGGACAGCCGAAGCACCCGTCTTTTGGAGCGATGCATCCAGCTTCTGAACAACACCTCTACCCCAGCGCAAGAACTGAAGAGGCTCACGATGCAGCCTGTCGTAAAAGCCCAATCGGAAGGGGTCGTTGGCGATGGTAGGTGGGATCAGAGCCATCTCCTTGCTGGAGTAGCGCAAAGAACAGCGGTCGCGCCCCACTTTGGAGAGAGCGTCACCCATCAAGTCCTTGCTCCCTTGTGGCACAACGGGAGCCTCCAAACACAAGCAGTTTTCGGGCAAACACACTTGCTGGGATCCGGTGCTTGAGGCGACAGTTTTGCAGAAAGCTCCGTCCCCACAGTCAGCATCTTGGGTGCAGCTTTGCGTGCAAAAAGCCTTGATGGAAGGATTCGATTGACCGATGCACAGCTTTGCGTTGCCGGTACAGTCGGAGGTTCCGTTGGGACAAGCCAACCCCACCCCTTTTGCATTCCCAGCTCCAACTCCACAGAACTCCGACCCAATCTGCTGGGGATGCCCCTGACACTCCTTGGAGCCCTTCACATCGACACAATTGGGCGTGGCGAGAGGACAGTCACGATGGCTCAAGCAACCTTTCTGACAGACCTTGGCTCCTGTTCCATCGTCTGCACAGATCTTCGAGCCCACAGGACAATCGGCAGCCGTCTGGCAGCCTTTCATGCAGACAAGGATGCCGTCACCCCGGTCAGCGCATCGCTTCAGCCCGCTTGGGCAATCCGCCACGGTCTTGCAGGTGGTGGTGCAAACACCGTCTTTGTTGGTGTCCAGAGAAGAACAGTACGGATAATGATGAGGGCAAGTGGGGGCGTTCGCGCCACGGCAGGTTCCGCCCAACCCAACGGCGTTTTTGCAGGTCGCACCAGGGGGCACACACTGGCTACCAAGCTGGCCACCAATCGCCTGACAGACAAACCCAGGCGAACAATCGTCGTTGGACTTGCAAGTGCGACCACAAAAGGACTCCTTGGTGTTCTGGTTCTGAAGACAAAACTGACCTGTGCCGCAGTTCAAACCGGTCGTACCACCGCAAGGTCCGCAAAGTCGCGAGACGCACTTTCCACTTTCACAAACCTGCGCGGGCTTGCAAGCCGGTCCGCCTCCACAAGTGGGCTTGGGGTCCGCCTCCCTTTGAGACTCCGGTCCAAACTCTTTGAGTTGCTCCCCTTCAGGGGCTGCTTCTGGACCCACCTCCGGTCCAGATTCGGGTCCGGGCTCCGGTCCAGGTTCAGGACCCGCTTCTGGACCAGGTTCAGGGCTGACATTGGCTTCGTTCGAAGGCTCCGAAGTATTCGCAAGGACACAACGTTGTTCTTTGCATTGCTCGCCCCCAAGACAGTCACCAGCATCGGTGCAGGTCCGGGCCGACTCGCCACAACCCAGCGCGAGCAAACCTGAAAGCACCGCCCACACCACAATCCAACCAAGCTTCGTTCGTTTCATGGAGAGTCCCCACCTGCTCAACAAAGATTCCATAAGAATGTCGTTACACTACCACGACGTCCAGTCTCTACGCTAGAGCACAGTCGAGAACAAACTTTTGGCGTGACAACCTGCGCAAGACGTGGGATATCAAAGGCTGAAGAACCAATGCCATGGAACACAAACCAGCAAAAGTAAGAAATGGGAAAGAGATTGCGAGCAAGAGTGTGGATGGTCAGTTTGTTGTGGTTGGGACTTTGTATTCTTCCAAAGCCTACCTATGCGCAAACAGCCTTGTTTCGGTTGTTGTTGCCAGCCAAAGGGGATGAGTTTGAATCCAAACGGAAGAAAACCATCAACCGACTGCAAGTGCGGCTTCAGAAGCTCGAAGCGAAGATGGACGCCCGCAAACGTCGAGCCGCCATCGACAAACAAATCTTTGACAAGGAGTTGTTGGAGTACAACCAACTCCTTGCCCGTCATCGCCGACCGATGCCGCTTAAGTACCTTGACCTTGTTCGCTGGCAACAAAAGCTCCAGGTATTGGCCCAGGAATGTGTGAACGACTTGATGCGAATTCAATCGGTGGATCGGTTGATTGAGCAAAGCCGAGTCGATCTACAAGAGGCCTTGCGACTGGAGTTGGACGCCCTCCTCCAACTGACTGAGTACCTTCGCAAACACTACCCTTCCACGCGACGCCCCGCTCTGCTCCAACGCATCGAAAACTTCAAGAAACTACTCAAACAACGATCTGCTGAGCGCAAGCAGATTAGCCAAGACCGAGCAAGGCTAGCCAAGCAGAAAGATCGCAACAAGAAGCGACTGGATGTTTTGCGGAGAAAGCTTGGGATCAACTCCATAGAACAAGCCGATCCACCTGTCTCCACCAAGACCAAGCAGCCAACCTCCAAGAATGCGACTTCGTCCCGTCCGAGCCAGAAGCAAAACAAGCCGGTTGTAAGAAAACAACACAACGCGCGTTACTTGGCTTGGCGTACCAAGGTACAATTGCTGCGACTTAATCGATACAGAATTCGCATCCGGCTGCTCCAGATGCTGCAAAAAGAGGAGCTGCTCAACGACAAGGTCGCCGCCACCCGCATTCGTTTCTACCAACACTCCATCCAGTTGATGCAGCAGCACGCCAAACGCCTCGCCCGGCTGTCGGAAGGTGGGCTTCTGTTTGTTTCGACCCTTCCCCTCAATTTGGATTGGTCCCGCATCGCCGAACACACACGAAGTTTGCGCAGACAAGGGCTTGATCTGCCCAGCCCTTACACCCGAACGCCACGCAACAAGTACCAGGTTCAAGACGCCTCGTGGCTGTCTATTTTGCTGTTTCTTTCTTTGGCAACCTTGCTAGTCTTGTTGCTGTATCGCTTGTCGCAACGAGCGATCGACCGACTGACCAAGCGCGCCCAAGAAGAACGATTGCTGCTTCGTCTGTGGCGCTTCGTGCGACTCTGTTTGCGACTCGCACGTGATGCCATCTCATGGCTCTTGTTGCTGCTTCCGCTACTATGGTTGTTACGAAATTTGTTCGAAGGTTCCGTGTGGTGGGACTTTGCGAAGCATGCGACTTGGCAACTCTTGTTTGTCCGGCTTTCACTCACGGTCTGCCAGCGGCTGTTCCACTCCGACCCGAACCAGCGGTTGTTGCCGGACATTACAACGAAAGGGGCCAAGCGGTTACGGCGCATTCTAAGCAGCATGCTCTTGTTCCATGTCATCGCCTACCCGAGCTACACGCTTCTTAAGCTCCTTCAATACCCCAAACCCCTTCTGGCCTGGGTGTTTGTCATCTACCTCACAGCGATGGTCGGTGGCTTTGTGTTTCTGTTGCTCCAACGAGACACCATTCTCAGCCTTATGCTGAAGAACACAATGATGGAGCGGATCCTCATTGTTGTAACCTACCGACTGTATCCTCTTGTTGTCCTCACACCCATCGTGCTGTTTGGTTTGTACATTTGGGGATACCAAAACCTTGCAGGCTATCTCTCCAAAGGGCTCAGCGCCACGCTGGGTCTGGCTTTGATGACGGACCTCCTGACAACCATCTTGTGGGGCGTCACCCTTTGGCTTCTAGGTTTTACCAATGAAGATGAGTCACTTCTTGTAGAACCACCCCAAGAGTTGTCACAAGTTCAGATCGATCCGACAGAAGGTGGACCCACACCCTCCACAGAAACTTCCACAACAGGAAGCACTCCCGAAGGGGCTCCAACGGAAGGAGTGGTGCCAGAAGGAACAACGCTGGAAGCCACAACCCTTGGAACGGAGCCCACAGAAGTGGACCCGATGAGCGTGGTCCAGCCTGACGGTGTGGCCGCACCCACAAGCGAAGGCGAACCCTCAGTTCCTGCGGAAACACCAACGCAGCCTGTAGAAGAAGTTGCCTCTGTGGAACCCCAACCTGTCTCCCAAGCGCAAGAGGTACAAGACAAGCCCAGCGAGACCCCAGCCTCCTCGGAGAAAGAGCCCAGTTCCTCCGTGGCAAGCGACAACACAGAGAAGCCCCCAGCCCCAACACCAGCGGAGAGCCCCGCTGCGCCTCCCAAATCCTCCGCTCCAGCCGTACCAGCCATCGCATTGGAAGCTGGGCATGTGTTTGTAACGCCGGATGGCCTTCGCCCTGATATTGTTCCGTATTTCCGGACAGCCCGGATATTGTACATGTTGGTCATCACCACATTGTGGATTGCAACGCTGTCGTCCATTTTGGCGGCCTGGCAGGTTCCCGGTGGAATTCGTGCCCTGCCGATCATGATGTCCTACCCGATCTTTCAAGCCTCTGACCTGCAGATCACCTTGTGGATCATGCTTCAGGTCTTTGCGTTGTTTGCGTTCACCTTGTGGCTGTCGCGCATCATCCCGGATCTGTTTAACGAATATCTGTACCCAACCTTCCGGGTGTCGCCGGCTTCGTCGTATGTGACCAACGCCTTAACTCGCTACTTTGTCATCAGCCTGGGCGTGTTTCTTTGTATGAGACTGCTTCAGGTAGGCTCACGAGGGTTCCTGATTCTCTTGGCGGTTGTAGGTTTGAGCTTGAGCTATGGCTTGCGCCGACTCATGCACAATTTTATCTCCAGCCTGATCATCTTGTTTGGCCGACCGATTTCCATCGGCGACTACATAGAAACAGGCAAGCTCAAAGGCAAGGTGCAAAAGATCACAGCCCGGAGCACGACGTTGCAAACCGCGTCAGGCAAAATGATAATCATCCCGAACGGTCGCTTGCTCGATGGTCCAATCACCAACTGGTTGGTCGCGAAGCCCTACTTCCGGGAGAAAGTCATTTTCCATGTGGCGTTGGATACAGACGTTGATATGGTGCACAAGATCCTGATGCAGGTTGCCAAAGAGAACCCAGACGTTCAAGCCAAGCCGCTTCCAGTGGTTCGCCTGCGTGAGATGAACAGCAAATCCCTGGAGATGAGCATCTCCGTCACTCTCTTGAATCCGATGGCTGGAGGCCGGATTCGCAGCAACATCCGGCTCGCTGTCCTGAAGAAGTTCCGCGAGGCGAACATTGAATTGGCGCTGCCCCAACAAGAGCTTCACCTGCACCCTGATATCGAAGCCGGTCTTCTCCAGCAGCTTTACACAGACAAGGACGAGAACGAGGAGCCGATCGAGATTGTCCCCTTGATGCCACCCAACTCACGCTGGCAGGTGCAACGAACCGCCCACACCCCCCCAGCCCCTCCCAAAGACAGCGGCTCATCCAATTCAGGGACACCCACAGGGTAAACCCCTCTTGAATCAAATGTCCGCCCTCTGCGTCTAAGAGATGCCCCAACCGAATGGCCCTTCGTACGGGACAATCCCAACAGAGAAGGACCGCCTCATACCCACGCACCATTCCGCGAGAAGTTTGACACTGAGGTGCGAACACCACAATATCAAGCCACGATTTTCAAGATCCTTCCCTAAGGGTTGGAACACAGTACAGAAGGAGACAATGTACGGATGAAGCGACGGATTTTCTTGGGTCAAGTATGGGGTTTGGGTTTGCTGCTTTGCGTAGGAGGATGGCTTGTGGCTCCCCCTGCTCACGCCGACCTGGCTCCCTTTCGTGGAAAGCGCAAGAGAAGAGCCAAGCGCGCCGGATGGATGCCGACAAAGCTACCGTCTGCCCAACGCAAAATCATGTACGGAACAGCCGAAGACAAGCTCTCCAAGCCCGTTTGTACAGGTGGTCGCCGAGTGACTCTTCAGTGTCGTGACAAGCAACATTACCTCACCACCAACGAGTTCCATCATGAGCTTTTCTACCCTTACCTTATCAACCGGGGAGGCGCTTACGCAGGTGTCGGCACCGACCAAAACTTCACGTTCATCTCCTGGGCTCGGTCACGAATTGCGTTCTTGATGGACTACGACCCTGTTGTGGTTCGGATCAATCTGGCTCACCGAGCCTTCATTCTGACTTCCCCCAACCGACGGGGTTATCTCAAATACTGGAAGCCTCGCAACAAGAAGCGAGGCGCGCGGCTGCTGCGGAAGTTCTACAAGAACCACCCTGAGCGCGAAGGTATCGTGGAAGCGTACTTTTACGCCCGCAAGACCATCAACTTTCACTACCACATCATTCGCAAGCGTCGGTTTGGCTGGAACTACCACAGAATGCGTCCAGCTCCGAAGCGCAAGAACCTGCGTGACAAGCGTGACTTCAACTGGATGCACAAAGAGTCGAACTACCGCTACATTCGGAGAATGTTCCAGACTGGACGCATCCGAATTATGAGAGGAGACCTACTCCTCGCAAGCAGTCTTCGGGGCATTGGCAACGCTTGCCGCAAAATGGGCATCCCCCTTCGACTTTTGTACATGTCCAACGCCGAAGAGTTCTGGAAGTACCCCGAGAACTTCCGCAAGAACATCCGGAATCTACCGATGGACAAGAAGTCTCTCGTGATTCGAACTCGATTCACCTCCAAATATGGCTCTCGCCTGGACGCCTGGATCTACATCCTTCACAAAGGCCTTCACTTCCAAAAGATGGTCAAGAAGGCCAGCGTCAAGAAGGTTGATGACTCCATGAAACCACTCAAAAAGGTGGTTCGAGGACTCTTCACCATCAAAGTCCCTCTGCCCCCTGGAGCCATGCGCCACCTTCGCACTCCCTAGACGTGTCCCCCTCTACGATTCCTTTGAGCCTACCCAGCCCTGCCCCAATAGAACCAGATTCACTCCATACACAACAGCCACTCCATACAAGAACGTGACCAGTCCTTCGTCCCCCGTTGCGCCCGAAGAAGAGGAAAGGGATCCTCCGCTTTGCGCGGCCCATACGGCAAGCCCTAGTAGGACTGCGTCCATCACCAAGGTTAGGATCCAACGCCATCGGCGTCCTTGCAGCAAACCAACGGTGACGAGACCGTGCAGAAGACACAACACACCAAACACAACCGCTCCCAACTTGTCTTCGCTGTAGAAAGAGGACGAAGCTCCAGAGCTACCAGGCAGAAACAAAGCGGCAAGGGTGACGAGAAGGAAGCCCAGAGAGAGCAAGCCGTGACAGACACTAACAAGGACAACGGGTGTGTTTTTGGAAGAAGGATTAGGAGATCCAGCCATGTTCGTTCATCCATGCTTGAAGGACTTCGGCAGTCCGTTGCGGAGCAGCCTGAGGAAACAGATGTCCGACCCCTGGCAGCTCCACAACTTTCACCTTCGGCAGCGTGCGCTGGATTTTCTTTACCGCAGAGGGGAACAAGGTGTCTGAAGTTCCGCCACGGACAAGCAACACGGGCAAGTCTTTGGGCAACTTTCGCAGCGTTCGCCACAGATGGGTCGCGATGCTGTCGTAGTAGTGGGCTTCCCATTCGGGCTCCCAAGCCAGTTGCACCCCTTGCGAGAAAGGGTCATCCACCAACAAACCCTCAGCGTACTGGCGCAACACGTCGTCAGACCAATCCCGAAACGCTCGCTTCTCCCGCCAATAATCGAACGCTTCTTCAACGCTGTCAAACAGGCGTCGTCGGTTGCGAGCCTTCTTCGACAAAGGCACCATGGAGACGCCAAAGGGACGGAGTAGACGAATCATCCAAAGGACAAACGGAGGAAGCATCACAGGGTCAAGCATCGCAATCCCCCGAAAGAGGCCGGGCTCGTCAGCCGCTGCCAACATCGTAGTGACACCTCCCATCGAGTGACCGACCCCAATCACTTGCTGGTGACCGAGACGGTGCAAGCCCGCCCGTAGGTCGTCGGCCATGGTCTGCCAATCGGGGGCGGTTGCAGGTCTTGGTGCAGGTGACCACAGCGCTCTGGGCAACGCCGAAAAGACTTGGCACGACGAGAAAAAGGGGGCGAGCATGGCTTCGTAGACTTGAGGAGGGAAGCCATTGCCAACAGCCATGTGCAGCGGAGACCCGTTCCCACCAAAGAAGTGAAATGCTTGATCGCTTGGGTTCGCTTGTAGTTCCACAGAAACCTCCTAACGGCCATCCTACCCAATCCACGAACGACAACCTAACCACGCTATTCGCGACAACATTCCTGAAAGCACAACCAACGGTTCAAAAAGCCAGGATTTCAAGCTCTGGCTGGCGTTGCAATCGCCCATCGCCCGTGGTACTCTGCGTCCCCAAATGAACGAGTCATGCAGAGAGCCAAGATGGCCACAACAGAGGTACATGGGAGATATGACCAACACAGCGCCAACAACACCACCCAGCAAGGCTCCATCATCTCCAAACCCCGAGGAGGAAGGTCGCTTGTGGAGACAACGTTTTGTTCTTCTGTCGCTGGTACTGGCCACTGGATGTGGCTTTTGGATGTTCGACTGTGTTTCGGGCTTTATGCACACATCCTCTCTCTCTGCCTCTCTTTACAAAGCCCTCGGCTCGAAGAAACACTCCCATGAGAAGCTGTGCGCCAAAGTTGCCTCCGACGACTTCCACGGGGCCTTCCGCGAAATTGACTGCCTGATCAACTACCGGAGAACGTTTCCCAAGCACGCGCTTCAACTGACCAAGCTGATTCGGATGAAGTTCAGCAAGCTCCACAAGCGACTGCAAAACGAGTCCACAGACTGGCGAACCGCCGCACGCTGGAAGCTGCTCTACCTGCTGGGCACCCGTATGTACCCTGTGGAAAACAAGATCGCCGAGAACGCTGAGATCCCCGTGTACGAGTTTAATGGTCACCACATGGCCGTTCCGTTTTGGTTAAAAGAACGGCTCCGGGGTCGCAAACTTGGACCGTTGTTCCACTTCGACACCCACAACGACATGCGCGCTGTCCCTAGCCCCAAAAAGGTGCTGGACGCTGTCAAAGACCTCAAGCAAAACCGCAACGTCAAGAGCGCCTGGCACACCATCTCCCACTCCATTTACGACTGCGCGATGCCTGTGTCGGGGGGAATCCTGACCGTGGATTACGACCGAGTGGTCTGGGGCAAGCCTTCCTGGAACGGCTACCCTGAGTTTGTAAACCGAACCTTCTTTTACGGTCGCCCCTTGTCAGGTGTTCCTGTCGCAATCCTTCCCAAAGGACTCTCCAAGGTCAAACGCCGCAAAGCTGAAAAACGCTTGAAGGCTGATGAAAAGAAGCGCTCCCACTTCCGACTGTATTACGACCAGGCCATCGACAAAAACAAAGCCCCCATCCCCAAACAAGACGCCTGGGTGGTTGTCGGTGACAAGCAACGTCCATCCAAGAAAAAGTTTGGAATGTTCACCCCGTTCACCTTCACGATCTTAACGTCCGACAAGGACATTGACCGTACAGGCGGAGGCAGCGGCTCCAGCATGTTCCAGAAGCTGCTCAAAGCTCTGCCCAAAGGCGTCTTTACGTTGGACTTGGACCTCGATTACTTTGCGTCTGTGGATTCCACGGAGAGCTTCAAACGAAAAGCCGGCAGCGACCCGGAGTGGCAGCTCGATCTGTTGGCCAAGCGTCGAAAGTTTCTGAAGAAGAACCTGAACAAGTTTCGTAATCTTCTCTTGGCCCTCAAGTATCACAAACGAGAGCCCTCGCTGATCACCATCGCGGACTCCACCTACATGACCTTTGCGTTTGACTCCATCGCTGAGGGTCAATCGGAGTACACACCGGTGGAACACACCGCTTTTCTTCGTCGCGCCGTTCGCAAAATCTTTCGCGAAGTGTATGGAACACGCGTGGTTGGCAAGGAAAAGCCCAAAGCCAGCAAACCGGGAAGCAAAAAGTCAACCCCTGACAACACGACAGCGACCCAACCTTCGAAAGAAGACAAAGAGAAGCGCGCTGTTCGAACGTCAGCCCCAGAGCAACGAAAATCTCCCCAAGCCCCCAGATAAGAGGACCGAGGACCACCACCCTGCTGACCCAAAGAGCGGCTTGCAAGACATCGTCTCTCGCTCGTATCGCTCCTGAGGAATGCTCACACAATCCAAGCGAACGTTCTGCTCGGAGAACCGCTCGACAACAACGCATAACATGCTGTGAAATGTGGATGAAAGATGGCTCCTACGCTTTTGGCCCGTGCAAAAAACAAAGCCTTGTTCTATGTGAAAACCAACCTCTGGGTGAGAAAACAACTGCACAAGATGTTGGAGAATATCTCCGCCACACGTCCGCTGGCTGACTTCCCCCTCACCATCACATTTCCTGCGTCCCAGCACTTCAACCTGTTTTTCACAAAGAAGATCCGCTACGAAGCAGACTCCATCGAGCGTTTGCAACGGTACCTACAGCCTGGGTCCGTCTGCTTCGATATCGGAGCCAACATTGGGATTTATTCCATCATTGCAGGGTACCTTGTGGGCTCTGAGGGAGAGGTCCATTCGTTTGAGCCTGACCCTCAGGATCATCCTTGGTTGGAGTTCAACATGGGCTCCAACAACCTCCCCCAGGTAACTGTACACAAGCATGCCGTGGGCGCAGAGCCTGGCAGCGTACCGTTTTACCAGGACGTAGCCAACTCTCGGACAGGCTCATTGGTCGAAGGCGCCTGGTCTCCTGAGAAGGATGATACCAAGGTGATCCATGTGGATGTTCTTCCCCTTGACCACTACATCAACGACATCTCCCGACTCGACTTCATGAAGATCGACGTGGAAACCTTTGAATACGAGGTCCTGCTCGGAGCGCAAGGACTTCTGGAGAAGTTCCAGCCTGTAATTCTGATAGAACTCTCCGACCGACACCGACAGGAGTCCCTCGCTCTTCTTCACAAGCTTGGCTACGCCAGACAAACGTCTGGGAGCGCAGACGAAGAATTTATGATGCTGTTTCTCCCGAGCCTGAATAGCTAGAACCGATTTAGAGGTCGGCCTGGGCAGCTCCGTCGTCCGGGTTAATCACAGCGAGGGCGGCGTTCAGAGAGGGATAGGTGTCCGTTTCATCAACCTGAAACGGGGGTTTCGTAGGGCCAAGTTCCAGTTGGGTCAACAGACGTTCGACCACTTCATACGATGTAGACGAACGATGAGGCAGCATTCGCTCAGCCTGAATCGCAAGGGTTCGTGCACGATCGGGGGCGTCTTCCAGGAAGAAGTTCGCAGCATCGCAAAGAGCCCAGGTGGTTCGCTCTACGTTCTCATCATGAGCAAGGGTCGCCAGTCGTTGCTGAAGTTCTTCCAGATGACCGTTGGCCTTCTTCACCTGCTTCACGAGGAAGGCATGACGCACCTTAAGACAGAGCAGATCCTTGGCAATCTGTGGGGCATCTTGTCCTTCGAGTAGAACCCGTATGCGGTCAATGAGGGCCAATCCAGCGTCCAATTGGGACCGAAGCAAACAAAGGTGTCCCCAATCCAACATACACTCCAAACGCTCTTGAGGGAGGAGCGAGTCTTCCGCTCGCCGAAGGGCGATCTCCAGTTGATGCTCCGCCTTGTGGAACTCTTTCATCTCCATAAGCACCCGCGCGCTCGAACGAGCAATCGCAGCGCGGAGCCCCTGATGTTCGTTGTTTTCCAAGATGACGTCAGCCTTATGGAGAGCTTCTAGCGTGGTGTCTAACGAGCCACCATCCCAGCGAATGAGACCCAGCGCATACCAGGCTTCGGCATGGAATCGGCCCTCGCCAAGAGACTCGTCCATCTGGAGGAGTTCTTGGAACAGTTGGGTAGCCTCGTGGCTGCGGCCATGTCGGTACAGGAGGTGTCCCATCCGTAGATTGACTTCTGCAACGCCAGGCTTGTGTCCCAGCTGCTCTTGAATATCGCGGCCCTCCTTGAGAGCTTTGATGGCTTCATCGACGCAGCCCTGTTGCTCCCAGATGCTAGCGATGTGATGGATGGAAGCGACACTGTCGCGAAGCAAGCCCATCTCTTTGCGAAGCTGTAGAGCGTTTTGGAACACCTCAATAGCGCTGTCCCAATCTTGCTGTATTTTATGGATAATCCCGATATTATTAAGGGTAGTGGCGACATTCTTTCGGTCGCCCAGGCCTTGGTGAATGAACAAACAACGCTGGTAATGCATCAGCGCGGTTTCAAAGTCACTGCGTGAGCCAAACACCGTCCCCAGGTTGCTCAATGATGCAGCCATACCCCGGAAGTTTCCGTAGGTTTCATCGATGCGAAGGCTATGTTGGTAGCACAACAGAGCGCGAGACAGATCACCTTGTTGGTAGGCCAGGTTCCCCTGCTGACGAATCATACGGGCCAAACGACGGGGCATATCACGCTCTTCAAGAAGCTCTTGACCGCGCTCCAACCAGGCCATCGCCTCATCGACCCGCTTTTGGTTGCGGGCTAGAGAGGAAAGCCGGGTGTAGATCTGTGAAAGAATCAACGCATCGTCACTGGCTTCTGCGAGAGTTTCAGCCTGATGATACAAAGCCTCAGCTTCGTCTTTCCGATGGAGGACTTCACACAAGCGAGCCTGCTTGTACAGGATCTCATGTTGGATGTGACGCAAGGAGTCACGGTCCTCATTGAAGCTAGAGATGTGCTCCGTCAGAGCCAAAGCTGCGCCTTCGTCGTTGGAGTACCACAATCGTTCGACAACAACGAGGAGACAACGAACCAGCCCTTCGTTCTCCAACTGCAGTAATTCATCCACAAACCCCAACCAATGGGTGAGGTTGGTCCGTGCAATGAAAAGAACAAACTCTTCCACATACGGATCCAGCTGGTGGAAGTGTAGATGCAGCCACTGTGTAAGCTCCTGGATTTGGCCATTCCGCAACAGATGCAGCCAAAGGAACCGGTAGGTACGCTGGATGTTCCTGGGAACAACTTCACCATCCAACCTGGGCAGCAACGCTTCGTGACCCCGAGCCAAAGACTCATGAACCATGGCCCGAGCCAGGAAGAAAGACTGCACCATGGGAGACGAGAAACGGATGCAGCTCTCTCCTTGATGCCAATCCTCACTGAGGAGCCCGAGATGTATCAGTTGGACCAAAGGAGAATCGGAGTGTGGATTTTGTAACGCCCGAAGCAACGGAGCTTGCTGCGACATCAGAAGTTCATCTCGCGTCACATACTCTCGATCGCTGTGCAGGAGCCTCTCAGAGAGCACATCAAGGAAATGCAAGCGTTCAGGGACAGGCAGCGGCGCATACCGCTCTTCGATGACGTGAGCCATCATTTGGTCCATCAGATCCGAAACCTCCAGAGTGTCGGGGAGGATCTGACCACAGAACGTGGCAGCCGCCAAGCGCAGCAGCTGGGGAAACCGAAGTGTGCTTCGGGTAGGAGCTGTCAGAGCAATCTCGTTCCAGCCCGTTTGGGGTGCGAACGGGTTTATCCCATGTCCGTTGTCGAATGTCCTGTAATGCTCGTACATCCAAGACAACTCTTCGGAGTTAAAGGGAGGCAGCTCATACACAAGAGAGGCGGGTCGCAGTTGGAACAACGCGTCCTCATGGGTCATGGCAAGAGGTGCACTTTGCGCAAACAAAGGCCCTTCACGCTGCCACTCCCATAGCTCTTCGCTACCCAAACCAATGACAAACTTGATCCGACCTTGCAGCGATGTCGCGGCCAAGGCAGAAATCTCCTTGTCCAAAGCAGCCACTCGCCGACGAGCCTGTGGCAGAATCTCCAAGTTGTCCAAGATCACAAGGAGTGGATTTTCAGGAGCGATGTGGTCCGCAACACATCGAGCCAAGCCTTCTGCCGTCGGAACACCTTGATGGAGAGACAAGCCCAAAACCTGAGCCAGCACTTCCAGAAAAGGTTGCGAGACAAGAGAGATACCGTTCAGCCAAATGACGGGTTGACGTTGGCTGATACCGTGATGAGCCAGGCGCGCAGAGACTGTAGTCTTCCCCACACCTGCGGCCCCATGGAACACAAAGAGAGCGTGTTCGCTGGCGAGGAAATCACAGAGCCAACGCTCGATACCGCTTCGTTCTTCGGCCAGATCAGGGAAGAACTGTTGGTGCAAAGAGAGTCCATCCAATTGGCATACGGTCCAACGAGTCACCCTCTGGAAGATCTGGTTCTCGGAGAAATCCCGGAGGGGTGGGGAAAAACTCTTCTGTTGCATCCGGGTTCGCCACCACTCCATCCCCCGACTTCGCAGGGAAGGCGTTTGCCAAAGGTTGTGGTAGATGAGTTGGTTTCCGCTGCTTCCCTCAAACGACAGCAAGGCATGTCGGCCGCCGGGAAGAGGAGGATCGTTCAGTAGAATTTCTTCAGCCAACATCAAGGGGAACAGGGGCAAGACATACTCAGGTTCGGTCAACGAAGCGAGGAACAAGGAGGGCTCGTCGGTTCGCTCACTTACGGGAAAACGCTGGGGCTCTCCGTGAAACACGGGCTCAGCACCGTGCAAGGGATACGCAAGGAGATCCTCTCCCTCCGCTTGCCAGGAATAGTAGAGCGGGAACTTCCTCATCCAATCCATATCTTGAAGGATCTCAAACAGGAGAGGCTCGTACACCATAAGCTCGTTTTCAGCTTGCTTGTACGTTGGCGTGAAACCATGGACAAACGACTCCCGGAACAGAACCATCGCCTCAAGAAGCCCCAACTGGAGATACGTAACCCGCTCTTCTCCAAGGGGGTCGAGAAACCGCTGCGTGTAGAGGAAGCGGTCCTCCAAAGGTCGCTCCGTCTCCAATCGGCGATACGACGCAAGAATGCTTTGCACCAATGGGTCTTTCATTCCACCCATGGAATCGGAAGCGCAGCGAAAAAACTCAAGCCAGGCTGCCCAGGAGGACGATTGCAGGCGACTGATCGCTTCAAACGTTGGTCGATCGTCCAACTCATCATCTTGCAGGAATCGAAGGATGAGAGGAAACGCGCTGTACTTAAGGGTTTGGAAAAGGACCAACACCAACAACCGAAGACGAACGCGCGGATCCGTCTCTTGCAGAAACGATTTGTACGTGTACGCGATCGGCAGCGGATACGTACTGATGATGGAGTCGTGCCAAACCGCCATATCTGCGCTGTGTTCGACACTTCCCTGCTTCTCTTCTAGCTCTTCTGCGACATTCTGCGCGATCGGGGTGAGGCTAGCTTGCATTCCCAGCGAACGAGGCGAGAGATACTTGGCATCTCCATCCTCCAACTCAGCGACAGGTACAACACTGTACAGCTCAGCCGGCGTCTGATCGTCAGGCTCAGGTTGCGTATCCATCCAATTCACCTGCTCCGGTGAGCTGGGTGGCTTATGCTCTGAGTTGTTGGGTACCTGATCACCATAAGGAAGCTGATGCTGCTGGCCAAACGGCTGAGGTTGGTTCACCCCGTCCATCGATCTTAATGAACGTGGAGTGGGAGCATCGTCAACATCATCGAACGTTATGGGGTTTGAAGGCACAGGGGGTAAATGACCCATGGAAACGTTGGACGATGCAACAGGGTGGAATGTTTGCAAGCTGGGTTGTGACGAGAACGAAGCAGCACGCCGCCTGTCCGAAGACAACGACGTCGATGAACGATCGGGCTCCGTGTTGTTACAGGGCACCATCTTTTGACTGCCCGCCTGCACAAACCAAGTTTGCCCAGTTTCGCGATCCAAGGTGTAAAAGCCTTGTTCAAAAACGATCGACTGGTATCGGTGGTTGTCACCAGGAAACAAGGTGGCCGGAGAGCTAAACGTTTCAGAAATAGCAGCTTGAGAGGCTGACGCTGGCACAGGAGCGGACATCTGAGTTCCGCGTGGCTTGGCTGCAAGCGCCGCAGGAAGCGAGTGGTGGGAAGGAATCGTGCCGCCAGGACCCATTCGTCGAACAGGACTCACTCTCTGTTCTTCGGCCAACAGTTCTGCCATTGCAGGAAGAGGATGCTTTTTCGTGGGTCGTCCAGGAGGAGAAGCGTGGGGCTCCAAAGGTTGAAGGCTCTGGACTTGCGGCATCTGCTGCGACTCACGTACCGCATCTCGAAAGGGGTCGGATGACGTTGGCACATCGGGAAACAGCGGTAGATCTGTGTTTTCAGGTAAGCTCGCTTCGTCCATTTCGATGATCTCATCCATCATAAACGAACGCTTGGCGATCGCTTCCATAGAAGCAACAACCATCTTGGGATACAGATTGTTCATATCCGCGTCAGAAGGAGCCGCACCGGTGTGGCGCTCCATCCATCGGGCCATTCTCTTCTGGAGCCAGTTCCGCTCCAAGGACTGAGTGACCAGTCGCCTCTTAATTTCAATGCAGATCTGGAAAAACTCAGGACTCGATGTAAACCGTTGAATCAAGTCGTTGGCCTCCAAATGGGGCATCGCATCCTCCAACCCTTGCCAGTATCCAATCTGTTGTTGCTGTCCATGCAAACAAAGGGGCACAGTTCTTGTTTTCCCCCCACGTGTGTTGTGAGGAGAAATCCCGCCATCCTCGGAAACGGCAGGTTCAAGCCTTACCTTTCGTTTGTACCACAGTCGCTCTTGAATCGCGAAAAGCAATCGTATCATCCAAAGCACGAGTCTTCGCTTAATCCAATACACGGACTCTTACTTAATCCAATATACGACACGAACTCAAGATCTCTGGAATTCCTACAATTCGTCGGAAAAGTAGAATAGGAAGATGAAAGGGAGAAAAGGGGGTAGAGATTTTTTTGAAAAGAAGGGTCTTTAAAGTAAGAAGCCGTCGGATGCGGACTGAGTGAGGGGGAACTCAGTATTTTGCATCAACGGCTTCCACGGTCTAACGAGCGTTAATGTGCAAGTTTCTGGGAGAGGGGGAGCCCGAAACGAACACCGCTAGTTAGATAGGCTGATCAGCTCCCACATAAGAGTAAGGCAAGGTCCCATGAGGGCCGATCAATATGGGGGACGGTGTAACAATACTAAAGGAGAGTTGTTACCCATCTCGGGCAGAAGGGTCTGTACAAAGACTAGGTTTCAACAAAATGAAGAATTGAAACCAAAACCCCAATGCACAGTGTATTTATAATAGTATTGCGAAAAATGTCAAGGGATCGAGGAAAAAAAGAAGTCAAAAAAATGAGACCCCGGAAAATTTGGTGATGAGAAGAACCAGTGGTAGTTTTTGGGAATGCCCTTCCAGAAGCGGAGAGCGTAACCCCCTGCAACCAAGAGACAATGCCTATGAGTATATTGACCCGTGATGAGATTCTGAAAGAAATTGACGCTGGCCGAATTGTGATAGACCCCTTCACACCAGAGGCAGTAGGACCTGCTTCTGTGGACCTTCGGCTGTCGAACGAGTTTCGTGTGTTCAAGAAACTGCACAAGACTTTTGATGTAACGGAAGATGCAGATTACGAAGATATCACCGAGCACACCACCGTGGAGGATCGGTTTCTTCTCCTCCCTGGTGAAAATGTGTTGGGCATCACGCAAGAGCGAGTGACTCTGCCGGCCGATCTCTGTGGATGGCTTGATGGTCGCAGTCGATTTGCCCGCCTGGGTCTTACCGTTCACGTCACCGCTGGCTTTATGCAGCCAGGCATCTCCAACCAGCAAGTTTTGGAGATCAATAACGTCTCACCCATCCCTCTCTACTTGTATCCTGGCACCTTCGTGTGTCAGTTCATTTTCCAACGATGCATCGGATCGGCCGTGTACCAAGGACGATTCTCCTCCCAAACCCTGCGCCCGAAGAAATAACCCTTCCCAAACTCACCTATCCAAGAACAGGGTTCAATACACGAAGCGCAGTTGGAACAGAACGTTAACGGTTTCTTGATTGGGCGGCGCTTCCAGAGTTCGCTTCCAAAGCAATCGCCGGATGCATCGCTCCTGCCAGCGTCGAAGTTGTTGACGACGAGGAAACTGAATCCCCTCAATCTGCCCTGCCCCGCTGATCTCCAACTGAACTTGAATCGTGCGGAAGGTTTTGCGCTTCCAGGCGCAACGACGCAGCTGAAACCGTAGTCGTTGTAGGCTTCGATTCACACGAGCCGTGTAGGTTTGGAGAACAGGCTTTCTCTTCCACTGCAACAACGGATGACGTGGTGCACGAGCGATCTGGGCTCTGTTTCTGTATTGACGAAGGAGGGCTCTCGCCAGCAATGAGGAGCGCGGAGGAAGGTGAATCAGGAAGTCGCCTTCCCGGGAACCTGGGGTTGGGATCGCAAACAACTTCGGCTGGATTCCCAAACGAGCCAGGGCCATATCCCAGATGTCAGGGGTTCCTCCACCGGCCAAACGAACAGACACAACTTTGTCCGTTGGAGAAAGGAATCGGGGGAAGTGGTCCTTGCGAATGTGATCCGCCCCCCACATATAAGCCACCACGCTCCGACGTGAGCGCAAGTGTCGCTTGATCACATGGAGGCTGAACATCTCACGCAAGGGATAAATCCAGCACAACAAGCGTTTCGCCCGCCGGCGAAGATGCATCGCCATATCCGAAGCGACCACCTTAATTTTTTTTCGGTACTTTCGAACATGCCTTAACGTCGCATGGATCTCATGAAGCATTTCAGGAGGGTAGGAACTCCCCAACATGAAGTGGTTGATCACTTCCAGCATCTGCAAAGCCCAACGATCTCCGTACCGAAGGTACATGTCCATCAAGGGTTGCTGATCAGTTGTGAGCAGCCGAAGCATCCTCTGTCGCCAGAGAAACCTCGCCTTGGCCGAACGCAACGTCAGCCTCTTTCGCCAAAGTCGCCTCAACTTCCGACGTTGTTTGCGTCCCACAACATTGTGCTTCATCCCCGTAACAAAGGCTTCCAAGGCGATGTGCGTGACGCCATCGAGCTTGATGCCGTCCTTGCCTGGGTGCCAAAGTTCATTGAAGAATCGATAATGCTCAACGATGCTGTGATTGTTCCCAAACAAAAGAAACATCCGGCCAAATCGATGGTTGTCAATTTTGGTTTGAAGGTGAGCGAGCAAACGACCCCGCTGCCATACGATCGACTTGTTCTTCATCGCAGCCTTGAGCCAGCTCGTCGCTTGCTCCACCGTAGCGGGGTAGCGTTTGACCCAGATCGGTGACTTTCGGGTGTGCTGACGCACCATGCGGTAGCAACCCATGTTGTTGTTGGGCAGTGAAAAGCGCGGTGAAGGGAGCGGAGAAAGAGAAAATGCAGCAGATGAGGAGCGTGAACGTTTGCGCGACGAAGGTTTTGCAAGGCTCTGGTCGGATTGAAGACCGCTACCGATCAACAGACCAAGAACCACAAGGATGAGACATGCTCGATGCATTGCTGAGGGTCCTTCGAAAACAAGTGCACAAGAGTGTTTTCACAACAAAGATGGTGGGTTCTCTCTCCTCCCAAAGAACGCAAAAGAAACGAAAAGAAACAACCTACTGGATTTGACGCCAGAGAGCCTCAGGGAGTCCAACGCCGGGCTTCGTGGTCAAAGCGCCAGGGGTGGGTCAGTTCACCGGATTCGTTGAGGCGCCAGCGCCCGTCCAAGTGTTGGCGATAACGCTCGATACCCTGAATAAGTTGTTCCTTGGTGAAAAAACTAGAGGGATGTTCCAGTTGTTCCTCCAGCAAACGAATCTCCAAACGGAGAGTGCCTTCAACCAACCCTTGCAGGTCGCTTGCTTGCGCTCCAAGACGTTTGCGCATCTTCAACAGGATATTGTGGACAATTCCGGGCTGATGTTCCAAAACCCAGCCTATTTGAATCGAACGAGCGCTGGTTGAAGAAGCATATGAGAAAGCTGGAATCCGCCCAGTGACCTTCTTCTCCACCAAGCATCCAAAGCCAAGACTTGTCACATCACGATTCCGAAGAATCGAAAAGATAGACTCATCAGCTTGTGGTTGTTCGTAGCGATTCACAATCACTGAGTTCACCCCAGTAAACGCACCCCAACCCAATGACGTGCCTTTCAAACTCCCTGAAGACTCACTCAAAGACGCTGCTGGCTTAGGCTTTCCACTGTAGTTTGCAAAGACTGTCCCTGCGCCAATGTTCGTCAGGTTGGGAAGAGCAGGAGAAAGCACCTCCTCTCCCTCCTCATTAACCAATGGATAACGACTGGGAGCCACCAAGGAAAGGTAAGAACCTGTGTGCTCAGACACAAACCCCTGACCCTCCAATATGCTTTTCGAGATCTCGGAGCCAAGGTTACAGTGAGGGGCTGCTTTTGTTAGAATTAAGTTGCCGTGAGGCCGAACTTCCGATTTGTCGCCAATCTCACTCGCCCGGACAACACAGCGAATACCTGTGACGTGCTTGCCAATGGTCGAATCCTCAATGTGCGACTGACTGAACGATGAGCCCTCACCCACCACGGAGGCAGAGGAAGCAACACGCCAGGGTCCAAAGGAAAAGGATTTCTCTTTGGAGGTGTTACGAATCACACAATCCCAAAGAGTCACATTGGACTCGATCCGAACAGGTCGGCCAGGGAGACCCACAATCTGGCAGTGGCTGATTGAGCAGCCCGGCCCAACCTCAACGTATGCCAACTGGGAGTTACGAACCCAACTCCCCTCGGCAATGTGAACCCCATCTCCCATGTCGTTCCCGTGTTCAGACATCCATTTCCTCAACACTTGGCGGAACCCATTGTTTGGTCTCCGGCCTGTTTATCCTTGAGACGACTCAATGTACCGGTGCAGCGTGGACTCCTGAGGATCCATGGGGTCACGAGCGTACCCTTCCACCCGGAAGACCTTCACAAAGTCCGCCTTCCCTTTGACCTTGGCCGGTGGCAGTTCATGACAAATGAAGTGCTCTTTCACCCGGTCGTAGGTCTCTTGGGAGATGATGACTTCACCGCCCTTGGCTTCACTGCAGAGTCGCGCTGCCACGTTGACGTTGTCGCCGATAACCGTAAACTCCAGACGCTTGGGAGAGCCCATGTTACCAGCCGTTACCAGACCTGTGTTGATACCGATACCTGTAAACAAAGGCGGCTGACCGTTTTCCTCACGGTCTTCATTGAAGACTTGGAGGATCTGTTGCATCTCCACAGCAGCCTGAACGGCCCGGAGAGGATCTTCCACGTGCGCTTGAGGCGTTCCCCACACAGCCATAATCGCGTCGCCGATGAACTTGTCGAGGGTACCTTCAAAAGCAAAGATAACATCCACCAACTTTTCAAAGTAGATGTTCAAGTCCTTGACCAGCTGAACCGCATCGTACCGTTCGCTGATGGACGTAAACCCACGGATGTCCGTAAACATTACGGTGGTTTCGACCATCTCGCCGCCCATCCGAATCGTCAGGTCGTCCTTGCTCAAGCGGTCCATGACAGCCGGAGAGAGGAAGCGCTGCAAGTGACTTCGGATGATGGTCTCTTGCTCGATTTTCTTGGTCAAGCGAGCGTTCTCAATCGCAACAGCAGCCTGGGCCGCAACAACGCTCATAATTTGGAGGTCTTTTTCGGTGAACACACCGATGGAGCTTTGTGTATCCAGGTACATCACCCCAATGATTTCGCCTTCTGTTCTGGAGATCAGCGGCACAACCATCGCGGAGCGGATACCCTGCATGATGACACTTTGCGACCCCTCAAACCGCTCATCGATTTTGGCATCGGACGTGAGAATGGCAGTTCGTTCTTCCACAACAGAGTTCAAGATAGAGCGAGAAATGTTGATTTCGTCGCCTTCCTTCTCGTCTTTGCCGTCGCGGTACCGAACACATCGAGCAATGGGGCTGCCCTCTTCGTCCAGGAAGAACACAACACCTCGGTCAGCACGGACCAAGTTAAAGGTCTCTTCCAACACCATGTCGAGCAGCTTATCCAGATCCAGTTCCAGCCCAATCCTGCGATTGATAACGTGAGCAATCCGTAGCTTCTCGTAGTCCTTGCGAAGGATCTTCTCGTCCTTCACTTCCGACTCTTGGAGGAAGTCTTTGCGAGACTCAAGCTCATGGGTAATTTGGGCTATCCGAGCGGTATCCAGCGGCTGATCCATGATGATCGTAACCGGTGAACCTGACTGTGTTTGCAGCGTGGGATGAACCGCTGGCCCAAGATAAAAATTCAAAGGGACAGTACCCAGTCGAAGCTCGTCACCGTTTTGGAGCATGCACTCGCTGACGGGCTTCTCATTCACAAAGGTACCGTTTCGGCTTTCCAGATCCTGAACGAAGAACGCTCCGTTGTGAAACACAACCCGAGCATGCTCCTTAGATATCAGCCGGTCCATGATTTGTATGGTATTGCGAGGATGGCGACCCAACGAGTTGAAAGCGGACAGCTCAAAACGTTGAGTGTTCCCATCCTCCAACTGCATGGTGAGGTAGGCCGGAGGTGGCATCTCCGTGTTCCGATACATCCAACTCTTCCTCTAACTACAACAAGTCTCTCTAACAGAATGACGCATCTCGGTCCCGAGTATAAGCGGTTTTCCCCGAGAACACAACCACAGAAAACGGACCCCAGTGGTCCACAAACACCCCTTGCTTCCGTTGATGAGTCTGGAAAGTCAGAGTCTTCTACAAACTCAGCCTCCCAGAAGAAGCACTTCCATAGTGTGATCCAAATCACAGGATTACACAACCCCCCGAAACGAAAAAAGGCGACCCGCACAATGCGAGGTCGCCTTTCAGCTTTGCACACAGGAATTTAGCCAGGGCTACATCCGTGCACGAAGCGGTTCACCTTACTTGGTTTTGAAGGTGATGGAGGTCTTGAACTCTTTACCACCAGCGTTCTTCGCGGTGACCTCAACCTGGTACCAGGTACCTGCGGTCAAAGCAGCCTTGGGAGTGAAGGTCGCTTTTTTGTTGGAAGCGTCGACAGCGACTTCGCCTTCCACAGTGGCAGCAGTGATGGTAGCACCTTCACCTTTGTCACAGGGCTTGTCTTCCTTGGCCGAGCCAGAACAGGTGGACCAGCTGAGGGTGACATCTTCTTTCTTGATGTCTTCGGTGGTGTAGAGGTCAATCTTGGTCGCTGCGCCATCAATACCTTGTTGGAGGTACAAGGGAGCGGTCACGAAGGCCGAGAAGTCCAAGGGGTTGCTGATACCTTCGAGGGTACCCACGATCCGCACTCGGTCTTTGCCTTCCGAGTTCTTGAAGCAGTCGTCGCGCAACAAGGTAGCGCAAGCGTCAAGACCAAACTGCTGCTTGATCAGCTCGGGGTCGATAACACCTTCGAGGATAGCTTCTTTGATGCCTTTGCCATCGTCGGTGAAGGTACCGGTGATGCGAAGGTCTTCGAGTTGAAGGTTGAAACCAGCGATGGACAGGATGAAGTTGGTCGGTCCAACGTAGAAGGTGGGACCATCAAAGTCGCCTTCCAACGCCAAGGACACGGGGGTCTTGGTGTCAACAACGTCTTTGCCTTCGTGGGGCTTGCCACCGTCTGGAGCTTTACCCAAACCACCAACGAAGAGGAGGTTACCCTTGGCACCATCGTCACGGCTGTGGAGGGTCAAGAGGATGGGCGGAATTTGGTCGGCGCTGACGCTACCCAAGAGAGTTTGGAGAGCAACAGGAGCGCGCACACCTTGGAGCTTCAGGTTGACAGCCATCGCAGTATCGGGAGCTGTCGCCTGGGGAGCAGCCTTGGTTTTGAAGGTTGCGCTTGCGGTGTAGGTTTTAGCGTTGTCATCGGGGTCGGTGACTTCCAGCTCAAGCTTGTAGCTGGTGCCATAGCGAAGCAGGGAGAAGGAGCAGATTTCGCCTTCTGCGTCGGTGAGTTTGAACTCAACCGCCAAGGGAGAGGTTGCGCCTTCACGTGTCATCGAAGCCTTGCGACGGGAGCGGCTGGGGCTGGGCGCACGGGAGAAGGTAACCTTCACACAGTCTTGGATTCCAATTTCGGAGCCATCAGCAGGATTGAACGTAACAGTGATGGGAGGTCCGGGCTCATTGCCACCACCATCATCGGGGGTGGTGTTGGTGTTGCTGTTGCCGTTTCCACCATCTGTGGTTCCAGTGTTGTTGTTGTTGGTGTTGGTATCACCACCACCATCTGTCGTCGTGTTGTTGTTGTTGCCGTTTCCGGTGTCTCCACCACCGCACGCGGTATGGAACACGACACCAAAGGCTAAAATCACGAGAAAAACGAATCCTTGCTTCAATAACTTCATAAGCACACTCCATAAGAATACAAAAGGAAAAAAATCCAGTGCACCTCATTGCACAGTTCTTCCTAGAGATAAGCGTAGGCATTTTGAGCAATTGGCACAAGTCTGTCAAGTAGTGTTGTAGCACAGAAGTCTTCGATTGCAAGATATTCGACAAGATGTTCAAAAGGGCGATAGGATGGAGGCCAACCATAAGCAGGGAGCGCCTTGGCATGCTTGAATTTGCGGAGTCCATCGCCCGACGAAGCGGCGAACTCCTTCTTGAACGCCTTTCACATTTAAGAACCATCAACACCAAAACAAACGATCGCGATCTTGTCACAGACGCGGATAGAGCCAGCGAGCACTGGCTTGTCGAAGCCATACGTGATCAATACCCGGATCATAACATCCTGGGCGAAGAAGGAACGGGGGACCAAACCCTGCTCCAACAACCCGGATACACCTGGGTGATTGACCCACTGGACGGAACCGTGAACTACGCTCACAACCTGCCGATCTTTTGTGTATCGGTGGGTCTACTCCAAGACGGACAGCCCCTTCTCGGCGTGGTGTACATCCCCCGTCTGGACGAGTTGTTTTCGGCCCAGGTCGGTCAGGGAGCCACATGCAACGGAAAGACCATTCACGTGTCAGACACGGCGTTGCTCAGTCAGGCTGTGCTCGCCACAGGCTTTCCCTACGACAAACATGAATCGCCACGCAACAATTTGGAAAACTTTTCCGTTTTCACTCAAAAGGTACGAGGAATCCGTCGGCTGGGTGCCGCCGCCGTGGATCTGTGTTTTGTCGCGGCAGGTCGCCTGGATGGGTACTGGGAAGAAAAGCTTCATCCATGGGACATGGCGGCGGGCATTGTCATTGTTCAGGAAGCAGGCGGCGTCGTGAGCAACTACTACGGCCAGCCGATTCGCCCGGAAGAAGACCATGTGATCGCAGCAGGACCCGACTTGCACCCCACCATGCAACAGCTGCTGGAACCTTACGCAACGAAGCATCACTTGGCGCGCCAGGACAGCACATCCTCATCCTGACTCACAACCATCGACAACAAACCAACCCACACCCCACTCTAACAAGGACAGCCCCATGACCCAACGTGTACAAACAGGATTGGAGCGGTTGCTTCAAGGAGACTACCGCTCGCGACTCTCCGGCCGCAAGATTGGACTTTGCTGCAACCCCACCACGGTAGATGCCTCTCTTGAGCACGCTGTGACGTTGTTACATGAATTCGACGACTGTGAATTGGTCGCCCTGCTCGGCCCTGAGCATGGGATTCGAGGAGAGGCCCAGGATATGATCGGCGTGGGTGACCAGGCCATCGATCCCCAAACAGGCATCCCCATCTACAGCCTCTATGGCGACGACGAGGCCTCCCTCAAACCAACGCCTGCCATGCTGGAGGGAGTGGACCTCCTCCTCTTCGACATCCAAGATGTGGGAAGTCGTTACTACACCTACATTTACACCATGAGCTATTTGATGGAAGCCGCCGGAGAAGCTGGCATCGAAGTGTGGGTGTTGGACCGCCCCAACCCCATCAACGGACTCTCGGTAGAAGGTCCGCTCATTGACGAGGGATATCATTCGTTCGTGGGTCGCTACTCCATTCCCAACCGCCACGGGATGACGGCAGGTGAGCTCGCCCTCCTCTTCAAGAACGAATACGGCGTAGAATGTGACCTGGAGGTCATCTCCTGTCAGGGCTGGACTCGCGACCAATGGTACGATCAAACCGGTCTCCCTTGGGTGATGCCGTCTCCCAATATGCCAACGCTGGACACCGCGATTGTCTACCCAGGAGGCTGCCTTCTGGAAGGAACCAACCTCTCCGAAGGACGTGGAACCACCCGACCTTTCGAGCTTTGGGGTGCTCCCTATCTGGATCCGTTCTCACTTGCTGAAGCCCTGCACGACTTTGACCTACCAGGCGTTTTCTTCCGACCCCTTCGAATCCAGCCGACCTTTCACAAATGGGGCAAAGAGTCCTGCGGTGGCGTTCAAATCCACGTGACTGACCGGAACACCTTCCTCCCCTTTCTGACAGGTGTTGCGATCCTCCACGCTTGCTGCAAGCTGGCCCCAGAAGAGTTTCAGTGGCGTACAGAAGCCTACGAATTTGTGTCGGATCGGCTCGCCATCGACTTGCTGTTTGGCAGCACCCGCATTCGGGAAGCCATCGAACAACAAGTTCCCTTGCAAGACATTGCAAGCTCATGGACGGATGCAGAAGAATCGTTCCGCAAGCTCCGACAGCCCTACCTTCTCTACTAAAGGATTGTCCGCGAGTAGCCTGTATCTCCCTCAGTAGCGACAAAGTCGTCCCATCTTTTTTTGTTCAATGTTGTGACATTCCTGGACAAAGACCGTTAATCCATTAAGTTCTAAGCAGTGACATTCTGTCACAACCATTGGTAGACATTCTGAAGCAAAACGAGTATAGTGTGTTGCTATGGGGAGGCCCTCTTTGTTTGTACTGCGTCGCCCCCTCCTTGGAAGTATAAACTTTCCTTTTGTTTGCAAAAGGTTATAGAAGAAAGACTCACACAGCGGACCCACAATCTTTGTTGTGTGAAGGAGAATACAACCGATGCGTAAGTTGCTATGGCTGATGTTATTGCTTGCCGTCTCAGGATCGCTCGTCGCGTGCGGTCGCATTGAGACCAAGATCGAATACATCTCCTACTTGCGGAATACCGACGACACCAAAGGCCCCTACGCCGTTCAAGTGGTCATAAACAGCGACTTCCAGCCGCTCAAGGCCAACCTGGTCTACAGCACCGATGACTGGAAAACGCGCCAGACGGTCTCCATGACCCAAAACGACGACTCCATGTTCAAAGGCTACATTCCAGGGCAAACCGCAGGCACCACCATCCGATACTTCGTAGAAGTGGAAGACTCGGATGGACGCGTCGTGACCGATCCCCAACTTGCCACAACAACACCTCCCAGTAACGAAGCCACCGGCTACCGTTTTCAAATCCAAAGCACCCCCTGATTCTCCAGCTCCGGCACGCCACTTTTCCACGACATCCCATTCTTCCTCAACCAAGACAGAATCCAATCCCTCTCTTATAAGAATCTTGTTTAAGGCGAGAAACACCCTCTTTCCCCTTCTCAACGTTTGGGGATTTGAGCTTTCCTCTTTATCACTGTGGGAAAGAGATAGGATTGGAACGCACATCGCCCTGCCAATCCGTCAGGTTGTGGTGAAGCGCGTTGCCACTTTGTCATTGCTTGGGAGAGAGAAGGAAGAATGTCCCGGAAGGAGGGGGAAGAAGGGTCCAGCTCAGGTCCGGATGATTTTGCGTGAGATCGTCGCAACGAACAGAGTGATCAGGAAGATACCAAGCAGCCCTTCCAAGGCAAAGGCGTACTTGAGGGAATGAAGGGCATGAGGCTGATGCGAGCTGAACTCCATGGAGGCAAAGGTCAGAACGCTCAGGTGAATGGAGTCAAGGAACCCAAGAGAGCTGATCACTTTGCCGGTGTGATCCGCGACCCCAGCAGGGTACGCGAAGAACAAACCAGCAAACAAGAGGACAAGGCTCAGCGCCACAAGCGCAATGTTCATGGGTCTTGTACCGTAACCAAACCCTAGATCAAACAACACCCACTCCAAGAAGGTCAGCGGACTTTGTTTCTTTTCGCGTCGGTTGGCCTGGCAAAAACGATAGTAAGCCCAGTCCATGTCGGCGTATCGGTTGCGAACAAGGAACGCCTGTCGAAGGATTCCATACTCGTTCTTGGCCTGGGTGTAGTTTCCAGCTTCTTCCGAGGCCAGTCGCTCGCCAATCTGCTCTCGCTCCACCATCAGGTAGTCCACGAGAAGGTGGTCGAAGAAGAATCGTTGAAACGTACACTTGGAAAGATCGGCCTTGCCAGTAACGTCAACGTTGTTCAGGCTCAGGCTGTCGATGACTTCAGAGCTTCGCAATGTAAAGCCTTGATCAAACGAGCTTCCTGCCAGAGTTGCGCTTTGGCATTGAAGTTGGTTGAGCGTGACCTCTTCACGAAACCGCGAGAGAGTCGCACGAAGAGTGCCTTTCACGGTCGAGCGCTCGCAGCGGATCACATCGCGAAAGTAGCCTTTCGACAAACACAGGTCATGACCTACACGGGTGTGAATCAACTCCAGCTCGCGGTGTACGCTGCACCCTTCTAAGGACAACATTCCCTGAATGTCGGCGTTGTTCATCTTGAAGGGTTGATGGAGGACAACATTCTCAAGGTAGAACGAGCCAGGAACAAACTTATCGTCTTCCTTGGCAGGCTCGGCTTTGCCCCCAACTTTCATCCCGTCGAGAAACACTTCACCGTGAATTTGGGTGTTGGCAAGGCTTCCCCACGTTCCAACGTTCATTCCAGGAGCAATGACAGAGGCCAAGTGCCCTTCTGAGAGAATCCAACGGTCTTTGATGTTGGCGTTGAGAAGATTTAACTCCCCCCCCACCTGAAGTCCCTTGAGGATGAGACCGCCCTCACATTGAAGTCGGCCCATTTTGAGGTAGTCGCGAAACACAGCGTTGGAGAAGAAGATATCGCCGTGAAAGCGAGCATCGAAGAATGAGGCGCCTTCTTCAAAGACCGCTTCATTAAACGAGGAGCGAGCCCCCCACACCGTGTGGCCAAAGTTGGCCAACCCAGCAAACGAAGCCTTCCGGAAATGAAGCTCCTTGTGAGATTCCGTCTTCCAAAAGCTCAACGAACCCTCAAAGGCTGCTTGGTTAAAGGAGCCTCCCTTTTCCAAGACACAGTGACTGAAGTTGGCAGTGCCCTTAACTTCAGCGTTTTGGAAGTTACAGGCGCCCTTGAGAACACAGTGCCCCATCGTGAATTCGCCGTGAAAAGTTGCGGATCGTCCACGCGTCTTGCCATGTTCCGTTCGGGGCGGATTGGCCGAGACTTCTCCCTGAAAGTTGGTGTTCTCAATCAGGCACTTTCCATAGAACCCGGCTTGCTTGAGAAACAGGTCTTTGAGTTCGCATTCTTTGATGTAGAGAGCCTGGTAGGATTCTTGACCAGCCTGAAGCCGGTACAACTCGGTCCGCCCTTCCACCTCACACTGGCTCAACTCAACACCACCTTCAACGCGGGCTTTACCCAGGTTGAGGAGAGGCTTGTTGCTCTCGGTGTGCGCAAGGACTCGCATCTTCCGAACGACAAGCCCGCCCATGATATGAGCCTGGTAGATGCTCAAGCCATGACACGAGCCTGGCCCTTCCACTCGAACAAAACCCCCAAGATTGCACCGGTCAAAACCCATAAAGCTCTGGGCTTGAGAGCGAAGAACAACAACGTCACCTTGGACCTCTGAGCGATAAATGTTGAAGCGCTCCCCGAAGTGGCAGTGCTCGACGCGAACTTCGCCCAGCACCCGAGACGGGGTTGGGGTGTCGTCTTTCCGTTTGTCTCCGAGGACAAAGCGGTCCCGAACCAAGCAGTTGCGCAGAACGAGGTTGCCTTGAAACTGAGCACCCAACGCCAGGCAGCCGTCCAGCTCGCAGTGCTCCAAAATCAATGTCTGCTCCACCTCCGTCCCTACAAGGTTCAGGAACGGAAGCTTGAGATCTCGCACAACACCGCCAGTTTTGAACCTTGCGACAGCCTCGTCATAGGAGAGCGAAGGAAGATCAGCAAAGGTGGCTTCCCACTCCGGACTCCCCAACTTGAGGGGGCCGTTTGTGTTGGGTTGTTCTGTAGAGGCCGCAAGCTCAACGGGCTCCTCTGGCTCCAAAGCTTCTTCGTTCGCAGCCTTTGCAAGGTTATCTTCGTCCGCTTCGGTTGCTTCTTGTGCAACCTCTTCCACAACAGGTTGCTCTTCAACAACAGCGGCTTCCACCTCAGGAGTAGAAGTAGAGATGTCAGAAGAGGACACCATATCTTCGGAAGACGACTTGGTCATATCGTACGCTCCTCGTTTGTATGTTCAAGCAAGTTCAAACACATACGTTCGGTCACCCCAAAAGGTTGGCTCCTTTGTGGGGAACACATAGAACATGATGGAAACCCACCTTCGGTAGGACATCATCAATCGTTTGGAATGGGATTGAAGATAGGGCGAATGGACATGGAAAACAAGCGTGGGAGTGATATGTAAGGAATCAGGATGCGGGAGGTGCGGATTCTTGGGAGGAGGTGGTGTTGGTGGGCAGAGAGGCTTGGGCTTTTTCTTTCTTGTCGTCTTCAATCATTTGGTCGAACAAGACGGCAAAGCGGTAGGAGCAAGCAGCTTCAGCTTTGCGATGTTTGCTGATCAGTTCGACCGAGCGAGGGTCGATGGGAAAGGTGCGACAAGGCAAGGGTCGCTTGCTGTGGACGGAGCAATGGGAGTTGCCATCTTCGTTGGTTTTAAGGAAGGGGCAACGCCAGAGGATTTCGCAGCAAGCACCACAGTGTTCGCATTCGTGTTGCCGCCATTCTTCCCACTGGTTGACAGAAACAGGCCGAAAGTAAGTCATCCAAGTGTTGAACAATTTGAGCTTGTAATGACGAGTCCGCCGCTCTAGATTTTTGAAGTCCCACAGATAAAACATCCAGTACGCGGTGGCACCGATCACCAAGGCAAACATCATAGGAATGCCCTTCATAAAGAGTTGGAACCGCTCTTTCGGTGGGGGTGCCTCGGCTGTCTTGTTTTTGGCTTGGTGGAGTTGGGCTTCAAACGAGGTTGGGAACGAGACGTCGGGTCCTTGAGTCGCTGTACTGCGGGACTCGACTATAGATAACACATCCTGAGATGTGGATGGAGACGCTGCCGTAGACTTCAATCTTACCTCCTGTAACCAAGGACGTTTGCAACGGATACTATGAACAATCAGTAGTGACACGAATGTAATCAAAAGGACAGGGAAATGCAACACAGTGAACAAGGCTCACAACGCAAACCACGTATAGGGCAAATGGAGCGACAACGCAACGTGTGGAAGAGACATCCATGACTTGAAACAGAACGACAAGTGATTCAGTCGGAGGATTCGGTTTCTTCGGAGGGCAGAGCTTTGAAGTCGAGGGCGATCACATACACTTCCGACGATGACTTTCGAGTCGCTTCGGGTTTGGTGGTGCGCACTTTCCGAAAGGAAGAACGACACTCGTGCAAGAAGGTTTCAAACTCATCCCCTGGAAAGATCTTAGCAACAAAGGAGCCACCAGCCGACAGGCACTGACGGGCCATATTGAGAGCCAACATGGAGAGTTCAAACGATCGGACACAATCGGTCACACGGACTCCAGTCAGGTTGGGTGCCATATCCGACATCACAACTTCGGCATGACCGCCGAGCGTCGCCAAGGCTTCCTCGCGCACTTCAGGATCGAGCAAGTCGCCTTCCAAGATCGTAACGTTGCTCAGGGGAAGAGGCTCAATCGGAAGCCGATCAATCCCAACCACCTTGCCCTCGCGCTTCACAAACTCCGAAGCGACTTGGAGCCAACCACCGGGAGCGGCTCCCAAATCCAGCACTTTTCCACCGCGCCGAAAGATCCGGAATCGTTTTTGTATTTCCTGTAGCTTAAAGACCGCTCGCGAACGATAGCCTTCCTTCTTTGCTTTTTTGTGGAAGTGGTCTTTCCGAACAAAACCCATAAGACTCAAACTCCTGTTTGCAACGCGAGCGTTTCAGACAAGTTAACAGAGATTTGCAAGTTCACTCTTGTTTTGCCACAATGCCTGCATCATCTTGGAAAGAGTCATCTGCCTTGCAGTGGCTTGTCTTGCAAGAAGTGAAAGACGTGTCAAGTTGGACATGGTTCTTCCCTTCAGCAAGGGCAACAAAGTCATCCGTGACCTTGACAACCATCGTATACTACTCTTCTGAGGCTTTGTTGCGCAAGGAACACTAAAAACTACAACAAGAAGGAAATGATGCATGTGGAGTTGGCTTAAGAGTCTGTTTGGTGCAAACACCAACCAAAACGAAACCTTTTTGCCTCCCTATAGCAAACAAGTCATCGATGTCCAGGCGATGAGCGAGACCATCGACTGGGGCATCAAGTCGCTGGGGATTCCAGACATCTGGAAAGACACCCAAGGCGACGACATCAAAGTCGCAGTGTTGGACACAGGAATCGCCCAGGCCCACCCTGATCTCAAGGACACCATCGTCGCCAGCAAAGACTTCACCGGCGGTGACAACCCACAAGATGGCAACGGCCACGGCAGTCACTGTTCTGGTATTGTTGCAGCCCGAGCCAACAATGTAGGCGTGGTAGGCGTTGCACCCAAAGCCCAGATCATTGCAGGCAAGGTACTCAGCGATGGTGGTTATGGAACCATCGAGTGGATCGTCAACGGTATTTATTGGGCCCATGAGCAAGGTGCGGACATTATCTCCATGAGCCTCGGCTCCCGCTACCCCGACGAAAACCTGGAGAAAGCCATCCGTCACGTCATCGACAACGGTCGCATTGTGATTGCAGCCGCTGGAAACGACGGTTCAGGTAGCAACACCATTAACTATCCTGGTGCCTACGAAGATGTCATCTGTGTTGGCTCGATCAACTCCGACAAAGAGCGCTCGGACTTCTCCTCAACGGGCCCGAACATCACAATCATGGCTCCCGGCGAAGATGTGTTGTCCTGCTATCCCCCAGATCAGTACGCGACCTTCAGCGGGACCTCCATGGCAACACCCTTCATCGCAGGCGTCGCTGCGTTGATCCTGTCCAAGCACCGCAAGCTTGGAGGCAAAACCCCTTGTGAAAACCAAAAGCAAATGTTGGAGCACTTGGTTCGTTGCGCGGATGATATGGAGACAGAAGGCCGCGACAACACGACCGGTTGGGGCCTCGTCAACCCACGCAAGAGCCTGGACGACGAGCACAACGACGGCTAAAGCTCCCTCCTCAAGCTCCACCGGTTCCTACGTCCTCCCCGGTTCCTCCAACAAGTGTGCAGCCAAATACCCTTTGTAACGGGCTTTCACGTCCTCCGGTAAGGTTGCATACTGTCCAATCTCGCCCCGACAATTCTCAGTGCCACAATCACAAGAGGTCCGCTCAGCCTGAGTTTCCACCTCATGCAACGACATCTCTGTCATCGCATAGTCAAAGCAAAGCTCTTCCCCTGCAGCGATGGACCGCATCGCAACAAAGTCGATCGTTCCTTGAGCGTTGGTCCGAACGCCAAGGTTGGGATCGCAAGAGTGATTGAGATAGCGGACAGGTGGATCCACAAAAAGATGTTCGTCAGCGCCAATCTGCAAAGAATGTGGATGACGGTTGGGAGAGCGAGCGCCCTGAGCTGTAAGAACAAGCTCGTCTGGAGAGAAAGAGCGGGAAGCAAACACGCCCCGCCCTTTGGAGGTGGTTTGAACTGTAACAGAGGAGGTCATGTAGTCTGCCTTACGTTGAGGCTTCCGCTTGCCCCTCTTCGTCTTGTTCCCAGCGTCCAAGAATCGCAGCTCCGATCAAGTCACCCCACACATTGACGGTGGTTCGGCACATGTCGAGGACCCGGTCAACAGCGAGAATGAGGCCGATCCCCGAGAGGGGAAGTCCAACGGCGCTAAGCACCATGACCATCGTGACCGTACCTGCGCTTGGGATTCCAGCAGCGCCAATCGCAGCGAGGGCAGCCGTCATAAAGATCAGGATCTGTGCGCCAAGACCCAGATCAATGCCGTAGATTTGAGCAATGAACAAGGCAGCGATGGCTTCGTACAGAGCGGTTCCATCCATGTTGATGGTTGCACCCAAGGGCAGGACAAAGCCCGAGACTTTAGCGGGGACTTGGGCATTGTGTTCGGACACTTCCATCGACACAGGGAGAGTGGCCGACGACGAAGAGGTGCTGAACGCAACACCCAAAGCGCTTCGAACTTGCGAGAAGAATTGGAGCGGCGAACGTCGTCCCAGAATCAACAGCAAGATGGGCAAAATGATAAAGCCATGAACGAACAAAGCGACCAGAACACACAGCATGTACTTGCCCAGCAGAAGCAAGATATCCCACCCGCTCCTGGCGACCTGATAGGCGATCAGGGAGAACACACCGTAGGGAGTCAACAGCATGATCCATTCAACAAGCTTCATCATCGCTTCGTTCAGGCTCTCAGCCAAGTCAAGAGCCGGTCGTCCTCGGGCACCCAAGGTGACCAAAACCAGCCCCAACAGTAGAGAAAACACGATAATCCCAAGCACGTTACCCTTGGCCATGGCCTCAAAGGGATTCATCAAGATCTTCTTGATTTGCATGTACAAGAAGCGGTCCACTGTAAGCGGAGGTCCCTTTCGCTGGCTGCGTGCCCGAAGCTCCGCAGCCGCCTTGACCGTCTGTCGCATCCCGACCCTGGCAAACACAAGCTCAGCCCGAAGCGCGCCAGTCGCACGTTGCATCCACATTGCTTGTGTGATGGGAGCGGCCTTCTCTTTCGTCTTGCCCTTGGGTGCAACCTGACTTTTCAAGTACGTACGAAGCGTGACCGCAAACGAAGCAGACGCTTGCTGCGCCAGCACCGCTGCCTTCTTGCGCTTCTTGTCATCTTTCTTGTCCAAGCCATCGACGAGGTGGGCTTCAAATGCCTTCTGAATCTGCGACACATGCTTCATCGACAAGGACGTAGGAGAGCCCTTCTGGCTGCCGAGTGTCTTCTGAAGTGAGGTCTGAATGTTCGCAGGCAAAGGAGCTTCGCCTGGCTTCATCAGGTTGACTGCGATTAAGCCCACAACAACAGCCAACGCCGTGGTTGCGAAGTAATAAATGACAGCCCTTCCCCCAAGTCGGCCCAACTCCTTGGGTGTTCCGAGTGAGGCAACCCCAACAATCATCGTAACGACAATGAGGGGAACAATCAGCATTTTCAGGGCGGCCATGAAGATCTCGCCGACGAACCGAAACGAGATAGCAACATCAGGGAACCAAACGCCCAGCGCGATCCCCAAGACCAGCGCAATCCCAATTTGGGTCGTCAGGCTCAAACCTGGTTTCTTCTCAGACTCTTTTTCTTTGTTTTGGACCGTTTCGGTCATTCGGAGACCTCCTATCAAACTCTATAACACTGGCTTAGGAACGTTGAACTCGGTGATATGAAAGGGAGCATAGATACCAAAGGAAGGAGAAAATGAGAAGTGTCCAAAGCCAACTCCACCCGACCGTTCCATCCGTTCCCAGTTGACAGCCTCCTGCGGTTCCACCCGTGGGCTCGGAGTTTCCAGCGTCACATGTCGTGAGTCCAGACTTGGAAGATGTGACGGTCCATTGGAAAGGAGAAGGGTTCGACGGATAGAGAAAACACACACCTTCCCGATCATCCGAAGCCAGATCACGCTTCTGCATCTCGCCGATAGGAGCTTCCGCAAACATGGTCGCGCTTGGCACTGTCGAGTGGTCCAAACCCAAGAAATGACCGATCTCGTGCACCGCAGTGTTCAACAGGTCATGGTGTCCTTCTTGAGGAACCTCTGTGGTGGACCACTTGATACCAAAGTCACGAAAGGCCAGATCGGCGTCGACCAAAGCGCCGGTGTCGGGAACCCATGTCAACTGAGTCACTGCAATCGCATTGGCCGGAAAAGGCCAGCGGTCTGGCGAACGAACCCACAGCACGTGATTGGCGTTGTTTCCCACGCTGGAGACAGCAATTTCAGCGCGTTGCGTCAGCCCCTCGTAACGAAACGAGATGCGCGCACAGTCTACCTGTGACCACACTTGAAAGGCTTGTTGCACGATCTGGGCTTCGCTCTCATCCGGCAAGCTCTGACTCCCGTTGGCGTCCACCCAATACGACACTGGCATGGAAGTCCAAGCCACAGGGAGTCCGGACTGGGTCCGCTTGAGAACGTAGGCCTGTACTTGAGACACATCGCTCCCAAGACATCCGAGAATTCCAAGAAGAACAACGACACAACGAAGCCCCAACCCGCTCATAGACACAAGGAAAGAATGGACTCTCATCGTTGTTTCACCTCCAACACCATCTCCGGCCGGTTGGAAGCCAGCCCTCCTTTGTCGAAGAGAACAAACGAAACGGTGACCTTTCGACCTTCCACAAAGTCACTCGACGAAAGCACAAGTGACAGAGAGAAAGCGCCCGAAGGGTTGTTGGAGACGAACCGGTCAGGGAGGATTTGAAGGGGACGCTTTTCACCGTCAACCGTGAATTGAAAGGAGCCACCCTTGAGGTTGGCGTTGGCGTCCTCCCAGTCGATCGCAAAACGCAGCACATGAGGCATCTGTGGGATCGCACCGGCGAACGTAAACGACCGAATCACAGGACTTCCAGGCTCAGGATTGTAACAGTTTTCAGGCAGGGAACCAGCATCCGAGGAAGAAGAAACGGGAGGACACCCCGACAAACCCAAGCACAGCAGAAACAAAGCCATAGCTTTGCACCATGAGCCGAGATTTCGGAGTGAGATGGACATGTCTAACCTTGCTTGATCCACAGCGCTGCGAGCTTGCGGACGGTTTCTCTCTCTTCGTGGGAGGCATCGGGTACGAAGCCAAAGTCGTCACCGAACTCCAAGCGAAGTTCCTCTTTCACCTGCGTCCGAACCGAGAGTTCGGGGTGATGCATCGCGTTCAGGATCCACTGTTTTCGACTCTCTTGTCCATGGTCGCCCCACCAGGACGACCAGGTTTCCCACTCCCCATCGAAGTTTTGCAGGGTCAGCAGTCGAAGAATCTCTAGAGCCGACTCACGGATGGCTGCGTCGTCATGCTGGAGCAACACCATCACGTCGGCAACGGCTTCCACCACACGGAGATGCCCCAAGAAGAAGAGGGCTTTTTGGAGTCGCTGTTTGTCATCCGACTCCAGGTTGTCCCGTAGAAACGCGAGCAGCTTGTCAAACTCCTCACGACCCCGGTGTTGTCGCAAGTTGTTGCAGATCATACGCTGCAGCGTTGGACTCTTCTCATGAAGCAAGCGCTGCAACAAAGGAGCGATGGCCCGAGGAGGTTGCCACTCACCCAACAAGGTGATGGCTTGCATCCGAGCAACGTCCTTGCCTTTCTCCACGATCTGCAACAGGCGAAACAAGGCTGGCTCACCGATGGCGTCACAAAGCTCGACAAGGCGCTCCATTCGCTCTTTAAGAGCGCGGTTTTGTGTGGGCATCTGCTCCATCGCGGGAATGGACAAAAGCATCATTGGAATCAACGATGACCCTTTGAGCGAGAGCCTCTTGAGCAGAGGCTTCCGAAGGGTCTCATCCCACTGACCCAGGTACTCATCCAGCTCAACCTTTACATCCACAGACTCATCGGTATCCAGGGAATCCTGCTCTTGAGAGTCCGTGACTTCGTCAAGTTGAATGGCAACATCCACCTGCTCGTCTTCTTCGGTGAGGGTCATCCAACCCGTGTCGGGCATGGTCACTTCTGGGAAGATATCGTTTTCTCGGCCTTCCATCGCAGCTGGGAACGCAGGCAAGCCTGGAACAGTATGAGGCCCTGGAAGCTCCGGCTTAAACAGCTCAGCCAACTCGAAGATCGCATGAGGAGGAGGCGCTGGCTCTGTGTCTTGTTTGAGCCTTTGCTCCACAGCGTTCACAGCCACGGACAGGTCCAGGCTTGTCTCAAAGGGAGCGATGTTGTCCCCCTCTTTCACGGCATTTTCGGACGTCAAAGCCAATCCTTCCGAGGTGTCACCGTTGGGTTCGGGCCGGGGAGCGTTGCGCGGAGCCTTGTCTTTCCCAAGAGAGGATGCTTTTCGCTCCGTGATGGTGTCGCGCAAGGACGAAGGCGTCTGCACCGTTGCAGCTTTGGTTTTCGACAGCATGGCGGCTTCGGAAGCTGGACGCTCCTGCCCCTCCACCCGTGTTGCTTCATCTTTCAAAGCCTCGTTCGACTTTCGGAACGCGCTACGAAGAGAGTCCACAGGAGGCAAGTCCAGACGGGAAGCTGGTGCACGGTCTTCGGGAGTCTGCGTCTGTCGATAGACCTCTGTTGCAGCGTCAGGAATGGGTGACACATCCACCTTTGGCGTAGGAGCGTTCTCGAACGTAGGCGTGATCCGTTTTTTCTTTCGGTGCGTTGACTCGGGAGGCTCACTCTTTGCAGTAGTCTCCTCAACCTGTCGAAGGCCCTGGGGAAACGTCTTGGATGGGTTGGTTTGTTCTTCTTCCCGGAACACCTTACGCCGGGTAGAGGACTGCTCTACTTTCACCGTCTCTCTGGGACCATCCGGATCGGGAACGATGGTGGTTCGGTTGATCTCATCACCCTTAAGCGAAGGCTTCTGCGTTCCATTGAAGCCAGGCCGTTTTTCGGTTCTTGAGGGAGAGGGAGAAGCCGGTTTGGTCGGCTCCTCACCGGAGACAAACGGGGCGGTCTCCGGAAAAGAAAGCTCTGCGTGCTCAGGAGGAGTTTTCTCTCCTGCTCCAAGCTCCTTTTGTACAGGCTCAACCTGTTTGGGCGGAGTCTTCACAGGCGCAGGGCTCCACATCGAACTCCAAGCTTCTGGGGCCTGGAACATGTCTTCGCAAGGCAGACGCTGCGCCAACGTTTTGAGACGATCGGGGATGGGCAAGCGGTAGAGACGATGAAGTCCGTGCCACAAAACCACATGGGGAACAGGATACACTTTGACGTCGCGATGAAACCAATACGACAACGGCAGATGTTCGGCTGGAGGACCCACATCAGCCACCAAGATATGCGCCGTGCGCTTCTCCAAGGCCACTGGAACAATCTGAAGTTGCTCCACCAATGGGAGAGGCAAGAAAGAGAGAGCGTCGGACTCCGGTTTCTCTAGCCACTTTTTGGGAGGAGTCTTTTGTTCCAAAGCCTTGGGCAGAGCATGTTGCAGAGTGTGAAGGGAGACAAGCTCCAACTCCAACAAGCTGGTGTCCAGACTTCCTCCAAGAAGAAGCTGTCGACGCACCGCGCGGTCCATAGACTCCAGGTCAACCGCGTTTTGCTGAACCAGATGGTACCCCAGTCGAAAGGACATGCCGAACCCTGTTTTGCGAGAAGAGTAGGAAAAGAACCTCACCCTGAATCCATGACGCGGCAACTCCAACGCCAATCCAAGTGAGGCCAACAAAGACAAAGCGGCCATGATAGGGAGACCGCTCCATAGCGTCAAGAACGCCACAGCCCAAGCGACAGCGGAAGCTCAAAGTCACCGATTTCTTCCTGCCCCAAAGTCTCCTCACAAGGCTGGCAGAACACAACCAAAGAGGAGCTTGGAGACCAAGGGATAGGGAAGTTTGGAGAGCTGAGACAGGCTGACATCCTGCTTGCTTCATGACACCTTTTCCGGTATAAACGCTACGCACCACGCTCTATAACTTCACCTTGGACCACCCGACATTGGGTCAACATTTGGCGTGGATGTGGCTGATTTGGTAGCAACCGATGGTGGTGTTGCAATCATCACCATCAGGATGTTTGGAAGTAAACAAGAAATTCCCCAAGTGTTCTTTGGGTTTCTGTGCAGCTTCACTCTATCTCATGCAAGGAGAATGACGGTGAGTACAACCACACCGATCATCCAAATAAAGGACCTTCACAAGGAGTTTCGGATTGGCTTTTGGCGCAAGCGTGTCCATGCTGTCCGGGGTCTCTCGCTGGAAGTCCACCCCGGGGAGATTTTTGGGTTTCTTGGACCCAACGGAGCAGGCAAAACAACCACCATCAAGATGCTGATGGGTTTGATTTTTCCCTCCTCGGGAGAAGCCAACTTGTTCGGTGCCCCTGCACACGACGTGAGAGCCAAAGCGCGCGTCGGATTTTTGCCGGAGCATCCGTACTTTTATGAGTACCTTACAGGTTCGGAGTTTCTCGACTTCTACAGCCGTCTGTTTGGCCTATCGAGTTCCATCCGCCCCACCCGGGTGGAACGATTGCTCGAACAAGTCGGTCTTTCACACGCCCGCGACATCCCACTTCGTAAGTATTCCAAGGGAATGATTCAACGTGTTGGAATTGCCCAAGCGTTGATCAACGACCCGGACCTCGTGGTCTTGGATGAGCCGATGAGCGGGCTTGATCCGCTGGGCCGCAAAGAGGTCCGAGATATCATCTTCAACCTGAAAGACCAGGGAAAGACCGTCTTTCTATCGTCCCATATTCTTCAGGACGTGGAGATGATCTGCGACAGGGTCGCGATTCTCATCAAAGGTCAGCTTCGCAAGCTGGGAACGCTCTCGGAATTGCTCGGAGAATTGAAGGAGCACGAGATCGAGTTGACTGTCTCTGGCATCCCAAGCCTGACCAATGACCAGCTGCGGTCCATGTCCAAACGGGTTGTGATTCCAGGCGACCGCCTCACTGTTGTGTTGAGCGAAAACGATATCCAGGAAGCGATCCAGTTGGTGCTTCGTGAAGGAGGGCGCATCGAAGCCCTCGCACCTCAGAAAGGCACCCTGGAAGATCTGTTTGTCCAGCAAGTCCAATCCCCCAACGCTGACTAAGCCCGAACGCCGGAAGTGGAGTTTCACTGTGTTTAAGATTCTTGCCATCGGACGCAATACCTTCCGCGAAGCCATCCGCGACAAGATTCTCTACGCGATTCTGTTCTTCGCGATGCTGATGATGATGGCCGCCTTGGTGTTGGGAGAGATGTCGCTAGGACACCCAGTCAAGGTCACCACAGATATGGGCCTGACCGCGATATCCCTGTTTGGCGTGTTGATTGCGATCTTCACGGGGGTCAGCCTTGTTCACAAAGAGATCGACAAGCGAACCATCTACACCATCATCTCCAAACCCATCAACCGATACCAGTTCATCCTTGGGAAATACTTGGGGATGGTCCTGACCGCTCTGGTTCAGATCGTAACGCTCACAGCAGTGTTTACCCTGTTGATTCTGTACCAACAACAGTACATCGACTTCAACATCTATCTGGCCGTCTTTTTGTATTGGATGGAGATTATGTTGGTGATTAGCGTGGCGCTGTTTTGCTCCTCCTTCACCACTCCATTCTTCAGCGGCTTGTTTACATTCTTTATTTTCTTGTTTGGTCGCTTGATGCCGGATATCTATCTGGTCATCTCCAAAACGGAAGACCAAGTTGTCAGAGGACTCCTGAAGGCCACCACCATCCTTCCCAACCTCTCGTTGCTCAACGTGGGCAATCGCGTAGTGCACGGAGAGTTGATTTCGACCACAGATGTGCTTGTCAATTCAGCGTTTGCGCTCAGCTACATCGCAGGCTTCTTGTTCCTCGCTATCGTGTTTTTCTCCCGTCGCGACTTCATCTAAACAGACCCAATGTCTGTCCATCTCACCACCCCCGTCTGGAAACACAGCTGGCCCTATCTTCTGCTCGCCACCTTTACGGTGCTAGGTGCGACCTACCTGCGTTCGTTTCTCTCTTCTCGCACTGTTTTTGCACGCGCGGAAACACTCCTCCACGATGGTGCATTGGAGGGAGCGATTCGCCAGTACGGTCGGACCATTCGGTGGTACACACCGGGCAATCGTTACACGTTGGTCGCCGCACAGCGGCTGTTGAAGATCAGCGATTTGTCCTACCAACAGGGCAAATGGGAGCAGGCAATCATGGCCCTCCAGCACCTGCGCAACGCCCTCTCCGCGATTCGCAGTGTGTACCAACCGTACCCTACCCTGCTCAAACGTTGCCAAGTCAAGCTAGCCGAATCGTTTACACACCTCAGCCCAGGCAAAACTGCAGTCCAACAGGCAACATTTAAGAAGCAGCTGCTCCACATGTTCCAGGAAACACCTGGTCCATCCTCTATACGGACTTTCTTTGCTGCCCTCATGTACTTGCTATGGCTCGGGAGCATGGCCCTTCTGCTCTGGTTTTGGGGTCGATTCTCCACCCAACAGAGAGTTGCAGTGGGCATGCTCCACTTGATTAGCCTTGTCACTTGGATGGCTGCCTTAATGGGCTGAACGCCCACCTCACCTCAGACAGGGCTCCAGGTTCCGTCGTCTTCGACTTCTTCTTCCAATTCTTCTTTTTTGTCCTGCTCAAGAACGTCGCCCAAAGTATGGAGCAAGGGCACCAGATTGTGTCCGCTTTTTGCGGAGATCACAAAGAAGGGGATGCCCTTTTCGTGGAAATAGGGTCCGTACTCTTCTTCACAGATCTCTGCGAGTTCCAAGTCTTCGGCCTTGTTGATGGCAACGACGACAGGCTTGGAGAGGAGGTCACTCCCTGATGACTCTTCGTAAAGAGCCAGCTCGTTCATAATGATTTCGTAATCCTGGATAGGATCGCGCTCGGGCTCGTCGCTCAGTTCGAGGATGTGCAAGAAGACACGAGTTCTCTCAATATGACGAAGGAACCGAATCCCCAACCCAACACCTTGGTGTGCGCCAGGAACAAGCCCAGGAACGTCCGCAACAACAAAAGAGTCGCGTCGCGGAGGAGCAGCCACTCCGAGATTGGGAGACAAGGTCGTAAAGGCGTAGTCTGCAATCTTGGGGCGAGCTTTGGAGATTTTGGAGATGAGGGTCGATTTCCCAACGTTGGGGAATCCAATGATACCAACATCCGCGAGCAGTTTCAGTTCCAACCGAAGCGTGAACTCTTCGCCCAGCTCACCTGGCGTTGCGTATTCAGGAGCCTGACGTGTTGCGGTTTTGAAGTTGATGTTCCCCAAACCGCCTCGGCCACCTTTTGCAGCCACCAGGATTTGACCGTCTTCGACCAGATCCGCCAGAAGCTCTCCGGTTTCGTCGTTGTAAACCATGGTTCCGACAGGAACTCGGATCTCACGTGTTTGTCCGCCGCGACCGTGTTGGTCTTTCCCGCGGCCATGCTCTCCCGACTTGGCTTTGTAGTGCCGACGGTAGCGCAGATCTAGCAACGTAGAGAGGTCATTGGTAGCGACCAACAGAACGTCCCCACCTCTTCCGCCATCGCCTCCCGAAGGTCCACCACGAGGACGGTACTTCTCTCTACGAAAGGCTATACAACCATTGCCGCCGTTGCCCGCGTACACCTGGATTACAACTTCGTCAATTAGATGCATGAGTGGGAACCTCCATCGTACCCAAAAAAAAAGCCCAGGGTTGAACCCCGGACTTTGAGCACCTCTCACACCGAACATCAAGAATGGATGTGAAACGCACTCTCACGACAAGGACAAGCCTTGTCTATAGAAAAAAAAGGAGCACTGTTTGCTACAGGGAACAGGTCGATTCGCAGAACGAAACAACAACATTTCACGGTGGTTCGAGTTTTGAACTTGCCACAGGAAATCATCGTTACCATCATACAACGTGGTAACGAACCACTTGAACTTCAAGATCATCAACGAGAGAGAGGAACATTCGGTTCAGTTGCCGCAAGAGATGTCACATCAACGGGAAGCTGCGAACAGGAACTTGAGCTTATATCAACCACGAACTTCAACAGGGACTGGCGCAGTGAACTGTCACGAGGTGTACACTTTAGAGCAAGAACAAGTACCATTAACAACGAGGAACATTCACAACCACAAGAACCAAGCGAATCAAGAACGAGAACAACAAAACGAACGAGCGCACGAGCGAGAACTCTCAGCTAGCGTTTGAGCATGAACGGGTCGCTTCACAGCGAAGGACAACTCTTGCTCCGAACGTCACCGATCGGCCAGAAACCTACACTCGATAGTCACCCCGAAGTAGGGTCTCTGGAAGAACAAGAATCCTGCACTATGTTTCAGATGAACAGCAGCATGAGCGTGGGAAGCAGAGCGAGCGTTAGAAAGAGTCGCAAGAACAGCAGTGCTCAACAAATAAGTCTGCGTTGCCAGAACAGAACAGGTATGGCAAAACAGAAAACAAAACATACATCCACACAAAACATTCCATGTCATTCGACTCGGCCGAGACGATGACACTTCACTATCCTATTCCCACCTGAACCGTCAATTTTTTCACGATTCCTATGAGAAAAAGATGTGCTGCTTGCAGTCTTTCATGTCGAGCGAGAACGTTCGCTACGAGAGGAAGTGCAGTTCGACTAGCGCAGGGAGCGTTGCGAGAGAGGGGTGCAGGAGCGCCGAAGCAGCGGAAAGAAACAGAGTGGCGAGAGTCAGCCCGTGGAGCATCCTCCGTCGAGGTATCGAAGAGGAAAGCACAGGCTGGGTTTCGCTGTTACGCGTCGGCAGCAGCGGGGTATACGCTCACACGCTTGCGCTTGGCATCTTTGTGCTCGAAGGTCACCACACCGTCGATCAGTGCATAGAGGGTGTAATCACGACCCATGCCGACGTTGGTGCCGGGGTGAATCTTGGTTCCGAGCTGACGAACGAGAATGTTACCAGCCAAAACTTGCTCACCACCAAACTTTTTCACGCCGCGACGTTGACCAATACTGTCGCGACCGTTCCGAGTAGAACCACCACTTTTCTTTGTAGCCATCTTAATGTCTCTCAGTATCTAGAACCGCTGACATTGTTGTCCGCGATTGATGTTGCGTCCAAATGATTCGATCGATAAGGGTTCGAATCATAGCAGAAAGGAAGTGCCGCGTCTACAGACGTTGCCAGTCACCACATACCAGAAAGGCTTAGCCGAGATCGCCGTTCGGAGCGATCTGGGTCACGCGCAGGCGAGTGTAGTACTGACGGTGTCCTTGGCGTTTGCGGTACTTCTTACGACGCTTGAACTTGTAAACCAAGATTTTTTTGCCGCGGAATTGCTCCACGATCTCACAAGCGACTTTGGCGTTCTCCAGGAAGGGAGCGCCCACTTGGGGATCGGAGTCGTTGCCGCTGATCAACAGAACTTGGTCAAACACCACCTTATCGTTGCTTTCACCGGGCAGCTTCTCGACGAAGAGGAGATCGCCCTCTTTTACACGGTACTGCTTGCCGCCGGTTTGAATGACTGCATACATGAATTACTATCCTTTACATGTGGTATAACTAGCGAATTCCTAGCAACATCCGCTATCTTTTGGTCGTAGCGTGGGGCCGCTGCGGGAAATGGGCTTGCATGTATTACAAAAAGGGGCCTCTCTTGTCAAGGAAAAAAAGAGACCAACGAAACCGAGAAGAAAGTTGGTGAGAACCTTTCGCTTTTCAAGACCTAGAAGCAAACGGCCTCAGACTCGTCGTCTGCGGCGTATCACAAGGGGGAAAGCCAGCAACAACAGGAGCCAACCTCCCCAAGCTGGACTTTGAGTCGCAGTGCAGCCGCAGGCCGTATCATCGGGCGGCGGATTCACCTTGTCCGGTGGCGTCTCAATGGGACGACAAAAGCCAGTGATGCAGTCTTCGGAGATGCCACACTCCAAGCTTGTTTCACAACGACGAGCAAAGATACACGAGCCGTTGTTGCACACTGAGTTCGACTCACAGGGAGGATCGCAGGCAGAGTTGTTCCCTGCGTCTGTTGGCGAGTTAACACAGGCTCCGTTGCTGCATTGCTGCCCTGCCCCACAATCTGCGTTGCTTTGGCACCCAGATGTGTTGTCAGGAACACAACGTCCCTGTGCACAAGTTTGCCCAGGAGGACAGTTGGCATCCCGCTGACATATCGAGGGATCGGGGATACAGGATCCATTCTGGCAGATCTGGCCGGCTCCACAATCTCCAGCGGATTGGCACTGCGGTGCTGCCACACACCTGCCCGACTGACAGACCTGACCGGCCGCACAGTCGGCGTTGCTCTGACATCCTGGATTGTTGCCGTTCACGCACTCAAAATCGTCGTTACAAACTTTCCCTTGGGGACAAGGATACTCCTTGCCACACATACACAGCTTCTGACCTCCTTGAGCCTGCAAACAGGTCTCTCCTCCAGGACACTGTCCCTGTGCGTTGCAAACCTGGATACAAATGCCACTTTGGGCGCCTTGTTGAACGAGAGTGCACACCAAACCGTTGCTGCAACGATCCTGGTTGTCACAGATCTCGCCGCGTTGCTGTGTTCCAGCTCCAGGGATACAGATGTTGTACTGGGAGTTGCAAACCCAACCGTTCTGGCAGTCGTTGTTGCTCTGACAGGGTCGAACACAAAGTGACTGGGAAGAGTTGGGGTCTTGCACACAAGTAAGACCCGCTTCGCACTTTCCACCAGGACCACAAGCTTCCCCTTCTTTTCCAGCGGGACCTGTGTTGGAGCCCTGGCAGAAGTTGGCTTGGCAGGATTGACCGTTACAATCCTGGTCGCTTAAGCACAAACAAGCTTTCTCACCATTATTAAGAGGGTAACACTTGTTGCCATCGGAGCAGGTGTCGTTGGGGCAGGTGTTGTGACAGACGCCTGTGGTGCTGCCCTGCTGAGTAACCACACAAGTGAGACCTTGCACACAGAGGTTCTGGGCGTCACAGACTTCACCCAACTTCTTCGTGTTGGTTGGGTTGCCGCCACCGTTGGAGCATTGGCTTTGGGTGCAAGTTTGACCTTGTTGGTTACAGTCAGAGTTAGAGGTACAAAGACAAGCGTCCTCTCCATTGGACAGCGGGTAACAAGTGTCTCCAGTGGGACAAACGCCGTTGGTGCATCGTCGGAAACAAACCCCTGTGGTCGCGCCTTGCTGCAACAACACACAGGTCAACCCTGTGGCGCAGAGGTTTTGAGCGTCACAGCTCTGACCGTATTGTCGATTCCCGCTACCTTGCTGACCGCTGGGATAGATGGCACAAACTCCATCAATGTCGTCTTGTTTGAGGGTTCGGCAAGAACAAACGCCAGGACTTGCGGTAGGAAACATCGTCGCGCTAGCCACTTGGGTGTGGTCCAACCCCAACAGGTGACCAATCTCATGCGTCGATGTTCCTACGACATCATACTGCTGTGACGTAGGATTGGCCGACCAGGGGTAAGAGGCGTTGTAGATGATGTCCGCGTCTGTATAAGCGCCGGTTGCGTTCACATACGTAGGAATGGTGAGAGCCAAGGCGGTAGGGAAGTTGGGGTCAGGGATTTGAGAGTTCCAGATCAGCACGTTGCTAGAGTCGTTTTGGTTCCAGATCGACCCCGTCGCCCCTTTGTACGCAAACACCAGCGCAGAGCAGTTGGGGGACTCCCACTTGCTGAAGGAAGCTTGCAAAACCTGAAGCATCTGTTGCTGTGATATCTGCTGAAAGTTGTTGTGGTTGTAGGACCAACCCACCGGTGTACTTTGCCACTTCACTGCGGCACCGCCGGGAGTGAAGATCCGCTTGTACGCGTTGGCTTTGGACACCCAGGAGAGCAAGGACAAACCAACCAAGAGCAAGAGAGGCCGGCGAAGGGAGCGTCGCAAGAGAAGAAAATGCATGAGTTACTTGCCTCCCTTGGGTGTGACGACCGAAACGTTGGGCTTTTTCTTAACCTTAAGAAGGGAGCCTGGGACTGCAGGCTTTGCTTTGGGTCGCAAGACGCTGCCCAAGGGAGACTTCACAATAAAATCCCGACGACGCTCCGCCCGAAGCTTCTGCAAACGCCGCATCATCAAGAGAATTTTGGCCCGTTTGCTCCTACCAGGAAGGACCTTGGGTCCAACAGTCTTTAAGGCAGGCTGAGAGTTTTTCTTGGCTGTAGAAGGCGTAACTTTGGATTGAGCTTGTTGAAGCCGCGCGATGGAGAGCCGAAGCCCAGCCAGAGTCAGGGGAGTCTCTGACATCGAAAGATGATACACCGACGGTTGATTGGATCTGGTTCCAAGAGGCCTGTGAAACGCGATATGGTGGGTGTCTCGTTGGAGATACGCCTGGCCCTGCAAGCGCACAACCTCGTACTTTCCAGCCGCTAGGTCCATCACAAAGTAGTAGCCGCCAGGTCGTTGGACCTCCAGGAAGAGGACAACCTCTTCCTCCAGCTTGTACTGAGCGCTCCCAGGAACACGAGTGACCATGCCGCCCATCACTCCGCCCACCTGACGGATGGTAACCTTGGGACCGACATCTCCCTTGAGAGGCTCCAAGACCTGCATTTGGTAGTCGGTATAGATGTGACGACGACCAGGCCCCCACAAATAGGTTTTTTGCACAACCTTGGCTCGCACGACGCGGGAAGCCTTTTGAATCATCTGGTCTACGCTGCGATACGGAACAACCGTAGCGTGTGACTGCGCGGGCCACAACAACCCAATCACCACTCCCCACAAGCACCATCGACAAACAATGAACACCCTGGCCATCACAACATCCTTTGCTGAGTCACGTCTTGGGCTTGGCAGACATGACGGCTTCCAATCCTTTTCGAACTCCCTTTCCCACCCTTTTCAAAGCGGAGAGCAAAGAGATCCTATTAATGTGTACCATAGGAGCGAAGTTTCGCCTAGGAAGTCCAGTTCTTCCGACATCTTTTCACTCACACTCCTTAGTATCGGAGACTGTAGCAAAAGGGTGCTTGTCCCAGAATGAACACCACATATTTCTCTTTGAACGAGAAAAGAAACCACCCGAAACACCTGTCACAACGCTCTTTCGGACCGACAACTGAACGCCTTATGTGGAACAAGTTTTAACAAAGGGTTTGATTTGTATATAAATTTACTATAATTTGGGTGACAAATGAGCCATCGTTCACCAAGCCGCCAGAACGATCCCGTTGTTCCAAACGGAGGAAAAGACATGGTTTCTCGTGCACTGGGAAACTTGCGCCGCTTCTTAAAACCTACCGATGAGGTCTCCCAACTGGGGAATCGCAATGCCCAAGTGATTGCAGTCACTGCACAAAAGGGTGGTGTAGGAAAGACAACCACAGCCGTACACCTGGCCACAGGATTGGCCATGTTCCACAAAAAGCGTGTGTTGTTAATTGACATGGACGCGCAAGGCCACGTGGAGAAAAGTCTCGCCCAAGACATGCCCGACCAGCGCCACAGCGAGTCGATGGGCGAGCTGCTGTTGAAAAAGAACAGGGATCTCTACGAGATCGCAGCGCCCACAAAAATCGACGATTTGTGGGTGGTAGCCAGCGACAGGAATCTCAACGAGACCGAAACCATGCTCTCCACCCGCATCGGGAAAGAGTTGATGCTTCGGCAAAACCTCGCCGTCGCTCGAACTCACTTTGACGCGATCATCATCGACTGCCCTCCCAACCTGGGCAACCTGACACTCAACGCTCTTGTCGCTGCAGATCAAGTTTTGATCCCCTGCGATATGAGCGTGCTCAGCCTGGATGGTGTCTCGTCCATCGTGGAAACAGTCGCGACTGTCCAAGACATGCTCAACCCCACGCTGGGTTTGTTGGGGTTGTTGCGAACACGACTGGATCGACGTAACATCACCATGAACCGCACCATCGAAGACACCCTTCGAGCGGAATATGGCGACTTCCTCCTCGACAGCGTCATCGGAGTCTCAACAGCCATCGCGAAGGCCCAACTCGCAGGCAAAAGTGTGTTTCACTACGCGCCCAAAAACCAGGGCTCCAAAGCGTACAAAAAGCTCGCGGACGAGGTCTCTGCCCTTCTCTCTTCGTCGGCGAAACCTGTCACCCCTTCCTGACCCTGTTCACTTCTCTCAAGAACCCAATCTTCGCCCTTGGTTGACAGATCGTCCCGTATCCTGTACTGTTTCGGGACGTCTTGCTGGGAAAAATTCGGCAACTTTTCAAGATTCTCGGCTGAAAACAAGGACGTAAAGAACTGTTTTACTTCTATAGGAGCGACCCATATGGCATCGGTGGTGGATTACAAAAACCTGAAAGCGGGAGATGAAGTTAACGCTTGGTGTACAAAGTGTCATGAGATGCGAATGCACAAAGTGAAAGCCGTGGATCCCAAAGGCGAAAAGGCTCCACGCGTGATCTGCATGTGCCCCAAGCAAACAGAGCGTAACTTCCGTCCGAACCCGCCCAAGAGCCACCAAAAGAAGCGTGCCACCAAGCGCGTCGCTGACGGTAGCAACCCCTGGGAAGAAATGTCGCAAGAGCAAGACACCTCCAACGCTCGCTCGTACACCATCCACGACCACTTCGTGACCGGTGAGATCATCGATCACCGTCGCTATGGTATCGGCTTTGTTCTCGAAGCTGTCGACGCGACCAAAGTCATCGTCGCCTTCGAAGACAAAAAACGCGTCATGATCTGCAACCAATAAACCTCCCCCCTTAACCTGAGAATTTATTCTCAGGCGA
>SBHC01000075.1 GCA_006226375.1 Deltaproteobacteria bacterium | reverse complement strand
GCAGCGCAGGGCGAAGATGACGATGACCCCGCAATCAGATGCCCCTCACAGGGGTCAAGAAAGTTTAAATGTGCTCTAGGCTGCGTCACGGGAGCGTAGGGACAGCAGTCGTCCTGCGCCGTCGCCTTCGTAGGTTCTGTGGTTGGCTCCTGGGTAGGAGTAGCCGTTGATAAACAAGCGACGCGGTCGGTTGGACTTATTGGGAAGGCTTCTGTGAATGGTGTACGGTCCAAACAGCGCAACGTCGCCCGGCTCCATCTCAAGCGACACGGCTTTGTTGGGGTCGATGTATTGGCTGGCTTCGTCCGATACTTCATACGTTACGTTGAGGCGAGTTTCTGTCTCTACCTCTTGATCCTTGGACAAGCCCAAGGTCTCTTGTAGGTTTGAAAGTTTGTCCAAGCCGAGATGTCCCCAGCGGCAACTTCCGGGGATGAATTGAAGCGGGCCGTTCCCGCTGTCCATGGGATCGACAGCTGTGGCAATTTGTACAAAGCTACCTTTGCCGTTGACGTCATCCCAAAACGATGTGCCATACCTTCGGAACTGGCTGTCTTGGTGCCAGGGAAATTCAATGCCGTCACCGGGAAGTTTGAAGTGGACTTGGTTCACCAAGTGGTTCATGTCATCCGAGCCTAAAATGTCACTGGCGAGTTGTAGCATTCGTGGGTCTTCCCCATACTTTCGGAACACGGGCTCTGCAGAGCCCACCCATTGGATCCGGTGGATGAAGACTGGGTATGTGCTCTCTTCCGGCGCTTTTTCTACAACAAAAAGCGAGCCATCCACTTTGGTGATCCCGTCCAAGTGTTTCGAGCGTTTCTGAAGACGCTCAAAGCCTTCCCGCATCTCTGCCACTTCTTCAGTGGAGAAAAACTTGCGAAGGATGACAAAGCCAACATCATAAAACTCATCCACTTGTTCGGGAGTCAGTAGGGATGGCATGGTGAACTCCTGCTGAGTTTGGGGATGCTTGTTTCTTGGTGGACCCCTCGGGCCTCTTGTCTCTTCCTCTCGGACCCCAAGATAAGGCTTGGCCCGTTTGAAATCCATTTTCTTGATGTGACGCTTCTGTCCCTTTCACCTGTGAACCGAGGAAGACTTCATCCATGAAAGTGACCGTTCAATTGCTGGAAGGCTCGTCGTCTTGGTCGCATGTGACGCCAAAGGATGTCCGCGCTACCTTGCTCAAAGCTGGTGACATTCTCCCGCTTCATCGGCTTCTTGTGGGTTGGAACCTTCCTCTTGAACTTCTTGATGTATGCAAAGAGGCTTCCATCTCTCTGGGTGCCCAGCTGGATCTGTGGCAACCCTTAATGACCACGGACGGGTCCTGGAACGCAGCACCTGCTTGGCGGGTGGTTGGGCCTCAGGGGCTTCCTGCAACAGCCGCTCTCGGGCTGGAGGAGTTTTGTTTCCTGTGTCCTCATCACCCAGGCAGTCGTGACGCGATCTTGTCGGCGTTGGAGCATGCAATTCAGCGGTTTTCCTTTGATGGTGTCTTTCTCGACCGAATCCGCTTTCCTTCTCCTGCACCCCATCCCTTTTCTGACATTGGTTGCTTTTGTTCACATTGCCAGCAAAGCGCGGCTTCGCATCGTCTGGATCTGGGTGAAGTTCGAGCATCTCTGTTCGAGGCTGAAGCTTCTCCTCATGCTATGGATTGGATGTTGGAATGCTTGCGGACGGAGAGTCTCTCGTTGGCTTCACTTCATCATTCTCAAGGACGCTTGTGGGCAGCCTTTCTGGACTGGCGTGAAGCTTCCATCACCCACATGGTCGGGGAAGCCTGTGCTTTGGCAAAAGAACGCGGTCTTGTGGTTGGCTTGGATGGCTTCTCTCCTTTGTTGTCACGTTCTGTGGGGCAAAAGCTCTCAGCGCTAACTCCTCTCGCGGATTGGACCAAAGTGATGACGTATGGGCATGTTCTTGCACCGGCTGGAATTCCTGGTGAATTGTCCGATTGGCTCGGAGCGTTGGCAACTCCCGGACTCTCTCCGGACGAAGCGTTGGCTCGTTGTCGAGAAGAGATGGGTTTGGACCTTCCAACCTCCCTGCAAGTTCTCCGAACGGCTGGGGTCTCTCCGGAGTTTCTTGCCGCTGAGGTCAAGAGGGCCAAAGCCATTTCCACTGGGCCTGTGTTTGCTGGGATAGAGTTGGTGGAGTTGGACGGAATTACCCATCTTTCCCCCTCCCAAATTCAAGATGATCTCGAAGCTTTTGTCGATGCCGGGGCGGATGGACTCTCCTTGTCGTGGGATTTGATGTACATTCCTGAAGAAAATTTAAGACTTGTGGCCGAGGTCTTGGGATAATTAGAGTGAGCGATGTTCACTTTTTTTTACAAGCTTCATTCCTACGAATCCTGACTCTTGTGACTCCGTTTTGGGTGCATGAGAACATGTTCTATCTCTTCCTTTTTCAATGTCATTCTTCAACTTCATCGAAGACAAATGCAAAAAGATCCGTTATGGTAATAGGAGTGCAGGTGAGTCGTGATGTTTCTCGTCCTGGAATGGTAATACAGGTAGATTGCATCGTAAGAGAACTCATAGTTGGAAGCATTCAGGGGTGACGCAGCATGTTGCCCAATCCTTTGGAGGTTGCTGCTTATGTCGAATATTGTATTGCCAGGGAGGCGAAATGCCCCCTCCAGGGCCAGACTCCTCGTTCAAGGGGTCCTTGCTCTTGGTCTTTTGGTGGCTTTGATTCCTTTCTCTGGGTGCGGCGAAGTCTCCGTCGCATTGCCTGGATGTGAAGATTGTCCTGAACGTTGTCTTCGCACCGATGGTGGGCGTGGACGGTGTGCAGAATGCCTGGGGGATGCCCAGTGCCAATCGGACTCCAGCCCCACACGAAAGTGCCTCAGCAACAAGTGTGTTTGCGGTACCGACAAGGACTGCCCCCAAAACAAGTACTGTGACGGCACCAGCACCTGCGCAGAGTGTCTCAAAGATGCCCAATGCCCGGACAGCAAATACCCTGTGTGCCTTCAGAAGAAGTGTGTGCAGTGCAACCCTGGTTCGGTCGAAACCTGCTCTCCCGATGGGATTGAGGCTTGCGCCAAAGGCCAACGCAAATGCTTGGGCGGCGGTTTTTGGGGAGCTTGTGACGGCTTCCTGATTTGCAAAGAGGGCGAACGATGCGAAAAGGGCAAGTGCTATCCAGCTTGTCCCGACCCTGCTCCTTGCAAAGAGGGCGAGCAACTTTGTCTGACTCCGGCAGATGTTGTACCCGGTCGCTTAAAAAAGTGTGTCCAGAACGACCAGTTTTGTTGGGAGTGGTCGAAAGAGGAGCGCTATTGCGGAGCCAAAGAAGTCTGCGAAAAAGGGCAATGCAATCCCTTCACCTGTGATCCCCCTGAGTGCAAGCTTGGCGAGACCCGCTGTGAAAGCACGGATACATTCAGCCTCTGTGGACGTGACAAAAACAACTGCATCATCTGGCTTCCCAAGGAGCCATGCGGCAAAGACAAAAAGTGTCGTCCAAATTTGGGCGAATGCACCCTCTGTGAACCGAAGAGCACGCAAGAGTGTTATCCAGGAGATCCTGCGACCAAAGGCATCGGTGCTTGCAAGCCCGGCCAACAAGTCTGCAAAGAAGACGGCTCTGCCTACGGGTTGTGCGTGGGTTCCATTCTTCCCCAACGAGAAGTCTGTAACGAAATTGACGATGACTGTGATGGCGCTGTCGACGAAGACTTCACCACCAAAGGTGACGAATGTGAAGTTGGGATTGGTGCCTGCAAGACCAAGGGCAAACTTGTCTGCAAGACCAACGGCTTTGGGGTTGAATGTGATGCCCAGGCCGGTTCATCCAAGCAGGAAGAATGCAACGGAAAAGACGACGACTGTGACGGTCAAATCGACAACGTCAATGGCAAGACTGACCCCCTGCAGCAAAATTGCTATACAGGCGACAGCAAGACCCGCGGTGTGGGAGAGTGTGAAGATGGCAAACAAACCTGCCTCAAAGGTTCTTGGGGCAAGTGCACCAACGATACGCTCCCAACCAAGGAAATCTGCGACGGCGACGACAACGACTGCGATGGCAAGACTGACGAAGATTTCAACCTCGGCACCGCTTGTACTGTGGGCAAAGGGGTCTGCGAAAACAAAGGGACGCTCGTCTGCAAAACCGACAAGTCGGGCGCAGAATGTTCGGTCAAACCCGGAAACCCTGGCGTTGAGATCTGCGACGGCAAGGACAACAACTGTGACGGAACGGTGGACGAAAACCTCACCCGTCCTTGCTTCTCAGGAAGCACCGGGTGCTCCAAGACAGGCTCCTTCTATTCCTGCAAGGGACCCTGCAAGCCAGGTGTGGAAACCTGCTCCCAGGGCAAGTGGGTCAACTGCACCGGTGATGTTGTCGCAACCAAAGAAGTCTGCGATGGCATCGACAACGACTGCAACGGCTCCGTGGATGAAGGATTGCCCACCGCGTCGTACTATCCCGACAAGGACAAAGACAACTTTGGTGACAGCAAAGCTCCACCCAAAGTCACTTGTGCTGCGTTGGCTCCCAAAGGTGCTGCGACCAACAACAAAGACTGTGACGACAACAACCCGAACATCAAGCCCGGTGTCAGCGACATTTGCGATGGTATCGACAACAACTGCAACAGCGTGATTGATGAAAACGCGACCAAGATAACCTACTACTACGACACAGACGACGACGGCTTCGGTGGTATCAGCGCCAGCAAAATCACGGCCTGCAAGAAGAACTCTACCACGCTGTGCACAGGTTTGAACGCTTGTCGCCCTTCCGCCAACTGGGCAACCAAAGGTGGAGATTGCTGTGACACCGACAACCAGGCGTTCCCCGGTCAAACCAAGTTCTTCACCGGTCAAAACCGCTGTGGCTCGTTTGACTACAACTGCAACAGCAAAGTGGACCACCAGTACAAGCCTTGCACCTGTTCACGATCCGTCAAATACTCCTATGAAGGATACGCGGATTCCTACCGAAGCGGGGAAGGTTGGCGTCGTTGGTATACACGCTCCAAGGTCACAGCTACCTACTCCAACACAAGCTGTGAGATGCGCCTGACCATCGGCTTGCAGCCCACCACGGATACTTCCCGTTCGCAGTACTGCCGCTGGTGCAAAACAAGTATCCCGATCATTGGTTGTGTGAGCCACGACAGCTGCACCTCGGTTTGCTCCATTGCCAAGAGCAAAGCGTACCAGTCGTGGACGCCAAAGCAGACCAGCAACTATTTTGTGATGTGGAACAAGAGCAGCTTCACAAACAATTGCGCGTACAAAATCGATGGAAATCAAGCGGGTTGTGGTGACACCGTGTACCGGAACAGCCAGACCGAGTCGTTTAACTACAGCTACCGAACAAGCCCTGCTGGTCTGGGACGTACTTCAGCGAGCTGCAAAAGTCGATGTGGAATCACCTGTGAAGCTCGGGTTAACTACCTCTTCACCATCGACAACAACTACGTGTTCACCAAGCGACTTCCCAGCACATCTGCCTTCAAGCTCGGCTGCAACTAGCCTGTTCTTGGCCCTCCTCCTTCCTCCCTGGTCTACCTTTCTCACTCATCATCTGATGTTGGATTGGCAAAAGCCTGGAGTTCTGCCTTGTGCTGATCTCTGGCTTTTTTCCATTGCACAACATCCACAAGCAGCCCTCCTGCGAGCGAGCCGAACATCACCAGATAAACAACCGCTCGAAACCGGCTGTCCCAGGCCGCTCCCCACATGTACACCGTGAGAAACAACACCAACACAATCTTATAAAAGACAAGAGAAGGATCTTTTTGCATGGGGCCTCCTTGAGAATGGACTACCAGGATCTGTTGAAAAGAATGGCCCCAAGCTAACTATGGCTGGTAGAGTTTTGCAACCCCAACAATGTTGAGACCGCCCAAGCCTGCCTCTTGTGCTGCCTGGTACGCTTGGCGTGTCGCTTCTGTTACAGGTGCGGTTGTTCCCAAACGTTCCGCTGTTTGAGCAGCATAGCGGAAGTCTTTCTCCACAAGGTCAATGGGGAACATGGGCGCAAAGTTGTCGGCAGCAATGAGTCCGCTCGCTCCTTTTAAGGCTGGGCTGACCACGGGGGTTTTTCCAAGCATTTCGATGGCAATGTCCCTCGCAAAGCCCGAGCGTTCCAAAAGCCCCAACATCTCCGAAAAGGCTGCAATTTGAACTCCAAACAACACATTCACGGCGAGCTTCAGGGCGGAGCCCGAACCCGTTGGACCTGCCGGAAGAATGGCTCCTCCCATGACCTCAAGGATGGGAGTCATCTCTTGTACCGTTTCTTCTGAACCACCCACCAGGAAGACCAGAATGCCTTGTTCGGCCTGAGGTCTTGAGCCTGCAACAGGTGCATCCATAAACGTGGCCTCTGTTTCTTGGACCTTTCCTTGCAATTGCTGGATCCATGAGGGAGTAAGGGTGCTCGACTCAATCACAATCTTGTTGGCATTGAGCCCCAGGATTCCTCCTGTCTCTGGATGCGTCCAGATCGCTTGGGATGCTACATCGTCAGTCACCATGCTGAAAACAATATCAGCCTGCTCTGCTGCCTGGCGGGGTGTTGCTGCGCGCATGGCTCCCTTCTCAACGAGGTTGTTCGCTTTGCTTTGTGTGCGGTTGTACACCACAAGTGGGTATCCTGCTTCGAGGAGCCTCTCTGCCATTCGTGAACCCATCGCTCCCAATCCCATCATTGCAACTGTTTTCATCTCATTCTCCTTGGGTGGGTGCCGGCGCAGCGACACCTCTTTGGTTTTTTGGTACCATCGCTTCGTTCTCAATCTTTCTCTCTTTGGAGCGCCACCATGGACAGACTTGATGCGATGCTTGCGTATGTTCGACTTGTTGAGTTGGGTAGCTTCTCGAAAGTTGGCCTGGAACTTCGGGTCAAACAGTCCACCGTGAGCAAGTGGATTGCCAACCTCGAAACCCAGCTGCACACCCAGCTTATCGAGAGAACGAGCCGGTCCCAGCGCGTGACCGAAGCCGGCCAGCTTTTCTATGAGAGAGCCAAAGATATTCTTGCCTCGTACGAAGAATTGGAGGCCCAACTTCAGCAGCGCTCCCCTGTGTTATCCGGAAGAATCCGCGTCAACGCCCCCGTGGTCTTTGGGAGGCTCTACCTGCTCCCTCATCTGGGACCATTTCTTCGAGAACATCCGTCTTTGGAGGTTGAGCTTGTGTTGGAAGATAGGTACATCCAACTCTTGGAAGAGGGCATCGACCTTGCCATTCGCGTCGGAAAGCCTGTGGACTCTTCCCTCCGCTCCAAAACTCTCGCGACCACCCCGCGGCGGCTTGTAGCGGCTCCCCAGTATCTTGAAGAGTTCGGAGAACCCACAGAACCCAAGGAACTCAAACACCACAACTGTCTGCTTCACAGCGGCCTTCACTCCCGAGCGGTGTGGCAGTTTTCTCATGGGAACAAGACGTTCCAGACCCCCGTGTCAGGACGATTTTCGGCCAACAACAGCGAAGCTTTGGTGACCTTGGCCAAAGAAGGTTTGGGCATTGCGCTGTTGGCTTCCTGGCTCGTGGACGATGAGATTGCACAAGGTCACCTCACTACGCTGCTACCCAACTTCTCACTTCCCATGGCACCGATACAGGCTTTGCTCCCACCGTCGCGACAGATCCACCCTAGAGTCCGTGCCTTTCTCAACTTTTTAGAGGACACGTTGGCTCCTCTTTCCAACACCGAGTGAGCCTTTTGTTTCCTCTTGCCCCTTCAACCTACAAATTCCTCTTGAAGAGTTCCAGACCTACTTTGTCATAGAATCTATTCCAGAAAGGGCAGGTTGAACTTCAACAAAAGACAGGTGTTTTCTTTTATCGAGTGAGCTGGCGTGAGGGTTGGAGTCGTTCCAACGTTTGAGGGTGCGGGGAGAAGAGAGTTGGTTTTGTGGGAGAATTACTCTGGTAGGCCGGACGTTTCGAGGAGGGCGAGGATGACGGCTCCAATTCCGTAGGAGATGTCGTCTTTTTGCCCGACTCTCTCGTACATGGCAAACGTTCCAACGTTGGTGGGACCGGATGTTCCTTTGATCACAGGTTCTCCTTCGCTGTTGGTCTCAATCTTGGACTTTACACCCGCCATGGCCTTTTGGATGGCTGGAAGGACGGACTTGTCCAAGAAGCCATAGCGGTACCCACGAGCCATGCCATAGGCAAACAACGCTGACGCGCTCGTTTCCAGGTAGATCTTGTCGGGACGGTTGACAATGCTCCACCACAAGCCTGTTTTGGCGTCTTGGGTGTCGATAGCGCCTTGCACTTGCTTCTTGATAGCGTCCAAGACAGGTTGATCGGTTTCGCCTCTTCCACGACGAGCCCGAAGGTATTCAAAGGTTGCAGCAGTGACCCACGCGTTGCCCCGTGCCCAGTAGATATCGGTGTCCATCTCTCCGGGCCATCCATGCGCGTGAAGGTAGAGGCCGTTCTCCTTTTGAAGCAGCTTGGTGAACAACATAAATTGTTTGTTGTATTCATCCAGAGCCTTGGAGTTATCGGTGGTTTCACCCCAACGAGTGAGGACTGTGCCGAACATAAACAAGGAGTCGAGCCACAGCGAAACTCCCAAGCTATCGACGATACCAAGATGGTTGAGCCCGCCGTTCTCATCACGCAGGGCTTGCTCAAAGATGTAGGTCATGAAGGTGTCCAAGACCTTTTTGTACTTGTCATCCTTGGTCTCCTGGTACATCACGATGGCGGCATGAGACGGGGGACAGGTGTCGGACGTACGTATCTTGTAACCTTCCTTGATGTGTTCGTCGATCCAGCCTTGAATGTAATCCCGAAGGCGTTTGTCTTGTGTCACGCGATACAGCTCAATGATGCCAAACATCATCACCGATTCGCCCCAGTCCCATTTGACTGTGTTGGCCGGGTGCTTCTTGATTTGCTTGAGGGCAATGTCGAGCGCGAGCTTCACTTGGGCGGATTGAGGGTCTCGCTTCTGGGCGTAGCAAGCTGCATCTGGAGGCTGGTCTTTCTTACAGTAATCGGGGGCATCCGGTAGCTGGCTTGTGCTGTTGTTGTTCTCGTTGCTGTTTGTATTGGCGTTGGCGTTTGTGTTGGCGTTTGTGTTGTTGGTGGTTGGGCTGGAGCACGCAGCTCCCAACCCTGCCACAAGGCAAAGCAACCAAAGATTGAGCCAACGGATTTTCTTTTGGTGGTTCCAACGTGTCATTCTTACCTCACTCAAGAAAGCATACTCTTCCTCTGCAGCATTCATCCGTATTCCAAGGTCCGAAGCAGTACTCCGTACATCCTTGTTTTCTTATACTACTACGCAGTGGGCGAAGGTGGCAACTTGCGTGGAACCAATGAGTTGGATACAGTGCCCTCGTTTTTGTGTAGGGTTTACCAAGCAAGGCGGGGAGCAAGATGGCAGTTGGAGACGTAGAATTAAAAGACAATCGGTTTGCCACGTTACGATGCGTTGTTTGTCGTGACCTCAAAAGCAGGCTTGTTCCATCCGATGACGAACATCCCCCCACAAGCGTGGATTGCTCCGTTTGCAAGCATACCTTCTGGAGCCAAACGAAGGTCTTGGAGATCATGCCACCTGACGCGATTCATGCGGGGTGGTCTCAGGATGTGTACGACAACGATTGGATGGCTGACATCTACGAAAAATGGACCCGCTCCATCGGTACGTTTTTGCTGGCTGGTCTGCGTTACAAAGACGAGTACGATTACCTTCGTCAGCATCTTCACGCTGCCTACGATGCACCCATTTTGGACCTGTGCTGTGCCACTGGACCTCACTCCAGAGTCTTGGCGCAAGAGTACGGCGCCGGTCGAGTGATGGGGCTGGACCTTAGCCCCAATATGCTTCAAAAAGGCGCTCGACTCGCAGAAGAGCAACAGCTCGACGACATCCTTTGGATTCGCGGGAACGCCCTGAAGCTTCCATTTGGCAACGAAACTTTGGGAGCTATCAATTGTTTTGGAGCCGTCCATTTGTTCCCTGATCCAGCCGCAGGCCTTCGTGAAAGCGGTCGGGTTCTGATCCCTGGAGGGACTTACACCGCTTTTGTCGCGGTGGAACATTCCAACTTCGTGATGCGTCGCCTGCAGCTTTTGGGGTCGCCTTTGTTTGGGGTGAAGACCTTCAACCGGAAAACCTTAGAAGGTTGGCTCAAAGACGCAGGCATGAAGCTCTCCGATTATTCGGTGTTTGGCCCTGCCGCGATGTTTACGGCCATTCGTCTCGCCCAATAAGTCATGTGCCTCCTCCACTTTTGATGTGGCTCTTCCCGTCGCTCTTAGGTTTGGGATATGTCTGAAAATCAGCCCTCACATGATGTCTTGCATCGCCTTGTCCACGCCGCCATGTTGGCTCCCACAGCCGAGAATTGCCAGCCTTTTTCGTTCGTTTGGAATGGGAAGTCTCTCGATGTGCATCACAACGTGGAGAGAGCTGCCCATCCATTAAGTTGTAACTTCCTCACATCGCAGATCGCTCTGGGTTGCTTGATGGAAGCTATCGCCCTTCAATCTTCAGTGGAGTCATGGTCACCCCATTTTTCGCTCCATTTGCCTGACCAACTTATAGACTCCTTGGAGGGAAACCCCTGGCTCTCCGTACGGTTTGAACCCAGCACTTCTCATGAAGCTGACCCCTTGTTGGAAGGGCTTCCGTTTCGCTGCACCGACAGGCGCGTGTACCAAGGGGGTGACCCTGCAGACCCGTTGTTGGCTTCGTTGGAAGCGGACTCTTCGGATTGCGACTCTACGGCCTTGCGTTTTCTATCCACTGCTCCTCCCAAAGAGCTTGTAAAACACATTGTCGCTTGTGACGAATTGTTCTGGCACAAACCGGAAGGCGCGTTGAGTGCGTTGAAATGGATTCGCTTTGACGACGAACAAGTGTCATCCACGCAGGACGGTGTCTCCGGTGGGAACCTTGCCTTTTCTCGGCTAGAGACTGAGGTGTTGCGGTGGATGCCTCGGAGCGCTTCGTTGTTTCGGACCATGGGGACGTTTGGTGGGAAAGTGGTGTATGGCTACCGGGTAACCCAACAACTTCGCAGCGCTTGTACGCTGGGTTGCTTTGCCACAAGTGACCTTTCCCCCCAAGGCATCGTGCAAGCCGGTCGTCGAATTCTCCGCGCCTGGATTCGTTTGAACATGGCTGGGTATGGTTTCCATCCTTATTCGATGGTCTCGATGGTCGCGTTGGGTGCACAACATCAACTCACAGGCCCGCTGCCCGTGAACTTCCAACGCCTGTTTCGAGAAGGACAGACTCTTCTTCGAAGGCACTTTGGGCTAGGGCCAAGTCAATCTCCGATCTGGTTGTTTCGAGCGGGGAAGGTGGACCCCTTGCCCAAGAAACATCGGACCCTTCGACGACCGGTGCAGGAAGTCTTTTCCTATGAACCGGCATAAGTTGTGAACCCTTCTGGTTGTCTTGGGTTGGTGTGGCACATCGCCACTGGAATGTATGTGGTTTTTGTGATGTGGAGTGATTGCGTGTGACTCAGCCAGCTTTGTTGACCCGACCGTTTGTGCTTCTCACCACAGGGCATCTGTTGCAAGCCCTGGGATACTCTTCCTTGCTGTTGTTGCCCCTGTATCTGGGGCATCTTGGGGCAAACCGAACGCTTATTGGTAGCATCATGGCGTTTGCCTCTTTGACCAGCCTTGCGTTTCGCCCTGCTGTGGCCTGGTCCCTCGACGTGTGGGGTCGAAAGCCAACGTTGTATGTGGGCACAAGCTTGATGGCTGTGGGCATGTGGATGCTGTTTTGGGTCACAGACCTGGGCTACCTCGTGTATGTGTCTCGCTTCCTTGTTGGGGTTGGGCTTGGGGCTTTGTTTACGGGGTATCTTGCCTTTGCTGGAGACATCATCCCTCTGGCGCGCCGAACCGAAGGCCTCGCTCTCTTCGGCATCTCAGGGCTTGTCCCTCTGATGATAAACCCCTTTTCTTCACAGCTTGGCATTGCACCTGTGGACCTCCGTTGGTTTCTTCCCTTGGTGGGGGTGGTCATTGCGCTCTCTATGATCAGTCTGATTCCGATTGAGGAAACACAAACCGCTGCCAAGCGGAAATCTCTAAAGTGGCGCGATGTCTTAAAGACCCTGAACCATCGCTCCCTTCGACCGGTTTGGCTTGCTGCCATTGTTCTCTCCGGTCTCGTCGCAACGTTCATGACCTTTGTCACCGTAAGCGCGAAAGACCGGGGCATTCCAGGGGCTACCTATGTATGGTTAACCTACGCTGGCGCGGCTGTCTTGGTCCGAGTGTTTGGCTCGCGCCTGGCTGACCGAATCGGTCCTGCGAACCTGATTGTTCCGGGGCTGTCTTGTTACGCCATCTCTCTGGTCTGGGTTGCCGGCGCGACGTCGTTCCAAGAACTGCTTTGGGCAGGGGGCCTTGCAGGCATTGGTCATGGCTACTGCTTTCCCGTCGTTTCGGGGCAAGTGATCGCTCGGGCTTCGGAGGCTCATCGAGGCAGCGCTCTCTCCATGTTTACGGCGTTGTGGAGCCTTACGGAGATTGCCATCACCCCTATTCTTGGGGCCTTTGCTGATCGGTTTGGCGACGCTTCGATGTTTGCGCTCACTGCAGCTTCAGCAGCCGCCTTGCTCGCGTATTGGGCGTTTCTTGAACACAAGAACGGCGGGGATTCGATCGGTGAGGCCGTAGAACACCCCGAACCTGCTTGACCTTGATTGTGGAACCAGGGGGCTTAAGAAGCATCAAGGGGCTGGTTGCGGAAGGTCCATCGGGCCACCCGGAGAGCTTCGGGGTCACCGCTTTCTTTTCCAGGTACATCGCTGAGCTTAACGACGGGGACTCCGTCACATTCGGTCATTTTGATGACAATGTTAAGAGGGTTGCTTGAGGGAATGTCGTTGGTGAGGTTGGTTCCAATCCCAAAGACCACCCTGATTCGATCTCGGAAGTGAGCTTCTAGCTTTGCGGCAAGGGTCGCATTGAGTCCGTCACTGAACACCAACGTTTTGCTCGCTGGGTCAATACCGATCGCCTCGTAATGTTGGATGGTTCGCTCTCCAAAGGCAAAGGGGTCGCCTGAGTCGTGGCGGATTCCGTCGTACAAGCGGGACCAATACTCGTCAAAGTCTGCAAAGAAGGCGTCGGAGCCGTAGGTGTCTGTGAGGGCAATTCCAACTTTCCCTTGGAATGTCTCAGCCCAATCTCGAAGGACGAAGCGGTTGGCGTGTCGTAGGCTCTCCAAAACGGAGTAGGCCATAACCAACTCATGGGCCATTGTTCCAATGGGGGTCAAGTTGTATTTGTGGGCAAAGTGAACGTTGCTAGTCCCGACAAACCGGGGGTGATGCTTTTGCAAGGTCTGGATGACGAGATCTTGGACGTCATAGCTTCTGCGTCGCCTCAGTCCAAACTCAGCCAACACACAAGCTTTCATCTCACTTGCTTTGTCTTTCGTTCGCTTGGTCACTCCTGACTTCCATCGTTTGCCACTCCATTCTGGGACGCAGTGGATGTAATACAACTCACTGATCAAAGCGAGCGTTGGTACCTCCCACATGATGGCTGTTTCCCAGTTGCCTTCGCAACTCCAGGTGAGTTGACCGTCCTTCAGGTCGAAGTCCAGCTGTGATGGGTCGTAGCGGTAGTTTTGGATGAAGTCGAGGAATTGGGGGGGAAGGTAGGGACAGGCTTTCTGTAGGAAGTGTAACTCCTCTTCCGTCGCTTTCAGCGAAGCCATTCCTTCTAACTCTTGTTGTAATGCTTTGTAGAAGCTTTGGTGGAAGGTCGCTTTGGGTTCTCGGTGAGTGAACTCGTACCGAACCCGAGTCCCAGGGTGATGACGCAAGACATTGGCGCACATATTAAATTTGTAGAGGTCTTGTTCCAGGATGGAGCGAATGATCGTCATGCCAGATTTCCTTAGTCTTTGCTGGCTTTGCGATCTTGTTCCAGGTCTGCGAGGAGGTCTCCATCCAACTCCAGCGCATCGTCACCTTCAAACAGGTGAGGGTAGATGCCTTGCCACACTTGCAGCATCATTCTGTGGGGGAAGTCGGGAAACGTTCCATGGTGAGTTACAATCTCCATAAACTGCTCACCTTCCAGATTGTACTCTTGGAAGAGCGCGTCCGTTTCTCCATCAAACTCAAGGGGTGCAACTCCGGCGCGTTCGCACAAGATCTCGTTAAAGGTCGGCGACGCCTTCACCCATTTGCCCTCCAGGTAAAACTCTACAAACCCATGAAAGGCGAACACATCGGACTTCAGGGCTTCAAGTAGGTTCTTGGAGGTGACGTGGTTTCGAACGTCGGCAAAGCCGAGTCGAGTCGGGATACCAACGGCTCTTGCTCCTGCGGCAAGCAACAAGGCTTTGGGGATGCAAAACGAGCGTCCCCGTTGGAGGGTTTCGCTAGCCCGCAACCACTCTCGTGTGAGCTTCACTCTGTAGGGGTTGTAGAAAATGCCGTCCCTTACATCGTAGTAGAGCCGGATGGCTCTTTCTTTGGGTGTTGTGGCGTCGCCAATGACTTCGTTGGCCCAGCTCACAATCTCTGGGTTGTCGCTGTCCACGAAGTAGGTCGGCTGTAAGTAGTTGCTGAGATCTTCGGAGCTTGGTTTGGTGCTGTTCATTGTCCCCTCCAGGTCATCGTTTGTTCCAAGGAACACAGGACCTCTTGGTCTCATTCCTGGATACAACCTTCCCTCCGATGCGTACTCCCATTGCTCGTTGAGGCGATGGCACTTTACCAGCCCTTTTGGGGATGGTTTGGAGTGCTTGTGTGGGTGGTGGGGTCGCTCTTTGTCATCTTTAGGCGGGGGCCGTTTCGGGGAGGGCGTCAGGAGTCGTCGGCCGGACCGTGACGAGCATGGCTGGGCGAGGGTCACTTCCTACAAACAACCGCAAGGAGGTTCCGCTCTCAAGGGAGTGACGACGAACCACAACATCCTTTGTCATAAACAAGGGTCCCTTAAACATAACATCCAACCGGACGGGACCGTCTGTGGCCAATTCGGGTAAGTCTGCAGTTGCGCGGGCCACTCCCCACATGCCATGGGCGATGTCGCGTTTGAACCCAAACATCTTCGCCATCCATTTGGAGATATGAATGGGATTGTAGTCACCTGAGATCTTGGCGTAACGTTTGCCCGTTTTGGCTCCGATGTTGAACGCGAGGTGTTCCTCTCCTGCTTCTTCGTCAGGCCATGGGAACACATCAGCCAGAGAAGAAGCGGGGTCATCAGGGAGGCCTTTCTTTCGAGTGAGGAATGTTGTTCGCTCTCGCCATACCACCTCGTCGCCAACAGTGGCCCACGAGTCAACGTCCGTTTCGATGCCTTGTTTGCAAAAACGGTGGCCTGCAATCGTTGCGGTCAAGTCGAGGGTTTCGTTGTCTTCGATGGTCCGGTAACGGATGGCGTGGTTGCGAAGGTGAACTGCACCCAGCAAGGGGAGAGGGTACTCTGGCTCTGTCAGCATGGTGATGTGCAAGGGGCTAATCAAGACATGAGGATAGTGGATGGGAAGTCCAGGCTCCGACGTGATCTGGCAGACGTCGCGGTAGGCTTGCAAGTTCTCCGCGTCGAGATGGGCACCTTTCCAGGTCGCAGTGATGGCTGGAAGCTCGTCGCCGGGTTTCATCCCGCGACGGCGGCTGAACAGCACACGCCTGTAGGCTTTTGAAAACGACGGAGCTTGCGAAAATTCGAGCTGCAACGGCATAGCGTTCCCTTGTCTCACCTTGGACTTCCTTTGTTGGGAAATCCGACTTGTTTTGTCGAAGGTTAGGGCTTCATAGATTCGCGCCGAAGCTACCACGGTCGTGGAAACTCGTCAATGTTTGTTGCATCGCACCAGAGTGGGACAGCGAGGATGCTTCTTAGGGAGTTAGAGATAGGGGACCTGACCTTTGCGAGACAACTGGATGGCCTTCGTTTTGGCGACAAGGAGGAGCCAATTCTTGTACGACTCCACAGGTAGAGTTTGGCCTTCCTGAAAGAACCTTACAAAGGTGTCTTGGACAATCTTACAAGCCTCTTCTTCCGATCGGACAATATCAAAGACCTGCTGCATCATCTCATTTCGATACGCCTTTCGCATCCCTTTGAACAACGCAAGCCATTTCTTGGGTGGAACGTAATCAATGAACTCCGTTTCTCCAGGGTCTTCGGAGGGAGAAGCCATTGAATCATCCGAGGAAGACGTTGTTGGGGTAAGCGTCTGCCCATACATGGGAGCTTCTGTACATCGTTGAATCATTCTTTGTTCCTCCAGCTCGGGACGTTGAACACATCGTTCTGGATGTTGCTTTGGTTACGCACTCTCCTACAAAGCAAGCACAATGCCTAAGAGAACTGTATTCTTTGATTCGTCTTGTAGAGTCGTGGGTTAGCTGGGGTTGTTGCTCTGGAGGTTGTCAACGTTCAACGATCCTGGAGTTTCTACATAGAGAATACAGGACAAGATTTCCACTATCGTTGAATTGATGGTCGGAGAATTCTGCTAGACGTAGTTTTTGTAGGTTTGATCTTCTGGAAGCGTGGAATGGAAGGAGCTGAGCTTGCTAAGGCTTTGAGGCGTTGGTTGCGCTGTTGCGTTCCTTTTCTTCTTCTTCCTTAAGCATTTGCTGGACTTCCCGAGCGTGCTGGGGGTCCATGCCGGGGGCCATCTCTCCGTAAGCGCGCCAGGCTTCTCGGATGGTCATTTTTTGTTTTTCGTATTCAATGCAAATCAAACACATGGTCTTCCTCGCGATAGAAGTCAGGTTTGCGTAAGAGCGACTTTCTTATGTTTAGCATCGACGTCTTCGAGCGCTCTGTCAAGTCGGAAGACCCTTTCCTTGAAGTTCCATGCGGCTACGAAGAACAATTCGCTATGGCAAGTTGAGGGGGAAAACGATACAGTCGTTTCCTCTTGATGTGTACCCTTGGACTGTGGGAATGAGGACTCCATGAGCTTTGATTGGGAAGAGTTTGTGTTGCAACAAATGGGCGCTGCCTCTTTGACGAAGGGAGCCACCCTCCAGACTCTTTGGAGCGGGTATGGCTCTTTGTTTCGAGTGGAACTCGACGGTGGAAAGGCTCCCACCGCCATTGTAAAGCACATTGTGTTACCGGAGGAGTCCAAGCATCCCAGGGGTTGGAATACCAATCTTTCGCATCGTCGGAAGGAACGATCGTACGAGGTGGAAACATCCTGGTACCAGTCTTGGAGTGAGCGGTGCGACGAGGCGTGTCGGGTTCCTCGTTGCTTTGGAGCCATTGAGCAAGGTCAGGAGCGTGTGATTCTCTTGGAAGACCTGGACGCTGCAGGATTCTCCGGACGGTCGATGTCTCTCTCCTTGTCGAACGTGGGGGTTGGGCTTCGGTGGCTGGCTCATTTTCACGCTTGCTTTCTGAACGAATCTCCAGAAGGTTTGTGGCCCATCGGTACGTATTGGCATCTCGACACACGCCCGGATGAATGGGACGTTATGGAAGACTCTCCTCTCAAGGACGCAGCCAAGAACATTGATGACATCCTGAACGAATGCAAGTTCCAAACTTTGGTGCACGGTGACGCGAAGGTCGCCAACTTTTGTTTTTCAAAGGATGGGGACGCAGTGGCAGCCGTCGACTTTCAGTATGTGGGCGGTGGTTGTGGCATGAAGGACGTGGTCTATTACCTCGGAAGTTGCCTGGACGAAGAAGACTGCGAACAACATGAGTCCCACGTGCTGGATTGTTACTTTGAAGCTTTGGAAGAAGCTATCGAACGCTACAACAAATCTGTGGATTGGAGCGCCCTCGAAGCGGAGTGGCGAGCCTTGTACGCCGTCGCCTGGACCGACTTTTATCGATTTCTGTTAGGCTGGATGCCAGGGCATTGGAAGGTCAATGAGTACAGCCAATCCCTGGCCCAGCGGGTCTTGCAGGCGATGGGTAACGTCTAGCCGTATCGTACAGAACTAGAGCTTGAAAGGACCTTCGAGGGTGAGCAGGGCGGGAGATTGTCCCCGGAAGTATTGTCCAACGGCTGTGTAGATGTCGTTGATTTGGGGGTCATGCAGGAGGAGGTGGTTTCGTGAAAACTGGTGCCGTACGAAAAGGTGCCATCTGCGACCCAAGAAGAACAAGGTGCCTGCACGGGTTGATTGTGGAAGCGTAGACCAACGAATGAAGAAGATGGGCTTGCGGCTTCGTTTGATCTGATGCAGCGATACTTTTTGCAGAACCTTTGCGACCTCTTCGGGGATGCCTTGGGGAACTTTGTACCAGGCAACAGCCTTGTCTGGGTAGCTCTTGGCACCCGGCACTTCCAAAGTAACCTTATGCTGGGACTTTCCTTGTTTCCATCGCTTCCTGGCTAACTTGTAAGCTCGCTTGGGTTCCATCACTCGATCGATGTAAAACTTTGCAGGTCGAGTTCCCGAGGAATACATACCTGCCGCGTTGTACAGAATCTTGCTGCCTTGTTGGTAGGCCAGAAGTCGGTTGGAGCTTCCGTACTTCATGAAGAGCACATGCCAGGGCTGGTTTCCGATGCGAAACACTCGACCCCAGGTCTTGTTGCTTTGAATCATTAACCAATTGGGTCCTGTGGGCCGACTGCTTCCCTGACTGAATTGAAACGATATCTCTTGTAGCTTTTGGGCAACCTTTGGGGTAATCGCTTTGGGAAGGATACTCCAGTCCATCTTTGTTTTCGGGTGCGTTGGACTTGGAGCAGGAAGCATGATGCTGGCCTGGTAGAACGAGCCTTGGTTTCGCTGTTGGGCTAGCTTCAGAATCCTACGATACACCTCCTTGGGATGAGGTGACGGTCGCGTAGCTGGAGTCGCCCGGCGGCTTGTCGGGAGCGTAGAGGGCCTTGTTGTTGTGCCAGGAGAAGCCGATGCGATTGGTACGATCCCAACGCTCAACCAAAGAGTGAGCGTCCCTGCCCAGGACAACGTTCGCAAGCCAGGTTTGAAGTACTGGATCACCTTGTTATCCCCAAAGCCATTCGAGGGAATAGGGGCTTCCTTCGGGTGCCCAGAACCGACCGTCCACATAACGGCGGTTTCGCTCCAACGTTTGGATGCTGTCCATATCTTCGGAGGTCAAAGAGACATCTGCGGCTGCCAAGTTTTGGGCGAGCCGCTTTGGGTTCACGGACTTAGGGATGACAGCAGTGTTGCGATGGATGGCCCAGTTGATCAGCACCTGCGCGATAGAAACTCCGCGTCTCTCTGCGATCTGACCCACGGTTTCGTCTTCCAGAAGGATGGGTTCTTTTTCACCCTTTAGGTTCTCTGGACGGTCTGGGGAACCAAGCGGAGAGTAGGCTGTGATGTGGATTTGATGGTCTTGGCAATACGCGACCAAAGCGTCCTGTTGAAGGTACGGATGGCATTCGACCTGATTCATCTCAGGCTGAATGCGTGCCTTGCCTTGGAGGTCTTGGAGCATGGAAACATTAAAGTTGGAGACGCCGATGTGTTTGCAGAGACCGTCGTCTACGAGGGGTTCCATCGCAGCCCAGGTAGAGGCCAGCGGGACCTCTTCCAGAGAGTGAAACTTGTCGGCCGTAAAAGGCGGACTTGCCTCTTTTTTCATGGCAACAGGCCAATGCATCAGGTACAGATCAAGGTGGTCCAACTGAAGGTCTTTGAGGGTTTTCTCCAAGGCAGGCCGGACGTCTTCAGGCTTGTGCATGGTGTTCCAAAGCTTGGAAGTGACCCACAGCTCTTCGCGTTGGACGACTCCGTTGCGAAAGGACTCCTGCAAGGCCTCTCCAATTTCCGCCTCGTTGCCGTAGACTGCGGCGCAATCGAGGTGTCGGTAGCCTAACTCCAAAGCGACCTTGACCGCTTCGTAGACTTCCCCTGGCTTGGATTTCCATGTGCCCAACCCCAGAATGGGCATCGTGTCACCATTTTTAAAGGACAATGTTTTCATTGAGGTGTAGCTCCCTTGCATTGAAAAACAGCAGGACTCCGGAACGAATCGATGTTATACATGGAAAACAAGAATACGTAAACGGAACTTCCCGGCTGGCTCGACGCCAATGGTCATGCACGGCTTTCAGGCGGGGAGTAAAATTTGGCACAAAGCAAAGGAAAATCATGTCTACCTTTGAGTTATCGATACATACCTTAGAAAACAGAGAGACGTTTGGGGCTGGAGAGAAGGTGGAGGGGGAGGTTCATGTTCGTCCGAACAAGACGGTAACGTGCAACAAACTAACGCTTACGCTGCAACGCAAGGGACACGGTTCGGGACCGGCTGACGTTGTGGATATCCAGACCTTGGAGTTGTTCTCCGGCGAGTTGACAGCTGGAGAAGACCACCGGTTTTCGTATGCCATTGAGATACCGGCGCACGGTCCTTGTTCGTACGATGGGACCGTGATGAAATTGGACTGGTTTTTGGTGGCCCGGGCCGATATCCCCTGGAAGCTCGATCCCAAAACCTCCCATCGAATCCAGGTTGAACCCAGTCCTTCCTCTACAGCGGATTGGGTTGCGAGCGTACTGAACACCCAAGAGTCCTTGCAAGGCGGCTACGTCGATCCCCATTGGTCGTTGAGCTTGCTCGGGTATGGTCTGGGGTATTCAGGGTTTACGCTTTGCCTCGGTTTTGCCGGATATTCCTTGCTCACCTACGGTTGGACTTGGACCTTTCAGCTCACCCTCGCGGTGGTCTTTCTTGGGGTTGGAGTGATTCAGTCTTGGAGTGCCTTTCGCCACAAAATTGCCGAGCGTTCGTTGGGCGCGGTGGAGCTTGAGTTTCCTCCTATGCTTTGTCCCGGCGACACGTTGAACGTGCTGCTTCGGACGGTTCCCAAACGTTCTGTCACTGTGACTGGAGTGTCTGCGTCCATCAAGGCAGAAGAGATGATGATCATCACTCACAACAACCAAGGCAACAATGCAGTCGAACACACAGCGTTGTCGCTGGACCTTGATCTTGAGGAAGGGGAGTGCAAGCGATACCAGGAGGGAGAGGACATTGCGTTTGTATTTGCAGCGACCCTTCCGGGCGATGCACCGTTCTCGTTTTCGACGCGTGACCTTCACCTCAAATGGAACTTGTTGTTGACACTGCAAGCTTCGGATTTGCCGACCTGGACTGAGGAAGCAACGCTGTACGTCGTCCCACCTGCTGCCCGAGATTCCATTCTTTCACAAGCCGCGTAGCGCTTTCCTTGCTTTTTTCCATGAAAATTCGATTGCCTTGTTCCCTGCTTTTGCATAGGGTGTTGGACTTGTAGAGAGAATCCAATTCTAACTTGCAAAAGAGGAGATGTTCCCATGCGATTGGCGATTGTATTGACCTTGTCCCTGTGTCTTGGAGTTGTAAGTGTTTCTGCTGAGGCTGGAACCTTGGCTGGTGTAACGATGCCCGATACCACCACCATCAATGGCAAGAAGCTTGTGTTGAATGGTTTGGGTCTTCGCGAGGCGACCATCTTTCGGATTGATGTGTACGTTGTGGGCTTGTATCTGACCAAAAAGAGCAACAGCGCCAAAGCCATTCTTGCTTCGAAGGCTCTTAAGTTCCTTCGCATGAAGTTTGTCCGTGGTGTGGGTAAGGGCCGGATGCAAGGCGCTTTCAAGAAAAGCCTGAAGGTTGCCGCTGGAAAAAACTTCCCCAAACTCAAGAAGCGAATCGACGACTTTAACTCCAAGATGGAAGCTGTAAAAAAGGGTGACACCATCTCTCTGACCTTGACGCAAAAAGGCGTGCTTGTCTTCGCCAAAGGAAAGAAGAAAGGGTTCATCAAAGGCGCAGATTTTGCCGACGCCATTCTCAAAGTGTTCATTGGAAAGAAGCCCATCATGAAACAAATTAAGCGTGGATTGTTGGGTAAGAAGTAAGTGGGTGCTGATTCATGAAAGCAGGGTTGTAAGTCTACGCTCTGCTTTGAACCACTGCTCTTCTTTTCTCCTTTCCGTTTTCTTTCCTTCCGCATCCCTACACTCATCGTTGGGTTTCGCTGTGGGTGGAAGGACCCCTTGAACAATTGGGAGTGTGTATGTTTCGAGGTCATCGCAAGTGGTGGTTGGGGTTTCCCCTTGTCTTGGTGGTGGCGGTGTTGGTGTGGTGGGGGATTCGGTCGGCGCTCAAACCTGGCGCGCCACAAGTGACAGCAGAGATGACGTTGCTTGCAAAGCGAGTGACGATCCTTCGGGACGCTTGGGGCGTTCCGCATATCTTTGGAAAAACCGACGCTGATGTTGCGTTTGGGCTGGCTTATGCTCATGCGGAAGATGATTTCCCGATCATTCAGCTGGTTCTTGCTGCATCCATTGGACGCTTAAGCCTCCTGCGATTGTCCACGAGGGCGATTGGGAATGACTTTTACGTCCGGTTGATTCGGGTACAAGAGCAGGTCGAAGCTCTCTACCCCAAGCTCTCCGCCAAGACAAGAGCGTTGTTGGAAGGGTACGCCAAAGGGTTCAACTATTATGCAGCCCGGCATCCCAAAGAAGTGGACGGTCGGCTGTTCCCCATCTCTGGTAAAACCATCGCGGCTGGCTTTGTTCACAAAGTTCCCTTGATGTTCAACTTGCCCAAAGTCATGGTGGCTCTTCGCAACGCCAAATCCAAAAAGGTGGGGCAGCCTGTGTTTGCGTCGGCGGCAGACAAGGCCTTGTTGCAACTTGCGCAGGCGTCTCCTTTTGTGGGCTCAGGTTCCAACGCTCACGGCGTTCATAGGAGCCGCTCCACTGATGACGTCACCCGGTTGAACATCAACTCCCATCAACCTTGGGAAGGACCTGTTGCCTGGTATGAGGTTCATGTTCATTCGGAAGAGGGCTGGCACATGTCAGGTGGTTTGTTTCCTGGCGCACCTGTCATCCTTCACGGTCATAACGACAACATTGGTTGGGCCATGACCGTGAACAACCCTGATCTGGTTGATGTGTACAAACTGGACATGCATCCCTTCAAGCCGCTTCTCTACAAGCTCGATGGTGCTTGGAAAAAACTAGCTCACAAACGAGTTACCATTCCGATCGACGTGAGGCTATTTAACTTTCCTTTGGGCATGGATGTTTTTCACAGCGTTCATGGTCCTGTTCTCAAAACGAAGCACGGCTATTATGCCATTCGTTACGCTGGGATGGGGAAAGCGATCTTTACGGTGGAGCAATGGTACAGGCTGAACAAAGCACATGATCTGGATAGCTGGAAAGCTGCCATGCGGATGCATGCTATGCCCATGTTCAACTTTGTTTTTGCGAACCGAGACAACATTTTTTACGTGTACAATGCGAGACTTCCTGTCCGGAAAGCGGGGTTCGACTACACCACAGTGTTGCCTGGGAATCGCAGCGATTTGATCTGGAAGAAGGTCGTTCCTTGGGACAAACTTCCGATGGTTCACAATCCACCGAGCGGCTTTGTGCAAAACTGCAACGCGAGCCCATTTTTTGCGACCCAAGGGCAGGGCAATCCGAAGCCGGCCTCGTTCCAAAAAGAGGCCGGAATCGAGCCGAACAACAACAACCGCTCCGCTCGGAGCCTCAAGCTTTTGTCCAAGCCGGGGAAGATCTCGTTGAAGTCCTTTCTTTCGATGAAGTTTGATCTGAAGTATGAGAGATCCTCTCCGATCATCCGAGAGAACTTGCTTCCGTTGTTGCAGTCGTTTCAACCTTCCAACAAGCTTGAAAAGGAGGGGCTGGCTCTGCTGAAACAATGGAACTTGTCGATGGAAAAGGACAATCGGGAAGCTTCATTGTTTGTGTTGACCTATTTTGCGCACAAGCGTCAGGGTTTGTTTGAGAAGAAGAAAGCGGCCTCTGCACAAGAAGGTTTTAAGCAAGCTGTCCGCTTCTTGAAGAAGCACTACAGCAAGCTGGATGTTCCTTTGGGTCATGTTCAGCGGTTGCGGCGGGGGAGCGTGGATCTTCCGATCAGCGGAGGACCCGACATTCTTCGGGCTGTTCATTCCCGCCTCGTGGGCAATCACCTCGTGGGGCGTCAGGGCGACTCGTACATTATGATCGTTGAGTTCACAAAGGACGGCGTTCGCTCGCGCTCCCGGCACCAATATGGGAACGTCAACCGTAAGTCTTCCAAGTTCTACAAGGACCAGGCGGTCTCGTTTCTCAAGAAGACTTTTAAGCCTGTGGCCCGAGATCGTCAAAACGTAAAAGGCAAGGCTATTGCCAGTTACCATCCTGGGAAAGAACCTGCTTGGCAGAAGTGAGTCGGGCTGCTCTTTGGGCTGGGCGTGACGCTCTGTTGTGTTGATTCGGCGATGGAACACCTAGATCTTGATGGAGGAGTGTATGTTTGGGAATTGGAAGGTGTGGATTGGTGTCGGAGCCGTCTCTGGCTTGATGCTTGTGGGCTGCAAAGATACCAATAAAGAGCAAGGCAAGCTTCACGACCTTTGCATCCAGGTCATTGAGAGAGAGTTCCGACAAAAAAAGGAGGATGCCACTCGTACCCAAACCAAGAAGCTAACCTGCCGTCAATGGGTCAAGGACGCCTTTCGATACAAAGATCAGAAGATGAAAGCTTGTATTCAAAAGGGTAACTCATTCCAAGAGATGAAGCTATGTTTACGGAAGCTATCTTCATCCCGATAAATGGGCTCGTGCGATTGGGGTTTTTTCTTGCTTCTCGCGCGATCGAAGAGAGAGCACATTGCCTGGGTGAGGCCTCCTTCCCAACGGTTTACGACCCCACCCAATTCCTGGTTCTTCGACTTCGATGAAACTGGCTGTTGACCTATCCTAAAATGCAAAAAGCCGTCTCTGACAACAGAGACGGCTTTTCTTGTCAAACCTTCCGTGGAAGGCTAGACAGAACCACCGCGATTAGCGGATGGTCCAGCTACAGCTGGTGACTTTCTTGTAGATGTAGCCACCGCGGTTGTAGTAGGGAGCGTAGGTGCGAACATAGGTGGGGATCTTGCAAGAAGAGATCTTGACGTATTTGGTCGTGCAAACTTTCTTGCAGTAGTAACCACCGTTCACAGCATAGCCCCAACCGTCACGGCTGTTGCGCTTGCCATCAACTTCGGTGTCAACCCATACTTTGAACTTCTTGCCACAGAGAGCGGTGCTCTTGGTGAAGAGCTGCTTCACGTAGCGAGACATGTAGGACTTCGCACGGGACAGACAGGCCTTTTTCTTGTTTTTGAAGAAACCACCAACTTTGCCCAAGTTGTACCAAGCAGTGGTCTTGCTTCCGTAGGTGTATCGGGCGTAGCAGCCACGACGCTTTGCTTCAGCATTGTTCATACCGAAAGCAAGGAACACAAAGGAAGCACCAAGCAGGGCAACGAGAAACTTCTTCATTCGGATTCTCCTCTTCTCTGTTCACGGGCATAACTTTTTGAATGCCCAAGGCTGATGACTTCGGGGCTTTCTTCACCCCAACTATGCCTGCCAAACGCAGGACTTTGTATTGCCAGATAGGATCTATCTGGACAACGCTATGCTTTTTTTACAACGTTTAGAACTAACACTTCTCCCCTGAGAGAGTTGCGGAACATCTTCATTTCTTTTTGCTGACCTTTAGACTGACCTGCATTCATTTTTATTCTGAAGAAAATGAATGATGTTCGCTGGATCTTGCTGGTTTCTTTGCTAGGTGCTTGAAGAACATGAAAAAATAGTTTTGAAGTTTTTTCGAAAATAATAGGCATGTCACAAAACACCTTTTTCTTGGCTTCCTAGATGGGATATTCTCTGCTCTCTGGTATGGATCATTTTTTTGGGGAGACTGCAGACCGTGAGACGAGTTCTTATCAGCTTTGGGGTGGGGTGGTTTGGTTTGTGGATGAGCTTTGCGTCTGTTGCCTTCGCCCAACCTGCAAGTCGGCCTCTTGGTAACGAGAATAGGCGATTCTTTCCTGAACAACTACGCAAGATACAGGCCCAGTTTGTCTCTCTCCTTAACCAGACTCGCGCTGAAGAAGAGCGGGCGATCCTCCGTGGGTTGCTATGGCTTACCAACTATATGAAAGGGAAGGATGCTTTTGAGTGGGTGTTTTGTGAATACCTGTTCATTGTAAAAACTGTACATCACTTCCGTAGGAACAAGCCGTTGGGAAAAACGTTGCAGGCGTTGGGGACGTTGATCGCAAAGCGAATTGAGAAGAAGCTTCCTCTCTTGTATGAGAAAAGTCACTCGGAGAAGTGGCTCTTCTTGAACGCTCTTCCTCTCTTATTAAGATATGGGGCCTCACAACAGCGCTTGCTTCACTTTTACAAAACCCACTTTCCTAGCTCTGTGGCTCCTCCCCGAACGATGTCGTATGCAGCGGCTCGGAGAGCAAAGAATATGGAAGTATTGGGGGACTACTTGATCGAGTCTTCCTTTCTTCATGGGTTGCATCAGAGATACCCCCGACTTGTTGTTCGTTTGCCTCCCGATCGCTTCCTCCACTATGTGAAGCAGCTTCGTGGGCTACCGTTTCCCTATCAATATGCGAAGAACAAGGATCACTACTCTTCTCAAAATTACTTTCTGACTCATGTGATCGCTGCTCTGACTCTGTATGGCGAAGAGCCGCTCGTTCTCTCACCCTTAACCCAAAAGATCTGGCGTTATTGGGAGAGAGAGTGGTCGACCCTTCGGAACAAAGTGGGTGACTTTGACTTGTTGGCCGAAGTTTTGTTTTGCTACAAACTTTACGGACGTGGGCACACTTCCAAAGTGAAGGATGGCCTACGCTATCTCCTCAAAAAACAAAACCCCGATGGCTCTTGGGGTTCTCCCAAAGATCTGGCGGGTTCGCATTATCGAGTCATTCATCCAACATGGACGGCGCTGACAGCACTCGCTGCACCCAACGCATCGCGTCCGATCCCTTCGACTCGGCCTGTCCGTTGAGCCCTTGTAAGTAAACCCACCAACGTTGAGGAGCGTGTGACTTCTGCCGAAAGCAGTTTGGTTGTTGCTCCATTGCCTGTCCAAAATTCAAACATGTCTGTCTTGAATTTGTACAGTCCGCTCCGAATACCGTGGAAGGTTGCGATCGCTGTTTGCTTTGTATGTGCTTGACTTTGTTGGTGAATGTTTGATTTGTTTTCATCTGTCGTGATCCGGTACAGAAGATGCGTATGGCGAGGGTACCAGCCAACAAAGAGGCTGATGTTTCTCCAACGTTTCATCACAAAGGATTGGATCATGAAAGTCGACAACAACATTCGAGCCGTCACCAACCAAGGTCTTTCTACGGTAGAGTCATCGTTTCAGGAGCCGATGGGTAAGCTGGATCTGGAGTCTTTTGTCTCCGACAAAGAAAAGACTGCTGCCCAAGACATTGATGCTGAGTTGATGAAGCCATCGGTGAAGTCATCGCCTTCCGAGAGTTTTACAAAACAAGCCGACAAGCCATTCCTTGTTTCGGTGAAGAGCGACAGCCTTCACAAGGGCGGCTCACCCAAGTCGATGAGGACACAACGAGCCTATCCGCGCGGTCACGTGAGAACGGCCACGTCTCGTTCGGCGAGTGCCCCGGACGCTGTAAGCATCTTGCGGTTGATGAAGACCCATCCGACCCAGGCCTTGGAACAAGCCAAGCAGCTGATGCAATCCAACCCAAAGGAAGGGGCCAAACTGCTCCAGTCCCTGGTGGTTGCCAAAGACACCTCCAGTCAATCGATGGCAAAGGATATCTTGGGGTTCTTGGTGACCAACGCCGATTCAATCCTGGAGATCATTGGTACTGCCGTGGAAGTGGGTGGTGCTCTGACTCAAGGCTTGACGATTCAAGGCGTGGGGGCCTTGCTGAGCTTTGTCTTGGTGCCTTATAGCGCTTATTCTTCCCTTGCTAGTGGGCACAACGCGATCATGAAGTCTCACACAGAGGAAGGAGCCTACCAAGGTCTTGCGAGTCTGTCACAAGGGAACTCCATCGATGTCCAAAAGATGGCTGATGCCTACCGGCAGCAAATCACACAAGGTTATCCAGGGAAGCATCTTCAAACGTTCAAAAAGGACTTTGATGAGCGAGTCAATGCATTCAAGAAGGGGCTGCAACAGGCTTTGCAGTTGAAGGATGCTTTGCGCCAGCAGAAGAAGTGGGGAACCGTGTCGTCCTTGCTCCAATTGTTTGCGAAGAAAACAAGCATACGCAAGGCTGTCAAAACCATGTTCAAGTCTGTCGTTGAGGGGAAACGTTAATCCGAGTGTGGTCGAAAACCGGTCCTTATACCTCATCGTTTTGGCAACACCCATTGTTGCTCTGCGTCATCACCAAAGACGAAGGCTTTACCAATGGGTATCAATCGCACCCTGTTCATGTGGCTTTCTTAGCTTTCTCCGTCCTTTATCCTTTACGGGCTCGGAGAACGGGTTCCCAATCTTTGGAGGTTCCTTGTTTGATCAGGACCTCACACCATTGGATGTACTCTTTGCTAGGGTCGTCACCGCCGGGAGCTTGTTGGTCAGCTTGTTGAAATAGCTTTTTGGCTTCTTTGAATTCTTTTTGGGAGAAGGCTTCCCACGCTTTGTGGAACGTGTCGATGTATTGGGTGTCCTCCATGCTCTGGGCGTCAAAGGCTTCGTACACGCGGATGGGGTTGAGCTTTCCTTTGACCCGGATCATGCCCCAACAGCGCCATTGGATATCGTCGTAGTCCTGGCAGAGTTCGTAGGTCATGGGTCCAAACAAGTTCCGCGTTTTGCATTCTCCACAGGCTGCTTCAAGTCGAGCGGCAAGGTTTACCCCGTCTCCCAAAACGGTATAGGACAACCTTGTGCTGGTGCCAAACGCGCCGATCAGGCAATCCTGGGCAGACGCGCCACCCACTTTAACATGCCGGAAGTAGGGGTCGTTGCGTTCGTCCATCGCTTGCATCGCGGCAAGCGCAGCTCGGACCATCCTGTAGGCGTTGTCTTGAGGGTCCGACGAAGAGAAAGGACCCCCTGCAAAGCTCATGATGGAGTCGCCGATGAACTTGTCGATGATGAGGTTGTGGTTGAGTAAGGATTGCGCGAGGTCATCCATCACGCCCTCCAAGTGCTCCGAGAGCTTGTTGAGGTTGTTGTCCAACTCTTCGCAAGCGCGCGTGAATCCTTTGATGTCCACAAAAAGAATCGACCCAGGCATGCAGTGTTTGTTGTTGTAGGATTGGGGATCTTCAAGGAACTGCTCTGCGACTTGATGCGGAAGAACAATGTGCAAGATTCCCCTTATTTGTTCAAACGAAACATCCCGCAGCAAGTGCACAAACAGATAGAAAAGCAGGAGCATCCCCATGAGCACGCCCACGACAAGGAAGAACTCGATCAGGTTGGCGGGTTGTTCGATCACATGTTGATTGAAGTACACTGCCACGGTTTGACCGTTGAGTTGACCCTTGAGTTTGAGGTAGTTCGGGAAGGTGAGCTGCGAGAAACTGCCACCTAGAGCCTGAATCTCTTGGGCTGTGAGGCTCTGGTTGAGGTGGAATCTCAACTCTTGGATCTCTTGGGCCACCACAAAATGACGGGTCAGAGAAACAATCGAGATAAACAGGATGCTGAAACCCAACGTGCCAACAAACAGGGCTCTTTCAAAGCGTCGATGGCGCTCCGTTCCTCCCTGCATCGCCTGGAACTGTTGAAACGCTGGCATGGAGCGAAGCAGCCGCAGTATTCGGAGGCTACGCAACACCCGGAACATGCGCAGGCCACGGAAGAAACGGAAACTCTGGAGGGAGGACGAGAACATGGGGAGCACTGTCAGGATGGGGAGGCAGCTGATGGCGTCGATCAAGCACCAAGGGCTGCGAAGATAGGACCAACGCTGTACGGACACCTTGAGAATCCAGTCACAGAGAAAGATAAAGTCGAACACAAGCATGGCTGTGTGAATGATAGACCAGGTTGCCTCTTGGTGGCCAAAGGCTCCTGAAATCTCGGAGAGGTAGAGGACGATGGAGACCATGGCCAGCCCAAGCAGCGGCCGATCCAAAAATTGTATCAAGCGGAGACCGGCGCTCTCTCGCTCGGATGCATTCGACATTGCACTTCAATCCTCGCACGAAGTCGTTGAAAGGTCGGCTGAGGATACAACAAGAAGCCCTCTTGGGAAACCTCTTTGTCGGGCTGCCTTGTGTCGAAGTCGGACTTCCCTATTGCGTTGTCTGAGAGGCTAGAAGAGCTGAACCTTGCTACGGGTTTCTGAGTTTCTCCGCTGGGATGTAGGCCCGTTTGGCCCTTGACCTGAGAAGTTGGGTTGGAGTATGCTCAACCCGTGCAATTCCAGCGCAGTACGATTCCTTCTAATCTGCGGACACTTCCGCACAAGCGATGGTATACATGGCCTCTCAATCTCGTTCCGGTGGCAACCGCTCTTCATCCTTTAGCCTAATTCAGGTTCTCTCTTCTCAAAACGCAACGTTGCGAGATGAAGGGGAAGCTGCTCCCTCGTTGAGTGAGGCAGAAGAAACGGAACAAGCACCTCCATCACAACTCCATACAGAAGGTGGCCAACTCGTTGTCAAACGAACCGCCTTTTACGAAGATTTGTTGCAACGAGCCAAGGCAGGTACTGCTTCTCAGAGTCAAGTGGAAGAAGCTCTGAATAGCCTGATGGTTCCCGACATTGATGAGACAGGTTTCCTACTCACAGACGAGGGGAAAGCCTACCAAGACCGAATCAATCACTGTCTTACAGAGTTGGCTTCTCTGTTCCCCAACGCGATTGTCGATGAAGCTCCACTGTCCTTCAAGGTTGCCATGTTCCCCTTGTTCGACGCGCTTCGTGCCAAGCGAGACTCCAAAATCCCCGTGATCGCGAACGAAATCCTTCAACAATATGCAGGACAGAACTTCCGCGCCCTTGAATGGCTGCGTTCTCTGGCTGCGCGAGGCTAACCGGCTCTGGGCTGAAGAGAGGCGATTCGTCTTAAAATTAGGGTGTCGAGTTAGGATTGGGGGCTTAAGTTAAGATTGGGGAAGCGATTCGTCTTCGGCTGGGAGCATGTGTGCGGGCAGCAAGGAAGAAGGTAGGGGAGTATGAATCCCATCGGAGTGGGGTTCGTAGTGCTGTTCGGTCGCTCGTGCTTCACGCATGAGGAGGGGTTGAAGGATATCCCAAAGGATCATCGCTGAGCCTGGCCGATTGTTGAGCTTCTGCTCTTGGAGCATCCAGCGGAGTAGGCGGGACTGACCTTTTTCCATGGTCATGCAAAGCCCAACCTCATCCAACTGTTGCTCAAAGCATCGAGCGTAACCAGGGTCACACAAGGCCTCAAAGACAGGTCGTAGCTCTGGGTTACGATTGATCCGCAAACGCAAGCTGTTGACTACGGAGCTGCCTTTCCACCAGGGGGTGTCTCTTTTCTCCTCAGAGGCTCGTCGGCGAGTGGAGAAGGGCGGGGGCGTGTTTCGTCTGGGCGCTGGAACAGATTGACTGATGATTCTCGAAGGGGTTCCCATTCTTGGGGTTTGCAGAGGGGCCCTTGATGCTTGAGGGCTCTGTGACATCGGCCGACTTAAAGGAGGAGGAGTGCTTCGGGGCGCGGGCTGTGTGCTGAGTCTGTGCCCTTGGGCTGGCGTGGATGTTCTGCTGGACAGATAAGCCGAGCGCAACAAGGGTTCAAGCAATCGCCAGAGTCCGTCTTTGGGAAAATACATGTGCTGGACTTGGTAATCGCAAAGTTGCTCCCACACTTGTGAAATCGCTTGATCCATAGAGGGTGCGGTGCTTGCGTGTTGGAGCCAATATCGCAGCTCCCTGTGAAAGTCGTCGCGGGACAACCACATTCTCAAACGCGATGCGTTGGATTCGCGCAGAGCCTTTAATCGGCACTGGCTTAGTATGGAGTCCACATGCCAGACTACATTTCTTGATGGATTTGACCCATTGTGTCTCATGGAATTCTCTCATACCCGAAAATTTGTACAACCCGATCTGCAACACTTGTGGGTATAGGATACGACATTATGGGCGAAATGCTTTAACTTTTTTCAACTTTCTTGGGGGAGGGTTTGCGTTTGTCTTCGGGGCTTTGTACGGAGTCGAACCCATTAAACCGTTGGGATCCAAAGCGTTAGTTATAGGAAAATCCACTACGCCGAGATTGTGCATCAGCTTCGCCACCTTGTTTTCTTTGTCCAAATACACTCCACGGTAGGGTTTTTGGCGAAACGAAATGATCTTTCCTTGGACCAATTCTCCGTTGGTTTTCATTTCAACTTGGAGCAGTGGTGCATAGCCTAGGTAAGATCGTATGCCAAAGCCTGATGTTACAAAATTGCCCAGCGAATATGCGATCAGTCGCTTCTTGTAAATCTCCACAGCGCGGGGAACATGAGGTCCATGACCGATAACAAGATCGGCTCCAGCATCAATGACAGCGTGCGCAAAGCGGTAGACATCACCTCGTCGCTCCCCGAGGAACCGTTCGAGCGTTTTGGGAACATGCAGTTTGGAGAGTCCCTCAGCACCTCCATGGAACGATACAATCACGATGTCGTATTTCTTGGCTAGCTTTTGAACGACTTCTTTGGCTTGTGGGATGTTGTTGACATTGTGTTTGCCGTAGCGAGAGGTATGAAACGCCACCATCACAACCTTGGTTCCTCGGATGGTACGGCGAGCCAACATACCGTAGTTGTGGGAGCTTACAATGCCCGCTCGGCGTAACACACGGATCGTCTCGGCGAGACCTGGCCAGCCGTAGTCATAGCTGTGGTTGTTGGCCAACGATGCCATGTTGAAGCCTGCCCGTACCAACCACTTCACGTACAGCTGAGGGGAGCGAAAGACGTAGCTGTAGCCCGGCTTCACCTTCTTGTGAGGAGGCGTCTCAAGCTTCGCGAAGGTCCCTTCGTTGTTGTAGAACACAATGTCCCTGTTTTTGAGGAAAGGGTGGACCGCCCGAAGCAAGTGACGACCACGAGCACGGAGGCGAAGCTTGGTCGTTCCCATCATCACATCACCCACAGCAGAGACAGTCAGAGTTTTGGGTGCAGGGGTCTTGGAACTTCGAGCGGCGGGTTTGGTTTGAGTTGGGGGAGAGGAAGGGGCGGCTAGAGTCGCCTGTGTGCCCCAGCACATTGCCGTCAAGAGAAACATTTGGAATGGTTTGCGCCTAGCCATACAGAGAGATCCTTTGTGTCCAATCCCAGTAGGGAAGCTCTTTCATTTTCAGCCCATCGCGGATGGGTCATTACGAGAAACCCACGTCGCTTGTTCGCGGAAGTGAGTACCGTAGTTGTGACATATCCCTGGTGACAGGGCAATTTTTGGATGATGGGTTTGCTTGAAGAGGATGTCAGACGCGTAAGTAGGGGAGCCTGCAAGGTCTGCAGGAAAGTGAACCTTCCTGGAGAAGGAAGGGGGTAGAATCGTTCTAGGAGGATAGAGGCTGTTTATTGTTCGTCGTAGTGCGTGGTGGGGATGATTTGCAGTCGCTCATCAACACCAAGCATGTCTGCTTCAATCTCAGCAATCAAAACGTCTTGTTCGCGTTGTTCGAGATCTTGGAGTGAACGATGGGGACCAAGGAACTCTTCGGCACATCGACGAAGAACTTCGACAGGAATCCCACCGGGTGATACTTGGTTGTGACACCCATGATCGAGTGTGCCTGCACCATATCGCCAATTCATGTTTGATCTCCTTCAAAATCAGCTTTCTGATGAATCACGTAAAGCAAACGGTGGTGAGACAATCAAAGATGTCACGTGATTCTCTCTCATGATCCAAACTAGTGTCCTCTCGGAGGATGTCAAGAATCATTTCTTAAACGCTCCTCGAAAAAACTTCGTGGCTCTCTCTCATCAATGTATACGAATTGTCGCGCCAAATCATGACACAAAGAAACAAAATAATTGTTATAGATCAATTGAAGTGCCCGAAACTTCATGGAAATTAAAGTCCGTTTTGGTAGCCTAAATAAATCAGATATCCGATGCCTACGAGCGCAACGATGCGGACAAGGGTCATGATCCAGGCTGAAGCCACAGCCATTCGTTCGTCTTGTTTTAGATTTTTTTTGCCTTTGCCCTTCTTCGCGCGCTCTTTTTTGATCTCTTTGACATCGGCAGCGATCAACATATTGCTTACCCCAGACGAGGTCTGGGAGATGTTCATCGAGCCAGTACTTGTGGGGCCATCCAATCCAAGGATAGACCCGGAGTCCGATTGACGAAGCGCATCAAGTCCGCGCGGTTGTGAGCCTCTGCGTGGTTCGTCTGCTTGATCGAGGCTATGGGACGAACGAATGTTGAGGCGAGGAGAGGAGGCCTGCTCCTGGCTGGGGAGGCTTTGGGCTGAGCGAACCGCTGGGGCGTTGGCTTGACTGGCTTGCGATCCGACTCCAGGGAACGGTGCATCTGGAGTGAGGAAGTCGGCGAGCAAGGCGTCCACATTTTCCTGGCTGCCGGAGAGCGAGCCTTTGGGAGGTTCTTCCAACTTTGGCTTGGAGTTGTCCATCGCCAGGGTCGGATCTTCCCAATCGTCCCAAGACTCGTTGAATTCTTGGAGAGAGGCTCGCAGAGTGCTGGGATGGTGGTACGCCGTTTTGATCTCTTGGAGGATGGCGGAGCGAGGCGCAAACCCAAAGGTTACGCTTTGCGCCTGGATCTGGCGCTGCAAGGTCGCAAACATCTCTTGGCTAGGCCAGCTGGCAATTGCTACGAGGAGCCCGGCTCCTTTGCGTTGAACGGGCAACACTGCCAGTCGTTCGAGCGTTTCTTGGGGAAACTGGCCAATCAGGGAGAGGGCTTGGGAGGCTTTTTGGTGGAGCTCGTCGGGGCTCCAAAAGGGGCAAGCCATCACCGAGGATAAGTCCCGAAGCAGCTGGGACTCCGTGAGCACTCCTTGCTCCAGCAGCAAGCGAAACTGTTCGTCTTGATCGCTGGTTTGTGACAACACCTGCATTAACTGGTCTTCCGTGATTAAACCGTCTCGCATCCAGGTGTGACCTAGCTGTGTGAAGACTGTTTCATCCAACGACGCGAAAGCACGTGTTTCCATAACGGAAGCTCTCCTCTTTAGGTACTTCGTTTTGTCCCACCCCCATCCACTTGGTATGCCTCGTTGGGATGGAGCTGAGTCACTCGGTTGAGCGAATTGTCCTCGAACTTGGCTCAAAAGGCAAGATTGTGTCTTTGGGAACCTTTAGGACGTTGGTTGCCTTGATAATTCAAAGGCATATCGTCCCATCATGGCCTTGTGAAGCCAGAGGATGTAGCCCTCAAACTCGGTCAAGGTCCATGGGTTGTCTTCGGGAGCAATGTGGCGACCGACAGACACTTCTTCCCACAGCACCAAAGGGGGCTCCCGGAACGTCAGCGCGTTGGGCAGCTGGTTTAGTTCTTGGAGTCTCTCTTCGTTGTCTGTCGCTTCGGCTTGCTCCTGAAGCTGGTGGCGTCGATACATCTCGACTTCTTCACGGATGGAATCTTGGTTGTCCTGGACATACCGGCTGCAATCTTTGTAGAAGCGCTCGGGGGCTTGGCCGTTCCAGAGCTTGCTATGGAAGTCCGGCTGGATGGACAGTTGGTCACCCCAAATCGCGTCGTTGGGAGTGTCTTTCCAGGCTTCCTGGTAGGCTTCTACATCCCAACCTAGCGCATGGAGCAGGTAGCGGGAGGTGAGGTAGCTGTGCAAACCCAAGAGGCTGTGAAAGGCATGCCAAAACCCGATGATCTCGGGGTAGAGAGGATACACACAGTTGTATTCGATGCAGGTGTGGGGGCGCTGCGCATAGACGGTGCAGTGGCCCTGCTCATCCAACAGTGGACAGGGTGGTATTTCGCTCACGTTGTCGTAGTTTTGGTTGTTGTATCGCTCGTGCATGACAGGCGGTTTGTGAGCGTAGGCTGGACCTGAGCGGCCTTCTTCTATCCAACCTGCGACAGTCGCCTGGCTTCCTGGCCGTTGGCCCTTCTCCAAGATCTCTCCAAGCAAGAAGTTGGGGAACTCAGGATAAATGTTGCAACAGCGGGCAAAGGGGTGGAACCCGCCTTCCTCTACCATCCGACATTGGTTGCAGTTGATCCCTGGGAGTTGGGGCACCTGTAAGGTTTGGATTTGTGGATGGAGCAGCGCGGTCCAAGTGGGTCCCAATCCAACCTGCTCGGCTAGAGTATTGGCCATCGTATTGTCCTTTGCGACAGAAGTTTGTTGTGGTCTTGTTATCTCACAAAGTGACTCATCAAGATAGAGTCTGGGTGGTCGGATACAGTGAAAGGGCTTCCCCTCTTTTTCTCGACAGGTTGATTGGGTCCCATACCACTTCTGTTCCGAACTTCCTGAGGGGAGACCCCGTCTTTCTTATTGCGTTTTTTGAGAAACGGACTATGCTTCGCGTTCGCAAACAGGGTCAGGTTGGGTCGATGTGCCCGTTTCTGACTCGAATACAGATCGAAGTCCATTGGAAAGGCTCGTAGGAGCCGTGGCAATCACTTGGTCCGATGCCAAACCAAAGACAGATAGCATCGGAAACAACTGGGAGAAGGATCCATGAAGAAAAGGGTAGAGATCGCTGACGTTCTGCTGGAACCAAAGCTGCAAGAGTCTGTGACTGTGATGGGTTGGGTTAAGGCATTTCGTTCCAATCGTTTCATCGCGCTCAATGACGGCTCTACCCAGAACAATCTTCAGGTGGTTGTTGACTTCGATAATTTTGATGAGTCTCTGCTCAAGCGGATTCAGTTTCACTCGTGCTTGTCGGTTACAGGAACCGTGGTGGAGTCCCAAGGGAAAGAACAGGCTGTGGAGATCATGGCCGAATCCATCGAGGTGTTGGGCGATGTGGATCCCGAAGCCTATCCCGTAAAACCCGCCCGTCAGACCTTGGAGTTCCTTCGCCAAAAGGCTCACTTCCGTATGCGCACCAACACCTTTGCTGCGGTGTTTCGGATTCGTCATGCCTTGGCCTTTGCCATCCACAAGTACTTTAACGAAAACCGCTTCTACTATTTGCATACGCCCATCATCACAGGCAGCGACGCCGAAGGCGCGGGTGAGATGTTTCACGTCACGACCTTTGAGCCGAACGAGGCGCCCCTGACCGAGGAAGGCGCGGTCGATTACAAACAAGACTTCTTTGGCGGACCAACCAACCTTACCGTGTCTGGACAGCTGCAAGCGGAAGCTGGCGCGCTCTCCTTGGGCAAGGTCTATACCTTTGGACCCACGTTCCGGGCTGAAAACTCCAACACCTCACGTCACCTGGCGGAGTTTTGGATGATTGAGCCAGAGATTGCGTTCGGGGACCTGGAAGACGACATGGACCTCGCTGAAGACTTTGTGAAGTATCTTATTGGCTACGCCATGGAACACTGCATGGAGGACTTGGAGTTCCTCGACAAGCGAATCCAGAACCTCGAAAAGAACATGAAAAAGGAAGAGCGGCGACCCATGGGTCTGCTCGAAACGTTGCGCTTTGTCTTGGATAACGATTTCGAGCGAATCTCCTACACGGAGGCCGTTGACCTTCTTCGTAACTCCAAACCTTACAAGAAGAAGCGGTTCGAGTTTCCCGTGGAGTGGGGGTTGGATCTGCAAGCCGAGCACGAGCGTTGGCTCGTCGAGAAGAAGTTCCAAAAGCCTGTGGTTGTGTACGACTACCCCAAAGGTATCAAAGCCTTCTACATGCGCCTCAACGACGACGACAAAACTGTCGCTGCCATGGACGTGTTGTTTCCGGGTATCGGCGAAGTTATCGGCGGTTCGCAGCGTGAAGAACGTTACGATGTCTTGCTGGAGCGAATCAAAGAGTTTGAGATTCCCGAAGAGGAGTTGTGGTGGTACTTGGAACTGCGTCAGTTTGGTGGTGCTCCCCACGCCGGCTTTGGACTCGGTTTTGAGCGTATGATCCAGTTTGTGACGGGTATGAAGAACATCCGCGACGTCATTGCCTTCCCACGAACTCGCGGAAACGCCGACTTCTAGATCTCTCCTTGGACCTGCTTCCAGACCTCACATCTTATTCCGGCAAATTCAAACCTTTGACCTTGTAGATGATGTCGCCTTCTCCGAGGAGGGCGTCGTCATCGACCTGGACCAGTCCGCGCTTGGCCATCACCATCAGCAGGGTTTCTGCTTCGGCAACAGTTAACTCCATCTCCGTGCAGAGGACTGTCACGGACAAGTGCCCGGAGTGGTCGTTGGCCAAGAGGAGGGCTTCTCGAATGGGGAGTTTGGTGGCTTGGTAGAAGAAAAAGCCCGTGAGCATGGTGAAGATGAGGGCAAGGGGGAACGCTGCCCTGGGAGGCAGCGGCGGGAGGGGGACTTCAATGTAGAGGAGCACCATCAGGACAAAGCTGAGTTTCCAAAGCACGCCTGAGCGGTGGCGTTTGTCTTTGGCGTCTTTCCACAAGGTGGTCTGGGTCATGATGGACTCACTTGCTGGGCTTGGATAGGATCTTCGCGTTGGCAGCAGAGTTCAGGCCGCCCTTGCCGTTCATGTCCGTCCAAAACGTACCAGGTCCGGCGTAGCGCAGCATGATTTTCAGGTCCTTGGGTAGGTTCTGGGTGAAGGTATACCTTGCCAGGGCTTGACCGCTGCCGAGCGCTTTGGCGAATTGCACAAACTCATCCGCTTTGGCTCTCTTCAGCATCTCGATGACCTGGGCTTTGGCCTTTCCTCGGACCAACTCAATCTGGGCCTGGATGTCGGCTGTCTTCCGGTTGATCTCGGCGACTTTGACCTCGGTCTCCCCCTTGATCTGGAGCACCTTGCGCTGACCGTTGGCTTCAATCTCCGCCATAATCTTGGTGGTTCCAGCCTTGACCTCACGGATCCCTTTTTGGACGTCCGCTTTCAACTCTTCCAGCTTGTTCTCGATCTCCTGGGTCTTGCGCATCTCGATCTTGGTGATGCGTTCTTCCACCGCAATCTTTGATTGGTTGATGGGGTCTCGGACCTCTTTGGGGATATCAATGTTACGTACCAGTCCAATTAAAACCTCAATCTTCTTCTCTTTGCAGACCGCCTTCAGCCGTTTGGTGACTTGATGTTGGAAGGCCTCTCGGGTCTTTCCTTCAATGAATTCACGAGCCCGGTACTTGGAGCCTTCCAGGCGAACAATGGTGTTGACCTGCGGGCGGATAATCTTGGAGATGATCTCGTTGATGTTTCCCAACGTTCGAATGATGTGGTGGACATTCTTGGGGCGAAGCCCCCAAACGACCGAGACATCCAGCTCAATGTCAAAGCTGTCGATGGACTTGAACTTGATGTTTTCCAAGGTGATGTTGCGGTAGCCAATCTCCACCTCTTCCACCCGATACGCGCGGGGGTTGATGTAGTAGAGGCCCGGTTGGAGGACCTTCTTTAAGATCCCTTTGTTACCGGTCTCTGGGTCTTTGTCGAGGGCAATCACACAGCCCACGTAACCCGGTCGAATGGTCACAGCGTTCACCTTTTCCACCTTGTAGGCGTAAGGGTTTAATCGCCATTTTCCTGGAGTGAGGGGGGCACGTAGGACACCTTTTTCGCCGTCGTCAGCGAGGATTCTGTCATCCGGGATGGGCTTACCACTTCGTGAAACCACCACTCCCAGTTGCAACGGCTGAATCTCAATGATGGAGGGGTACAGCTTTCGTTTGTACAGGAAGGGGTTGTAGAAGTGACGGCCTTCGCCAATGGGTTCTTTCTGGATCCCTTTGACGCCTTTCTTCACAACCTGGAACCAGCTGGGGTTCTCGTTGGTCTTACCGACTTTGGCGGTGATGACCATCATCTCGCCAGGTCCAACATAGACTCGGCTGATGACCCATTTCCAGATGAACAAGTATCCGACGACAAACAGCAGCACTGCAAGCAGTCCGTATTTGAGGATCAGGGGAACCAGGGGGTTGGAGCCCGACTTCTTGCTCTTGGTTTTGGGCGGAGTGGGTGGCTTCTTGGAGCTGTTGGCGCGCTTGATGGGCCCCGATCCTCTCAGGCTTTTTTTCTTGGACTTTTTCATCGGGTACCTCCTTGCTTCGCAGGAGCGGGCTGGTTCGCTTTGCTGTTCTTGTGAATGGTTCGGCTCATGTCCTTGAACACCTCAAGGAAGGGGCCGTTGGTGTTGGAGAGGATGCTTTGAAAGCTGCGCGCTAGCTTCTTGTAGAAGAGGTATTGGACGAAGGCTTCGCCGCTGCCAAAGGCTCGGACGGAGTTGCGTAGACCTTCTGCGTTGGCTTTGTTCTTGAGCCGAATGACCTTTGCCTTGGCTTGGCCTTGCGCGATTAAGATGCGGGCTTCGTTTTGCGCCGCCTTGAGCTGAAGAACTGCGTACTGAAGTTTCTTTTTGGCTTCAATGATTGCGACCTCTTTGCGTTGCTCTGCTTGGGTCACAGAAACAGCCACATCTGCCTGAGCCTTGTTGACCTTTTGTGCGCGTGACTGCAGCGTCTTTTGGATGGAGAGCTGCTTCTGTTGCTTTTCACGCTCCATTTGCTGGACGTACTTTTCACGCAGTCGAATGGCGATCTCTCGTTGCATGATGGGTTTTACGATTCCGTTGGGTGGAACCACGTTTTTGACGAGAGCGGAGCGAATGATGATGCCCTGGCTTCCGCAGGCTTTCTGCATGCCATGGAGGAATTCTTCCTGGAATTGCTGCCGGGTTTGGCCTCCAATGAAGTCGCGGGCCAGGTATTTGGAGCCTTCGATCCGGCTGAATCCCCGCGCATAGGGCAGGATGATCTTGTTCACAATGTTGTTGATGACGCTGGATTTGTTGTCGACGTATTTGACGAACACCTCCGAGGCACGGGTGCGGTCGATGTACCACTCGATGGTGCCGTCCATGGAGATCTTGAAGCCGTCTTTGGAGGGGAAGGTGATCCCCTGCTTCCCGACCATCTCGAACTTATGAGCCCGTGTGTCAACCGAGACAACCTTCTTCTCGTAGGGATTGATGTAATGGTCCCCTTCGGAGAGGGTGGCCTTTTGGACCCCACGTTCTCCGTCCAACGTGAGAAACAAATTGGGGTCTTTGGGGCGCGTTCCCGATGTTCGAATCACGACGCCAAGGTGGCCGGGTGGTACGGTGATCTTGTCGTGAAGTTCGACCTTGTAGGCAAATGTGTTGATCGAGTAGCGACCGGGAGGCAGTCGGCCGGAGAGGATGCCTTTTTGGGGTTGTCCCTTGGCGTCTTTGCCGGCGATGACCTGACCTCGCTCCAGTCGATTTCCATAGAGCCGGATGCGAATCCCTACCTTGCCAGGGGGGATCTCCAGCTTCGGAATGATGATAGCTTCCCAGGTATAAGGGTTGAGGAAGTGCCAACCTTCTGCATAGGTCTTGAGTTGGATTCCCTTTTGTTTGGGATCTTCTGTGATGACTTGACCGGGTTTAAGGTCCATCCCTGTCTTGCGAACAAGAACCATCAAGTGTCCTTCTGGGACGTTGATGAATGACTTGTTCAAGAACACACCCACGCTGATGAACAACCCCGCGGCTGCAGCCAAAATGACGAAGCCGCGGTATTGAATCCATAACATTCGGAGTGAATTGGTTTGAAATTCCGACATAATTGCCTCGCTGTTGCTTAAGTATCGCGAAGGTGTTCCTCTTGGGGGATTCAGACGGGAAACCGGTTGGGCTCGTCATTCCAACGATGGGCCCCACTTCATGTGAGCGGAGGAGGCTGCACATTCACGATGATGCAACTCTTGATGTGGATAACGGTCGGACCCTAGCAGAAGGACTTTTGCGATTCAAGGGGTCGGCCTTTGGCGCGAGAGAAACCCGTGGATGGATTGGCTTCTTTGGCTCTGTGGTTGCTTGCAGAGAGGGCCGCTTTCTGCTATTCGGATAAGTGACTTATCCACCACTTTTCTAGGGGAAAAGCCAAAACCGATGTCACAAGAACTGTCTCAATTGCGTAAAGACCGGGTGTTGGGGTTCTTAACCGAGGCTGAGCTGGCGACGCTGCTGTCCCATGCAGAGCGGCGTGAGTTTGCCAACGGCGATTTGTTGCTCCAAGAGGGGATTCATGGCGACTCCATTCTGCTGATTGCTTCGGGCAAAGTGCAGGTGATGCGCGGTGAAGTCCAGATTGCTATGCGACAAGGCCCCCACATTTTGGGCGAAATGGTCTTGTTTGATCCTGGCATTCGCTCCGCTTCTGCTCAGGCCCACTCCAAAGGAGTGCTGTACGAGTTGGCGCGACCTGCTGTGTGGACTTTGCTTCATCAAGGCAACCAGGCCGCGGTCAAGCTCATTCAAAGTCTGACAGTGCTTATGTGTGAACGGCTGGATGAAATCAATCGATTGGTGCAGACAGAGGTGGCAGGGCCAGCCAACAAGCCTGGCGTGTTCAAAGGCCTCTTCAATCGACTTTTCCGGAAAGGACGCAAAGAATAACGATGAGTCAATCCTTTAAAATCCTCCGGTCCTTTCAAGAGTTGATGCACCTGGGCGACAAAGATCTGGCCCAGATGTACAAGCAGATGCGCTCGCTGCGATACAAACAAGGTACGCAGATTTGCCGCGAAGGTGACGACGGAGATAGCTGTTATCTGCTGTTGGGTGGTGCTGTGGAGATAAGCAAAGATCTTCCCGACGGCCGACGTGTTCATTTGGCCGAGCTTAACTCCCGCATCATCATCGGCCAAACTGGCCTCGTCGCTGGCCAGTCGCGGACGGCGAATGTGAAGGCCACGACCGACGTGGAGCTTCTTAGTCTTCACCGGGAACCTTTCTTATGGGCGCTGGAACACCAGGTCCCATGGGCTTTGTCATTCCTGGAAGTCGTCAGTGTGAACCTCGTCCGCCAGATCCGGAATGCGATGAGTCGCCTCTCTGACTTGGCGACCTCCGAAGACCACTCCGCCGTCGTTCAGGGGGTGAAACGAACTGACACCGCCTCCAACGCCGTCTACATCAACATGACCGACTTCAAGTCCAAGCGTTCCACTGGCGAACAAGCGGCCATCGATCCTCAAGCGGCTTCTGCGTCACAACCTCAACAAGAAGGTGGTGATACCACACCCGATCTTCTCGAACTTCTCAAGCAAACAGACCGCTCCATCTCCGCTCAGGGAGCGTTGCTGGATGAAGTCCACTTTGTCGATGAAGACGACCTTCGTAACTAAGGGAGCCTGCCGTGTCTGGTGACTCAAAATCCGGAAAAAAACCGTTGGGAATGTTACAGCAGCTGGCCGATGAGATCATGATTCAGGCCCGAGCCTCCGGTGACTTGCTCAAACAAGGCGCGCAGACCATGGTGCATTCTGTAAGCACCGGGAGCAAGTTTCTCTGGGACAGCCTGTCCGACAGCGGGAAGCTGGTACTTCACACGGTCGAACACACAGGAGAGCTGGTGGTCGATCAAGTCTCGGGCGCTGTCGGTGTTCTCCGAGATGGCGTCCTGTTTGTGGGTGGAAAGGCTGTGGAAGGCTCCGTCATGGTCAAGGACGGTGTTGTCATGGTCGGAGAAACGGTTGTGGGTTCTGTGGTCAACACCACCCGCTTTCTCGCAGACTCCGACTACAGGGAAAACGTAGGTGTCCCCTGGTTGCGCGGCGTGTTGGAAAGCAACCGTGAAATCCTTGTGTTCCAAATGCAAGAAAATCAAAAGAGCATGGGCATCATGTACCGGATGTCCGTGGGCGAAAAAGTTTCCGAAACGGAAATGTCCGAAGCTCTTGGACAGGTCGCCAAGATGGCGAGGTTGGTTCCAGCGTTGGCGTTGTTTCTTGCTCCAGGTGGTTCGTTGTTGCTTCCCCTTCTTTCAAAGATGTTGCCTTGGGAGTTGGTGCCAGATTTGCGACCTCCCGCCAAAACAGCCGAAGTTGATCTTCAGGTGGTGGTTGAAAACGGCCCCGAAGTTCCCGGTGCAAACGCAGCGAAGGAATCAGCGTCGGTGAACGTGGGTTCTACACAAACAGCTGCTGCGGGTATGCAGGGGAGTGGGGAAACCAAGAAAGAAGGCTGAACGTGCCATCACCCAAATGTTGCACTGTGACCGAGGATGGGTCGATTCACCGGGTACGAGTCACAAGCATGGAGGATGTCTTCGCTTTGGAACAAGGTGAGGGCGTCTACTCTGTGGGGCATATCTACCATCACAACGGCGTCTTGCTCTGGCCTGAACACGTAGAGCGTATTCAAACATCATTGCAAGGGTTGAATGTGGCCCCTACGATTCAGGAAGAAGTCATTCTGCGCGCCCTCTCTCTGCTCGTCAAAGACACAGGCTGGGAGACAAGTCGCTTTCGTTGGTTTGTTCCCGCTGCATACCCCAAACGTGCGGTGGTCGCGCTGGAATTGTACGAAGAGGTCCCCGACGATGTGCGGTGGAAGGGCGTTCGTTGTGTCACTCTCCCTGAGCTTCGGCGTGACCAACCAGAAATCAAAGACGTCAACTGGGCAAGGCAACGAGACAAGGCCAAGTCTCAACTACCTGACGGAATTCATACCGGCTTGTTGCTGGATGGAGAAGGACACTTCCTCGAAGGCTTGGACAGTAACTTCTTTGCGATCAAAGACGGGGTGCTCTACACGGCCGTTAAAGGGGTGTTGCATGGGTTGACGATGAAAGTCGTCTTGAAGCTTGCCCCGTCGGTTCTTCCCGTGGTAACGGAGCCTGTGAACATTAACGACCTGGCTTTGTTGAACGAAGCCTTTCTCACAAGCACAAGTCGTGTGGTGTTGCCTGTTACAGAGATGGATGGGGTTGTCATTGGCAAGGGGAAGCCTGGACCCTTTACTCGTCAACTGTTTGACGCCTTTCAGGGTTGGATCTCCGACAATCTCACACTGTTACCTTGAGAGAAGCAAATGAGTAGGCTTATGAAACGACTTCTCTTCGGATTCCTATGTGTTAGCTACGTTGGCTTGTTGCTATGCTTTGCGTCGTGTAGCGATGTGCTGGGGACAGGCTCGGAAAAGATTGTGCAGGCTGAACATGCCGATCTTGAGGGGGGGGGCGGTGTTGATGCTTCTTCCACTCCGGAAGGAGTACTTTCCGAGAAGGTTCCCTTTGTCTCCAAGCATGTTCCTTATTCTTCTACCTGGTACGGTGGCGCTGTGATGTATCAGATCTTCCCACGGAGCTATATGGATTCCAACGGGGATGGTGTGGGGGATCTCAAGGGCATCCAGCAACGTCTTGATCACCTCAACACTGGAAAATCGGAGACTACCTCGGATCTTAAAGTCTCCGGTATTTGGCTGACTCCCATTTTTAAGTCCGGTTCGTACCATGGTTATGACGTTCAGGACTACAAAGCCCTCGATCCAGTTTATGGAAGCATGGCTGATTTTCAGGCTCTTTTGGACGATGCCCACAAGCGAGGCATCAAAGTCATCCTGGATCTCGTGATCAATCATTCGTCTCGGAATCACCCGTGGTTTCAGGATGCTTCGACGTCTGCGACGTCTGCCAAACGAGATTGGTATGTATGGTCCGACCAAAAGTTAGAGTGGGAGCACCCGTTCACCACAGGACAATCGCCCTGGCATGCTCTGGGGGCCTGGTATTTCTATGGAGTGTTTTCGTCGTCGATGCCTGACCTCAACCTCGAAAACAGTCAGGTGCGGGATGCTTTCAAAGATGTCATTAAGTTTTGGTTGGACAAAGGTGTTGATGGGTTTCGTCTGGATGCCATTCGCTATCTGGTTGCAGAAGGAAAGGACAAGCAGACCGACTCCTCTTCCACCCATGGTGTCCTCCAAGACTTTGTTGCCTACGCTCAGTCGGTCAAGAAGGACGTCCTGTTCGTAGGGGAAGCCTGGACCACCACTGCAGAGGTAGCTCGTTACTTTGGCCAAGGGGACGAGATGGACCTCTGCTTCCACTTTGAATTGGTTGATGCTGTCGAGCGGGCGTTTCAGCGAAACCGTGTGACCAACATCCGACAGGCTTTGGGACAACTTCTTTCGCATTACAACGAGCTTAACTTCAACGCGCCTATCTTGAGCAACCATGACCTCAAGAGGCTCCACCCAAGGCTGGGGAAATCATGGAACGCTTCCAAACTAGCCGCCACCTTGTTGATGACTCAACCTGGGACGCCGTTTGTGTACTACGGCGATGAAATTGGGTTGGGCAATTCAGCAGAGCAGGGCGACAAGAGCAAGCGCTCTCCGATGCAGTGGGACACCTCCAAGCAAGCTGGCTTTTCCAAAGGTTTGCCGTGGGGTCGCTTGTCGGGAAGCCAGGATACGGTCTCCGTGGAGACCCAATCGAAGGATGACTCCTCACTGCTGGCCCACTACAAAAAGCTGATCCGGCTGCGAAATGGAAATGACACGCTGAAGTACGGCAAGCTCACTCTGCTTGAATCCTCGGAACCTAGCGTTCTTTCATATGTCCGCTCGTACAAGGGTTCTCAAATCCTTGTGGTCTTAAATGTTTCTGACAGTTCGGTTTCGGCGTCCACTGCAACCTGGGATTCTTCGTTGACTTCTCTTCCATCCGGCGAACAAAAAGACCTCCTGTCAGGAAAGTCTGTGACTTTAAATTCGGAGGGAGGCAATACGCTTAAACTCCCTGCTATTCCTGCCTATGGTGCGATTCTGTACCCATTCTAGTTCTCCTTCTTTCCGTATTTTTTCTAAAAAAGGCCGCAACTGAATTTGCGCAGTGCCGATACCTCCTAGTGAAACCAACATGTGAGTTACATCACAGACATTCATTGAGCTACATCACAAGCGGCTCTGAATGCGACTTCGATACCCCTAGGATGTGCAGCGTCCTATGAAGCATAGAAACTAACGGATATCACGGAACGATAGAACCGTCACAGGAGAGAACCATGTTTGTTCAACAGGCTCGCAACAACCCCATCTTTTTTGCCGCTTTTCAGAACGCTATGGGCCAAGGAATGGCCCAGTGGGGAAGCTCCCCTCAGCTCGGTCAGCAGCTGAATAACTTTGCTCAAATGGTGAACCAGCCGTCATTTTCGATGGGTGGTGCTCCTGGGCAAGGATTTGGAGCCATGTTTGGTGCCCAATGGGGCAACATGAACCGCAACGGGTTTCTCTCTCCCCTCGGTCAAAACCCGATGCAGAACGTTGGGTTCATGAATCAAATGCCCGGCACCCTGAACCACATGGGTCAATGCCTCAACAAGATGAACAACATCTTGGGACCTGGCGGATTTGCTCAGAACCCCTCTCAAGTTCCTTTCCCCACTCAGTTCCCTGGATTGCCTGGACGACAAGGTCCTGCTGCCCAACAACTCGGTCAGTACTTCCAAAACAACCAGCAAATGGTGCAGAAGCTTCTTGGCTTGGTCCAGCAATCACTGGGTCGAATGCAGCAGCTTCTTCAAGGCTTGATGGGCAAGCAACAGCAGGTTCAAAACAACATGCAGCCCCGTCTTCCTGGCGCTGTGAATCCCCCAGCCGGTCAGGCAGGCGCCAACAAGGCCCAAGTTCCTGGTGAAGGAAACGGCATGGGCGTGGGTGGCGCTGGCATCACTGGTGCAATGAACCCCGCAGACAAGAAGGTTGCAGACCACATCAAGAACTGTGACGGCAAAAAGTGGCTCACCAGCCACGGATCTTACAAAAAGGTCGGCGGCAACTACGAATTCACCAAGGGGATCATGGCTGGGTACAAAGCTATCGCCCAGGGCAACGGCACCTTTGAGATTCAAAACAAGCAAGGTCAGGAAGTCGGCACCTACAAGGCTCCGAAAGGCAAAGACAAAGTGGCTAGCCCCGTTGCTTTCGACCTGAACGGTGACGGAAAACTCGGCACCACCGGTCAAACCACGGCAAAGAATCGCAACGCTGGAACCGAAATGGGCCGTACGGTGCAATTCGACATCGACGGTGATGGAAAGAAAGACACCATCGAGTGGATGGACGGCAAAGGCGACGGACTCCTCGTGGACAACTCCGATGGCCGCGCTGCTACCGACATGAACGGCAAGCGTCTCTTTGGTGACGAAGGTGGCAAGTTCGCCAACGGCTACGACAAGCTGGCAGCCCGCGATGCCAACGGTGACGGCAAGCTGACCGGTCAAGAGCTCCAAGGTCTACAAATGTGGGTCGATAACGGCGACGCCAAAGTCGATGACGGTGAACTCCAAGACCTCGCCGGTTTGGGCATTACCGAAATCAACGTCAAGAAGAACGACGTCCAGAACGCTCGCGGTGAAACGTTGATGCAGTCTTCTGCCACCGCAAACGGCAAGCAAATGCTGACCGAAGACGTCTGGTTCGGGAAGAAGTCCTAACTCAACTCATTCTTGTGTGCCCTTGGGCACGCATGGGTTCGCGATAATCGGTTGCTCCGGAAGTGGATGATGCCTTCCGGAGCGATGTTTCCTGACCAGAAACATCACCCCACATGCGCTTCTCTTTTCAGGAGGAAGCGCTTTTTTTTTGGGGGGATTCGGTAGGACTTTGTTCTGGGGATTACATGGAGAAGAAGGCGGCGAGGATTCCGGTGAGGCTTTCGCCAGCGATCAAGCCAGCAGCGAGGACTACGAGGTATTTGGCGGACCACTTGGGCGCAAACTTCGAGGCAAACCAGGCGGCCACTCCACCGATGAAGAAGGACACGGCGTAGAACGCTGGAATGACCATCGCCAAGCCAATGCTCGCTGCGCTGGGGACGAAGGTTTGGACCTTTTTGGGCATGGTTTTGTTGAGGATTGCAATCAGCATTCCAACGCCGCCACCAATCATCATCGCGTTGAACGATCCCGGAGGCATTGAGCTGAGTCCTTTTTGGAACAATTCGGCGACTGCCATCCACTTGGCTACAGCCGGTGCTGCCCACTCCATGGTCATCAGCATGCTGTGGGGATCTTGGATCAGCAACAAGTACGCTGCCGGTCCAACCAGGGAGCCTGCCAAGACACCGAAGGCCTGGGCTGTAATCTGAAGCCGTGGGACAGAGCCCAACATGGCTCCTGTTTTCAGGTCGTGCATCAAGTCAGCACACTGGCTGGCGGCACCGCCGGTCACATTGGCTGTCATCAAGTTGGCTGTGACGTTACCGGAGTCAATCACACCAAAGGTGAGCTGGGTGACTTTCCCCATGGAGCCAACTGGGGTAATGCCCGTTTCACCCGAGACTCGAACGGCCACGACCGCGAGCAAGAAGGTCAGGGCGACCGCAAAGATAGCCATTCCCCACTTAATCCCAAAGATCCCAATCTGGCACGACACCGAGAAGATGGTGACCACGAGGAGGCTCAGCAAGAACCAACGGCGTGGAACGTCGGGGTTCCGGTTTGAAGCGGACGGGTCCTTTTCTTTCCGGGCCGAGCGAAGGTCAAGCAAAGCGCCCAACATGGAACGCCAGGAGAAGGCAAAGGATGTCAACGCCGCGACGACCATCATGGAGACACCGGGCCAGATCAACCAGGTCTTGACGAGGTCGATCCAAACATGTTTGGGGGTGTAGACAAGCCCCCAGGGATCAACCTGCTCCAAAGGCACGCTGACCCAACCGTTGCTGATGATCATGGGCGCCAGCCAAAGCCACGTAACGATCGCTCCCAGAAAGAGCGAGGCGCAGGCTTTCATGCCAATCAATGCACCCCCACCGACCATAAACAAGCTAGGGTTGAACGCCCAAGTGAGATGCTTGAGGGTGATGGCTTTGAGTCCCGCTGCTTCCACATGGTCGCTCTTTCCCCAAGGGATGGAGCCTGGGAAGAACAACGGAGGGAGTTTGCCAATCTTGACAATCAACCGAAGGACACCCGAAAACAAAGCAGCCCACAGCAACGCCCGGACTTTTCCAATGGCTTCTGCGCCCTGGCTGTACATCTGCTTCATGGTTTCAGCCGTGGCGATGCCGAAGGGGAACGGGAGCTTGTCCACAAGCAACATTTGTTTGCGAAGACCCATCCCAACCACAATGCCTACAATACTCACCGAGAGGGCCCACACCGCCATTGCGCCCCAGCTAAGGGTCTTTCCTGTTAGCATGGTCCAGGCTGGAATCGCAGAGACCATCCCCGCAGAAGCAATGGAAGCGGCCGCCGAAGCAGCCGTTTGCTGAATCGCGTTCTCGTGCATGCCAAACGGTGCTGTGTTTTTGATCTTGCCCAAAAAGTGAAACAAGCCAAAGCTCAACAACGCCGAAGTGATCGACATGTTGAACGACCAGCCGATCTTCAATCCTGTGTAAATGTTACACAGGGACAAGATCCCGCCCAGCACCATACCCGTTGCAATGGCGCGAAACGTGAACTGAGGAACATCCCAGGCTGGCTCTGGAAACGAGGACGGAGAATGCGAAGGAACATTTGCAACCATCTTGTTGCCCTTTCGATAGGTGCCAGGACCAAGGAACTGACCTGGCAGGCTGCCGGTGGTTCTTCACCGACGTGCTAACGTTGTTGGCTCCAAACAGGCTGGAGCGGGTTCATTCTGTTGGAACTCAAAGTTGCTGCTTTGGCAGCAATTGGCTTGGGCTTGGGAAGCTCAAACAAATGTGTGTAGGAGAGAAAGACGACGCCCTCTGGTGTGGCGCTGATGGGTGCAAACGCTGCAAGTCCTGCCACTGTAATCGTTGCAGCGCTTGTCACATACCAGTTGATGCCTACGCCCAAGAGACCTTCGCTGGTAGTTTCATTCTGAATTGCCCAAGCGTGGCTCCATTCTACAACGATTTGGAGCTTTTCTCGAACCACAAATGCGCCTACGCCAATGTCGTACCGAGCACCTCCCTGAAGTTGTTGGGTGTTCTGGATTTGCCCGCCGACGCTGACGTCGATTTGCATCCAACTCCAAGGTCGGTAGGTTTGTGCGAGAGCAAGATCGGCAATCACAGAGCGTTCTTCTTCGCTGAAGGGCACAAGCAAGCCAGCCTGCACATTGAGCGCCCATGTTTCACCCTTGCGAACCAAGTCTTTGCGAATCCCAACGGCGAACACATCCATCCCAAAGCTGTGGCCTTCCTTAATGGTCCAATTGGCAGCAACGACAAAGCCAACCTCCCAGTAGGAAGGGAGTCCAAAGGTTGCGCGTAACTCTATGTTGTTGTTGACATGAAGAGATTCGACTGCGTTGGATCCGACCGAGCGGCGAAATTGACTTTGCCAGGTTGGAGAAAACTCCAGGCTGCCTGCGTCCAAGGTGAACGCAGAAGGTACATTAATTAAACTATTGCTGACTCCACCTGCTGCATACGCGGTATGCACTCCCAACCCAATCCATCCCATTGCAAGAAATGTTACGATTCCAATCTTTCGCATCGACTCTCTCTTCGCTTACGATACTCTCAACCCCAAGAACCACTTTTCACACTGAGATGTGTTGTCTTGGCACCTGTTCTTGGGTTGTTGTTGGCTTCCCCCTTCAAGCAAACGCAATGCCAACTCTTATGGATTTTCTTAGGGTTTGATTGTCCTATCCTTTCTTCGATTTGCTTGCTGCTATGAGTGATGATGAGGGCGTTTTGCATGTTTCAGTGGTGTGAAATAGGCTGAAATACCGATACCCATGAAACCTGTAGGCGTGTCATTTTGTACGGTGGGGTGGTTTTGCTATGTATGCTTGTTGCGGCTTTTCTGGAACCAACGGATCGCCTCGCCCACAACGAAAATGAGGGAGGTTATCCCGATAATGATGCCCCAGTCTCGGAGGGAGAGAGGGACGGTTCGGAAGATGCTCCCTCCAAAATGAACAATCAGGAATTGGCCCACGAGTATGGCAACAGCGATCGCCAGAAATCCAGGGTTCTCTTTGAGCTTGTACAGTGCGGAGTGACCGGTCCCCAAGGCTCTTGCGTTGAACATGTTCCAGAACTGCGCCAGCACAAAAGCGGTGAAGAAGAACGACAGCTCATAGGGCGAAAGACCACCTTGTTTCAAGTAGATGAGCAAGCCCAACAGAGCAACCACAAACACGGCGCCGGTTAGAAAAATGTTGCGGGCCATCGTCGGTGTAATGATAAAAGCCTCAGGAGATCGAGGTTTCTGGTCCATGACCGCAGAGTGTGGCGGCTCCGTGGCGAGAGCGAGGGCTGCAAAGGTGTCCATGATGAGGTTGACCCACAACATCTGAATGACCGTAAGCGGCAGCTGGATGTTAAGGAACGGCCCCAACAGAGCGATGCTTAGAGCAGTGACGTTGATGGTGAGTTGAAACAACAGGAACTTCTGGATGTTGAGGTACAACGAGCGACCCCAAAGGACCGCGTTCTTGATGGATTGAAACGAGTTGTCCAAGAGGATGATGTCGCTGGCTTCTTTGGCTACAGCCGTTCCATTGCCCATGGCCAGCCCGACTTGAGCGTGGTGCAGGGCAGGGGCGTCGTTGCTTCCGTCGCCAGTGACTGCCACCACATGTTGTTGCTGTTGAAGCAGCTTGACCAACCGAAGCTTGTGCAACGGCCGGGCGCGTGACAAGACAACCAGAGGCAACACGGCTTTGGCAGCCTCTTCATCCGAAAGAGCTTCAAACTCAGGACCTGTGAGATGGACATGGTCTTGCTCATCTTCCAAAAGGCCGATGGACCGAGCGACCTCTTTGGCTGTCTCGGCGTTGTCGCCTGTTACGATCTTGACCTGGATGCCAGCGTCTAGGCAGGCTTGTACGGCTTCTGCTGCGTCAGGGCGGATGGGATCAACGAGCGCGACAAAGCCCAACCAGACCATCTCTTGGGCGATGGTCTCAGGGTCATCGGAGTTGGGGTCTTGGACCTCGGTCTTGTAAGCAAAGCCTAGGGTCCGCATTCCGCGTTTGGCGTACGATAGGATCTGGCTTTGCAGAGTCTCTCGGTCTTTGTCCTGAAGGGCTCGTTCCTCGTCATCGACCAGGATGGAACTGCATCGTTCAAGGACAATCTCCGGCGCTCCTTTTACGTGAAGGATGTTGGCGCCTTCTTGCGAGGAGCCGAGGGTCGCCATGTACTTTCGTTCGGTCGAGAACGTGAATTGGTGGACGATGGTAAAATCGTCGCGAAGTTGTTGGTAGTCATTGTCGTGGGCGTCCAACCACAGCAGGAGGGCGCTCTCTGTCGGGTTGCCTAGTGTTTCAGGCTCTTGGCCTTCTTCGTGGCTCAGGTTGGCGGTGCTGTTGGCCGCCATGGCTTCTGCAACAAGCGGTGTGGGCTCTTGGGTTGGCTCAACATCCTCTTCGATGGGTAGACCAAATCGTGCCTCTTCCACGTGCATCTTGTTTTGGGTCAGCGTGCCTGTCTTGTCGGAGCAAATCACCGTGGCGGAGCCGATGGTTTCACAAGCCACCATCTTCCGAACGAGGTTGTTCATTTGTGTCATCTTTCTCATGCTGTAGGCGAGAGAAAGTGTCACGCTCATGGCCAGCCCTTCGGGGATCGTCACAACGATGATGGTAACACTGACCATGAAGAAGTGAAGGAACGGTCGCACCGCTTTGATGGGCAACCAAGTTGTGGGCGAACCTTGTACCCAGCCCAGCCCCACCAAGGTTCCAACGATTCCACCTGCGACGAGCAACCCCAGCGTGAAAGGGACAAGCCAAGCGGTGATTCCTGAACGTTCAAGCCATCCGGGTCGTTGCTTACCAAGGCCCATCAATTCCTTGGCGTCGTAAACAATGGGTAGCCAGATGCGGACCAACGCAAGGAGCGCACCTATCCCGATCGCTCCCATCAAACCCCATTGGCCACGAGTGAGCTGCAGCTCCTCTGTCAACACACCACGCAGGGTAAGAGCGGCAAAGATCAAGAACGCCACCAAAAAGCCGATCACTCCGAGTAGTTTGCTGAGTCGTTCCAGCTGGAGGTTGAGGGGAGAGTCTTCGGTTGTCTCTTCGGTTGCTGCTTTGGCGGTTTGGCCCATCTCTGTGTGGTCACCGACGGCTGTAAGCTCCAGCACCGCGTGACCGTCTGAGGCAAGAGTCCCCCGAAGCACATGGTTGACTGCGTAGGTGGTGTCTTCGTCTGAGTCGGCATCTTCTTGGTTGCTGGGGCGCTTGTTCACGGGAACGGATTCCCCCGTGAGCCGGGACTCATCCACAAGGAAGGAGACCGCTTCCAGCACGGTCCCGTCGGCAGGGATTTCCTCGCCTTGCTCTACCAACACGATATCGCCGACAACAAGGTCTTTTCGAGGCACGGTTCCGTGTGTGCCGTTGCGAATCACTTGAACCGCGACTTCCTCATTGATCTGGTTGAGGACGTCAAACTCCTGGTTTGCCCGGTACTCATTAAAGAAGGCCAAGGTTGTGGCCAGGAGTACCGCAACTACAATGCCGATGCCTTCGAGGAATGAGCCGTCGACCCAGCCCAGGCCGATCGCGAGAACGGCAGCGATCAACAAGATCCGAATGACGGGGTCATCGTACTTTTCCAGGTAAAGCTTCCACCAGGGCTTGCGAGTCGGCGGCGTGGGAAGGTTGCTTCCATGTTCTTCCCGACTCTTAATGACTTCGTCGTCTGTGAGTCCTTGGTAGTGAGTCTTCTTGTCTATGGATTGTGGCTCAGTCATTCGCGGGGCATTTCCTCTTCTGGAGTCGCTCTTGAAGGGACTAAGAGCTTAGGGCTGTTGTCGCGTTGCTTGGGGTCTTTTCACTTGTCTTGAGCTTGGCACCCTACGGTTTGGGTCGAAGACTCTGCAAGGTTTGGAAGGTGAGCGACTCGATCGTTGAGCGGTTGTCGGTCCATACTGGACAGGCTGATGTGGGCTTGTACGCTTGGGCTTCCTTCTGCATCCTTTGAGCCAGACGAACCAGAGGTGCGTGGTGCTTCTTTGTTTGCAACAAGTGGACCTTCGGAACGGGACTGCGCGATCCCATTACGACGGAGTTCCCACCAAAAGGAACACTGTAAACATGGGGAAATGTTTGCCCCATCGCCTTGAGGATGCAACGCGTAATCAGTCTCTCTTTTCCAGGGTCTACTACATTCATAAACACCCAGCCCTTGGGTTTCAATCGTTTGGACATCGCAACGAAGGCTTCTTGGGTGGCGAGGTGAAATGGGACAAACGCACCTCCTGCTGTCACATTGACTGCGATAACATCGAAGCTCTCATGGCTCTGGCTTAAGAATCGTCGAGCGTCCTGGAGCACAACCCGAGTCTTCTTGTCGGTTTTTAGACCAAAGTAGGCTCGCCCCACTCGAACCATGGCTGGATCAAGGTCGACCCCTACGATGGTGCTGTCTGGGTAAAAATGCCGCAGCTGTTGGTAGGTGGTTCCTGCTCCCAAGCCCAGCAACAAGAATTTCTTGGGGTTCTTGAGCCAGAGGCCAGCCACAGAGAAAGCGTCTTGCTCACTGTGCGAGAGCAAGCCTTTCTTGGGCTTTTCGGAGTGGATGAAAATTCGGCTGGGCATGACGAAAACGGATTGTCTGGTTTTGTCCAGATACACATCCAACTGGCTGTACAGCGATTGGATCGAGGCCAGCCTTGTGAAACCTGAGGCGGGGAGGGGGCGTGGCGCTTTCATCGGAGGCAACCCACACAAGGACAACCCTAGAAGACCAACTGTACCCAGGCGATGTTGTCTGACCCATCCCAAGGTAGCAAGAAGGACGAGGACACCCGAGAGGCTCAACAGAGATAGGCGAACTCCCAAGGAGGGGAGCATCCAAAACGTGGCGAGCAAGGTTCCACCGATGCTGCCCAAGGTAGACAACGCAACGATTTGGCCCGATGTCATCCCAACCGTTGTGTGGTTCGCGAGGAGCTTGATCAGGAACGGCGAGGTGACAGAGAGAAGCAACATCGGAAGGAAGAGCAAAACAACGGCTGCGACAAGTGTGCCTCGGACGAGGTTCCACTGCTGGAGCCGATGCAAGACCTGGGGAGAGGCCCAGGCAACCAAGGCGACCAAGCAGGCCGCAACAAAGATGCACGCAAACAAGGACCGGTCTGTCGAGCGGTGGTCCGCAAGCCACCCTCCTGCAAGGTATCCCACAGACATGGCAAGTAGAATCACGCTGATTAAGGAGCCGGTTACATACACCGAGTACCCGAAATACGGGGCAAACAGACGGAACCCAACCATCTCCAGGGCCATCACACAGCCCCCTGTTAGGAGGGCAGTGCTATAGTAAAGCAGACGGGGCATTGAATCCTCGGCGGTCAAAGGGAGGCCAAAACAGGTTGTGCTTTTGTTGTGTACCGTTTACCTTGGGTTGTGTCAACGCGATTGGCAACGTACCATTCTCCCCGTTGACTCAACAGAAGGAAGCGTTTGATGCGGTGGGTTTTTGTGTGTTGGGTTGGACTTCTTCTTCTATCGGTTTCCACGGAAAGTTGGGCGCAAAGTACCAAGTCGGACATCGGTCTGTCCTGCAACAAGGATTCGGACTGTATTGATGGTTTGCTTTGTGTGGAAGTTGACCCTTCCCAGCAGCTCTCCGTTTGTTTGTTGGCCTGCCCCCAAGGCAAGTGTCTGACCGGGGAGACGTGCACCGCGCTTCCTTCTGGTAAGAAAGTTTGCACCTGCGACAAATCCAAACCCTGCAAAACGGGGTTTCCTTGTGTGAATGGTTTCTGCCCTGGCTCAACCTACTGTCATCCTACCCAGTATCCTTGTTTGTCGTCCAAGCTTCTTTGTTTTCAACCCATTGCTGGGAACCCGTGGGGGCTTTGTGTGGCTCCCTGTCAATCCAACGCGGATTGTCCCCCTCCTGGTACGAGGTGCTTGCCTTACCAAAGTGGAAAGGCCTGCTATTGCAAGGTCGATAGCGACTGTGGGGGGGGAAACGTTTGTGTGGATGCTCACTGTCATATCCCATGCTCCAACGATGCACAGTGCAAGTCTACCGAGTTTTGTACAGGCAAGATCTGTGAACCTCGTCCTCCTGATTACAAACCTGAGCCCCTGCAAGAGTTTTCCCCAGAAGGTCCAAGGGATTCAACGAACTCAGAAGCTTCAACCGGCCAGGAAATGGTCAATGACGTCGTTTCAGGTGAACCCACCCAAGAGGCTTCCACAGAGTCAACCAAGGAACCTGCTCTTGAGCCTGTGGGAGAAGACAGCTCTGCCGAAAGGACTGGAGGCAACGATGGAGGAGTCTCCCAAGAGCAAACATTGGAGAGAGCGGCGGAGAGCGGCCTGGAAGCGACCTTGCAGGACTCAACTTCTCAACCTTTTGAAGGCTGGCAAGATGTTCCGTCTTCGGTTGAGAAGCCATGGGGACCTGAAACTCCTGAAGTTGTAGGACAGGCCTGCCAGTGCTCCGGTGGAGAAGGGACATGGGGGTTGGGAAGCTTGGTTTGGTTGGGCTTTTTTCTCATGATGTGGACTCTTCGGGTTCGTTCTCGTCAAAGTACAGAAGAGGCTACTTGAGACATGCTCGTCCAGTCACGGCTCCGGTGGCTCTTGGTTGTTGGCTTGTTGGGCTGTTTGGCCCTCTCTGCTCCTTTGTGGGTTCCCCGCTCTGACCTTCCCCTGTTTCCCTTGCTCCCCACCTCACAAGGGCTGGCTCTGCTCATCAATCTAGTAGGGCTTGCTCTTTTTGTGGGTTCACTCTCTTTCATCCTTCGGTTCCCGAGCAGACGTCTGGGTTTTGTTGGGCTTGTTGTGTCACTTGGTCTTCTTGTCGTGACGGATCTGACTCGGTGGCAACCCTGGCTGTACCACTTTGCCTTGACCAGCTTGTTGTTGGCTGTTTTTTCCGGAGAACCAGACCGCGACTTCAAGCTGGAGTGGTTTTCGTTGTGGCTCCTTGTGGCTGTCTATGTTTGGTCGGGCTGGCACAAGCTGCACCTCGACTCAGGTCAAAGCATCGTTCTTGTGTTGGTCGCCACCTTCCCGGCGAAGTGGCAGACTGTGCTTTGGTCACAGTGGGGAGCTGTTTTGGGAGTCGTCGCTGGAGCCCTTGAGTTGCTTTTTGGGGTCCTACTTTGCTTTGGAAGGACAAGGCGCGTTGCCGTTGTGTGCCTCGCTATCATGCATCTCTGGATTGTTGTCTCCCTTGTCACCATGGGACATGACATCTGCGTGATCCCCTGGAATCTGTATTGTGTGGGCTTGCTGGTGTGGGTGGCCTGGCCATCGCGGCGGTCTCTTTGGGTTCTTCCCTGGCGTGTCTTATGCGAAGGGAGTCCAACTCCTTCCACGACGTCACAGTCGGTGCCTGCGAAAGGGATGGCTTTGGTTTGGGTGGGCCTTCTTGGGATCGTTCCTCTGCTCCACACATGGTCTTGGACTGGGGCCAACGCTTCGTTCGCCTTGTACTCTGGCAATTATGTGTACACGCAGCTTTTGATACCTCGAAATGTCTTTCACCGACTGCCCAAAGCGGTGCTGCCCTATGCAAGCCCTGTGGTCCGAGTTCCTCTTCGCAAAGCGTTGAAGAGGGAGGAGCAGTGGGTCTCGTTGCACATGGTGGACCTTCACTCCTGGTCAATGCGAAGGTTTGGGACAACAGTTCCTCCGACTCGGTTCTTCTTTTCTCAGGTTCATCGAACGTTGTGTCGACGATTTCATGACAGGCCATTCTTGCTTGTTGTCCGGGGGAAGAAAGTTTGGGGAAGAGGTTCTAAGGTGTTTGATGTTCGTTCGTGTGCATGGCGTTGGCAGCGATCGAAGTGGCCCGCTAGCCCACCCTAACAGAGGATAACAAGCTCTTTTATGAGGGGTGAAGCCTTGGATGCCTGGGATTTTACGAGACGAATGCCTCTGAGAGGGGTCTATTGGGTATACAACTTTCTCTTTGGGATGGTTTGTTGTTGCGGCAAAAGGCCTTGGCGTCAATGGCTTGTTTCTCGGAGGGTTCCGTGTTAGATTGATAGCATTTCAGAAGTACTTTGAAGGCGTTAGCATTGTCTAACTGGCAGGTATTTGAGTGAAGGGTCTTAGTAACATGACAAGAAACCGCTTCGTGTTGGTTGGGTTTCGTTGGGTTTTTTTGGTTTTCGGATTGAGTTTGGTGTGCTTGGGTTCGGAGCGTCAGGCTTTCGCGACACACTCTCCCTATGCCGATCTCCGCGTCGAAAACGTCACCATTACGCCCACAACGATCTCTGCAGGCTCTACCTTTACGGTGAGTTATCGCATTTATAACGCAGGTCGAGCTTCCGCAACGACATACTTCGACACGCGGATCTACTACACAGCGACGAACACTTCCACCACGAGTATCTCGGGCGATACCTATCTCAACAATGAGTATCGCATCACTTCGTTGGGTGCGAGTCAGCGGTCTCCGCAAAGGACGGTTACTGTTACCTTGCCTGCTAACGCAAAGGTAGGGACAGGCTACATCAAGATCTTTACGGATTACAACAATCGAATCTACGAGTATAGCTCTGCGAACAACAACAACATTTACCGTGGTACCATTACGGTCAATCCACCAACACCTGACCTTCAGGTGACGGGTGCAGTCATTCCATTGGAAGGAAACACCATCTCCCAGAATGGTTTCTTCCAGGGAAAGATAACCATCAAAAACAACGGCAGAGGCTTCAGCACCAACTTCACCGTGAAGTACTTCTATTGTTCCACGAGCAGCAGCGCCAGTTGTTCTCTCGACTTGGGAGAGGAAGTCATCACCTATGACTTCCCTCTTAACGGCTCACTGACCTATACAACCAAGAAGTTATTGCTGCCTTCTAGCACAGCAACGGGCACCCGCTACATCCAGGTGTCTGTGGACCACAAGAAAGAAATCAACGAGTTTAACGAAGGCAACAACACCTTTTTGGATAGCATCTCGATTGTGACAGCCCGCCCTGAACTCAAGCTGTCTCAGTTTAAGGTTCAGCCCAACTCTGTGTTTGCGGGTGTGCCCATTAACATCTCGTTCCAGGTTGCCAACACAGGCGGTGCGGACGCGACCAACGCTGTGGTCCGCTTCTACTTCTCCAAAGACGCCACCATTACCACAAGTGATACATACTTGCCGGGGTCTGAAAAGAAGCTTAGCATTCAGCGTGGACAGGTTTCGGCCGTCACCAATGTGGTGGTCAGCACGCCTTCCAGTCTGCCTCTGGGTCCAGGCTACATTGGAGCTTTTGTGGATCCGACCTCCGCGATTACGGAGGTCAACGAGACGAACAACACCGAAACTGCCAGCATCCTTATTACAGGGGTGGTGGATCTTGCTGCGCAGTCTCTTTCTTCTACTGCACAGGTGGGAACGGCTGGTGGCTCCATTACATTGAGCTACCAGATTAAGAACACAGGGCAAGCCCAAGTTGGAAGCTACTCTGTTGGATTCTACTATTCGGACAAGCAGCCCGTGACCACATCGGGAACCCTTCTTTCCACGCTTAGTTTTACGTCGTTGTCTCCGAACTTTACAGAGTTTGGAACAGTCAATCTCCAGATTCCAAAGACTGTCAAAGGGGGTCAAGGCTACATCGCCATGATCATCGACCCCAGCAACCTCATCAAAGAACCTACCCGGACGAACAACTCGGCTTCTGTTGGAGTGACCTTCGCTTCTGATGAGGATGGGGATGGCTTTCCTTATCTTCCCGGTTGTCCATCCTCCCTTTCCAAGTGCGACTGTGATGACAAAGACAAGAATGTTTACCCTGGGGCACCCGAGATCTGTGACGGCAAAGACAACGATTGTGATGGCAAGAAAGAGGGAGCGCTTACTCGTCCTTGTTACAAAGGGACTGCAGGTTGCACCAAGAAGCAGGATGGTACCTATACCTGCCAACAGCCTTGCAAGGCTGGCACTGAAACTTGTACGAACGGATCATGGTCTTCTTGTGCGGGTCAGGTTGTCTCTTCCCAAGAGGTTTGTGACAAGCAAGACAACGACTGCAACGGTAAGATTGATGATGGGTTGAGCTGTCCGGAAGTTATCCCCGAGCCACCACCCGAACCCAAGCCAGAGCCAGGTCCTGAACCCAAACCCGAACCTTCCGCCGACGCTGGTACCAACACAGAAACCTCCAGCGAAGCCACAACTGAAGGCAATCCTGAGTCTGGCGGAGACTGTTACACCAACGGCTGTCCTCAAGGACAGGTCTGCAAGAACGCTGCTTGTATGGCTGATCCCTGTCAGGGTGTAAGCTGTCAAGCGAATGAATTCTGTCGGGATGGTAAGTGCGTCACTGCTTGTGGATGCTGCAAAGCTGGCGAAACGTGCATTGAAGGCAAGTGCGAAAAAGACATTTGCGATGGCGTTCAGTGTCAGTCAGGTGAGGTCTGCAATCCCAACTCTGGTCAATGCGATGCGGATGCATGTGCCAACACAACCTGCACCAAAGGCAAAGTCTGCTTCTCTGGTGTGTGCATTGATGATCCATGCAACAACGTAACCTGTCCAACAGACATGCAGTGCAAGAACGGTCAGTGTGTGGGTACCAACTGTGCAACGGAGTCTACCGAGGAGAAAGGTTCTTCTGAGCCTGCCAATGACGGTGGTTCCTCCGAAACGGCGAACGATGAGGGCACCAATCCTGGCAAAGATGACTCATCCACGGAGCAAAGCACCATCAAAGAAGACTCAGGTGCTGTTGATACAACATCCGGCAGCGATAACTCCACAGCGGAAGAAGGCGGTGGAGGAGGCTGTGGTTGTTCCACCCAGGACCCCTCACCCCTGCCGTTTGTGATTCTCTTCCTCGCTGCTCTGGTTATCCTCCGACGACGCTCTCCCAATCCCCTGACATCGAAATAAGCCTTGAGTTCTTGTTCCTAGAGGTGAGACTGCAGAAGCCGAAGGAGGTCGGTCTCTGTGAGGATCCCTGCGGGCTTCTGGCTGTCTCTGGGCAGCACTACCACGCTAGAGATCTTCTGGTTGAGGAACAATCTCACGACGTCCTTGATGTTTTCGTCGGGGTAGACCGTCACGGGTGCCTTGGACATTAACTCTTCCAGAGGTTGAAGCATCCACTCCATTTCGGATTGGTTGGCGTCTTCAATGTTCAGGTTTTCGGTGAGCTTTTGCTTCACATCCCGGTCGGAGATGATGCCTACAAGGTCTCCCTTTGCATCAACGATAGGGATGTGGCGCAAGTAGTGCTCATGCATCTTGAGCATGGCATGATAACAAAGGTGCTCTGGAGACAGAGTGACCAGGTCCATACTCATCAAATCGGATACTTGTTTCATCACCTTCCTCCTTCGCTCACAAGAGCAGAACACCTACAAAAGGGTTGTTGCCTTCTGGCAAACATCGTCCTCATCAGGCCTAGCTAGCTGTCGCTCGCTGGGTTGCCTACAAGGTATAGCGTACGCGAACGTTGAGGTTGAACCTTGATGCAGATCAAGACCTGATGTGACAATGGTTTGTGGGGCTTATCAACGATTGGAATGACAGGTGCTTGTATGGGAGAAACTTGGAGAGGAAGGGAAAGCGAGCGAGGGTTCTAAGAGTTGGGGCGGAAGATGCCTCGGCCCAGACCGTAGTAGGTGAAGCCCATGCGGGTTTTTTCCTCGGGGTTGTAGAAGTTACGACCGTCGAGGAGCACGGGTTGGTTCATGGAGTTACGGATGCGCTCCATGTCGAGAAGCTTAAACTCTCGCCACTCGGTGGCAAGGACAAGGGCGTCTGCGTTTTCCGCTACCTCGTAAGCGTTTTGCGTGTAGGTCACATCTGGAACAATGGCTTTGGTGTGCTCCATCGCCTGGGGATCGAAGGCTTTGACCGTCGCGCCACGCTCCATCAAGATCTGGATCATGTCGATGGCTTTGGCTTCACGGATGTCGTCGGTGTTGGGCTTGAACGCCAAGCCCAACACGCCAATGGTTTTGCCTTTGACGTCACCGATCAATTCTTCGATGCGGCCGATCATGTGGGGGACCATGCCCTTGTTCACAGAGATGACTTCTTTCAACATCTTGAAGTCATACCCGTAGGTTCCCGACGTGTGGATCAAGCTCTCCACATCTTTGGGGAAGCAAGAGCCACCGTAGCCGATGCCCGCGTTCAAGAACGCTCGGCCAATTCGGCTGTCAGCGCCCATTCCTTTTGCCACGACGGTAACGTCGGCTCCGACTTCTTCACAGAGGTGGGAGATTGCGTTAATGAAGGAAATCTTGGTCGCGAGGAAGGCGTTGGATGCGTACTTGATGATCTCTGCCGAGTACAAGTCGGTGATGTGCATCGGACGCTCAAGTGTGGCGTACAGCTCAAGCAATTTCAGCGCGACTTGTTTGTTGGGAGCGCCAATCACAATGCGGTCGGGCTCGAAGGAGTCCTGCACGGCCGAGCCTTCCCGAAGGAACTCAGGGTTGGAGACCACATCAAAGTTGTGGTTTTCCAGTCGGTTCTCTTCGATGGTGCGTCGGACAAAGTCACCGGTTCCCACTGGAACCGTGGATTTGTTCACCACAATCTTGTAGCCATTGAGGGCCTTGGCTATGCTGATGGCAGCGGACTGAACCTGCGACAGGTCGGTTTCGCCCGAGGCTTGGGGGGGAGTTCCAACACAGATGAAGATGATCTCTGTTTCTTTTACAGCAGACGCTGTATCGGTCGAGAACAGCAATCGGTTCTCTGCGATGTTGCGCTCCACAATCTCTTTCAGGCCAGGCTCATAGATGGGCATGATGCCTTTCTTGAGGTTGGCGATGCGCTCTTCGTTGATGTCGATGCAGTGCACGACATTACCCAAATCGGAGAACAGAGCAGCTGTGGTGAGTCCGACGTAGCCGACTCCGAGAACACAAATTTTCATGAAACTATCCCTTTCATCTCGGTCGTGGTGAGGATTGGAAGATTCTGTGGTTATGCAGATTCCGATTCGAGTAGCTCGCGGAAGTAGGCGATGGTTTTTTGAAGGCCTTCTTCCAACAGGATCTTGGGCTCCCAGTCCAGGACCTCTTTGGCCTTGGTGATGTCAGGCTTGCGACGCTTGGGGTCATCGCTGGGGAGCGGAAGATACGTCAGAGTCGAAGACGAACCTGTCAGCGAGACGACATGCTCTGCGAGTTCTTTAATGGTGAACTCGTTGGGATTTCCAATGTTGATGGGACCCGTCACCTCGGACGGTGAGTCCATCAGTCGGAGGAATCCTTCGATCAAGTCATCCACATAGCAGAAGGACCGAGTTTGCTCGCCGTCTCCGTAGAGGGTGAGCCCTTCACCTTTCAAAGCTTGGAGGATGAAGTTGCTTACCACGCGTCCATCGGCGGGGTGCATTCGGGGTCCGTAGGTGTTGAAGATACGGACAACCTTGATCTCAACGCCTTCCAGTCGGTGGTACTCGAAGAACAAGGTCTCAGCGCTGCGCTTGCCTTCGTCGTAGCAAGCACGAATTCCGATGGGGTTCACATGGCCCCAATAATCTTCCTTTTGAGGGTGAACCTCTGGATCCCCGTAGACTTCACTCGTGGACGCCTGGAAGATCTTCGCGTTGTTCTTTTTGGCCAACTCCAGCATGTTCATCGCGCCGATGAAGCTGGTTTTGAGCGTGAAGAGAGGTTTCGCTTGGTAATGGACAGGTGAAGCTGGGCAGGCCAGGTTAAAGATCTCGTCCACTTCCAGATCAAGCGGGTCACAGACGTCGTGTTCGATAAAGGTGAACCGGGGATGGTCCATCAAATGCTTGAGGTTTCGCAGGTCACCTGTGTACAAATTGTCCGTGTTGATGACGGTGTTGCCACGTTCGATCAACCTGTCACTCAAGTGTGAGCCCAGAAAACCGGCGCCTCCTGTAATGAGCACGCGTTTGGACATCATTCACTCTCCCACTCTCATTTGGTCTAGGGCTCAGCAAGGGAAGACCCGGTGCAAATCCCAATCGTTCTAGTCGGTTCTTTCAATTCGGTGTCGCAAACTAGCAGTGTCATGGGCGCATGTCAAGCGCATGACTCACGGGAACTACACGGTTTGACTCCTGCCCCCAATACGGATCTTTTGCGCCTCTATCACAGCTTTTTTTTAGATTGTTGGTTTTGCAGAGTTACACCCTTCAACCGTGTGCTTCAGTAGAGTAGGTGCTCGGTATTGTGGGGCTTGGTAGAACAACAACGGGCAAAGTGCAGGATCGAGAGTTACTCGTCGTCAGGCCACATGTCTTCCATCACTTTGTCCATGATCCGCTCCTTGTTTCGGTCCATCTGGTTGGAACGGGTTCTCTCTGTGGAGGTTGGGGACTAGGGGTTTTTGGGCTCCAGGTCGGCAGGGACTTCCATCCCAAGCAGGGTCACGTCGTCCTCAAATTCTTCGTTGTTTTGGTAGTCTTGGACCGCGCGGAGGATGTACTCGATCTGGTGATCCAGCGAGTAATGGGTGGAGGCTATCAGCTCAATGCAGAGCTGATCCAAGCCAAATTGCTCCCCGTCGGCCGACATCGCCTCCAGAAGCGCATCGGAGTAAAAGAACAACCGGTCACCTGGTTGAAGCTGATGCGTGTGCGGGACGAATCGAATCCCTAAGGACATCCCAATGGCTGGCCCATCTGCCTCCTTTAGGATCTCGCAGCGTCCATCCGCTGTGATCAGGATGGGGTAGGGGTGGCCGCAGCGGACGTAGGTGAAACGTTGGGTCGGTGCATGGTAGATGGCATAGCACATCGTCAGGTAGTGGTCGCTGCTCTTCTCCGACAGCATCTGATCCAAAAGCACCGCAACGCTGCGAGGCGAAGCCAGGGGCAACCCTGTAAACTTGTTGGTTGTTGGGGTGAGCTGGGAGAGCTGCTCCATGGTCGGTTTGAGAGTGTGATACAGCCACGTCGACAACATCGCGGAAGCCACACCATGACCCGAAACATCGGCCACATAGAAGCCGTAATGATTCTCAGTGAGGGCAAACACGTTGACCATGTCGCCGCCCACGTAGGAGCTGGGTTGGTAAATCCAGGCCAGGTTGATCACGCCGGTTCGCATGGGACTTACCGGGATCAAGTTGAGCTGCAGGTCTCTGGCAATCTCTAGATCCTGCTGCATCACCTTGTACTGTTGTTCCAGTTTGCGTTGAAACTGTTGGAGCCGGAGCAGGTTCTGAATCCGGGCTTTGAGTTCCGTGGGATGGAACGGTTTGGTCATGTAGTCGTTGGCACCAGAGCGCAGACCTCGCTCAATATCGTCTGGCGCGCCGAGACCTGTAAGTAGCAAAATGGGGAGGCTGTTGAGCGTCTCATGCTCACGGACGGTCTCTGTTAAGGTGATGCCGTCCATATCACTCATCAAAACATCGAAGATGGCGAGGTCAAAGAGGGCGTGCTGCTCCTCCAAAACCTGCAGAGCCTCACGCCCACTCGCACAGGTGATGACATCGTAATTGCATTCCTGTAGATGCGCCTTCAGCATCTCCTGGAACGGTAAATCATCGTCGACGACCAATACCGTCGCTTGGGCACTCGATTGTCTCACCAGGCTTCCTCTCCGTTGCAATAAACCTATATCGTGGTATAGAGAAAACCCCGAACTGTCAAGGCGAAGGCCTAACCTTCAGGCATCTCTCACCGCTCTGCACAAAGGCATCCACGATGCGAATTCTTGTCCTCTCCAATCTCTATCCTCCCCATGGCATTGGGGGTTATGAAGAACGATGCAAAGACGCGGTGGACGGTTTTCGCGATCGTGGTCACGAGGTCTGCGTCCTGACAAGCACTCACCAGGTTGAGAACGAGGGTGACCTCGTTCCCACAGAAAACGACGACCACGTTCTCCGAAAGCTTTGGTTGTCCTGGTTTGGTGATAAGCCTGAGGGCGTTGGGGCGTTTGCTGCCAAGCTGGCCGAGGACCTGGAGTGCTTGGAACAAGTCCTCTCCGAGTGGCAGCCTGACCTTGTTCATGTATGGAGCCTGGGAGGACTGAGCAAGTCTTTGATCAAATTGCTAGACTCTGCGGATGTTCCTGTCTTGTTCGACATCTCGGACTACACATTGTTGCACGAACTCAAACATGACTTGTGGTTTAAGTATTGGCAGTCGGAGGGCAAGTCTCCCATGGACGACCCTGCTGTTCGTGAGCAGGATGTTTTGGTCCGACACATGGGCGCTGTGCCTGATGGGCCAGCATCGGACTGGGTGCAGTACGCAACCTTTACGAGTGAGGCCGTTCGGGAAACCTACAAGAAAGGTGGCTTTGCTCCTCGATGGTGCGAGGTGATTCCTTGTGGCATCCCCTTGGACTTGTTTCCCGTTTCACCCCTCAAGGAACGACAGTTTCCTCCGCGGCGGCTTCTGTTTGTGGGGAACATTCGTTACGACAAGGGGACCCACACCGCTCTTGAGGCGTTGGGCCTGTTGGTTGGAGAGTTTCCCTCGTTGCATCTGTCCCTTGCTGGTGAATGTTTCTCGTGGCGTTACCGGGAGAAACTCAACAAGTTGATAGACCGTTTTGGGCTTCATGAGCATGTGACCTATCTACCTTCAGCGCCTCGTTCCGAGATGTCGTCGGTGTACAGAGAGCATGACTTGGTGGTGTTTCCTTCGATTTGGGAAGAGCCCTTCTCTCTTGTGGTTTTGGAGGCGATGGCGTCGGGGGTTCCCTTGGTTGGGACGTTGTCGGGGGGAAGCAAAGAGATTCTTCGTGATGAGGAGAACTCCCTGACGTTTACTGCGGATTCAGCGGCATCTTGCGCTTTTGCCATACGTCGTTTGATGCAGGACCCAGGGTTGTATCGTCGCTTGTGCGAGGCAGGACCACCCTTGATCCAAGAGAAGTATTCAGCTCATGACATGGTGCAGCGAATGGAGCAGGCTATCCTTCAAATCCTGGATAGGTAACACCGATGAAGTCTTCAGCCCGAAACGGCAAATCGAGCCAGGGAGTACGGGGGTAGGTCTTGCTATAGAGGTGAGGGCGTTCTGAAAAACGACCTGGGAAATAGTGTCCTTGCATGTGGATAAGCATGGCTTGTTGGCTGATGTCGTCCATGTCTTCGAGGCGTTGGCGCAGCTTGTCCACTTTGCAGGAGTCGATGGCGGCTTGGACTTGCTCTGCATCCCAGGGTGAGGGTTCGTACTCCTCTTCGATGGGGAGGGTTGGACCTTGGTGTGGTAGGGGGTGGGAGCCTGCTTTCCAGAGCGACTCTTCGTCGCTGCCGACGCGCGCGAACGGATCGACGTAGTCACCGTTGAGCCACACGTTGAAGTGGACGTGGGGCGCGACCCAAGGAAAGCAGAGGACATTTTCCACCCCAGAGGCTCCCGACAACCCAATCACTTGGCCACGTTGAACAAGGTCGCCGGCCTGGACAAAGCATCGGGACATGTGGTTGTAGCTTGTGAGGAGACCGTGGCTGTGTTCCATGAAGATCTTGAGCCCTCCCCGGTTAAACTCGTTGGACACAAGCAGCACTTTTCCTGCAGCTGCTGTGGTCACGGGGGTCCCTACGGGGATCGCAAAGTCGGTTCCGTTGTGGCTGTTGTATCCCATCTCGCCGCCTCGAAAGTCCTGCACCTGTGTCACAAGCACAGACCAGCCATCTTCCGGTGGGGTCTGGGTGTGGTTAAAGAGGTTGTACAACGGGACACGTTTGTCTTTGCGCCGAATGCCAAGCCAGGTCGGTATGGAGATGCTGGGCTTCAAGATGCGAAGAGAGGACACCCCAAACTTGGACGGTGGTACATGAGGGTCTCCACGAAACACCATCATCGCTTCTCGCAGACGCTTTGTGAGGGGACGAAGCCCGAACGTATCCAGCAGCCCGACTCGGTGACGGGGTCGCAACTCTTGCGGCATGGCGGTGGTTAGTGACTCTTGTTCTGGCATAGTCGATTCGGCTTTCCTGGTGGGGTGGAAGAAGGTTGAGTTCTGGGTTTTCTTTGCGTCTGGCGACTTCCGAACGAAGGTGGTATTCTAGCACAACCTTCGACCGGATGGCAGTTGGAAAACTGCTTGGAAAGATCCTCCTCGCTCCCTTACTTGGAAAGGTATGCATGACGTTCCCTCGACCTGTTCAACGTGCTGATGAAACCCAGTTGGTGAACCCGTTTGCCTTGAACCAGGCCATCTTGATTGGCTTGGTAGAGCAGCGACCGCAGACCAAGGCTCTTGTGCACCGGATGGAAAAGGCTCTCCGTGAACCGTTTGGTATTTTTCCGGAGTTTGACTTCCTCGTACTTGATGACTTGGCGACCAACGGCAACCGTACGATGTTGGTGCACCGGCTGAATTCTCTGGCTGAAGCGTCCAAGGTCCAGGCGTTTGAGAACGTGATGTTGGTGTTTGTGGGTCACGCTCAGAGCGAGCCTGAACTCCAACTTTTGTTTTCGGAGCGGGGTCTACAAAGCAAAGCCCAGGCCGATTCGCGAGACTGGCTTGATTGGGACACCTTCACCCAATGGCTTGCTCCCATCCAAACCAAAAACCTGATGCTTGCGGTTGACACTCCTGAAAGTGAGGTCCTTTTCTCCCGCGATGTCCTGGGTGTGTTGCAGTCTTGGGACGAACAAGAACCCGGTCAAAAGTGGCTTGTGGCGCCGCGATGCAACGGCGAAGCGCGTTGGGCGCATGTAGAGTCTACGTTTTTTCTAGAGGCCATGGTGGAAGCCTTGGAGGGGTGGAGCGCTCGAACCGATCGAGGGGTTGTAACAGCCGATACCTTGTTTTCCTTCTTGCTCAAGCGTGTTCCTGAGTTGTCCCATCGAAAGTCGGGAAAACGCACGGAGCCCTTTCGTCTTCGTTGGCCCGAGCGACCCAGATCCACCTTTGCCATCACCCAACCCAGCCGTCGCGCGGAGTTGGATGACCATCTGAAGGATGCTCTACTTCAGGGGCGATGTTTGCTTTGGGCGGGGGAGCAGTTGTCCGAACGTTGCATTCCTTCTGGGTTTCCACCACGTTCGCAGTGGGAAGGTCTGCAGCGTGGTGTCTGGCTGGAGTACGCCGACTTTCAACGAGAGCCCGGTCCTTTAAGCCAACGGTTGGCTGCATTAAAGGTCCATGTTCTCGACAGCGGCGTAGATTCGAGCCTGGAGCAAGCTTGTGACCAGCACGACTTTGTTCGTTGGGTCCCTTCTCCAGCGAGCGTCCCACCTCAACCTGACAAACCCATTCTGGCGAGGTTGAGTGGTACACAGGGAACTCCTGATTATGTGTACGAGTGGGAGGATTTGGAGCCGAGGTTTCATCGGGTGAAGGAGTGGCTTCGACAATCCGACTGGTGCGATACGTTGCTCCTCCTCGGCTTTCCTTGGGATGAACCCATTGCTCGTCAGTGGTTGACCCAGTTGATGTCGTTTGTGCCGAGGTGTTGGATGGTGTTCCCTTATGGGGAGGAACACGACAGGGTGCCCTGGCTTCGCCAGCTTGGTGTCCGTCTTTTGTTTCTGTCCGATGCGGAGGCGATTCAACAACTGGAGTCTCTCTCTCATCTTCGTGCAGGCGCCGAGACCACCCGACCTGTGCGCGCTCCATTGCCTCGTCGATCAGCTTCTTCCTTGCCTGCCACCGTCCGAGCGGGCCAACCTTTTGTGGGCTTACGTCCTCTTCAAGCTGGCGAAGATGCCTTGTTGCTGGGGAGAGACAAAGAGTGGTTGCTCAACGACAAGGAATCCACACTGCGAGAAGACGTCCACGCTTTCTCCAAGGTCGTATTGTGGGGGGACTGTGGGGTTGGAAAAACCAGCTTGATCCAGGCTGGACTCTTGCCCACTCTTCGCGACGTGGACCGCTACCACGTCCTCACGGTGGATTCGGAGAACCCATTTGAGTCTTTGGCGCAGCAGCTTCTCGATTGTCCGCATTTTCTGGAGCCTGTCCGTGCCGACAATGTGTTGGAGCGGGTCGGGTATCTGGCAGAGATCAGCGGACAACCTTTGTTGGTTGTGTTTGATCATCTGGAACGACTCGACAGCGCTACCGAGCCCAAACGAATGACACAATTTTGGGAACAGTTTGAAGCGGCTGTCCAAGCGTTGGAGTTGGCATGGCCGAATGCCCCTTGGCATATCTTGGTGTCTTTGGACACCCCGATGTATCCGAAGTTAAGGGAGTGGATTCGTCACGGAGACAGTCCAGGCTCCTCTCCTGTGAAAACACGCGAACTTCGGCCTTGGAGCTTGGAAGAAGCCCGGCATGTCGTGGAAACAACCGCAGAGCGAGGGTCGATCCCTTCACCGGAGTCGTTTGCGTCTGGAGTGATGAGAGGCTTGCGACGAGTCGGGCCAGGAGTTGCAACAAGCTTTCTACCCGCTGAGATACAAGTTGCTGGGCAACGGCTGGCTTCCAGAAGGTCTGACTCCAAAGGGCAAACCTCGATGGCTTCCACCCCAGCCCCTTCGCTGGCTGATGCGTTGGTCGGGCTTCTTCATGAGCAGGTTTATCCAGCTCTTTCCAAGTCTCATCGTGCCGTTGTGTTGGATATGATGGCGAGTTTGGTAGAGGCTCCCTCCGCGATCAGGATTCGATCCTGGCTTGAACTTCGCAGCTCACTCACCCAGTGTCATTCTGCAGATGCCGTCGATGCTGTGAAGAAGGTTCTTGTGCAGAGAGGGGTTCTTGTCTCCTTCGAATCGTCTGGAAGTGAACGTGTATCGTTGGCGCACACGCTTTGGAGCCAGGTTGCCTTGCCTGAACGGTTTGAAGGCGCCTCTCTTGCGATGCAACTTCATGACGCATGGGCGTCTCACAAGAAACAAACGTTGCCTTGGATGCCGAAGCCCCTGGCACGGGTGGTCAAGAGCAAGTGGAATGCCTGGGAGCAGTTGCCCTCGGAAGAGAGAAACCCTGTCAAGCGCTGGCACAAAGAGAGTGAAGCAAGACGCCAAACCCGTGCTCTCGTCATTTCCTCTTCCTTTGTTCTCGCCTTGGTCAGTATCTTCACTGCGGTTTGGTTGTTGCGTCCTCCGACTCTGGAGTCTCAGGTTGCGCAGCATGTCAGCACGTTGTTGAACGACCAAAGCAACGAACAGTCGAAGTTTTGGCTTGCTGTGGCCGCGCTGAAAAAGGAACCCTTGAAGAAGCCAGGGACCTTGGCGTTGTCGAAGAAATTGCTGGCGTCGGAGGGGCTTCAGGCTTGTCGATTGGTTCGTGCGCTTCACCATATCTCCGGTGGACGTGTCGCTTTGGCGGTGCAGCGTGCATCCGGTCGTGCAGGTGCTTTTTTAGTCAATCGCCTCAAGTGTCCTGCCTCTGTGTCTTTGCAAGGCATTCAGCTTAAGGGTGCGCTGCTTCATAAGGCGGAGTTGGTGCAAGCCAAGCTCAACAAAGCTTTCTTGAAGGGTGCGGATCTTCCAGGCGCCAATCTCAAGGGCGTGAACCTCGAAGGCGCCGACTTACGCGGAGCCAACGCCAAGTTTGCCACGTTGTTTCAAGCGAATTTGAACGGTACCAGGCTTGAAGGCACCAACTTCCAAGGGAGTGATCTTCGTGGAGCAACGTTTGCGGGTAGCTCGATCCATCAAGCTATGCTTCACGGGGCCTTGTTCAACTCCAAGCAGGTTCCGTTGTTGCTCAAGGCGAAGGTCAACCTTCAAAAGGCACTTTGTTTGACGGGCAGCTTGGACAAAGCAATACCTTCGGGCGTTGCGGGGGAATGTCACCGATGGCATAGGCTGGGGCGGACTAAGAATCCTCCTGCCCACTGTCCGAGTCAGATCCGTGGTCCCATTCTCTTGTTCCCTTCGTTGGCGAAGGAAGGCCAGTGCGTCGGTGTCTTGCAACAACAGATGACGATGCGCTCTGCTTTTTGTCCCTCGCCTGAGCATCCAGCCTGTAACGATGGTCGTCTCTGTGAAAAGGGCAAAGCCGATGCCTGTTACCGCTTGGGGAAACGGTACGAAGAGGGTGTCAAGGTGAAGGCTGATCTTAAGGTGGCTGCCGCAATGCATCGCAGAGCTTGTGCCTTAAACCATCAGACCAGTTGCTTTGTGCTGGGAGCCTACTCGCTGTCAGGTCGTGGGATGGAGCGGAACGAAACCCAAGCGGCGATGTATTGGGCCAAGGTCTGTAACGAAAACCACGGTGACTCTTGCGCTTCCCTTGGTACGTTGTACGAAAAAGGATGGGGCGTTAGCCGAGACCTCTCCAAGGCCAAAGAACTCTACAAGCGAGCTTGTGAGCAAAGTATCCCCAAAGGCTGCACCGGATTGGGCTTGCTTTACCTCACTGGCCAGGCCGTCAAAGGCAACAAACGATTGGGCTTGGCTCAACTGCGAAAGGCTTGCCAGCGAGCGTATGGCCCTGCCTGTTACCATCTGGCGATGCGGTATCGGTCCGCACGACGGACAAGACGAAAAGCCCGCAGGTTCCTGCGAAAGGCCAGGGCGCTCTTGGACAAAACCTGCCAAAAGGATGACGCCGAAAGCTGCGCAATGATGGGTGTCTTGATGGAGAAAGGCTGGGGCGGACGACGCGATCGTGAACGGGCCCGCGAGCTGTACAACAAGGCATGCCAACAGAGTCACGGTATGGGATGCAACGCGCTGGGGCAGCTGTTTTATACAGGGACAGGTGTTCGGCGAAGCTTTTCCACAGCGTTTGCGTTGTACAAGAAAGCATGCAAGCGCAATGACGCCGAAGGTTGTGACAATCTAGGATCCATGTACGAGCGAGCCAGGGGCGTGAAGCGAAGTTACAAGCAAGCCCGATTGTTCTATCTAAAGTCTTGCGCGATGGGATACGGTTGGGGTTGCAACGATCTGGGCGACATCTACAACCTGGGACGAGGCGTTCGTAAAAACCGACGGAACGCCCGGAAATGGTACCGCAAGGCTTGCAAGCTTGGGGTTCGGTCCGCTTGCCGCTAAGGTTCGGTGTACCTTTTGAGTTTCTGGGAAAACACCCTCACAGTTCAACCGGAGTAGGAGAGAGTATGGCAGAGTGGATACCTGTCGCGACGCGAGCGGAGTTGGAAGAATCCAACGGGAAAGTTGTAACCCAAGACACGACCACCCTGGCTGTTTTTAAGGTGGGTGACGAGGTCTACGCCATCCAAAACGAATGTCCCCACATGTTGGCTTCTTTGGCCGAAGGTTCGTTGGATGGGGTCGCTGTCGTTTGTCCCTGGCACAAAGGGAAGTTTTGCCTGCGGACTGGTAGCTCGATTGGTGCGCAAAACTACGGCAGCGCCCGGGTCTATCAGGTCAAGTGGGAGGGTGACGATGTGCTTCTAATGTGGCCGCCCGGACAGAGCAAGCTGGTGATCAAGTAAGGAGCAAGGGAAGAGGGGGATTACTGAAGGCTGTCGTTGAAGGCTTTCATCAGGTCTCGGAGGGATAGCATCCCCACCACTTTGCGGCTCTCATGGTTGTCCACAACAGGCAAGGCACCGTATTTGTGTGTCACAAAGAGGGACACAGCGTCTTTGATGGTGTCGCCTTGTTGAACAACATCGGGGGTGGAACTCATCGCGGCTTCAACCTTAAGGTCGTTGCTCATCTGATAGTTTTGGGCCTGGTTGGGGTCTCCATCCAGCCAGCGGGGGCGACGCAAGTCTCGATCGCTGATGATACCCACGATCTTTTCCTCGGTGTCGAGGACGGGCATGTGACGGATGTTGCGCTCTCGCATTCGGGTGAAGGTTTGGTGCAAGCCATCCTTCAGGTTGGCTGTGATGACCTCGGGTGTCATGTAATCGCTGACTTTCATCGGTACGTCCTTTCCTTGGCTGGGAACAGGTAGGGTTGACAAGAGGCCTTCTCTTCTCAGAGAGCCTGCTCAAGTTGTACCGAAATCAAAGGAATCCCAGGATGATATGACTCATTCCTCTGTTTGATCTGTATCAAGAGGGTTGAACCCCATGCTATGAAGAGTCTTGCGATGCAAAGGGATAGTTGTTGGGAAGAGGGGCTTTGAGGAAAAGAGGGGAGATTAGAAGGGGTTGGCGCCAAACTGGTCATTGGGGCGTCGAACCAGAATGTAGGTGAAGTCGTTGTTGTTGCCGGTGTTGGCCCCGCGAATGGCTTGTCGGAAGCGGTTGTAGTCATCGGGTGGCAAGGTTTGACAGCCGATGCTGGAGGGGCTTGCACTGTTTCCTGCGTGGATTTGGATAGCCGTGGCTTGGTGGCGACCTTCTGCCTCGCGACCGTCAATCACGCCGTCCTGGTTGTAGTCGCGAGCCGAGTTCGCAAACTCCGCATTGGAGCGTGGGTTAAAGCGACCTCGATAGTTGGTTTGTGTGTTGTAGTTGTACACACCGGGGCGAATGTTCGCGACATCTCCACGGCCATCCCCTGTTACATCTGGTGACAGGCTGCTGGAGAATTGGCCCGCATGTGATGCAGAGCGGAGGGGGCCTTGTTGCTCAACGAGGCGGCCATTTTCTGCTCGGAAGACTGCAGTTTCACCCGAGTAACTTCGGACAAAGTTTCGCCGGTCACTGTGGGACGCGCTTGAGGGCGGAGCGTCTTGGTCAATCTGGATGGCATACGCCCGTCCATTTTCGGGTGGCCATTGACCGTTCGCTCGCAGGATATCTTCGGCTTGACGGGTGCGATCGGCTGAGGTCGCGCCGAATCCAGAGTTCACACGACCAGCGCCTTGGGTAAAGTCGCCTTGGACTCCCTGGGTGCCGTTGGTGCCTTGGGTTCCGTTGGTACCTTGGGTTCCATTGGCGTCGGGAGTTACGGTGGGCTGGGTGCGATCGGGTCGCGCGACTGGACGAGGTCCGTTGGTTCCAGCAGGACCTTGGTTACCCAGCAAAGAACCGAGTGTCTCGGGACCGACGATGCCGTCAACGCGAAGGTTGTTCTGGGTTTGGTAGTCACGAACGGCTTGCTGGGTCAGCGGTCCAAACTTGCCGTCTGCTTCGAGGGGAGGCTGAATGCCCGACCGGTTCAGCATTTGCTGCAGTTCAGAGACAGACTCACCGCTTCGACCGCGCTTTGCGTAGGTTCCTTGCTCGATGCTGTGCTGCAAGTGAGCGGTGGAAGGTGCGGGTTGGTTGCTAACGGAACGAGTCAAACCATTTCGCGTGGGGGTGTCCACGGTTGCGGTGTTGTTGTTGGTGTTCGTATTGGTGAAGGTATTCGTGTCGCTGGCTCGTTCCACACGCGGAGTGGGTTGCGTGTTGTTGGTGGAGTGAGCACGGGTTGTTTCTGGCGACGGAATATGGGTACGAGGTTCGGGTTGACCAATGCGAGACATCAGCTTGTCCCCTTATGTTAGACGTTGATGTTTCTGTGAGTCAGATCACATGATGTCTATTGTATCGGTTGGGGATGAGTGAAAGTTGCTCAGATTTTTGTTTGGACGGAAAAACGGAGAGTTGTTGTGGTGATAGACGTGGCTACCCCTTCAGTGGATACGTCCGTTGGACGGAGGATGACGAGCGTTGGGTTCACTGAAGAGGAAGTCGTACAAAGCTGTTGCTAGTGTGCAGCAGAGTCAAGTCCTTTGGGAAGACTTGCGCTTGGAGCGATTGTTTTTGCGCCGAGGTCGCTGAGCGTTGTTGTCTCCGCTCGATGTGGAGGAACTGTTGTCTCGAACTGACTGAGAGGATGGACCTTGTTGTGGCTTCCCAGGTCTCTTGCGCCTGGCTGCATCCCGGCGTTGAGCATGTGAGGCGGGTCTTCGTCCTCGTCGTTGGGGCTCTGATGTCTCTGGCGATGAACTTGGCAGAAGCTTCTCTATCAGGTCCGGACGCTGTGCCGACTCCAAAGCCGTCCGGATGCTGTCGTGATTTTGCGACTGATGCCAAAAGAAGAATTGGCGCTGGGCCAGCTTTTCTTGTTTGGAGATAGGGGTCTCTACCGGTTGGAGCGTGTAGGGGTGGAAGCCAGAATAGTAGATCACTGTCGCGACTGTCATGGGGGTTGGGGTGAAGTCTTGGACCTGCTCCAATTCAAATCCCATGTCTTTGGTTTCGGCCGCTAGCTCTGCCATGTCTTCCAACGAACAACCCGGATGACTGGAGATAAAATAAGGGATCAACTGCTGCTTCATTTGGTTTTCTTGGTTGATCCGGTCAAACTCCTCCTTGAACTTGTGAAAGCGGGAAAACGAGGGCTTTCGCATGATCTTGAGGGTTTCGTCAGCGGTGTGTTCCGGTGCGACTTTGAGGCGTCCAGACACATGGTTCTTCACAATCTCTTCCATGTAGGCTTTGTGGGACGCGCGGGTTTCTTCGTCAGCGTTCTCTTGGACCAACAGGTCGTAACGAATCCCGCTGCCCACAAACGAGTGCTTGACCTCGGGATGTGCGCTCACTTCTCTGTAGATGTCGAGCATCGGAAGGTGATTGGTATCGAGGTTGTGACAAACAACGGGGTGGATGCAGGACGGGCTAACACATCGTTCGCAAATGGAGGGGTCTTTCCCTTCCAACTTGTACATGTTGGCGGAGGGTCCGCCCATGTCGCTGATGGTTCCCTTGAAGTCGGGCATCTGCGTGATTTGATCCACTTCTTTCATGATGGATTCTTTGGAGCGACTGGCGATGAACTTGCCCTGGTGGGCGGAGATGGTGCAGAAGCTGCAACCGCCAAAGCATCCTCGGTGCATGTTCAGCGAGAAACGAATCATATTGTACGCTGGAATCGCGCCACGTTTCTTGTACCTGGGGTGGGGCATCCGAGTAAAAGGCAGGTCAAACGAGGCGTCGATCTGCTCTTCGGACATGGGCGGTGTGGGAGGATTGATGACGAGGCGTTGGCTACCGACTGTCTGGATGATCCGGTTTGCCTGTACCTTGTTGGATTCTTGCTCCACAATCTTAAAATTGGATGCAAAGTCTCGTTTGGAGGCCAGACACTGCTCGTGTGACACCAACTCCTTGGTGCCCCAGTGCTTGTTCTTCGGAAGGGTTTCGTCGAGGTCTTGCATAAACGCTGTTTGGGGGATGGTCTTCAGCGAAGAGAACGGCACCCCTTTTTTTAGCAAGTTTAGCATCATGCGAAGCGGCAGCTCACCCATCCCATAGACGAGCAGGTCTGCTCCTGACTCCGCGAGGATTGTTGGTTTAAGCTCATCGTCCCAATAGTCGTAATGAGTCACTCTGCGAAGAGAGGCTTCAATCCCTCCCAAAACCACAGGGACATCGGGATACAACTTCTTAAGGATTTGCGCGTACACAGAAGCTGCCCTGTCGGGTCGAAAGCCTGCTTGGCCTCCGGGAGTGTAGGCGTCGTTGGAGCGAAGTCGTCGGTTGGCAGTGTAGTGGTTGACCATGGAATCCATGCAACCGCTGGTCACACCAAAGAACATCGTGGGTTTGCCAAGTTTGGTGAAGTCTCGGAGGTCGTCTCGCCAGTTGGGTTGAGGCACGATCGCAACACGCAAGCCTTCTTGCTCGATCAGTCGTCCCACCACCGCGTGACCAAACGCAGGGTGATCGACGTAGGCATCACCAGAGAAAAGGATGACGTCGAGTTCTTCCCAGCCGCGGGCTTCGACTTCCTTTTTTGAGATCGGTAGCCACCGATGGATGGGCAATTCCTGATTCATTTTTTGGGTCCCTCACCATGCAGGTTGTTGGATACAAGGATGGTTGGAGTCTCTCACTGCGTGGCGCACTATACCACAAGTCACCGTTCTTTCGTATGGAGTTTCGTAGATGAAAAGCAGTCCTTACAAATTTCCCAAGAGGTGCCTTTAAGAAAGTGAGCCACGCACCCCGATGCTGATGTGGAGCTGGACCTTGTTCATTTCAGCGAGAGTCTTCAGGACCACGACAAAAGGGTCGATATGGTGTATACCAAGTCTACACCCCCAAAAGACTCTGTCCTCGGACAGTCGAGTGAGTTAGAAGGAATGACGAAACAAAAAGTCGAGCCCTGGCGAAATTTGGCCCACTTCCTCAACGGAATCACGGAAGCTCCAGCGTTGGAGAAGTGCATTGCTTGGGTGGATGGTCTTTGTGAAGCAGTGCAAGACGCCCATGACGAGGGGAAGGCCTACGGTTGGTTGGTTCCTCAGCGGATCTCATTTCGTGTGGAAGGTGAGTTAAAGTTTGGGTTTCAACTGCGACTTACTCCTATGCAGGTGGGGCAGTGGTATCCCAACATCGAAAGTGATCCATTCTTTCCGCCTGAGCTGGAGTATCATCCTCTTTGTTACGAGTCCGATGTCTTTGGGGTGGCTTCTCTTCTGTATACGCTCTTGGTGGGCTATCCACCGGAGTTTTTGCCTCCTCCACCGCTCGGGGAAGGGGAAGAAGAGCAAGAGTTCTTTCATGAGCTTTCTCAGGTGCTTCAACATGCCTTAATGCCTGAGCCTGAACTCCGTTACCACGACCTCTTCGCATTCCGCGGTGCTTTGTACTTTGTGTTGGAAGGTTGGGGGCTGTCCATCTTTGAAGAAGGAGCCGAGGTTCCCCAACACCACCAAACCAAAGATGTCTCTTCCATTCCAGGTTTACCCGCTGCTGCAGCACATCAGCTGAACCAAGTCCCCGGATTTGCTTACCCCCAAGGTCAGCCCACTCCTCCACCCGAGACTGTCTTGATCGAGCCCGTAGCCAATTACCAATTGCTCGAACATAGCCATCCATCACCTCCTTCAACTTCCAGCAAATCCCTTTGGTTCTTTTCGGCGTTGCTGCTGCTGGTGATGCTTGGTGGTGGAGGCTTTTTTGCCTACATCCAGTACAAACGAGGTGTGTTCTCAACGAAGCCGCCCGACGTAAACATGCAAGGGTACAGTCAACTTCGAGGTACGAAACGAAAGGCTCCCTCCAAGCGAAAGGTCCTTGCGGGCACACCCAAGCAACCGTTGGCTCGCCGTGACCAGGCTCCGTCGACCGGAAAAGAATCGACCTCTACGGATGCTGGGGTTGCCTTGGCAGTTGGAGCCGATGAACCTGCTGCCATTCAGATGGGGCAAGAGGCTCTGGCAGCTGCTTCAACGGACGGAGGTGTTGGCGGCAAACCAGTCAACGCGGAAGAACCTTCACCCTTAGCTCAAGTCAAAGCTGGGCACGTTGATGCAGGTCTCGCGAAGCCGATGCTTGCTGCTGAAGCTGGTACAAACGATGCTGGTGGAGCCTTCGCTTCCCCTGATGCAGGCAATTTAGGTGCAACAGGAAGCCCTGATGACTCCATCGCTGGCGGGCCGCCTGAAGCCAAAGCCGACACCATGGCTCCAGGGGGAACAAGACCCGAATTGACGCAGCCTGACGCAGGACCAGTGGCGCTCGCTCCCCAAAAAGTTAACCCAGACTCTGGCGCACAAGCGCAACCTGACCTGTCTCAGAATCAGCCCGACTTGAAAGCCCCTGCTGTGAAAGAAGGTGCTGATTCCCTTGATGGTGGAAGCGGGGCAGCAGATGTCCCAGAAGCAGATGGTTTTGCCAAGGATGCGGGACCATCGGCGCTTGCTCCTGATCAGGGAAGCCTAGAAAGAAACTTGGCTGCTCCCGATTCCAACTCAGGCTCCCAAGCTGGGACAGCAACACCCGATAAGGGAGCTTCCAAGGTTGACAATTCAAACGCTGCTCCGAGTAAGCCTTCCGAGAAGCCGTCCCTTGTTGCAGCAGAACCAAGCGTCCCAGATGCTGGAAGTCCAGTTGTGGCTCAAGAAGCCGCTGTTCCCGAGAAAGAGTCAACACCAGAGACCCCTTCGGAAGCTGCTCCATCCGTTGCACCGCAACCTCGGGTTGCTCAGCCTTCGCCAGTCCAGCCTTCCGGGCCTTCGGAGAAGGTTGCGGCTGTTGACGCTGGCCCTTCCAATCCGGGTGCTGAGGATGCTGGTTCGCCGCCTGAGCCTCCCCAAGTGGTTGTCCCAGACTCACAACCCACACAAGTTGCAGTCCCTGAGAAAGCTGCCAAGTCAGGACCTTCTCCAAATGTTGTACCTGAAAAGGCTCCTGCTGTGCGGCCTGCTCCTCGACGGGTAACTCCTCCCAAAAAGGTCGCTCCTAAAACACCTTGCAAGGCTGACTGGATCTACATCGAAGTGCCAAAGGCTTGGGACGATGATACAGATGTCTCGGTGGAGAAAGGCAAGGTTGTACGCAAACCCAAAGGTTTCTGCATTGCTCCTAACTCCAAGCGCGTTCTGATCGAGCGCGAAGAGTATGCACAATGTGTGTTTGCTACGCCCACCTCGAAGACCAAGTGGATCGTCAACCTCAAGCGCGAAGGCTTGTCTTTGTTGGAGCCAAATTACTGCCTCAAAAAGTAGCTCGAACTGTGCTGTGAGTCGCGTGCTCTGTGAAGATGGCAGGGCTGCGAAGGCCCAGTGTGGGTTACACAAGAGTGAAGTAAATGGGAGTCGTTTCTGTGGAATGTAGGGGCGGAAGGTAACGAGTGAGCCTGAGGGTAGCTCGTTTGTTTGTCTCGTTCGGGGAAACGAGAAGCTGTTCTAGAAACCGCTTGTTGGTAGGCAACGAACCAGTAGGGTCATGTACCACCAAAGGAAGCCAAACAGAAGCGCTGTTCCCATTAGGCTCCATCCCATTTGGGCTACCTGACTCAATAACTCGTTGCTTGTGTGGGTTTTTTTGTCCAACATGGCCTGCTCCTTAACGCACAACTCTTGCATCCAATCAAAGAGGTGTGTTGAATATGCAACACTGTTGCCCCTCTTCTACATGAAGAGTATTTTTTTTCACAGATGATTGCAACTGTATTTTAGAACTTTTTGCAAGTGTTTGTTTTGTTTGGGCTTGTCTTTGCGTTTGGCGGAGGGGTATGGGTGTGTTGAATTTTCACACTGTCTGGCGATTAATGTGGATCTGTGAAGAATGTTGAGGAAAAGAGGAGTTTTAGGACCAGTGGATGTGAAGTCGGAGGGGTTGGTAGCCAGGTTGTTCGAATGTGATGGTGAGCTGTCCCAGGCCCGGACTGCGTGAAAGTGCGCCAGTGCTTTTGAAGTTGGGGGGGAGCTTGTGGGTTTGATCGTGGTTCCATTGCAAGCTCACGATCGCGTCCTGACTGTTCTCGTTGTCCCGTGTGATCCGAACCCAAGGAAAGGTTGAGGATGCGGTGGACTCAATCAGAAAGGTGATGGAGAGGCCAAGTTCTTGGATCTCTTGCGTCTCGTTGACCTGTAACTCGCTGATGGTTTCGAGCACAGGAGGCTGTGGTAGGAACCTGCGAAGCATCCGAGAGAACCACGAAGGTTGAAGCTCTTGTTGAATCGTGAGTTGACTCGGTGTCGGCGGAGTGACCAGCGGCTCCAACACGGCGCGGCGAGTGAAGGTTGTCTCTCCCGCTTCTTCAGAGACTGGCCGGACCGCAAACGGGCTTTGCGAGAAGATCGCATTTTCACCAGAGGTGAGGGAGGGAGCCGAGATCTCTTGGGACTGGTGAGGAGAAAGCTCTCCTTCCAGCTGAGATTTGCGAGTGGAGCCTGACGGAGAAATGGCCTGGCTGAACGAGTAGCTCAACTGGGCATCTGCGGCCTGGACAAAGAGACCTGGAGAGACCAGGTCCAGCAGCAAATCGACGGTCTCATCCCGGAGCACATCCGAGATGGATACAATGTTTGTTTTGGTTAACTCTTTGGTCTCTGGGTTTTGCCAGTACCAAAGCAAGTTTCGATAAACAAGGACCTTTTCCTCCGAGACATGAAGGTGCATCTCTCGAATGGTTGCGCCATCGTCTGACTCTTCAATTCGGGTGTGCATCCAGATGCAGTTCGGTTGTTCCTCGGTCTCACTGAGGATGTATCCGGAGTCTGGGTCAAACTGGTATCGATGCCAACCCAGGCCACCTGAGTACACAAGCTGGGTGTTGTGCTTGGCAATCTCTTTCTGTTCGTCCGATGTCCTCTTGGGCTTTGGCGTCGGAGGATGTTCTTCTTCTGGAGGTAGCTCGGGCGCGTCCATCTCAACCGGCGATGGGGCAGAAAAGGGGTCAGGGGGAGGTGAAAGAGGTAACTCCAAGGACGTCTCTGCCATCGGGTCTTCGGTTTTCAGCGGATTGGCTGAAAACAAATGGGAAGGGGTGACGGGTCCTTTGTTGGCGCTCGGGAGAGAACTTTCCATCATGGTGGCCTCACCGAGTTCGTCGTCGTCCTCTTCTTCACGTTGGGAAGGAGGAGGCGTTTGAATGGGTTGAGGCGTAAGAGGTGCTTTTTCTGGTGTGTTTAACCAAGCGAGAGGAGAGGGCGTGGGTGGACTTGGAGGTGGGCTCATCTTCGTTGTTTCACGAAGTGGGCTGACTTCCATCGAAGTCTCTTCACCGAGGGTTTCCAGATCCAGAACCAACGTAGAGACAAGGGTTGGCACCTTTTCTTTGGCAGCTTCGATCCAGGTGACCCAATCTTTGATGGAGTCTTTTGTGCGCAAAGCTTCAAACGAAAGGGCGAGACCAGGGAAGCTTTCCACCTGTTTGTAGATAAGGTGGTGGTCTTCGACGTGCTCCATCAGGTAGCGCGCAAGCGTGGTTATCGATACGTTCACTGGGGACTCCTCTACAACTGCGTAACCTATCGTAGCAGGTTTCCCTCTGCTTGCAATGTCCTTTCCGCTATTTTTCTTTCTTTGCAGAGACAGGATGCCCCCGGCTTAAACTAGAATGGGTTGGGATAGCCCAACCCGTCTCTCGATTCCTTGAATCTTCAGCCTCCTTGGGGAGGATGAAAACTCAATTTCAGTTTTAGTTCGAGTTCGTGTTGTTGTTCTTGCAGCTGCAAGTGGCTTCGTCGAACTCACAAGCCTGAGCTGCTGCGAGCATGATGCCTTCACACTTGCAAGAAATCAATCCACCAAGCGGATTGCCTGTGGATGCTTTCTCACATGCAGCGACTGAGTCTGCGTAGGTCGGGAAGGAGGAGATACTCTCACAAGAAGACTTCATTGAGCCATCCAACGTGCTGCAGTCTTTGTTCGCCCAACATGCTTTTTGTTGGTTGAAGGTTGCTTCGCAGGGGTTGCTTCCACAACCGACCGAGAGAAAGGAGAGGCAAAGCAAAGAAGCAGCGACAGTCATACCCAAGATTAATCGTTTCATCATTCACTCCCTTTTTGGGTTCAAGTTCCCCGCACCTCCGAAACTATGGAGGGCGAATATGCCAAGACTATGTGGGTGGCCGCTCCCTGTGCAATCGAGAGACCGGAAACTTATATGTGAGGAAAGTCACACAAAATAGAGAGGTTGTGAGCTACTTCACAGTTTGTGTTGTTGTGGAGAGGTTGGGCAATGGAGTAGAGCGCCTACTCTTCGATGGACTAAGTAGACTCCAATTGTCCGGCGGGTTGGCCTTTGGGATGAGTTTTGGCGTTCGCTTGCTTGCGGGGAGAGTGAGGGCGTTCGGACGGCGCGAAGGACGTTTGGTTAGGGTTGTTTGGCTTTCTTCGATGACTTCTTGAGCATTCGACGTATGTTGCGGATGCCTTTGCGTAGGTGTCGATGCACAAAACGTTGGTATTGCATCATCCGACGGTGAACTTTCTTGGGGAGTTTCACATCGTCATGATCGTTGTCTTCAAAGTCTTTGGTGGGCAACACAAGGTACGACCACTTCCGGGTCTTGCGGTTGTAGGTTCGGTGCATCCAGATGGGTACATAGTCGACCTTTGTCAGGTGCGTGGACCAGGTTCCGTCGCTCTGTTTGCGTTTCTCCAAGGTGAACAGGAGGATGATGCTACCCGACGTGTAGAAGCCACGCATGCTGGACACAAAGTTTCCGAGGGAGTAAGCCACAAACCGGTCTTTGGTTCGTTTGAATTGGTCGCGAACACGGAACATGTCGAGGGGCTGAAGGACATGGGGGTGATGCCCTAAAATCATATCCACGCCGGCTTTGTGCAGCCACTTTACACGGCGGACCTGGTAGGGGTGAGGCTGGTTCTTGTACTCGGGCCAACAATGCATCGACGCCATCACCATATCGATGTCCGTTCGTTTGTTGAGCGCCTTTAAGTCATTGAAGATGTCGTCCCACTTGATCTTGTTTACGTGGAAGGGTTTGAGGTCTTTGATGCTGTGGTAGAAGTTCACGTGTGAAGTGTAAGCCAGAAGGGCGATGTTGAAGTTGTTCTTCTTGATGACAATGTACCGCTTGCGCTGGTTTTCTTTCTTCGAGCGGTACGCCCCGACATGTTGAAACCCCTGCTTGTCCAGGACATCCAAGGTGCGAAACATGCCGGCAAGCTTCTTGTCGTAGATATGGTTGTTGGCCGTGATAAGGACGTCAAATCCAGTTTGCTTGAGCGCTTGAGAGAAGGCGTCAGGAGCACCAAAGAAGGGAAATCCGGTGTAGCCACCTTTGGGTCCAGGGAGCGTTGTCTCCAGGTTCGCGATGGCGACATCTACCTTTTGGATGTAGGGCTTCACAAAGCGGAATGTCTCTTCAAAGTTGTAACACTTGCAGTCTTTGTTGTACGACGACTTGATGTGTCTCGGATGTGACATGGCATCACCCACCACTGCGAAGGTTAGCTTCCGAACAGTGGGCTCTCTTTTCCGAGGGGGAGGTTTGGGCTTCGTCTTTTGTATCTTACGTATCTTTGGGGCTTTTGACCGCTCTCCTGGCTTCCCCGTGAGTTGGGCAACCTGAGTGGGAGAGGTATCCCGCTTGGCTGGGGAAGGGGCTTGTGAACGTGGTTGGGTCGTTCCCTTCGCGACCTTCCTGGGTGGATGGGTCTTGATGGATTGGGTCTTGGCGTTAAGGTTCGAGTACGGTTTGGGCTGACAGCCCACCACAAGAAAACTCAGGGACAATCCCAGAAACACGGATTTCATAAACAACTCCTTGCTTGCGTTGCAAATCACATCAAACCATGAGCCAAGTGGTTGTCAAGAATTCACGTTTCGATTCCGTCTGGAACAGCTTGTCTCCCCGATTCAGTTGTGGTACATCGCTCCAACCAATCGAACCTCAATGCTCCTGTTTGTAGGAAGGAAAGACTATGGAAAATCCGTACGTGATGTTGGAAACAAACGAAGGGGATATCTTGATTGAGCTGTTCCCTGAGAAAGCGCCCAAGTCTGTTGAGAACTTTCTCCGTTACGTCGATGAAGGTCACTACAATGAGACCATCTTTCACCGAGTGGTCCGTAAGTTTGTGATCCAAGGTGGCGGGTTCAACAGGGATCTAGAGAAGCTTCCAGAGCATGACCCCATTCCCAACGAAGCGACCAACGGCTTGTCCAACACCAAAGGAACTGTCGCCATGGCGCGTGGACCCGAAAAGGACTCCGCAACCGACCAGTTCTTTATCAACGCCGCGGACAATGGCGCCGATCTTGACCACGTGGACGACACCGACGAAGGCTACGGATACGCTGTGTTTGGTGAAGTTGTCGAAGGCATGGATGTGGTGAAGAAGATTAACTGGAAGGTCGTGTCCGACCGCTCAGGTTTCCCCACTCTACCTGAAGATACGATGGTGATTGTTTCCGCGTATCGATTCGAGTAAATCTGCCTTTCCCTCCTTTGTTCCCTGTTCCATACCTCTATCGGTTGTACGACAATCCCAGCACAATAGAAGCTCCTCGTGCAGCGGACTGTGCCCAGACGTTGGGTGACAGCGCGGCCTCAAACGCAAACCCCTTGGCTATCGGCAGATACAAGCCAAAGCCAAGATTGATATGCCCCTTGGTCACGCTGTTCGCTCCCAGGGGCACTGCACCAGAGAAGGTCACGGTGGCTATCATCTTTTGGGCAAAGTTCCAACGCAGCTCGGCCCGAAACACAAAGGTGTCGAGGAAGGTGAGTGGATTGTCGGGCTGGACGCCCTGAAACAAAGGTTGCCCCTGAAAAAAGAGCTCCGTGCGAACGCGATAACCCACTTCTGCAAAGACCTGGAAAGGGTAGTTGGGGATCTGCCCTCCTGCCGAAATCCAAACAGTCATATCGAGCTGCCCGTCTCCAAGTGATGGAAAGTTGATGGAGTCGGCCCCTGCGCTTTCGGCCAAAAGTCCAGCGTTGTACATGGGGAGCTTGGCGGTTAACCGAAGGGCTATGGGAAATCCTGCCGCTCGTTCAAGAGGGGGAGGCGTCCATTGCAGGCCAACCACTGCATCACCAGGTCCGTTCAGACGATACGTGGTCTTCGAGTCTTCGTAGTCGATGTGCCCGTATTTGTAGGGTAGGAAGCCGATGAACTCTAGCCCATAGAACAATCCAATTTCTGTGTAGAGCGAGGTTTGGGTTCCGAAGTAATTGGCCCCTTTGCTTACTCCCTGACTGGGTCCAACAAAGTCTCGCGCCACGTAAAAGTCTTGACCTATCCGAAGGTAGAGATGTCCGGGCTGCTTGCTCCATGGACCTGCTTCTGCTTGGGATAGACTCATGGAACTCCCGAGCACCAGAAGTCCTACCCACCAAAGCCACGTTGCGAGCCGACTTGTTGTTTCCATCATGAAATGCTGCCTGGAAAAGGAAGGGGATTGTTTCGTTCTTTGGAACAATGAAAGGTCGGGGGGATAGGTGGTGTGACGAAGGTGATGGATTGTCCTACCTATGTACCCTGCAAACCTTCGTGTTGCAGAGAAGGGATATTAAGGAATTTTAGAGTTTTTGTCCAAGTGAGACTTCTTGGGTCCAGCCGTAGGGGTCGGGGACAACACCGTTTTGGATGTCGACCAGTCGTTGGTAGAGCGCGGTGCAGTGGGGGCCAGGCTTTCCGTCTCTCAGGTAGATGATCTCTTCGCCTTTCCAGGTGATGCTCTCTACAGGGGTGATGACCGCTGCGGTTCCGCAAGCTCCCGTCTCCACGAACGTATGGAGTTCGTCGACGTGTACCTGACGGTGCTCCACAGTGTAGCCCATATCCGCGGCCAAGGTGCGGAGGGACATGTTGGTGATGGAGCGCAGGACAGACGGAGAGTTGGGGGTGATATACCGCTTGTCTTCGGTGATTCCAAAGAAGTTGGCTGCGCCCAATTCGTCGATGTACTGTTTGGTTGTGTCGAGGTAGAGTGCCTCTCCGAAGCCGTTCTGGCGAGCTTTGACCGTGGCTCTCATTCCCGCGGCGTAGTTTCCACCTGCTTTGGCGGTTCCGACTCCATGGGGAGCGGCTCTCTCCAACTCGTCTTCGATCACAAGCTTGGTTGGGGAGAAGCCTTGCTTAAAGTAGGGGCCTACTGGCGTCACCATCACGATGAACGTGAACTCTGACGACGGCGCCACACCGATGTTTGCGCCTGTTCCAATCAGGAGCGGGCGGACGTACAAGGCTGCGCCGGTTCCGTGGGGAGGGATAAAGCGACGGTTCGCCCGAACGGCCCGGTGTACCGCTTCCACAAACAACTCTGTGGGAGGGGCAACCATGCTCAACATCTCTGCTGAATGCTGGAGTCTCTTGGCGTTTTCCTCAATCCGGAAGGTTTGCGCCCGACCGTCTGGGGTTTCGTAAACTTTGAGTCCTTCGAAGACAGCCTGACCGTAATGCAGCGCCGTGGCCGCAATGTGCAGGGGAAGGTGCTCTTCCGTGCTCTCGGTTCCTTTGTCCCAGGAGCCGTCGCGCCACACGTAACGGATGTTCATGTCTGTCTTTTGGTATCCGAAGGGAAGACTGCTGTAGTCAAGCGGTGCCTTGGTGATTTGCGACTTGATGCTGTTCATTCTTGTGTCTCCTACCTTGCGAATGTTTACTGGATAGTTGACAAATGTCTGATTGTCATAGAACATTGTCCGAGTAAAGATGTCTTTGTTAGGAATTATATACTATGACAATCGAAAAACAACTAGGACAATCGAAAAAGATTGTCTCTCTTGGAGACCGGGCCAATCGGGTCATTACGGTTGATAAAGAGCGGCGGGACGAGTTTCCGATCTACAAGCAGATCGCGGACGAGCTTGTACGGCTTGTGGAAGAGGGTGATCTGCCTCCTGGTAGTCGATTGCCCACGGTTCGTCGGCTGGCGGAGCAACTTGAGGTCACGCGGGTGACGATCCACAGCGCCTACGGTGAGCTGAGCAAGCGTGGATACGCAGAAGCCGTCGTAGGTCGTGGTACATTCATCAAGAAACTTCCACCTGCTGCTCCAAGGATCTTTGGGGTGTCTACGGTTCAGTTGACCCCGGATCAAGCGATGGCTGACCTCAGCGAAATTAAGGAGCAGCCTGACATCATTTCTCTGGCGATGGCGGAGCCTGATCCAAGCCTACTACCGGCCAAAGAGTTTATGCGATTGTTCCGGTCCATGGAAGATCGGGCGGCTGAGTTGCTCTCGTACGGTCCCTACCAAGGGGCCTTGGAGCTTCGTCATGTTCTGGTCAGCCTGTTACGTGAGAAGGGGATCCGGTCGTTTGCTGACGATCTGATCGTGACCACGGGTGTTACGCAGGGATTGTCCTTGTCGTTGGGTGCCATCTGCAAGCCTGGCGACAAAGTTATTGTGGAGCAGCCCACATACCTGGGCTTCCTCAGTCTGCTCAAATCGTACAGCCTGGAACCCGTTGGAGTTGAGATCAACAAAGATGGGCCTGACTTAAACCAGTTGGAGCAGCTCATGCAGCGTGAGCAGCCCAAGGTGTACTACACAGTTCCAAGCTTTCACAATCCGTCGGGTATCTGTATGTCGGCGGTGAAGCGTCGCAGTGTCTTGGATCTGGCCCGACGGTACAATGTGACGATCATCGAAGACGACGTCTACGGTCACCTTCAATACGACAACGCCGAACTCCGGCCGCTGAAGGCCGACGATACTGAAGATCTTGTTATCTATGTCAACAGCTTCTCCAAGGTTCTTCTGCCTGGACTTCGGGTGGGTTACATGTTGCCGCCGTCCTCGCTTCGAGAGCCTTTGATGGCGTTGGTTCGTTGCCGTGAGCTGTGCGGTCCACCGTTCTTGCAGCACGCCTTGGCAGAGTTCTTGCGCCGGGGAGCGTTGCACAAGCATTTGAAGCGTGTTCTGCCCAAATACCAGGCTCGCCGTGACGCTCTTCTCGACGCCTTGGAGATTGGGATGCCCGACGAAGCCCATTGGAATAGACCAACCGGTGGCTTCTGCTGTTGGGTCACTCTCCCTGCGCAGATCGACTTTGAAGAGTTGTACAACCAATCTCTGCACCGAGGGGTTGCCTATACTCCTGGCTCTGTCTTCTTTATGCCTCCGCGCGCAGACCGTCACATGCGAGTCTGCTTCGGAAACCAGGACACATCTTCGATTCAACGCGCCACCGAAACTTTGGGCAAGCTCACCCGCGAGATGTTGCACCGTCCTGGCGCTCATCCTCCCCGTCGCTTCTCCTCCACCCCTGTGGTGTAAGCGCTTCTGTTTTCCTTATCATTCATTGGGTAGTCGAATCTCCACCCGAGTGGTCTGCGACATCTGAAGCAGGACCTTCTGCGCCACTTCCAGGGCGACCAGCTTTGTTGGATCAATGCCTTGGAACGAGCGGGCTGGGTAGCGGATGACGTCCACCTCCATGCTGGAAGATGGTGACGTGGGTTGTTGGGATGGATACAAAGGAACAAGTCCTCCCCCTTGGAGGTGAACCTTTGCATCCAGAGCCATCTTCTCTAGACTGTTGGGTGCCTGGTACCATCCCTGAAAGTGGATGCTGCTGCGCTTGAGTTTGAACCCATCGGAGGCGTCTTGGTTCAGCGGTACGTAGAGCACATGAAGCTGGCAGTATGGTGAACCGCTGGCTTTGGCGTTTCCAAACAGCTTCACCTTGGGATCGAGCATTCGCTCGGCGATTAAGTTGCCTGCAAACGAGCTGTCGTTGGTGAAGTTATGATCGGCGTGGGCTGCCCGTACACCAAAGCGGAGGGGAAGCCACTTCCACAAGTATCCCAGCGTGGGCTGAATCTCTCTGGCATCTTCGCAAACCACAAGTTGCATCGCTGCGATACCCACGTAGCCAGCCTTGACTCCAAACATGTAACCCAGATCATTTTTGAAAACATAGGATTGAGAGCTCTCGTCCCATGTCGCGCCTTCCCATGACCAACGCAGTGAATATTGGATGTCCAGGTCTTCTTGGGGTGAGAACCGTTGGGATGGAACCGATGGCGTCTGCTCTTTGGATGCTTCTTCCGATGAATCTTTGTTCTCTTGGATAGCTCTGTCTTGCTCTGCTGCGACGGAGCTATCCTGGGCTTGAGGTTCTGCGTCGGTTCCCCTTGGTTGGCCACAGTGTGTGACAAACACAAAGAGGGCCGCCATCACAACCAACAAACCTCGAATACCATTCTGACTGTTCATCCGACTTCCTCTTGGAGCGAAAACGAATCTTCTTTCTACCAAGGTCGCACAGCCCGAGCGGTTTCTTCAAACAAATTTAGCGCGTGGACGAGGTTCCCATCTGAAAGTCCCCAATTCGTGGTGTTTTTCGAGAGGGGGAGTCTTGGGGTTCGGTTCCAAAGGAGACTCCCACTTGGAGGGAGATTTGCGTCAAGCTAGCTCTGTAGGTTCCATTTCCAATGACGGGACCTGGAGCGGTTCCCCCAAAGTCTGTGACGCGGATGGTGCTGTTGTTGACGATACGTTTGGGGAACACAAAGTGGGCGAGGGCGATGTCGAGGCTGAGCCATTTCCAGCGGAGTCCCAATCCTCCTGTCACTCCAAATCTCATGGGACTGAAAATGGCCAGGAGCGTGTCGGAAACGTCGGTTGTTGCTGACTCCACAAACAAGCCCGCCCTGTAGATTACCTTTACATGAGCGGAGAGAGCGTGTTGGTAGGAACCTCCGGCTCTTATGGAAAACGTGTCCTTGAGTTTCCAGTCGATCACGGTGGGTTCCATCGGCTCGTTCAGGGATCTGGCTTTGATTTGAACGTTTCGTTTGGAGGCGTTGGACCAGTTTTCAAACACAAAGTCCACTTCAAAGTCGGCAAGCTCTTCATCACCATGGAAGAAGATGACCCTCGCTCCTGCCCGAAGCATCCATGGGTACGACATCTCCATCGTCACGTTGGGGTCGTCTGGCTCCACAAGGGGGTATCTCATCGAAGACTGCAGCCGATCCACTTCAGGACCAAAGGTGAGCTTTGCTTTTCCTTTGGCCTCTGCTGAAGCAGGAAAGCGAACCATAACACCCAATTCGAACTGCCGGTGGGGTCGCAAGAGGATGCCCAGAGAGCCTGTGGGGGAAAACCAGTCTTCGACCTTCATATCCACAAGCACATCACATCCTGGGTCTTCGGCCTGGGAGCATGCTGAACTGACCGCGGCGACCGTTCGTGTTTCAGTCGATAACATCCAGATCTGAAAGCTCGCGCCTACGGTCAGCCAAGGCGTGATTTGGTAAGCCGCGACAAGAGAAGGAAACAGCACAAGGCCCGAGACCTTCACGGTGTCATAGCGTTGTGGAGAGGGTAGCACCTGCGCAGTGCTGTTCCCGTAGCTTTGGGGATATTGCCGTGGTGTGCTGGGCGGCGTATACAAACCTATGCCCAAGGTGAAGCCTTTGCGAAGCCCAAAGTCTGTGGAGAACATGATATGGCTGGGTGCTGAAAACCACGGACGCTCCGTATCCACCGATAGAAACGAACCCTTTCTCTCGAACGAATACGAGTGGTGCATCGCATGAAAACCCACTACAACGCGGTGCCCTGTCAGTTTGGCAAAACCAGCGGGGTTGTAGTTGATGGCAGATGGGTCGTCAGCCTTGGCTGCAAACGCACCCCCTCGTCCTAAGGCTTCAGCGCCTGTGTCTCCCGCTTCCATTCCTCCTGCCTGTACCGCTCCAGCACCAAGGAACACGAGGGACAAGGCCACAAGCACAACGACGTATGTTTTTAGGGAAGCCAGGATGTTCATCGGAAAAGGCCATCACAACAAGGTTGAGTGAATAGCCCAAGTATCGGTCCTTTTCCGAAAGAGTTGTGTTTTCGTTGAGGTTCAGTTGCTGCCCCTGGAAATAGTTTCGGTGGACATTGTGTTGGTGTCCTCGTTTTGGTAGTGCTACATTCGCGCACGAATGAAGTTGTTGAACCTAGCCGATACAGAGGACTTTACTATGGACGCATTGGAAGCTATCCGCCAACGTCGAACGGCTCATTCCTATGAGCCCAGTACAATCAGCGATGAAGACTTGCGAGAAGCCTTGCAGATGGCGATGCTGGCTCCCAATCACAAGCTCACGTTCCCCTGGAAGTTTGTGATCGTGGGTCCAGAGTCTCGTCAAGCTCTCAAGGAACAAAAGAAACAAGAAGCCCTTGCCAAACGAGCGACTCCTCCGACAGATGCAGAGTTGGCCAAAATGGAAGAGCAGCTCCAGCAGAAGATGATCCATCCTGCTGCCCTCGTCGCATTCTGTTGTGCCCGAAACGACGATGACTACCGACAGCGAGAAGACTACGCAGCTGTGTGTTGTGGAATCCAAAACTTTTCCATTGCCCTCGCTGCCAAAGGCTACCAAACCAAGTGGGGCTCCGGGCGGGTGACTCGCTCTCCAGAGACCTATGAACTCCTCAACGTCGATTCCTCGCGCTTTGAGATTGTTGGGTTCTTGTGGGTGGGGAAAGTGAAGGGAGATCTTCCCTTCCAAATGCGTCCCCCCTTGGAAGCAGCTCTTTCATACTGCCCCTAGGAAAACAAACCATGTTCTCGCTCACTGCGTTGGCTTCTATGACGGAAACAACGTGGTGAAGGGGGCCTGGCGGAGGATTAATCCAAGCTTTAACTGCGCTTCCTGTACGCCGAGTCCGTCGTTGTAGCGGCGAAACAGGTTGAGTCCTCGGCTCAAGGTGTTTCTCGCTTCATCCCATCGCTCTGCCTTCCAGTGCAACTCACCTACTCGTACAAAGTATCGACCCAGACGAACGCCTTCACCCGATTGCAAAAACAGTTGACGGGCTTCGCTCATTTGGACCTGTGCTTCTTCGGCGAGACCGTCAGCCAGGAGCAACCTTGCTGTGAGGAGGCGCAATTCACCAACCAGAGGTGGAGCTATTGGGGGTGGGGCGGCCTGAACGGCTTGTTCCACGCAGCTTCGTGCAAGGTCCATGCGATGGATTTGGCAGAACGCTTCTGCGTACATGGTCTCTACCAGCCATCGAATCGCCCAGGGCTTGGAGGCTTTGTAGGGTTTCAACAGCCCAAACACAGCTTGAACTCTTCCGCATCCCAGGTGCCAGCGAGCCAGCCGACATGCAACCATCCCAGCCTCGTCATTGGCTCCCATGTGCACCAACTCTTCGAGCCAGTTTTGTAGGTCTTCCAAACTTTTGCGATGACTGAGGTCCCCAAGGAAGACATGAGCCAGTTGTTGATGGGGCGGTCGAAGTTTGTGCGTGGGAAGCGTTGATGGGGTGGCATCCAAGGACGAAGCTTCCAGGACACAAGCTCCAAGGTATGCTTCTTGTCCACTTGGGGAGCTAGGCACAGGAACACGTTGCAAGCTCTGATCCAACGGAAGGACTTGCCCGGCTGACCACAACTCTTGGGCCTGTGACTCTTTGTTGGCCTTGAGCACGGGTTGTCGGTGATACCGAAGCCAGTGACGAACGGCGGGCCGGTCTTCTTCGAGGGAGGCCAATGCTTTGCGTCGCCAAGCTACACCCTTGGGAAGTTGGAGAGGACCCGCTGAAGCAAGCCGGTCGGCCACCACCTGCAGCTCAAAATCAAACAAGCCGGCAGCTCGTAGCTCGTTGAGCCGTTGGGTGTGATTGGCTCGGCTAACGCCCTTCATTGCTTCAGGTTGGTAGCGGTCTCCAAACACCAAACATTGGGATAGATAAGAGCGGAGGACTTTGGGAAGTTCTGCACCGAATGCAGCCTTGGCTTTGAGGTCCAAAGGGGAGCCCGGTGGCGCTTGCAGCGGTAGAGGAACTGCGCGAGGTAAGGGCGGCGCATTCTCTGGCAAGTGCAACACAAAGCACAGGGGGAGGAAGGCCCCATGGTTTCGCAGAAAACGAAGGAAATCTCCCCAAAGAGGTGCTTGCATCTCTTCGTGCGAGACAAAGGCAACCGTCGGGGACGCGTAAAGCTCTTCTGCTACGCGAAGGTAGAACCTTGTTCGCCGAACGGCTTCCCCAAGAATGAGAGTGGGTAACAATGCATCGCTCTCTTCCCATCCTGGATACTGTCCACCTGCGTGCTCACAGAGATGACGTAGTGGCGCGAGTGGCTCCCATGGAAGAGGTGGTCTGAGTCGAACGGCAGATACTTTGTGTTGGATAAGGGCTGAAAATAGGTGGGGGAGTTGGTTGGGGTTCTCCACAAGAAAAAAGGTGGGTTTGCGCTGCTCCAACTGGTTTTGAATTTGTTTGACAGCGTCATCCCATGTCATTGATTGGCGATCCTTATCCTTCCGGCATGGTAGCCTCGCTAATTGACGGAAGAGACACAAACCTTGAAGGGTATCTCGGTTCCATTGGTGGTTATCTTACCACAAGTTCCTCGCTGAGCGTTGATTCCCTGACAGTCTGAATCAGAGGTGCACGGAACCCAGCACCACCGGGTGAGGTTCGAGATACATTTTCCTGCTCCATTGGCACATTCGTCGCCTGTTTGCTTGCCTGTGCAATCTTCGGAGCAGAAAGGTACACGGGTTTGCACACCGGCCTCACCACCAACGCAAACCGTTGACTTGCAATCCGTACTTATTTTGCAGCTCTCTCCAAAGTCAGCCAGATGGTCGTTCGAACAAGCCAACCCCAACATCAAAATCAGACACGACAGCCACAGGACAACCCATCGCTGCCTTCCTAGCATTTGCAACATAATGTCTCCCCAATACTTTAAGATAGAAATCGTCGAGAATTCTACCGTGGAGCAAGGGAAGTATCACTGTCTTTTTTTTCAAACCTGGAAATGTAGCCGTCAGAATAAAGCTTGGCCGAACGATCGTAGGCTTCGTTCGTATGGAAAGCATCTCTCTTTCTCCTCAAAGGATGTTGAATGTATTTGAATCGAAAACTCGCAGCTCAGCTTGGTCATGAAACGTTGGAGATCTTGGAGCAAGGGTTTTATCTCCTTCCCGACGAAACTCGTGTCAGCCTGCAACCCCAACTGGACTACGCTGTGGAAGAGACCGAAGAATTTTCACCCGAACGGAGTGTGTCTCTTCCTTCTGTGGGAGAGCATCCTACGACCTTTGAGGTCTGCAACGACACCTCCTTGCATGCCGCACAAAAGCTTGTGGAGCGAGGGCTTCGAGTGGGTGTGCTGAACTTTGCATCGGCCAAGAACCCTGGCGGTGGATTTCTCTCTGGGGCTCGGGCACAGGAAGAGTCATTGGCTCGCTCCTCCGGTCTTTATGCCTGCTTGAAAGGCAAGCAAATGTACGCCTATCATCGCTCGATGCGTTCTTGTCTCTATTCAGATTACGCGATTGTCTCCAGTGATGTACCTGTGTTTCGGAATGACGCTGGGGAGCTATTGGCTGAACCCTACCTCTGTACGTTTTTGACATCACCTGCTGTTAACGCGGGTGTGGTGCGGAAGCGAAAAGAGGCGAAGTGGCCGCAGATCGAAGCTGTGATGTCGAAAACGGATGAAAAAAGTGCTGTCTTTGGCTGCTCTCTATCACTGTGACGGCCTTGTCCTTGGTGCTTGGGGCTGTGGAGTCTTTCAAAACCCCTCCGAGATGATGGCTGAGTTGTTCGCCGAGCAGCTGTTGGGGGACTTTGTTGGAGTGTTTAAGCACATTACCTTTGCGATACTCGACTCCTCCAAACAACAAAAGTTTATCGGTCCATTCTTGCAGCAGTTTGGTCACTGCCGTTCGCAAGACGAGTAGCTTCTCTCTTTCTTGGTTGGGATGATTCTTGGGCTGAGGTATGTTACAAACCATCGAATACTTCTTCCTTTTCATTCCACTCATGCACTTGACCCGGTTCTGGGTTACCAACGAAAGAGAGATAGGCATGCGATATTTGCATACGATGGTTCGCGTTCAAGACATGGATAAGTCTCTTGACTTTTACTGCAACAAACTTGGGATGGTGGAGGTTCGACGTCGCGAGAGTGAACGTGGCCGCTTCACCTTGATTTTCCTTGCCGCTTCCAAAGATCTGGAGCAAGCCAACGAAACCCAAGCTCCTATGCTTGAACTTACCTACAACTGGGATCCGGAAGAGTACACTGGCGGCCGCAACTTCGGTCACCTTGCTTATCGTGTCGATAACATCTACGAACTGTGTCAATCATTGATGGATGCAGGCGTGACAATCAATCGTCCCCCCCGCGATGGTTACATGGCCTTCATCCGTTCGCCGGACGGTATCTCCATTGAGCTGCTTCAGGAAGGTGACCCCCTTCCTGCTCAAGAACCTTGGGCTTCTATGAAAAACACCGGCTCCTGGTAACTTGCATCGCCTTCTTTCTTCCAAACGTCCCGCTCTCACGATGTTTCTTCAACGTCCAATCCTCCCCACTCTGCTTCAAAGAACTCGGCCAACTCTGTCCCACGCTTCTGTAAAAATTGGACTTCTCTCTTTGTAAAACGAGTGAAGGGCTCGGCGAGTACCCTGAAGCTTCCACTCTGTCGTTTGTACTTCCATGTTCCAATGATCCGACCGTGTTTGAGAAGGGTGCCTTCGATGTGGCCGGCCTTTCGCCAAACGTTGGCTTTGTATGTGAGGTCGAGGAGCCAGCTCTTGTCGGGGTGAGCCAGGAGCAGCGGGTCAAACCGGTACAACATCAAAAGAGGCCAATCTTTGGCCGGTGGAGGCGTTTCCAGCAACTCGTCAACATCGTCTTCATGGAGCAAGAGGTCTTCCCCTTCCACCTGGACCTGAACGAGCGGCTCTTCCCATTGTTGGGTCCATTGTTTCACATCCCTCATCGGTACTCCACGCCAATACGCCAGATCTTGCAGTGAAGCTGGGCCATACGCTCGGATATAACGACGAGACCACTCTTTGTGCGCCTCCATGGAGGGGACGGGCTCCCACTCCAGATCGGGAATCCAGGACTCCCTGTGGACAAAGGAGCCTTCGTTGCCGCGAGACGGGCCGTGGCAAGCGTGTCCTCCTCGAACGAGTTCATGGAAGATCCCTCCCCAGGAAGAGAGCAAGAATTGGTTCAAGGGGATGTCAGACTCTCTCAAGTCGGTCCGTGTGAGGCTTGTCTTCTCGGCGAGCAAGTCTGCAAGTTGACGGACCGTTCGGCGGAATTCTTCAAGGTCGCCGCCTTCTTTGACCGTTTTGTGCTCCCACCAACTCCGTCGATCCGTAAATCCACTGTAGACGAGCGGCCAATCCTGACTGTCGTACAGGTGAAGGGTTCCTCGCTGGCCCCATAGCTTCACCAAGTTCTTGTCTTCAAACAAGGCAGACAGCACTTGGTTGTAAGTTGTGGCTTCGGTTGTTCGGTTCCACAATGACACACCTGCTGCGGGAAGGATCTGGGCCTGGACTCCCATCAACGCTTGGGTTGCTTCCGTCATGGAGGCAAAGGGATTCAACAACCCTGACCGCTTGAGTCGAAACCAACGGACTTGCTCGGGGTTCGCATTCATTTCCATCATTCGTTCACCAAACTCCTTCTCTTTCATGGACGGTTAAGATCTTACTTGCACTTGTATTGTGGCTTTGATTCGTTCGTAGGCTTGAACTCTTGCATCGTGTGGTCAAAGCGCAAGTTCTTGAGTTGGCTGGCTGTGTGTTGTTGGCCACATCGCAGGATGTCATCAAACTTGTGAAAGTCGAAGATGCTTATGGGTTGAGTCTGCAGTCATGGATTTCTCTTCTTGCTGAGGACTGAAGCTGCTGTCTTACCCTTCTTTTTGCATGCGATGAGCGGATACAAGAGCTTGCGATGCACCGCTCTACGGTAGCTGGTACTGGATTCACCACTGGCAAACGTTCTCAATCATTCCAAAGACTAAACAAGTGTACAACAATTGCTCAACGCGTCAAGACAGTGTTGGAACACAGGTGCAGTCGTCGTTCTTCGAGGATAACGGGGTTGCAGTTGAAAAGGATGAGAGTACAATGCCTGCCAACTCGGAATTCAGGCCCCTCATTACAAGGAAAAACCATGAGTGAATCCCATACGGCAGAGCAGGTCTTCGTTGGAGCAGAGACCCAACATTCTCTTAATGAGCTTGAGCATCCCTTGGAATTTCGGACGGTGTCGGAGTGGATGGTCCTTCGCAAGGAGGACAAACCCACAGCCCGTATGTTTCATGTCGCGTATCTTAAGAAAGGGGAGGACACTTCCAAGCGACCTGTTACCTTTGTGTTTAACGGTGGACCTGGTGCGGCTTCTGCCTACTTGCATGTCGGAGCGCTCGGCCCCTGGCGTGCGGCGTTTTCGGCCGATGGTGAACCCTTGCCTCCTCCCGTTCAGCTTGTTCCCAACGAAGAGACCTGGCTTTCGTTCACCGACCTTGTCTTTGTGGATCCCATTGGGACTGGTTTCAGTCGACTGATCGAAGACGAAAAAGGTGAAGAAGGGAAGGAACCAAAGAAAAGCTCTGCCTCCCCGCAAGAGTATTGGGAAGTTCGCCGAGACCTGGAAAGTTTGGGTGAGTTGATTCAGGGTTTCCTCTCGAAACACAAACGTTGGACGTCTCCTGTGTTTCTTGCGGGAGAAAGCTACGGTGGCTTCCGCGTCGCGAAGATGGTTCGAGTGCTTCAAGAGGAGTATGGAATCGGCCTTAACGGTGCGATGTTAATCTCCCCCGCGATTGAACTCGCTACCCTCACAGGTACCGACTACAACGTCCTGTATTGGTGTGATACGTTTCCCTCAATGGCGGCTTCTGCTTACTTCCACAAAAAAGCGGATGATTCGTTGCTCTCGTTGGAGTTCTCCGACTTCTTGGAGAAAGCCGAAACGTTCGCACGGGAGCAGTTTCTCCCCATGTTGTTGTTAGGCGAAGCGATGCCCTTGGAACAACGTGACGTTGTGTACGCAGAGATGTCGAAATGGGTAGGCTTGTCTGCTTCGCTGCTCGCAGAACAAAAAGGGCGCGTGAACATCGATAAGTTCCGGCGCGAGCTGCTTCGCGAGGACGGCTGGGTGTGTGGTTTGCATGATGCTACGATGACAGGCTACGACCCCTTCTCTAACCGTGACTCGTTTGAAGGTCCAGATCCTGCATTGTTCGCAACCCAACGAGTCTTTCAATCAGGAATCAATGCGCTGCTCCGTGAGCGACTGGACGTCAACCCTGCGTTGGATTACCACCTGATCAACATGAAAGCCAACCAAACTTGGGATGACAAAACCAGGAAGCATTTTGTCCAGGAAACCGTCGGCTCTATGGATGAGTTGCGCTACGGTATGGCTCTGAATCCCCACATGAAGGTGATGATCACCCATGGGTTCCAGGATCTGGTGACTCCTTACTTCTCCTCTGCCAGACTCGCTGGACACATGAACCTTCCGCCTGTTCTTGAGAAGAACTTTTCGCTACGGAATTACCACGGCGGTCACATGTATTATGTGTGGGAGGAATCCCGAAAAGCGTTCCAACAAGACGCTCAAGAGTTCTACAACGAGGCTGTTCCTCGGTGATCGTCTTCTTGTGTTTTGATCATGCTCCCGTCTTTCCCTGGGATCATTGTTCGTGATCAACCTAGACTTCGATGGTGGGAGGGTTTTGCTCCCGTCGTCTTTGTGAGAGGTTCTACAAATGAAATGTAGCAAAGCTCACAAACAGGGTTGCCTCTGTGGACTCTGTCACGAGGGCGCTGTGATCTTTCGCACAAAACCCAAAAAAGTGGAAACAACCGTAGCTGCGGCCGATATTGACTCCAGTTCAAACAGGAAAACAAACCTACTTGAGAGGAGAACATATCATGTCTACTTCCATCAACAACCAAAGTCGTCAGTTCAACCCCTCTGTAGTTCAAGCTCCCAAAGTCGACCAAGCCGCGAAGTCTCCCTCGACTTCTCAGCCGCGTACGATTGGAGAGCCTTCAGCGAATCGCTACGAAACGAACAATCGGGCAGGGCAACAGTTGATTGCGAAAGCTCCTGGAACCCCAGCCCGCAATTCGGTACAGCGCACCTTGGTTGCCCCCAATGTCAACGGTTCGCAAAGCACCACAACAGCGCGTCCCCTGTCCAACGCACCTCTGAACCAAAGCCAGGGTGTTGCGCAAATGAGCGTGGACTCCACGGCTGAGGCCAATCGCATTGCTCAAGACCTTAACGGTGGAAACATCAACGGTGACCAGGCTGTTCGTCAGGCTGAAGCTCATGCCCAGCAGCTTCGCGCGAACGGTGCTTCTCCCGAAAGTGTGCAAGACTTCTACCAGAATCTGGCGACACAAACGGCTGGCTGCCCTGAGCGAGTGAACTCAAACGGTGGTCAGTGTTACCAAAACGGTAACGTCCGCGGGGCTACACCTGGAAGTGTCTTTGAGACTGGCGTTTCGGATGCGTTTCTACGTCGCGCCAACCAGGCTGGCATCGAAGGTCGGATGACCAACGCATTGGGCCGGCCTGTTGATCCCAACAACCTCCAAGATGTGCGGGCGTACATGGACCACGTCGCTGGTCAAGAAGGTTCCAGCGGAGTTCAGCGTGAACTCAATGACTACATGACCCAGTTCTATACACACGGTCACAACGTAGGGTACAGCAACAACTGGACCAACCCTCCCAACGTCGATGACATCCAGAACTCGACCTTGCGTGACGGCGGTGGTCGAAAGGTCATCGACTGCGATGGCTACGCCGCCATTGCCCGTGAAGTGACCGATGGTATCCAAGGTGGACGTTACCAAACCCAATACGGTTATGTGAGCGGTGGCGACGGGGCCCACATGCTTTTGGGCATTGAAGACACCCAAACCGGCCAAGGGTTCGTTGTCGATAACAACTCCACGAGCGCTACCTACAACTACACACCTGGAGCCAATGCGTCCAACGCGTTCCGTCAGGGTATCCAACAGTCGCTCAACATGTTCCACAACGGGCAAGAAATTACCTCCAACGGCACAGGTGTTGGCTCAACCATCCAAGGCGCTCTCAACACCATGCAGTAGAGCTACCCCTACTTCTCCTTCCTGAAACCTTGCCTCCCTTGCTTCTCTCATCCCTTCATCTCTGAACTTTTTCATCCCCTCGGTTTCTTACCACTCACAAACGCTCTACCTCTTGTTTTTTCTCCAACCGTGTTGGTTTGTGGAGTGACAGGTTTGGGCGTAGAGTGTTGGGATTCTTTGGGCTGGAAAAGGAGTTTTTTGGATGGGTCTTCGATTGTTTTGCTCAACCTATTGGTTAATGGGATGGTTTGTTGTTGCCTTTGCATTCCCTGCAAAGCCTGCTGAAGCTTGTTCCTGTATGGTTCTTCTTCGTACAGGGAGATGGTGGCCTTCTTCGGGGAAAGTGCCTGCCAACGCGAAAGGTTTGGTCTTCACCAGTACGTTTGCACACATGGTCCTTTCAAAGCTAAAGACCAAGCCTTTGAGGTTGTTTGTGAAGGTGGAGGCATGGACTGGAACCCAAGGTCGATGGGTGTCCACCCCATTTCGAGTTCGAAAATGGAGCGGTGGGGAGTCAGCATTTTTGGTCGAGCCCAAGGGTGGGTTTGTTGCGAGGAAGAGATATCGCTTCACAGTGAATTGGAGCACCCTTCCCAAGGTGGCTTACACAAAACATTTGCGAAAAACACCACCCCTCGTCGCTGAAGTTACTGTCAGCCCTCAGCACATCAAGTCGATGACCGTACCTTTGGCTTTGAAAGGTCCATACCGAGGTTCGTTGCGAATTGCTTGGGGAGCTTCTTGTTTTGCCACCATTCTTGCCTCTATCGCGGACGTTTCGATGAAGCTACCCAAAGCATTGGCTGTCTTTCGAAACGTATTCTTCTTTGAAACAAGAGTGGATGGAGCGAAATGGTCGGCTTCTTCCTCTGTATGTTCAAAGCCTTTGCCAGGGGAAAGCTGGGTGGGTCGTGGGCATGACCGGGTGTTCACCGATTGTTCCCTTTTGCATCCTGGACGTGTTCGCCCTGGTGTTCACTCGGTTGTGATGGAAGCTATCCTGCCTGGAACCTCCATAAGAATTCGGGCTGTCGCCAGGCGGCTTCCCTTTGTTTGCAAAGTGAAGAAGAGAAGCTGGTGGTGGGGCCTTTGGTGAGCCATCCGTCTCCAGCTTTGAGAACAAAGATTTCTGCCTTCGCTCTTGAACCATTCTTTGTCGGAGCTATGGAAGCTGGCAAGTTGCCAGGGACGTTTCTGCCATCTCCCAGGTGTCCTCTTCCATGATGGTGATGGAGTGTTCTGGATTTTCGTGGTTGGGGTCTGGGTATCCTTCCACCAGCACCCATGGATGATCTTCATCCACAATGTCTACAACGAACTCTCTTCCTATCATCCACTCCAACACTTGATAGGTTTCTTGAAGGTACTCATGTTCTGGCTTCGATGTATCCACTCCTTCCATCGGGTTGGACAGGATGCGGATTCGGTCGCCTTCTTTCAGGTCGTTGGGATTGGGCATACGTTTCTCTTTCTATCGTTTCGACGAGCAGGGGTTGGCTTGTTGTGAAGGGGGCTATCTGCTATACGAACGTAGCTTTGTATTTGTTCTGGTTCTCTTTCCTTTCAAAGGCAAGGTGCATAGGTATGCCCATCGTAGAGAGTTCGTTTCGCCCGGCTTGGTGGTTGCGTGGAGCCCATGTTCAGACGCTGTGGTCTCCGATGGTTCGTTTCGCCCCCAATGTGCAGCGGAAGCGAGAACGCCTTGAACTGGACGACGGTGACTTTCTCGATCTCGACTGGCAACTCGATGGGGAAGGTCCCATCGTTATTGTCTTGCACGGGCTCACAGGCTCTTCTGAGTCGAAGTACATCTTGGGTGTTCAGCGACGGTTGAAGGAGCTTGGCTGGCGAAGTGTCGCTCTCAATTTTCGTGGATGCAGCGGTGAGCCGAACCGACTCGCTCGAAGCTATCACTCCGGAGAAACCGGAGACTTCGCATCCCTCTTAAACTTGGTGAAAGAACGATTCCCTGACACTCCAGTGGGGGCCGCTGGCTTCTCTTTGGGTGGGAACGTACTCCTCAAGTGGCTCGGCGAAACACAATCCACCGACTTGTTTGGTGCAGTCGCATCGTCTGTTCCTTTGCAACTGGGTCGATGTGCTGCTCAATTGGAACAGGGGTTCGCTCGCGTATACATGAATCGATTTGTTCGTGACCTTCAACAGGCTGTCATCGACAAACATCAAACGCTACTGGACCAGGGGCGGACAACACCGGCGGAAAAACTGGAACCCTACTTGGGGCTTTCCCATATCGCTACCTTGCGGGACTTCGATGAGTATGTGACGGCTCCTTTGCATGGTTTTGAAGGCGCTGAACATTACTACGCGACCTGCAGCAGCCGTCAGTTTGTATCGTCCATCCAGACCCCCACCACGATTGTGCATGCTGTGGATGACCCCTTCATGCCAGACGACATTCACCCCAACGAAGACGAATTGTCCGACCAAGTCACTCTGGAGCTGAGTTCTCGTGGAGGGCACGTGGGTTTTGTTTCGGGCTGGAACCCCATCAAACCCATCTACTGGCTTGAACAACGAGTCGTCCATCACCTTTCACAACTCTTTGCAGAGTCCCAAACTTAACCCCATTGGGTTGTCCGGTTGTTTCGTTTTCGCTTGTCCGCAGTGCGGACAAATTTCAAAAGATTGTACCAACGTTGTTTTGTCCGCATTGCGGACAAACGTAAAATCATTGTTCCAAATGTGAGCGATTGTGCCTTTGGTTCCTTGTCCCTGACTTCCCTTCATTGGCAAGCGAGAGGTTGGCGTTGGCACTGCCGTAACACGGTGAGCAGTTGCTTGGCTTGTCGGGACCACTTCGTCTTCATGAGGCTATCGAGAGATAGCTTGGCGAGCTTGAACTTGCCTGTTTTGAGACCTGCATAGGCGAGCCTGTACCGCATGGCTGGTTTGAGTTTCTTGGCTTGGAAAAGAGGCGCAAGGAGTGAGATGGCTCGCAAGTACTCTTCTTGTTGCATCCAGAATTGACCCCGTTGCGTTTGTTGTCTTGTGAGGTTTGGTACCTTTGCATTCTCAGCAAACGCCTCTCGAAACTGCCCAGCCTGCGCGAAGAACTGGGCGGCGTAGTCGTGCATCTTGGGTCGGTAGGCTCCCAGTCGAGAGTACCATCGTGCAGCAGCCAAAGGGTTGTTGGCTTGTGCGTATCCATAGGCAAGTCGTTCGAGGATGTCTTGGCTTTGGGGAGCCAACAAATGTGCTTTCTCAAGGAAGGAGAGTCGTGCGAGGTGCGTCTTATCGCGCCGAAGTGATTCTTCAGCCAACAACAACAGCCGCAAGCCGCTCTTGCGTGACATCTTTTGAAGCTTCCTTACGGTTCCAAAGACTGCATTGTATTGTTTGAGTTGAATGTGGAGCAGGCCTTCCTCAAGTTGAAGGGAGACCTGCTTGGGAAATTGCGTTTGTCCTTGCTGCAAGACTCTTCGGGCTTGGACATATTGTCGGGTCAATCGCAAACTTCGGCTCAACAGGAGAAAGTATCCAGGTAGAGACTTTCCAATCGAGTATCCCTTTTGTAGGGCGAGGGCTGCTTGTTTGTATTGCTTGAGTCGGAAGCGAGCCTGTCCCAGGTAAAACCATGTGGCTTTGTTCTTTGCGTTTTGCTGAGCGGCGTCCGCAAGAGCTTTCGCTGCTTCCTTGTTCTTGTTGAGTGACAAGTAGAGAACGCCTTCGACCGAGCGGTACTCATCGTAGCGGAAGCCACAATCTTTTTTGTACTGAGTCCAGCACGCCCGTGCGGCTCGCAGTGCACGTATCGCAAGCTGGGTGTTGCCTTTTTGCAAGGCTCGCTTCGCAAGGAACATAAAGGGTGGAGGGGGGGTGTTGGCCTTGTTGCCTTTTCCCTTGCCTTTGCCTTTCCAGGTGTAGCCCTGAAGGAGGAGCGTTGCGAGGAAGAGAAGAACACACATTCTTCGGGTTGTCATGTGCTACTCCTCCAACTTAAAGTTCAGGCGTTGCCGAGCCCATACGCGTGTGGGGCGACCCTGAAAAACGGCAGGTTTGAAACGCCATTGCAAGACGGCACGAACAGCTGCTGCCTGGAACACTCCGGGCGGCTGTGCCTGGACAACGACCACTCTCTCGACACGTCCTTGGGCGTTTACGAGGAGCCGTAACTCCACGTAGCCTTGGATCTGTTGTATCTCTGCGTGGGCCGGATACTTGGGAGGTACCTTGGCGAGGACTTTGGGGGGAACATCCACGAGGTCTTCGGTCAGAATCATATTCTTCTGCAGAACCGGGGTTCCTCCTCCTCCACTGCCTCCTGCACCTCCTGGATGAAGCAATCCAAGGGTCGTAGATTTCTTCAGGTTGGGTACGTATGGCAAAGCTACAGGTGAGGGGATTTTCAACGCCGGAAGCAAGGTGGGGGTGGACCGGGCTTTGAGCTGCCTCGTTCGTCTCATCATGCGTCGAGGTGGAGGTTTGGGTCTTGTCCGCAGAGTTAACACACGTTTGTTGCGAGGGAGAGGGGGCGGAACGTTGGGCTTTTGGTGGTGATTCACCGACACGAGGAACACAACCAATCCCGATTGTATCAACAGCGCCAGTACGCCGGCGACAATATGCCGGGCTACCTTATCCCATCCTCTCGCTCTCATGGTGTGTCCTTGGTTTCGACAGCGACGTGTTTGGCTCCTGCCAGTCTGCATTGGTCAACGAGGCGAACCAGGCGACCGCTGCCTGAGTTACGGTCGGCTGTCACGAGCACGGGACGTCGTGGATGGCTTACAAGGATCTCGCGAACCCGATGTTGAACCATCCAGGCTGCTATGGGCTTGCCGTTAAGATACACCCGGTTGTTGCGATCCAAAGCGACACGAATGGAGCGTGTGTCTGAAGGCTGAGAGGAACGAGCGCTGGGGCGCTCGAGAGGCACCTCCATGTTTTGCACGAACGTGGTGCTGACCATAAAGAAGATCAACAGGATGAAGATAATATCGATGAGAGGACCAATGTCGATTCCATCATTGCCTGAGGTGCTACGTTGTATTTGACCCAATCGGTTCATGAGGTATGCCCCGTTCGCGACTGGCAAAGTTGTAGCAGAAGCATCACTCGTTGGTGCCAGCGTTGACGCCAACGTTGAATCATCTGTTGCGCGAGCATCGCAGGTATCGCAATCACCAAACCAAGTTGGGTGGTTAAGAGGGCTTCCGAGATTCCCCCAGCGATGCCATTTCCCTGGCGAAGAAGCGATGTGCTCGCAAGAGAGTCAAAGGTTAGGATCATCCCGCTGACCGTTCCCAAGAGACCCAGCAGCGGCGCGGCTGTGACGAGGGATTGAATCAATTCATCGCTGCGCCGAAGTTGGGCTTCCCAGAGCAACAATTCGTTTTCGATGTGCAACCACTGGTGGGAGTCGAAGGACTCAGCTTGACTCCGAAACCATGGCTCCAGGTCTCTGGAGGACCAGGGGATGCCTGTTAACTGCAAGGTGTTGGGCAGTCGAAACCGAAGGGCGTACAGGTCGTACATCCGGAGAGCGAGGAGATAGCTGACCAGCAACCCCACTGCGAGAAGAGGAAGGGTGATAAACCCTCCGACTTCCACAAGGTGAGACAGCGGCTCCCACACATGATGATGCAACCAGTGATTCATACAGCACCATCCTGGCCTTGTTGTTCAGTCGTGTCTGAGGTGCTTTGGGGTTGGGAGTTGGGCTGGTGAATCTGGTTGATTAAAATCATCGCTCGTAGCTGTAAGGCTTCGAGTACCCTATCTGCCCAGCGTGAAAGTACACTCTTCGCTAGCAGGAGGGGGACTGCAACGGCCAGCCCCAATTTGGTTGTAATGAGGGCTTCTGAAATGCCCTGCGACAGCAATTTGGGGTTCCCTGTTCCAAACTGTGTGATGACTTCAAACGTAGCGATCATCCCAGTGACTGTTCCTAGTAAGCCTAACAGCGGTGCCACGGTGATGATAACGTTGAGCAGGGTGAAGGAGCGCTGAAAGGTCGGAAGAACCCGAAGGATAGACTCGCTAGCGACTTCTTGCATGTCTTCTCTGCTGGAGTCAGGGTTTTCCATGATGCTTTTGAGGACAGGGGTGTTGGCTCCCATTCCAACGGTCAGGGCTCGGGCTGCGCTCCAATGTTTGTCACGCGCTTGCTGAAGCAAGAGACTCCACTGGGCTCTACGCCAGTTGGTCATCCAGAGCAACGTGACTCCCCGCTCCACCAGAAGCAACACACCCAGTCCGGCTAACACAAGAATCAAAACGCCGATAGGTCCGCCTTCTTCGACCGTTTGTGACCAGGTCTTTTCTTTGGGCTGGGAGCGTTTCTTTTGCAAAGGGTCGAAGAGGAGGGTGGGGACAAGGTAGTTGCCGCTTCTTTCGGCCCATGTCTTCGCATCTTTGGATAGGCTTTGTTCGGTTGGAGCGATACGAAAGCTGTTCCCTGGAGCGGCCTGAAGGACTCCCCCTCCGCTGGAGTGACTTCCCAGCGCTGCGATGCGACCAAACCAGATCTGAGTCCCTTGTACTTGCATACCGGAGCGGTCGTAAAACGTACCTTTCCTTCGATTCACTCTGGCAAATCTTCGGATGAGCTTGTGGGACTGGGCCACGATGCTTCGCAGCGAGGCCATCTCTGAGGCTTGCTCTTGTGTCACCAATCCATAGTTTTTCAACTCACTCAGAGCGAGCTTGAGGGTCGCTTGGAAGGTTTGCTCGTTGTCTTTGTTGGCCTGCTTCAAGCGCTGCAACTGTGACACCTTCTCGTCCCAACGATCCACTTGCTTGCGCAAGTATTGTATCTTCTGGTTGAGACGTTGAACCTTTCGTAGGAGAGCCTTTCGTTGCTCTTTGCTGTTGTTCCTGATGCCTTGTAACGTTCTGACGAGTGTTGCTCTTGTGGCCAACAGCTCCGCTCGTTCTCGGCGATAGGTGCCTGCAAAGCTCGTTCGTTCTGCTTTGGATTGCGCGTTGACATGAGGTACATCGACAAAGCGAGGAACAATCCATAGGAGTCCCAAAGCCCAAACCAGAATGAGCCAGCGACGGGAGGTTGGTGGATGAGGAGGAGTGACTTGTCTCATCGTTTTGCCCCTGGCTGTGGACCCAAGGGTAACTTGTAAAAGCCATCGCGTTTTTGTCGTTCGAGGTCGTGGTAGAGCTTCTCTAGCTCATGCTGGGCTTCGTTGCCAACGATAGCTTCGTAGGTCCACGTTGCACCTGTATGAACAATCCGGCCCCAGCTTCCTTTCGGGTGTTTGACAAACAAAGCATAGGAGCCCAAGCGAACAGCTTGCATTAATCGGGGTTGGGTTTCGTTGGGAAGCTGGACAGGAACTTCGGTTCGTTCCACCAAGGTTCCCAAGCGCAGCTCATCAGAGAGGATTCTCCACAGTCGAGTGGCTGCCTGGGACACATCCAGTTGACCTGCTTGGAGCTGCTGTTGGATTCGCGCCACCCGCTGCACTCGCTCTTTCCGCCGAAACGGGAGGGTTTGTTGGATGACTTTCTGTGTGGAGGATAGCAACGACTTCAACAAACGAACCAGGGCTTTTTGGCGATTTTTTTGGGTCACACTTCGTTGTTGGAGCCTACCAGCTTTGTCCTTCAAGGCTCGCAGGCGTAAGGCGTCGCTGTCGGCTTGCAGCTCAAGCTGTTGTTGGCGAAGCGCGAGGCTACGCAAACTGAGCAGCGATTGAGTCCGCTCAAGCTTCACCTTGTTGGCAAGGACATCGACCTCGGCTCGCAGCCGGACCAACTCTCTGGCCCATCGCTCCAACTGACGGTCTTTGGCGGTCGGTGCACCTGACTGGCCGTAGAGATAGCCATGGCTACCCCCCAGCCAGATGAGAAGCCCCAAGCCCACAAGTGTTCCTTGCGCCAAGGCCCAAAACCATCGATGACGGCGGGGAGAAGGTGGCATCAGGGAAGGGCGGTCTAGTTGATCGGTTTGGGTCTGCAAAGGCCTAGTCCGTTAAAGTGAAAGCTGATTTGGACACCGTACTTGTAGAAATCGAAGAGCGTCAGGCTATCGGGTGGTAACAATCCTGCGTCGTTGTAAAAGACAGACTTGCCGTTGTCTTGAAGTGGCTTTCCATCGGTCCCTTTGAGTTGGGTGAGATCTTGCTGCTTCAATTCGTCGGAGGTCACGATCTTATCGTCCCCAGCGACGGCTGCAAAGGGTGCAAAGCGAAGGTCTTCATCTCCCGTCGCAAAGGAATCCCAGAACAAATGGACCACATGAGAGTTGAGCTGCGCGAGGGTTGTCTTTTGGTTTTCAAGAGCAATCCCACGTGAGTTGTCCACGCCATTGGAACATTCTTCATACCGGATGTTGAGTCCCACTCCAAGCTTGAATTGGATGGTCTCTTCGTTTTTGGTGGCTTCACCTTCAGCGTAATGTGACCATCCTTTGTCGATCATCATCTTGAGGTCTTCGGCTTTCGCCGAGCGGTTCTCTGTGGAGGAGGTCGCCTTGGTGACATCAAAGCCGAAGTCCAAACGACGAGCGGGCAAGTCAGAGAGAGTGGTTAGATCTTTTGTGCCGATGGACTGGTCTGAGCCGGTCGCCATCAAGTCCGCCACGACCGACTTGTCCCACGAACCCACCACCGCTTTGGTTTCGGGGTCGGTGAGGCGGATGTTCCCGACCACAACGACATACTTGGTAAACTTTGCGGTCCAACCGTCCACAAACTCGTGCGTGGTGCTCCCTTCTTTGTGGGGAAATCCTGTTCGCAACGCTTCGCCACCGCTGAGTGTGAGTGTGAGTTTGCTGGTGCCAACCAGATCTTCACCCACACAACCAATCGATACCAAGGACAGAGCAAGCAGGAGCAGCGCGACGATTTGCCGTCGAATCATTCTTTGCATCACTGGCTCCATTTCGCTTGGTAGGCGTAGCGAGAGCGGACTCCCTGAAGAAGGGCAAGGTTCTCTGCGTCGAGCAGAAGGACACCTTCGCTGGTGGTTTTGCTGATGGTGGCAAAGTCCACATTGGTGAACCATTTGTCCACCAACATTTCAACGAGCAGCTTGCCGCTGGAGCTTGTGGCTTCTTGGAGAGCTACATCCGTTGCGATGTTCTCGACCACTCGCATGGTCCCCGTTTCGGGCAGCAACAAGCTGACCTGGAAGTTCTTGGTTTCGCTTCCTTGGGTGGCGACGCCTTTGATGCTAACAGTCGATGACTCCAACGCCTTGGTGCCTCCACCTTGGATGGGTAAGGTACCTGGTGGATGGAGTTGCAGCTCAAACGAGCGCATTTGACCTTCAATCCCCACAACCTTTCCAAAAGAGGTGGGTTGCTCAGAGAGTAGGTTCACAGCCACCTGGTCTTGGATTTCTCCCAGGACTTGGCCTGTACCAACCTGCACGTGAGCAAACGCCTGGTTGATACCAAAGAGTTTGTTCCACAGGCTGGCTCTGGGTTCTCCTGCATAAAAATAGAGAGGTCCTACTAATATTTCAGCTTGTTCAAGCTTGATGGTCCAACCTTTCTTGTTGGTGAAGCTTGTTCGGGTGCCTGAAGTGACAGCGCCTGCAAAGGCGACCTCGTATTTGATTTTGGTGCCTGATGTTTGCGCTCCACATCCCCACTGCAAGGTGCCAAGGCTCAGCCAAAGCAAGGACAAGCCTGCAAGGACTAGCCAGGACACTCCTCTGCGCTTGGGATGGACTGTTTTGTTCCGCTGTTTCATAAAGAATCTCCCACTCATTGGGGGTGCTCCAGAGCATCCGAAGACGCCCCAACGTGTCGAGTTGAGAATGTAGAGTCTATTCTGCGATACAGTTCTTGTTGTTGTTGGGGTCGACCTTGTAGCCTTTTTCACATTCACAAGCGCCATCATGTACATGGCCGTGACCTCCACATTCGGGGCCCTCTTTCGAGTGGCAGTGGGCCTCGGATTTGTGGGCTTCGCATTCTTTGGCTGTGCCACACTTTTCGATAGCCCACTTTCCGTTCACACAGTTGTAGGCTGCGTTTGCTTCACACTTTGCCGCTCCTGCTTCGCAGCTAGTGGTCTCGTCAACACAAGAGGCTTTGTTCTCGCCATGCGTGACACAGGTCAGCCCTTGCGCCTGGCAATCAGCGCCCCAGTGCATGTGGTCGGTGTGGCAATACTGGACCTTGTTGTCTTTGCAGGTTTGCCAGCCGTCTTTGGATGGCTCACAGGTAAAGGCGTTGGTGTCGGTGTTACCACCGCAACCGACAAACGAAGCACCCAACGCAACCGAAACCAACAACACAGAGAACCATCGATGTAGTCTTGCTTTCATAACGATTTTATCCTTCTTGACTATAGATGAGCGCCTTCCTTCTGAGCAGGCGCTGGTTTGTCTTTGGAATTGGGGAGTACATTCCTCAAGAGGTCTTCGAGGTGGAACGTCAGCGTGGTCATGAGATAGAAAGGCTCTCCCGCGGCGAAATGACGCTGGGGAAGGCGAGCGGCTGGAGCGTTCGGTCCTCGAAAGTTACTTGGGTAGTTAAACTCAGACTGGCGGTACTGAAGGTTCAACATGTTGCGAATCTCCAATCCCAACGTGAAATGCCAGAGTCGAAGCTGGCCTCCCAGACTGAGCAGGTAAAAGGGGTCGCCATACTCCTTAAAGGGAAGGGGGCGTCCTGGAACGAACGTAAACCCAACCCCGATTCGACCGTTCACTGGCACCTTTCCAAGCTTCCATTGGAACAAGTTACCTGTCACGGCGATGTCGGAGCGAACGACCAATTGCGGTATATAGGGGAACAACTCGCCGGTGCTATCGAGGGTTGCGTAGGCATAGCCCACATTCACCAAAGCATCCAGCCAGCGGTTGTAATTCAGACGAAAGCCCAGCAACACAGCGTGTCTTGTGGAGGAACCCACCAGCACATTGCGGCCCACCGTTTCATCGAACAGCAAATCGCGGTCGACGGCGGTAAACACATAGCTGAGTTGGGACTTAATAAAGACGCCTTTGCCTTTCTTTCCCCACTTGAACGACAGGCCTGCGTCGGCCACCTGGGCTCGCGCAAACGGTGCCGTTTCGTTGTTGGAGAGGGCGGCTGCTTCCGTGGAACGCGTCCCTTGACCGTAGCTCAGTAAGAGGTGAAGACCTTTCCACAGACGAAAGTCGAGCGTCGCACGTGGGTTCAGAGCAAAGCCAAACGCTTGGCTTGTCTGGTTTCCAATGCGAGTTCCATCGCGGTCGGTTGTGGGTTGGTTCAGGTCGGTCACACCAAAGCTGAACGTATCTAGCCTGACTCCTCCCCGAAGGGTCAGCCAACTGAACAAGTCCAGCTGCGTTTGCAGCCAGCCCGCGAGGTTGGCTACGGTGAAGTTAAAGTCGAACACCTGACGATACGGAATGGCCGAAATGGAGCGAATCCGAAGGAGGCTTGAGTTCCCATGGTCTAACCGGAGCGCGTAGCCCAGGGAGAACTTAAACTCGCGCTTGCCCGCCACCCGAATGAGGTTGTATTGACCTCTGGAACCTCCGGTGAACACAGAGTAGCGCATCTCTGTCCCGTCTCCACGCTGTTGGGTCACCCGATTGCCGTTGGCGTCTTGCAAATCGTCGGTCAACCAACCTGTGAAGTTGTTGCGCATCCGCATGGTTCGGAATCCAAGGAACAGAACCTGTGAGAATCGATTGTCCGATGGGCCAAAGGCTGTATCGATGGCGAGCAACAAGCGGTTGCTTTCACCACCCTGGTTGGTGTCGTAGGTGTCGTAAAATCCGATTCGCTCGGCTTCCACATCGTCTTGCCGTAGCACACCAGCCTGGTCAAACCTCGCTGTGTATCCATAGAGCGAAATGCTGATTTGGAGGGTTCCTGCGTCTTGCAGCACATAACGGCCCAATCCAAGGGCTCGCTGTGCCGCTCGATTCGCCCCATAGCCGTTGGTTTTGTAGAACTCAAAACCAGCGAAGGTGCCCGAAGGTTCATCCGGAGGAGCGTAGGTAAGCAGCACACGGTGCGTGTTGCGGAGTCCAAATCCATACAGCACTCGCGCCCCACGCTCTGGAACTCCCAACTTGTAGTTGGCTGTCCCTGCAAACGCAAAGTCACCCTGTCGGGCATTAAAGGGACCTTCTGTAATCTCCATCGACTGCACAAACTCTGGCGGGATGAAGTACAAATCGGTGTACCCATGACCGTGCGGGTTGCTGACCTCGTTCAACGGAACTCCGTCCACCAAGAACTCAATGTCTTGGCCTTCACCGGCAGCAAATCCTCGCATGAACGTTTCTTGCGCATGTCCTTCTCCGCCGTGATTGGTGGTGAGGACCCCTGGAGCCAACATCAACTGGGAAGCCGCGCTCTTCCTTGGGATGATACGCAGCTGTCCGATGTCGATGGTGTACTTCGACCCTGCTGCTTCTCGCTTGCGTTTTCGGCCATACACCGTGCTGCGATCCAGCTTAAAGTCTTTCTTCTCCGACGCGTTTGCTCGCTTGGACTTCGGCTTCTTGGAGGGCGAGTCACTGGACCCACTCTTCGTTTGAGCCTTACCCTTGCTTGCTGCGCCCGACCTTGTGGGTTTTGGACTCTTGGAGCCACTGCTCTCTTCTGGCACAGCCAGTCGAGGCAATGTCTGTGGTGTTGGACGCGCAGTTGGTTTCTTGGGTGAGGTTTCTGCCCAAGCAAACGGCACGACAAACAGCCACACTCCAGCCCATGCAACAAATGTTTTCATGGAGGATCTGGAATGTCCCAACGGTTCTTTGTTGAACCTGTCGCAAACCTACGTTCTGGAGAGATGGACTCCCTGGTAGGCTTCCTTTTTTTGCAATGTGAAAGAGAGAGGGAGCTAGGCTGAGGGCGGCGGTGAAGCTTTGGGTGCAAGGCGGAAGAGAGGTTCGCCAGGTATGAGAAGGGTGTTTTGTCTTAATCGAGGACGCGACGGTAAGGAGTCCGTCTTGATCGTGAGCACAGACCGCTTGGTTAGGGAGCGTTTCTTCTTACGATGCTCCAAACAAAGCTCACAGATGTGGTGGCCGTGTTCCTGGGCAGGTGCTGGGTGCCATCGCAGCGTACGTTGGAAGTCGTGCGACTCGTCTTGGTGGGTTACTTTGTTTTTATGATGCTCGTCGTCATGACCGTCGTGGCTTTCTCCATGGTGGTCATGGTGGAGCTGTTCCCCGTGTTCCAAGCAGGTCACGTGGGCCACAAACGCGTGGTGGAAGCTTTCCGACACAAAATGCGTGACAAAGGCGCAAAGCACGAACAACGACCACCGTCGCGTCCACACTCTCCAATTGTCCGTTCTGCCCCGCATCGTTCTTCTTATCTCCAGGTCACGTGTTGTGTTTCCTCCAACAAGGGGGCAATATAACCAAGTGAACTTGCTTAATCAATAGTCAATTATCAAATAGGGTCACTGTATTTTTCAAGGACCTGCTTTGTTCTTTGGAAAGGGAACCAACCTTTGAAATCAAAACTCTGGCTCGCAGCCGCCTTCTTGTCCTTTGTCGTTGTGGTTGTGTTGGCTTTGCTTGTTCTCGCCAATCCTTCTTTGCCGCCATTTACCAAGGGGCCTTCCCTGACTCCCCGAGCAAAGAAGGCAGTGTCGCCCATCTTCGACAAGCTCCTCTCGAAAGCAAACAAATACACCATCGTCGAGCATAAGAAGCTTTCTCAACTCAACAAAGAACTTATCGACCACCTTAAGTTTAAGGACATTGCCGTAGCAAAAGCCTGGATCCAAAAGAACAACAAGGTTCTGAGCTTGCTAGAGAAGGGGCTCCACAGCAAAGGATGTGTTCCTGTCTGGATGGGCTCTCGAATGGGGAAGATTCCTTACCGTTGGTCGATTTGGATGCGTGGGTTGATGGGGCTTGCGCTCAAGAGCGTTGTGGATGTCCATGAACTTCGCGCAAAGAAGGGAGCTGAGCGCCTTCTGCAGGTAAGTCGGAACATGTATTTCCAGGAGGAGCAATGTCGGATGGGACTGATCATGTCCGTGATGAACTTGGAAGCTCTGAAAGTTCTCATCAATGCCATCGCTGTGGTTTTCGAAAGCGGCGCTGTTCCCCTTGATCTGCAGGCAAAGTTGGCGTTGCAACTCCGTCGTTGGGAGACGCGTCCACGCTCCCATCTCTTGGACGCTATGCGTGAGGAAGTGGAGCCCTTTCCCAAGTACTTTCTCAACGTTGGGAAGTTTTTGGGTGGCTCCAGAACAACGAAGCCCTCACTCGTGGGTGACGCTGGTTTGTACTGGCCTTACTTTGATGCGGAAGAAACCGCGAACATCTCCCGTGAACTTAACCGTTGTTTGATTCGGAAGTTGCAAGCTTACCCTGCTCGGAAGTCGATGAAACCTTGTCCCATGGCGTTGTACCTTGAGAAGGTGAACAACAAAGAGGCTTGGCGGCGAATGTTTCTCTACAACGCGACAGGAAAGCTACTGGCAGGGATGTCACAGCCTAGTTTTGTCCAGTTCTTGGACAAGTTTGGTCAAATGAAATGTTACGCTGGCGTGGTTCGAACGATGTGGAAGTCAACGTTGAAGATTAAGGAACGTCAGCATCTTCCTGCCAAACTTCGTGAGCCTGCTTCCGAGCTGTTCTCCACGAAGAGTTTGTACAACATCAAGCCGAATGCTCCTGTCTGTCCGAGGGCGCCCTCAAGAATATTTCGGCCGCTCAAAGCTCCTCCTATGTCGCTCTGGCCCAAGAGCAAGTGAAGCCACTTCAACTTTCAGGGTAGAGGTTGCCAGGAGGTACTTCCACAAAGGTGACCAGCTTGGAATGGGGGTCGATATCCATGACAGTCGGACCGCGCTCACACTCCCAGCTTGTTACGTTGGCAAAACCAATGCCTTCTTTCAGGTAGACTCCACCACAAGCATGAGAGTGACCAAAGAGATGGAGGAGAGGGCGAATCCGCTGGATTTCTTTCGCCAGGTCCTCACAACCTGCGTGACCGAACGGTCCCATCAGGTCGCCAATTCCTGCTGGAGGTCCATGGGTAATCAGGATATCGACCGAGCTGGGGATCGCTTTCCACTTTTGCTGCAAAGGGAGACCACGGTTGAGCATAAAGGCCCAGTCGTGAAACTTTGGAACCCAAGGACTTCCCCAGATCTGCAGACCATCCAAAAGGAGGCTGCTGTCCTTCAGGTAGGTAACGGTTGGACCCAACAACTTCAGCGCTTCTTTCTCTTGGGTTTGGAAGCAAACATCGTGGTTGCCAGCGACAACAATTTTGTGGGGGTGAGGTTGTTGTTGAAGCCAGGCGGCTACAGGCGCAAGCTCCTCCAGGGTTCCTTCTCGTAGCAAGTCACCTGCATGAACAAGGACATCGCCGTAGGGCAAGGGAGTGGGGAGTTCGGATTCGAAGGTGTGGGTGTCGGAGAGGGCTACAATGCGCATGGGAAGGGATTAGCTGCGGCGTCGGAAACTGACCAGCAAGAAAACCATAAGCATCCATAGCCAGGCGGTTCCCTTTCCTTGGGATTCACAGCCACATCCGTTGGGGGAGTTTAACCATGGTGAGTTGTCCGCTTGTGAATTGCCGTTGTCCTGAGCGACTCCTGCATCTTGGGATGTGGTCGGCTCTTGGGACGTCGTTGGCTCTTGTGAGGTGGTCGGCTCTTCGGAGGTAGTTGGCTCCGTTGCAGGAATCTCGACAGGTGTGGTGTCTTCTTCCTTGGGCTTGGCGACGCACTGACCTTCCTTGCATTCTTCTTCGGCTTTGCATTGCACTTTGGCGCAAGGGTCATCAGGGACACATTGGCTGTTGACGCAGGTCTCGCCGGCTTTGCATTCCGGCGTACAGCCCGGAGGATCCACACACACTCCTGCTTTGCAGGTCTGGTTGCCTGTACACAGTGAGCCGTCGTCAATCACGCCGTTGCAGTCGTCGTCTTTTCCGTTGCACGTTTCTTTTTCGGGCTTGGCAGCGGTGCATGTCGCCCACTGGCCGAGCTGACAGGTTTCTGTTCCAGTTCCGCAGTCGGTTTTGCACTCACGGGTGAGGCCGTTGTCAACTTGACCGTCACAGTTGTCATCTTTGTTGTTGCAGGCCTCGGCTGCTCCAGGGAAGATGGTCTTGTCATCGTCTTTGCAGTCGGGCTTCGTCGCACAAGTTGAGACTCCATCACCATCCTTGTCGAAGTCTTCGTCGATCTTGCCGTCGCAGTTGTCGTCTTTGTTGTTGCATACTTCCGGAGCGGCCGGTTTTCCTTGGTAGGCTGGGAAGATGTTCTTGTCGTTGTCGTCGCAGTCTTGGCTTGCAGGTACGCCGTCTTTGTCGTTGTCCGCGTCGGGCGCGGTGACTACCATTTTGAACTCCAACTCGTTGTTCTTCTCGTCGGTCTCTTGGATCTTGTTGTCCGGGTCGATCATCGCCTTGACGAGGAGGGTTCCGGTTTTGGTTGGTGTGTAGTTGATGGAAGGGTACAAGACTTGCTGTTGACCCACGCCGGTCTTCAATTCGTAGTCTGGCGTTAGCTTGGTGTTGTCTACCCAGAACCGGACAAACACAGGTTTGCTGTATGTGATTTGCCCTTGGTTGGTGATCTTGGCGACCAGGAAGGTTGACTTGTTCGCGGTGACCGTGGAAGGCAGCGTCGAAAGCTGGACCACGGTGAAGTCGGGGCTAGGCGGAAGCTTCCAAGTGATCGAGGTTTCTGTGCTGTTGTTCTTTTCGTCACTTTCTACCACTTTGTCGTCGGGGTCCACTTCGACTTTGATCTTGTGTGGACCTGGTGTGGGGACTGTCACTTCCAGGTTGAAGGTTGTGTTCGAGCCTGCCGACAGGCCTGTGAACTGGCTCTTCTCTCCGACTTGCTTGCCGTCAACATAGAAGCGAACCCGGAACGAAGGAGCCCCGATTCCTACGCTTTTGGAGCCTTGATTCCGAACCACAGCGGTGAGCTTGGTGGTTTGGTTGGTGACGGGGTCGACGGGAAGGGTGGAGACCGTCGCGACTACCAAGTCGGGGTAGGGAACCTTGCCCCACGTGAAGGTTTTCTCCATCGCGTTGTTGGTGTAGCTCAACTCGGCTGGGCTCTTCTTCGCGTTGACTTCGGCTTTGACTTTGTAAGCACCCGCTGCGGTGGTGAGCGTGTAAGAATAGTTGACAAAGGTCACCCGCCCGGCGGCCAGGTTGGAAAATGACTTGGTGCCCAGCTTTTTGCCTTCCAGGTAGAAGTCGACGTCCACGGCACCCGAGGCTGCAGCGGGTCCAATGTTCTTAATGGAAGCTGTAAACGTTGCGGGAGAACCCACAATCGGACTGCCTGGATTGACGGTCAGATCAAACACTTGAAGGTCTGGTTCCGATGCTAACCAAGTGACTGTAATCTCTTTCTCGTTGTTGGCTTCGTTCAGTTCGGTGATGGCTTTGACGTGGTCAACCACGACCTTAATCTTGTGCGCACCTTTGGTGGCGACTTTGATGGTCACGCTCTCGTTGTCTGAACTTCCGGCGCCCAAGCCAAACGAAAGCCGCTCTACACCAACTTCCTTTCCATCCACCAAGAACTGAACTCTTGGTTGGTTGGTAAAGCCGCCTGCAGAGTCGGTTCCAATGTTCTTGATTCGAGCGGTAATGGTGGTGTTGGCTCCCGCGACAGGCTTCGACGGGGAGACTGTGATGCTCTCAACAATCAAGTCGGGGAGCTTTTGTTTCCAGGTGAAGGAAGCCGTCTTTTCGTTGTTGTTTTCATTCAATTCCGTCACAGCATTGTCCGCGTCCACAGTGACTTTGACGGATTTGCTTCCCGTTGTGGTCTGGGTTGTCTTGACTTGGACCGTACGTGTGGAGCCGGCACCCAGGCTTGACACGGTTGCATCTCCAATGGTCTTTCCATCGACGACGAAGCGCGTTTTGAAGGAACGAGAAACGGCTGTGCTTCCAAGGTTTTGGATCTCGGCGTAGAGCGTGGTGCTCTCCTTGGTCAGCGGTGGATCTGGGTAGCTCCAAATCTTGGTGATCACCAGGTCGGACCCTTGCTGCGTGAAGGTCAGGCTTTGGGTGGAGCTGTTGTTGTTCTCGTTGGATTCGCTGACCTTTTTGGTGGCGTCCACTTCCACGCGAAGTTGCTTCTGGCCGCTCGTCGGAACAGCCGAGGCAGGTACATTTACGGTGTAGGTCGAGTTGCTGTTGCCAGCGAGACCAAACGAGTCACACTCGCTCCCGACTTTCTTGTTATCGACATACACATAAATCTCAAAGGAGCAGGTGCTGAAGCGACTGCCTGCCCGGTCAGGGCCTGTGTTCTTTACATTGACCAACACCTTGAACGCTTTGGCTGCTGCAGGTGAAGGGGGGTCGAGTTGAACGCTACCCACTTGGAGGTCTGATTGTGCCCATGACGATTGTGGGCTGCCCACACCCAAGAAGACTAAACACGCGGCAATGCCGATCCAAAACGCTTTCATTACGAAGATCCTTCTGTTCCATAGATTCCAGGACTGCTCAGAGCATTCGGCGAGTATACCAAATTCCTGGTGGAAAACGAAGGTCTATCCGTCAGGACTTCCTTAGCGGGTGGAAACGCACAGGTCCCCGATGTTTGTAGATTTGCAGGTGTACCCGCTCGGGCATTCTCCAGTTCGGCAGGGCTTGGTACAGGTACCCTGGTAACACTTGCTACCGGCGGGACAGTAGTTGTTGGTAACGCTGCACGGACCCAGTTCTATCGTTGTAGAAACCGGCGCTGGTTGGAGCTGCTGTTTCGGTACGGTTCCCAATGCTTGGGCGTGACACGTAAAGCAAGTGACCTCTTGCCCCATCAGTAATTTGCTAAACTGGGGCATCACCTTGTCTTCCATGAAGGCAACCACTGCTGCGCGCTTGGGGTCAGGGTCATTGCGCGAGGGCATGTTCTTGGGGTCAAGAGGATAGAGTTGGCTTGGTTGGCTGAAGGAAGTCTTATCGGTGGCGCTGCGCCCATGGCAGGTTTGGCAATGAATTTTGTCTTTGTACTTGGGGTCGAAGGCTTCAAAGAGTTTTTGCATGGTGGGCTGGATGGATTCGGTCATCAAACTCTCTTTGGAGGAAGCGCTCATCGTTCCCCAGCTTGATCCAGGAGTTGGGCTTGCGTTCGCACTGAAATTTGGACTTGGTGTGCACCCTCCGTCACTGAATGTTTGTCGTTGTGGATGGGAGTTGTCCCACTGCCACCATGGGTTTCCGCAGCCCACGAACCCAACCATAGAGAGGAGCAACATGCTGTTGCATAGTGTCTTTCTCATGAGGTAATCCTTTGCAATTTTGAGGTGCATTTGTAGTTGTTTGGGTCCCTGTCCTTGAACGAGAGCGACCCGACTTGGGATACGACTTCAATCTTTCTGTAACAGTCCAATGGTTTTCAATACCAATCATACAAACAACATCAGCGATGAACTGTTGGAGGTAGGATACAAATTAAGCAAGGCGGTTGCAACAACATCCCGCATAGCTAGCCGGGTACATTATTGCCCGGTGTCATCACAAATGCGAAGGCCGTCTCTTTTCAACAGGAGCGAATTGCGCTCAGGCACCAGAGACGTTGCGTCTTGACATTTCTACCGGTCCGAGGCTCACTACGCGCACTTTGAACGGGGTTGCTTTTTCGCTTTGATTCCCTTGCGAGAAAGTCTGGAACTTTTACAGGGTAGAGAAGAGGCTAGGGGAGCTGGCTTTCTACCGATGGCAACGTGGACATTGGATTGCTCAATGGGTGAAACTGCTGCATTAACTTCGTCGATCGTTTGGGCTTGTGCCAGTTTGCTGTACATGCAGTTGGGAGAACGCTTTTCCCCAAAGACGCTCAATCTCCTCAAAAGTGGCTTGGCCCTAAGTTTGTTGCTCTTGACCTTTGTCGTGGTGGAGGGGCGCTTCTGGCCAACCGAGCTATCAATGACGGGGTTTGGGTGGCTGGCAGGGAGCGGACTGATTGGCTTTACCCTCGGAGACACGGCGTTTTTCTTTGCTCTGAGCCGGCTGGGTCCTCGCATCGCCTTGTTGATGTCAACGCTAACTCCTCCCATTACTGGACTCCTCGCCTTTGTGTTCCTTGGTGAGCCTCTTACTCTGGTGTTTGTGATTGGGACCGTTTTGACCATGAGTGGCATTGGCGTTGTCGTGTGGGAGCGTGAGCAGGACTTCAAAGATGATGAGGAGCCTGGCACTTCCGAGATGGAAGCCAATGGGAACATTGTGCAGGAAGCTCCAAAGTCGCGTCGATGGTTTTGGTGGGGCATGGGGGGAGCGTTTGTGGCCAACCTTGCGCAAGCCATTGTTAATGTAATGACTCGTTATGCTGGTTCTGAAACCACTGCGTTGGGTATCAGCATTGTTCGTTTAAGCGTGGGTGTGTTGGGTCTGATGTTCTTTGTCGGGATCTCTCGTAGGACGCTGGCTCAAATCCGTCCGTCATCCCAGCCGAGGAAGGTGTGGGGTACATTGTTTGCTGCCATGTTTCTTGGCACCTATCTGGGGATTTGGCTTTCAATGGCAGGACTTCGCTACTCAGCCCATACGGGGGTGGCGACAACGCTGGGTTCGACCAGTCCGTTGTTTGTGCTGCCTTTGACCTTTTGGTTTCTTAAGGAGAGGTTGTCCAAGGCATCCATCGCAGGCGCATTTCTAGCGGTGCTGGGAATTGCGTTCTTGTTTGTGGGGGAGAGTGTGCTGAAAGGAATCGGCTGGATGTAAGGAGAAGAAATTGGCAGAGAATCAGGTCCAGATGCGAGTGGTCTCAAGTCCTGCGAGGGTTCCATCGGGAGCCGTTCCCACGATGTAGACCTGACCTTCCACAACAGCGTCACCGCCGACATGAACCATCTTAAGGTCGGTGAGGTTGCCTTTCATTGCAGTTTCCAGATCTTTGTACTGTTGGACTTCCGCTTCATCGTAGCCGTATCCATCCACGGCGTCTTGGTACAGCGCGAAGAATTCATCCACATCGGCAGCACCAGACATGCTGATCTCGACATCGGCGTCGAGGCCCAAGCCTTCGCGGAAGGATTCTACAGTGTGTTCGCCAGAGTCAGTCTTCGGAAGGGTGAACGCTTCGTAGGGGTAGTCACCTTCGCTGATGTAAAGGAGTCCATCTGCGATCATTTCAAACTGCTTGGAGAGAGCCTCACCGGAGGAGGGTCCAACTTCGTCAACCGTCTTGATCTCTTTGGCGAGCTGGACAGCCAACTGACCGGTGCGGGACATCTCAGAGATCTCGGACTTGGACAGACCGTTGTTGTTGAGGTCGTATTTGTCGATGAGCTTCTCTTTGGCGTACTCCACTGCGCGGTTGACATCTTTGGCTGTTACCGTCGCGCCGGGCTTGTAGTCTCGGTGGTCGATGAACCGGAAGAACATGTTGGCGAGGGCGCGCTCGGTTCCGTCCATGGTCTCAAGTTGAGCAGCCATGTCTGCGCGGCTGATTCGACCGTCTTCACCGCCAGCCTGGATGATGGTTTGAGCGATACGCTCCAAAGAGGCATGTACATCTGCTTTGGCAATTCGACTCATGAGAAACTCCTACAACTGAACACGTTTGAATCTACATAAATCGTCATTGACCCAGGTACAGGTCCATGAACGAAGAAGGTGGCTTAAGAAAGTATCCGAAGGTCTCTAGCAATTGGGTCTGTCCAGCGACAACAAGATCGCCATTCTCAAGGGCTTCAGCGCCGTCCAATTGGCCTTGGGCAAAGTCTTGAAACGCATCGGGCGAGAGCCAGATCCGCAGGTCTGCGTCGGGGATGAACTCATCAATGACGGGCTCTTCCATGTCCCCGAAGAATAGGGTCCACTGACCTGTTCCATGGACTGAAAAGGCTATGGAACCTTGTGTTCCCATGAAGGCATCCATGTGCTCCAGGATCATCCCTGGAATTGCTGCTTCAAAGAAACGTTTGGCGTCCATCGATCTGTCCTTTTCCGCCTGGTTTTACAACAAGCCATGTGAAGGCTTGCCAACTCAAATGACTGACATTGCGCTCTTCTTTTAGTGGGATTGTGAGCCTTACGTCAAGGGGAGAGCCGTGAATATGTTCCCAACTTTGAGAAGTGGATGGGGAGGAGGGCGCTTCCTTCGCAACTTTTGGTCTTGGTCGTGGTTTGTAGGGTTGGCAAGAGACTTGAGGAATGAACGAGCTTCAGGGTTTGATAGTTGAACACGATAATGAAGTGCTCTGCTCTATACTGCCTCAGAATTCTGATTCCCGAGCGGGATCTGCCAACGCCTTCCTTGTCATAACGAGAACCAAAAGGGGTAACGAATGCAACGGGGTGTCTCTCTCTTAAGATGGTCTTTCCTGTGTTGTTCGATTCTAATCGTCGGGGCCTTTGGGATCGCTTGCCAGCAAGCCAACCCTCCAACCTCCGCCACACCAACCATCGGCCAAGTGAAGCAAGCGGTCGTCGGTGGAAAGCAAGACAACCGCTACCCAGCTGTCGGGGGCCTGGTGACCAAGTCGACCAAAAGCTCGTATTGCACGGGTACCTTGATTGGGTCACGTCTGGTGATTACGGCTGCGCACTGTGTTACAGGCCGGAATGCTTCACAGGTTCAGTTTCGGATCGACGTTCCCAACGGTTCGTCCATCCAGAAAACGTACCACGACGTCGATCAACAAATTACTCACCCTCAGTATGGACGCACCTCACGAGGCATCGTCAACGATCTGGCGGTTATGATCTTGTCGAAAGATGTGCAGGGCGTGACTCCCATGCCGGTGAACACCGCGAACATGGACAACTCCTGGGTTGGGAAGAAGATCTTCTTCATTGGGTACGGATTGATTCAGACCACTCCCCAACGGCAGAAACCCAGCGACAAGTACAGCGCTGAAATTACCCTTCGTCGGATGCAGTCGGATCGTTTTGAAACAAGCGACCCTGGCAAGAGCATTTGTTCGGGTGACTCGGGTGGTCCAGCTCTCTATGAGATCAACAACCGTATGACCTTGGTGGGAGTTAACTCCTATGTGACTGGTCGATCCGCAGGTGGCCAGCCCTATTGCGATGGATCAGGTTGGGACTTCCGGGTAGACCCTTACAACTCCTGGCTCCAGCCTTATCTCGCCAAGTATGGCGGCAAGTGTACGTCGGACAACGACTGTGGTGGTTGCTACACCTGCGACAAAGCTTCGGGCAAGTGCCAACCCAAAACCATTGTGAAGACCGCTCAATTCTGTACTCCTTGTACCGGCGGAACTTGTGGGAATGGTGGTGCGTGTCAGGCTCAGTCGGCAGGATACCGTTGCCTCCAACCTTGCGACGCCAACCAATGCTGCCCCCAAGGTTCAAGCTGCCAAACGGTAGGTGGAAAAGCGCAGTGCGTTCCAGAGTCGAACCAGTGTCCTGCATGGAAGTGTACAGCTGACAAAGACTGTGGTCCGGGTGAAGCATGCTCCAACGGCTCATGCAAGCCCGCACCTGTTCAACCTGCGCCAACCCTTTGTGGAAAGTGCAACAGCAACGCCGATTGCAACGGAGGCGCCTGTCGTACCTTCCCAGAAGGAAAATATTGCACCCAGCCTTGTACGCAGGGTCTGTTTTGCCCATCTGGTTACACTTGTCAAAGTCGTCAATGTGTTCCTACCAGCGGCATTTGTAGCTGCAAAAGCACGGCAGATTGTTACACTCGGTATGCTTGTACGGGTGGGAAATGTCAGCTTCAGGGTGGTGGCAAATACGGTGATGTATGTGACAGCCAGCGGCCATGCGCCCAGGGTTATCGTTGCATTCAATCTTCCTCGGGCGGCTCTCGCTGTTACCAAACCTGCCAGGGGTCGTATCCCGATGGTGAGCCAGGGGCTGCTTGCAACGGCCGCTCCTGTAACTCTGGAGCCCAATGTCTTGGAGTCTCTGGCGCAGGGAACATCTGCTTCCGGCGATGCACGAGCAGCAGCCAATGCACCAACGGTGGAACCTGTACCAACCTGGGCGGCATCAATGTTTGTCGTTGCACCGCCGACAGTCAGTGCAAAAATGGTACAACTTGCAACCGCGACCGAATCAGCAGCATTGGTCAGTGTGCCAAGAAGTCGACCGGTGGAACCACGTGTGCTGCTGGCTTCCAATGCTCCAACACGAACGCGGGCTATCTTTGTTTGCCAGGGGCAACACAGGAAGCCGGAGACGAGTGTGACGAAACTCGTGAGTGTGTGTCAGGCCTGCTCTGTGCCAACACCGATCGAGGCAACTCGGTGTGCATCCGAAGGTGCTCCAGTGACGCAGACTGTGCCAAAGAAGGTGGCAAATGCATCGTGAGTGGAAACACCAGGTTTTGTAGCTGCAACAACTCTACCTGTAGCAATGGGTACCGATGCAAAGATATCTCCAGCCGAAACAATGTTTGTTCGGCTGGGCCTTGCCAGTCCGACAACGACTGTGGAAACAACGAGGAATGCCAGAGCGGAAAGTGTGTCCCCAAGACCAACCCAGGTTGTGCGTCTGACACGGATTGTGCTCCAGGTGAGTCCTGCGTCAACGGTCAATGTGTGACCAAGCCTGAGTGTCAGACTGACGCAGACTGCAACGACCCCACCCAAGAGTGCAAGGCCAACAAGTGTGTGCAGAAAGAAGTGCCCAAGCCTGACTGTGTTGTGGACACCGACTGCCGTGACAACTTCCGCTGTGAAGACGGCGCGTGTGTTGAAAACGTGTCCTGCTTCAGCGACAAAGACTGTCCCTCGGGCCTGGTATGCAAAGATGGTGCTTGCCGGCAGGGAGCGGGTGGAGCTTGTGTGTACAACGTGGATTGTCCTCCAGGGCTGTTCTGTGTGAGCGGCAAATGTGGACCTCAACAGGGAGAAGGTGTTCCGCCAACGGACGCTGGTCCTGCGACCGAAGCACCCTCCAACACCGAAGGCAACACTGCTCCTGATGCTGCAACAACCGATACACCAATTCCTGTGTCCTCCGGCTGTGGCTGCTCTACGCAACCTGCGTCGCCGTCGTCCTGGCTGCTCTTGTTGTTGTTTGTTCCGTTTGTTCTTCGACGTCGTTGGGCTTCTTCCCGTCTGTAATCTTCTTTCTCGCTCCGCCGTGTGACCTTTTCGTCTACCATTCTCCCTACAATCCATCGATGACTTGTCGTACTCAGCCTTCTTGAGTATGATGCCCGCCAACTTTTGCTTTTTGGGTTCCTACTACCAACGGAAGAGAGTTTGAGTGATGACAAGTATCCAATCTGTTGAAGATTTTAAGGCCTTTGTTCAAGGTGTTGAGAGCAGCGATTCTTACAAGCGACCGCTGGCGTTTGGTCTGGGAGTCCGTCGCTCCAAAGGTGGCAAGACTCTTGACGTCTTGTTCCCCCAAGTGAATTACGAAGCCAACTACGGAAGCGCGGCTGTGTTTGCCAAGGTGGGTGGCGTTGCTTCAGGCTCCAATGGTTATGCAGTGCTGGACAAGGCCAAGTTGGCAGAGGCCTTTGCTGTCTTTGCTCCGTTCCATGACGATCTAGAGAACCACGGCAACGTCCAGGCTCTCAAGATGATTCATGACGCTTACCGCGAGAGCGAAGGCTACGCTGATGTTGATGTGATTGCCTACTTCCTCTTTGATGGAAGTCAGTCGGTCGAGACCCCTGAAGAAGCTTACTTTAAGCTGCAATGTCTTTCCCAGCGTTGCGTGCAACCTCATGGCATCAATGTGGGCGGAGCGTTTGGCGCATTGAACAATGTCGCGTGGACCAACTACGGACCGATCTTCCCCGAAGATGTGGCAAGCATCCGACTCAAGTACTTGTTTTCGGAGCGCCCGCTGCAGGTGAGTCACATTGATAAGTTTCCCTACCTCGTGGACTACCATCTGCCCAGCGGCTGTCGAATCACCTCCAACTCCCAGGTTCGCTTGGGAGCCCACCTGGGTGAAGGCACCACGGTGATGCCTGCTGGTTACATCAACTTCAACGCTGGTACTGCAGGAAGTGCGATGGTGGAAGGCCGGATCTCTGCCGGTGTGTTTGTTGGCAACCACACAGACCTTGGCGGCGGAGCCTCGATCATGGGCACCTTGTCCGGTGGAAACAAAAATGTGATCTCCATCGGCGAGAAGTGTCTCTTGGGTGCCAACGCTGGTACTGGGATCTCTCTTGGCTTTGGATGCACCATTGAGGCAGGCCTCTACATCACTGGCGGAATGAAAGTCTTCCTCTACAACAAAGAGGGACAACCCGTAAATCTTGCTGGTGACGTTGTGGAAGATGGCTCCAACATTGTTAAGGCTTTGGAGCTCAACGGTCGGGACAACATGCTCTTTATCCAAGATTCACGCAACGGTCGCGTGATCTGCAAGCCCAATCCCAAGACCATTGAACTCAACGAAGTTCTTCACAACAACTAAATTTTCCCGCTCCTTGCGATCATCCTCATCCCTCAATCTCCTCCTTCCCTTCTTGTGAACCGACATCTCTGACCCTTTCTCTCCCCCAATTGGAACACCTTCAAAAAAATTGGGGTTCCTCTCTTGACAATGTCCAATATCAAGTTATTTATGTGTTCAAATGTTCAAATATCTTTATATGATGTTTGTGTCATTCTCCCTTTTCGTTTGAAATGGAATGTGAAGGATTCAGTTGATGTTGATGTGTGGTAAGCAAAGGTGACGATTTCTATCTTGATAAAGGGTTTGGATTGATGAGAGAACGGAATCTGGTGATTCAAGAGATTCTGGAGAGGATGTTATGGTTCCATGGGATGGAGCCAGACACGACCTCGTTGGCGAAGGCGGTGGAGCAGGTGATGAACCCTGAAGAGGGAGAGCCACCACAAAGCTGGTTTGAGGTGCTTCACCTTGCCGGGGAGGATGTCAAACTTCAGTTTCATCCAGTGACAATGCCTTTGGAGCAATTGTCTGCTTCTCCTGAAGTTCTTCCTGTTGTGGCCTATCGTGCCCAGGCTGAGCCTGAGCAGCAATGGGTGGGGATTCTGGAACAGCGTCGCAACCGGTTCCTTGTGACCTTCTTCCAACCTGGGGATGTCCCCGTTTGGATGACCTCTTCCGAGTTGGCGGAGGTCATCTCTGATTACGACGAGACGCTCCCCATTTGTTGGATGACGGCTTCTCTTGCAGCCCCTTTGGAAGCCTGGAAAGACGAAGAAATCACACCCTCAGATGCCTCTTTGCATCATTCGGTTTGGCCTCGATTGTTTGGACTGTTGCAGGCTGAAAAGAAGGAACTTTGGGTCATCGTTGTCTACGCAGTGGTCGTCGGTATCTTTTCGTTGGCGACTCCTGTAGCCGTTCAAGCGCTGGTGAACTCGGTCGCCTTTGGTACTTTGCTCCAGCCTCTTGTGGTGTTGTCGTTGATGTTGATGGCTGGTTTGGGCTTTGTTGCTACGATGCAGGGGATCCAGATCTATCTCTCTGAGATGATCAGCCGTCGTGTGTTTGTCCGTGTGGCTTCGGACTTTTCGTACCGTTTGCCACGTGTGAGCACGGAGGCGTTGATCAAAAAGGACAAAACCGAGCTCTCCAACTACTTCTTTGATGTGCTCACCGTTCAGAAAACGCTGTCTGTTTTGTTGTTTGATGGCTTGACTAGCACACTCTCGATTCTGAGCGGCTTGTTGTTGTTGGCCATTTATCACCCGATATTGCTGGCCTTCGACGTTATTTTAATTGCTACCATCTTGGTGGTGATTTATGTCCTTGGTCGCGGAGCAATCGCAACAAGCATCAAAGAATCGAAATCCAAGCACAAGGCGGCTGCCTGGTTGGATAGGATGTTGCAGCATCCTGTGTTGTTTAAATCACACGGAGGTCAGCAAATCGCCCAAGAGCGAGGGGAGTGGCTGACTCGCGACTACCTCAAAGCGCGCGAGAAGCATTTCCGGATCTTGATGCGACAAATTGTGGCAGGGCTCTTGATTCAGGTCTTCGCCAACTCGTTGCTGCTGCTTGTTGGGGGCTGGCTTGTTATCTCACAACAGTTGACTTTGGGGCAGCTCGTTGCCGCTGAGTTGGTTGTTTCTTTGGTGGTTGCTTCGTTGTTCAAAGTGGTGAAGCAGTTTGAGAAGTTTTACGATCTTTTGGCTTCCCTCGACAAACTGGGCAAGATTGTGGATCTCCCCACGGACCGGACGGATGGCACTTACCTTCCCCCTCAGTCTCAAGCTTTGGGGTTGAGCCTGTTGGATATCAATTACGTCACAACCACGGGACGGAACATCTTTGCTGGCCTCAATCTGGAAGTGGAGCCTGGAACGAAGCTTGGTATCACAGGCCCTGTGGGTGCGGGGAAGTCGTTGCTCGCAGACATGATTTTTGGCCTAGCGACACCCAAAAAAGGTCAAATCTTGTTGGGAGAGCATGCGCTCTCTGACATCAACCTGACCGACGTTCGACGCACTGTCTCCTTGGTTCGCGACGTTGAACTTATCGAAGGCAGCGTGTGGGACAATATCAGTCTGTATCGTTCCGATGTGACGAGAACATCGGCGCGTCGTGCCCTCAAGGAAGTGGGATTGCTGGCTGATGTTTTAGCTCTTCCTGAAGGTCTGAACACGAAGCTGGGTCCTCAAGGTGCACCTCTTTCCCAACAACAACTTTTGTTGTTGATGTTGGCCCGGTCGTTGGCCTTCAACCCCAACATCCTGGTGATCGATGGGATCCTTGATAGGCTTGACGAAGAACACATTGAGGTGGCCAAACAAGCTTTGTTTGGTGCGGATTGTCGGCCCTTTACTTTGGTTGTGATGACGCATCATCCCGAAGTGATGGCTTCCTGTGATGTGACCTACGCCCTTTCACCTCAGGGCTTTTACTTGCCGAATTCTGCACCATCATCATTTCGGATCACTGGATAGGGGAGGAAGAAGCTATGTTTACTCAGCAAAGTCCGTTTAAGTTGCCTCCTTCTATTTCGCAGAAGCTCCCATCGCTGCGTCGTGTTCAAACTCGCAGGTCAACGCATGTTCTGGCGTATCTGCTCTGTGGCTTCTTTTTGGTGTCGCTGCTTGTGTTGATCTTTGCTCCCTGGCAGCAAACAGCCGAAGGTTTAGGGCAAACCATCGCCTTCAGTCCTTTGGAGCGGCAACAGACCTTGGGCGCTCCTGTGAAAGGGCGTGTGGTGAAGTGGCATGTCACAGAAGGCTCGCTCGTTAAGAAAGGTCAGCTTATCGCTGAAATGGCTGACAACGATCCTCAAGCCATGTTTCGTTTGCAGCAGCAACGCTCGGCAGTGGTGGAGCAACGCCAGCTCTCCCACATGCAATCCCAGGCGTACAACAACAAGGTGGAGGCGCTGAAGCAAACCAAGAAGTTACGCCTTCGAGCCAACCAGTTGAAAGTCCAAGTTGCCTGGCAAAAGTTGCAAGCGAGCAAACAGAAGCTACGAGCGATCAAAGCCGCCTTGCGCACTGCCAAGATCAACCTTAAGCGAAAGCGCAGGCTGCTGAAGGACTCGATTGTGTCGCAACGATCGGTTGAAATCACACAGTTGAAGGTGGACAAGCTAAAAGCTGACCTCAACGTCGCGGAAGCATCCGTGACAGCATCGAAAGCTGAAGTGATAGCAGCGCGGGCGGTTCGGATGAAGAAAGCTGCCGAAGACCAGGCAAAGATTGACTCTGCCTTGGCAGAATCCCAAAAGGCCCAAAACAAGGTCGCTTACGCGCGAAGCGAGCTGGCCAAGTTGGATCTTAAGGTGGCTCGTCAGGCGTCTCAATTCATTCGTGCGCCTCGCGATGTTATTGTCCTTCGATTGATCGTGACAGAAGGCAGTGAGATGCTCAAAGAAGGCGACCCCATTGCAGTGATTGTACCTCAAACGAATCGTTTTGCTGTAGAGCTTTGGGTGGATGGGAATGATGTTCCTTTGCTTACCAAAGGACGACACGTGCGCCTGCAATTTGAAGGCTGGCCTGCCATTCAGTTCTCGGGTTGGCCCTCGGTGGCTGTCGGAACCTTTGGTGGCAAGCTTACGTTGATTGACATCGCGAACAGCAAGAACGGTAAATTTCGTGTGGTGGTTACTCCTGATACCAACGATGCTCCATGGCCGAAACCTCCGTTCTTACGTCAAGGAATGAAAGCCAAAGGGTGGCTGTTCCTCAACGAAGTTCGACTTGGCTATGAAATCTGGCGACAGCTGAATGGCTTTCCCCCGTCGTTTGACAAGCCTCTCAACGGTGATAGCAAAAGCGACTTTATGAAGCCCAAGCCTCGATTGAAAAAGTAGACACCTAGGTGTGGAGATAGGAATGATGGTTTGTCGATGGTGGCTCGTCTTGTTGGGCGGGATAGGGGTGTTTTGTGCCGGAGCGTTCCCTTCTTGGGCTGCTTCTACACGGGTCGCACTCCATCTCAAGAAAACGAATGCTTTGGCTGGTGCTCAGGTGCTTACCTGTGAACAAGCCAGTGAATACGCCCTCAAGAACAGCCCTGAGTATCGCGCTGCTCTTGCAAAGATCCGTGTCTACATCCAAAAACTTCGAGCCTCTCGGCTGTTTCCTACCAACCCGGCTCTTGAGGTTTTGGGCAAGGGGAAGCTGAAAACCGCTCCCGGAAAAATTGAACCCCTTCCTTACAAGTGGGAAAACTCGCTCACATGGAAGCTACCCATTGGAGGACGATGGATTCGACGGCAAAGGCTCGCCAAGGCCACGCTCACACGAGTTCAACAAGATGTTCGTGTCAAACGAATGGCTATCTTGTTAAAGGTTCGTAGCTTTTGTTACAAGCTCCTCGTCGCCAAACAGAAACGCAAGCTCTACAGTGAACTTGTGGCCTTTTACAAGCGGGTGTTTGACCTTGTGAACCGAAGGAAGCAGGCCGGGGCTGCTACCATTCTTGACTTGAACCTTGTGCGGATGGAGTTGCTCCAAAATCAAGCTGCGTTGTCCTTGGCAATCGCGGAAGTTAAGGTGCAACGACAAGGCTTGATCGCTCAAATGGGTTGGGTCAGCAAAACTCCGCTGGACATCAAAGACAAAGTCTCCAATTTGCTTCTTAACACCGCAAGTCTAGTCAACTTCTTGAAACTCTCCCAAGGTCACGTTGTTCTCAAGGCCATTCAACTCAAAGTCCGCGAGTTACAAGCGATGCTTGCCTGGGCACGCGCCAAGGGAATTCCTGACTTTAAGCTTAAGCTTTACTATGCTCTTGAGGATAGCTGGGTCCACGTCATCGGGGGAGGGATTGAAGTGCCGCTTCCCTTCATCCAACGAAACCAAGATAAGGTATGGAGCACGGAGGCTAAAATTCGTGAAGCTCGGCTCCAGTTTCGAGCCGCCCGTTTTCGAATCCAACAAAAGGTAAAGCAAGCCTTCACCATGTACCAGGCCAACCTTAATGTCTTGCAGCTATACGAGAAGCAACTTCTTCCTACATTCAAGCAGCAACTTCAACTGCAAGAGCGTGGACTTCGTTTGGGTAGCTTCACCATCTTGAAAGTGATCTCTGCGCAACAAAGCCAAAACAAAGCTTTGCTGCAACGAATCGAAGTGCTCAAGAAGACCTTGCAAGGAGTGGTCACTTTGCAAGAGGCTGTCGGCTCCATGATTCAGTAGCGATAGGTTGTGATTCCATGCTGTTGCCAACCAACTGCCTACGACAAGAACCCACGACCTGTTTCTTCTATTGACTCGTTTGTAAGACCTTGCTACCTTCGACTCTTGAAAAAATCATTCTTTTTTTCTTGGCCTGTCAGCACTTTGGCTGTTCCATCTCATGGCAAGCAACGAATGTGCTTCAAGGCTTGAATCCAGGTGGAGGAGGTTTGGCGATGCGAATGTTGTTGTTTCATGTCATGGTCGTGACTGCGACTGTCATATCCTTCTTTTTTGCGGACTTGGCTCCCTTTGGCTGTTGCAGTCGAGGTGGGCAGCCCCCGCAAAATATCAACAACACCAACAACGCTGACGAAAATCCTCAGCAAGGCTTCTTGTTTCATAAGAAGGCACCTTCCAAACACGCTCTCGCAGTGTGCAAAGAGAGCAAGTCCCAAACCTCCCGCGGTATCTGTCAACAGCAAACCTCCTTGTGAGATCCTCCTCCCACAACTCCAGCTTGCTTGTTTTGGGTTGACCCTGTTTCATTCAACTCAATCTATGTTCCATTTCTTTTGAGATGGACTCTCTTTCTGGACCTCCTTCGTAAATGGATTGGATATGGAACCCATAGAGCTTGCAAAGCCTGAACAATTTCGGGACATGTTACGACGTGTGCTTCGCCGAACAGTCCCTCTGTTTGCTGCTTCTGGCCTCGCGATGTCTTGTGGTACTGTGCCCTCGATTTCACCCAAAGATGACTTGCTGGCATGCCCAGCTCCTACCTGTTCAACCTCCACCAACCTGGAGTCAAAAACTGGATCCTTTCTCCATCTTCTATCTCAAGGAGATGGAAAGCCGCTATCGAAAGAACAGTGCATCCAGGCTTGTATGTCCCAACTGAACGCCAAATGCCCGCCTAATTCTGATCCAGATGAACAATTGCTTGTGACACACTTTCAAAACGAAGTGACTGACTGCAAGGAAGTGACAAGCTTGGATGGGAAAAGGGGCGTGGATTGCAGCTACAAAGTGACCAGGAATTGCGGCGTTGTGGGGCGTCGGCCTTTGGATATGCATGAGTTTCAGCGCCCCGATACCGTGTCCACAGAACATCAATTGGTTGGGGCTTTCTTTGCAGAGTTGGCCTATCTGGAGGAAGCGGCCGTTACCGCCTTTGACTACCTTACTCGTGAGTTGGAAGCGTACAACGCTCCCCGCGAGTTGATTGCTCTGTCGCAGCGCGCCATGAAGGAAGAAGTGGAACACGCTGAGATGATGGGAGAGCTGGCGCGTCGCTATGGTGCCTCTACACAGCCTGTTGTCGTCGAGCCTTTTGTTCTCCGTCCCTTGGCTGACATCGCGTACGAAAATGCAAAAGAAGGATGCATTCGTGAGGCGTATGGTTCGTTGATGGCGATGTGGCAGTCGTATGCTTCGGAAGACCCTGCTGTTCGCGCTGTCATGGAACGTATTGCCTACGAAGAGAGCGAACACGCGGCCCTTTCGTATGGGATTGACGCTTGGATTCAACCCCAACTTTCGGCCGATGAACAAGAAACTTGTCAGCAGATTCTAGCTGAATCGTTTGCAGGTCTTCAGCAAGAGATTCAAGAAAGCCCCAGCGATGCTTTGGTTCGTTGGGCCGGTTACCCTACTCCTCAAGTCGGGCTGGAACTGCTTCAACAGCTGGAACAAGAGTGTTCTGCATAATGGGAAGGGCTCACCTCTGATTGGCCTTCCCCGAAGCGGTCTATCATTCGGAGGGTTGGTTGGGTCGTTGTCTCAAGGGAGGCTTCCGCGAGTTATTCGCAACAACGGGTGTAATTCAATCCTGTTGGTAAGAGAACGGCCTTCGCGCTTGTTATGACGCGGGGGCACCTGCGCGGCCCGAATGAACTATCTATGCTAGAAGAGCAGGCCCGCTTGGCAGGCGTTTTTGTGGTGGGAGGGGCGAGCAGCTTGCCGGTTGTGAGTCGGATGGTGCGTGAGCAGTTTGGACGCCGCTATCACCGCGCCAAGGAAGCATCGGCTGCAACTGCAGTTGGTCTGGCTACCTCGCTGACCTTGGACCAGAAGTTGGCTACAGACGACCGCCTCGCACAGTACTTTGGAGTCTTTCGAGAAGCTGACAACGGAGAGCGTGCTGCGTTTGATGTCTTGGTTCCCGCTGACACCATTTTGCCCGACTCAAAGGATGCCACCGTGTCGTTGTCACGATACTATCAACCTGCCCACAACATCGGTCTCTTTCGGTTTATCGAGTGCGACCAACTTTACTCGTATGGCCCTGATGGTAACGTCAGCGTCGTTGCAGAGGTGCTGTTCCCCTTTGAGCTAAAGCTTCAAGCGTCCTCGATTGCTCTAGAAGAGGTTCCTGTGGAGCGCAACAAACAGTGGGGCTCTTGGGTGGAGGAACGATACGAAGTGGATGCTTTCGGTTGCATTTCCTTCTCGATTAGAGACCTTGAAAAAGCAAACAGCTTGGGTCTGCACTTTCTACCCTGTTGCATTGTAGAAGTTACCTTACCACATTGTTGATAGTTCCAATGGATGGATTGTATTGGATGGGTTTGCCTGAGGGAGGAAAATGCGAAGGTTGGCTCAACTCAACGAGGACTAAGAGGTTCTACCAGCGAGCGAGGACACCCGTCTGCAGTCCCATTTCATGAACGGGTCGTCCTGCGTCAAACAAGAGGTGGTAGCTTCCTTCGATTTCCATCCCCCAGGTTTTGTTGAACCAGATCTTGGTTCCAACAACGGCCAACACGCCACCTTCCAAAGTGGAGTGTTCCTGTTGCGTCTCTCCGTGGCTATCGACTTTGTGGCTGTCCGTTGTCTCCTCGTGCGTGCTGCCGCCGAAGTTTGCGATGGTAGGGACAAAGGCTGCGCCCACTCCAATGTAGAGTTCGTAACTGTGTCGTACCAAGAAGGGCATCTTCAGGATCAAATCGATAGGAAGCATCAGCTTCTGGGCGTCGATCACTGCTTCCACTTCAAACTCTAGCTCCAATCGATGGGGGATTAAGACGAACTCTACAAAGCCGCCCATGGCCGCATGGTTGCTGTTTTGTAGTCCTCCGCCCCAATCGTTGAAGCTAGAGAACCAGCCCATCTTGAATCCAACCATTCCATGGTCTTTGGAGTGGTGTTCGTGGTCTTTTCTCTCGCGATGGAGTTGGATCCGAGGATCTTCTTCTCCATGGTACTCCGCCTGGCTATGACGAAGACGGTTGTGGAACTCTGCGTCTTGGTTTCGCGTTTGCTTTTTGCCTTGTTGGGTTTGTCCCTTTTTGGCCTGGGGAACACCCTTGTTGTTCTTGGAGGTTACTTTTGACGACGATTGTGGAATCTCAGCGTGTGGATTCGCCCAAACGCGGGTCATCATTCCCCAACAAACACCAAGCACCACCAGAAGTCCCACGATTGTTTTCATTGTCTTTTCTCCATGTTGCATTCAATCGATTTGCTTCAAGAGAAAAGCAGCATTCATTCCAAGTTGATGGTTTTGTCTACGATTCTCTTCTAAAATAAAGACTTGCCTTTGTCTGAGTGTTCAGTAGGTTCAGTAAGTTCATGGGGGTGTTGTTAGTGATGATGCGTGATGTTGCAGGGTGATGCAGTGTTGCGGTGGTGTTGCATGAGTTGTCATGGGATGTTGGGGAGCGTGTGTGGACGGTCTTCGGGGTGAGCGAGACCTGTTGTGGGAAACGAAAGGGAAGGGATTGGACGGTTGCTTTGGGATAGAATTTGGTATGGCGACAGGTGAATAGGAAAGGGAAAGGAACGAGGGACTTTGTTTAGAGCGCGTTTCAACTTAATTGGCCAGCCGAGAGGGTCAGGTGTACAGCGCGGTCAAGGAAGCAAGCCTGAGCAGCAAAGGCGGGGCTGTGTAGTGTCGACCGGGCTGGCGTA
>SBHC01000011.1 GCA_006226375.1 Deltaproteobacteria bacterium | reverse complement strand
TGTTGCCCTGGGTGTTGTTGTTGCCCTGGGTGTTGTTGTTGCCCTGGGTGTTGTTGTTGCCCTGGGTGTTGTTGTTGCCCTGGGTGTTGTTGTTGTTGTTGTTACTTTCTTGGACGCAAGCCTTTTTGCCGGAAGCGCTGTCGGTCTGACAGACGTAGCCTTCGCCTTTTTTGGTCTTGCAATCGTTGTTGCTGGTGCACTCGTCACCACCACCGCCACAAGCGATGTAGAAGCTGCTGACCAGTGCGATAGCAAGCACTGATCTCAAATACAAAGAAAACGAACGAAACATGCGAAACTCCTTTTCAAGATCCATCGGGGTTGCCAACGTGTGTCAGGGGTTGGATGGCCCTACTCGGTGGCGTCTTCTTGGTTCGATGGGAACGGGGGTTAGCAACATCGGCTGTTGCCGACTTTAGGACTTATCTCGGTCCTGGGTTGTCTCAAAATTACAGACAAGCGTTGGCGATGCAGGTCTTATCTTCACATTTACCGCCACGGTCCTGACACTTCTTCTCATCTTCTGCCGTCAAACATTGGCCTTTTTGGCTATCCAGTTGTTTGACTTGGCAGACACCGTACTGGCACTTCGATGTTTCGCAGCGCAGACGGTTGGTGAAGGTACATTTTTCCACGCAAGCTCCGAGGTCGGGGCGGGTCTTGTCGGGGAGGCAAATGTGATTGTTCAAGCCAGCGCCGGTGCAATCGGAGTTGTTGACGAGGCCGTTGGCCGGGTCACAAGCCACCATGCAGTAACGGATGTCACTGGTGTCGCCTGCGGGAGCACAAACCAGCTTGGTGGTGCCGTCTTTTTCCAGGCAGTCGTTCGCGTAGGGAGTGCCCAACGGTCCACGACAGGTCTCTCCCGACTTACGGGAACGCTTGAGTTGGGGAATACAGACACCGCCGCCGTTCGTCAAGCGTCCGCACTCTCCACTGGAGCACTCGGAGGCGTCGCCGTTGGGGTCACACTCTTTGGAGCAGATGCCTTTGGCGCCTTCCGCGTTGGAGAATGTAACACATCGGAGGCCATCCAAGCAGGATTTGGTCAGGTCGTCACCACAGAAGTCGCCGTCTTTGATCTCTTTCTTTCCTTGTGGGAAACAGACGCCGCCGCCGTTGGTCAATCGACCACACTGGCCACCGTCACAGTCGGGGTTCTTGTCTTCGCCTTTGTTGGGATCACACTGCTTGGAGCAGACCGAGCCGTTGGGAGAGTTGCTGAAGCGAACACAAATCAGGTTTTCAAGACATCCCTTCTTGGGATCTTGTCCACACACAGAACCTGCGGGCAGGACGGGATCGCCGCTGGAGATACAGATACCACCGGCGGGGCGACCATCGCTGTAGGTCAGCGCGGTACAACCAGCTGTTCCACCACAAGCATCGTGGACCCAGGAACCCGAGGAGTTCTTCTTCTGGGTGCAGGGATCACAGTCGAGATAACAGGTGGGGCCAGGGCCTCCGGTCAGGTTGATGCAGCGTGCGCCTTGGGTACAAAAACGATCGGGCGTACAGGGCTCGTTCACCTTTGACTCGACCTGGCACACGTTAATGGTTCCGCTCTGGAGCTGAACCTGCTTGCACTTCGCGCCAGCGATGCTAGCACAGTCGGGGTTGTTGTCTTCGCCTTTGGCGCCATCGCAACGTTGGACACAGACTTCGCTCAAACAAGCCAAACCTTTGGTGTCGTCGCACAACTTGTTGGTGGTGTTGCAGGCATCGCCAGCCTTGGTTTGGGTTGGCTTGGCGCGGCAGAACGCGGGAACGCTGCTGAAGAGCTGCTTGTAGCATTCTTCACCGCGGGTTTCGTCACAGTCTTTGTTGCCGTTGGCTTTGTCACAGCCCAGAACACAAACGCCTTCGTAGCAGGTCAAGCCATCGAGGCAGTTGGTCGCGCGGTTGGTCACATCACAGTCATCACCGATGCACTTGGGTCCAGCCAAGACAGGCTCGAGACAGAAGGTTCGGGTGCTGGATGCAACAGCCTGACGACAGACTTCGCCTTTGGGGCATTCCGCTGTGCTAGTACACTCAAGAATACAAGTACCGCTTCCGTTGGCGCCGGAGATCAAACAAACGTTTCCAGTGTCACAGTAGACTTGCTCGTTGGTGTTGCAGGGGTCACCGGCTTTGTTGCGGAGGCCACAGGCTTTCACCGTCGCAGTGCCAGCTTTGAATTCCAAGCACTTCAATCCGATGCGGATCTTGCCACACTCGTCGTCGGTGGCACATTTGTTCAAACAGCTTCCCGAAACTACTTCGTTGGACACGCCGAAGGGCGCACAGACCAGTCCTTTGCTCTTGTCACAAACATCAGAGCCGTCGGACTTGATTTCACAGCTTTCGCCCAACTGGATGTTGTTGGGATCGGGCTGGGTGCAGTTCGAGCATCCCGGAGGACAGTTGGTGTCGGTGTCTGTTACGGTTCCTTCGGGGCCGTCTTCAGGCACAACTTCCTGCCCACCGTCTGGAGTGGTGTTGTTGTTGTTGGTCGTGGTGTTGTTGTTGTTGTTGTCGTTGGTTGTGGTGTTGTTGTTATTGTTGGTGTTGCTGTTTCCACCGCCATCTGTGGGAACGGCTTCATTGGTGCCGCCTTCCACTGGAGGGGGAGTGTTACCACAGGCCGTGTACGTTACTGACGTTGAGACTGCGAACAACAGCGCTGTCAACATCACAAAACCGCGAACAAACGAAATTTTCATACCATCCAGTCCTCGTGTTAAAGGAACCTATTGCTGACCCTGCCACACATGCAAGGTGAAGTCTCTGAGTAAGTACCTCGCTCCATAACGTCCCATCACAGGTCGATGGTGCATCGGACTTCAATGGGGGTTTGGATACGCATACAACATGTAGCAGAAGAGCCAGTACCCAAAAGTTCAAAGATTGAACCTTTGTTGAAGGACAACGCCACAAGTCCCTGGAAGTGCGTAGGAGGCGAGGTAGGCCGCTCTCGTTGACCCGAACTCTTCTTCACACTCATTGCCTCGGCTTGCTCCCTGAAAATACAGGGGTTTGTTGAGGGAGAGGTTGTCCTCTCACCCGATCCAAGAAAGGCTGCAAACGTGAAATTCGCGTTTGGGGTCGGGATTCGTTAGCATAGCCCAGACTTCTGTGTCAAGAATAACTTGGCGAAGTTGAAGAGATAGATGGAAGTTGAAGGGGGCAATCGGAGGAGAGGGGACAGGGGTCAGGTCAGGTCCCGATGTATCGGGCATACAGGGTGCGAGCTTCGGTTGGATCTTGGGTTCCCTCAACGAGCGCCCTGCCATCAGCAAACAGGGTGAGGGTATGCTCTGTCATCGCGCAGCGAACGAGATGTTCGTTGCGTTGAACGGTGCCGTAAGGTTCCAGGCGCGACGCGATCGTTGCAAGATCCAAAGGCTCCGTTTGGGGGGGCAACACTTGGACGGTGTTCCGTCCACAAAGCACAGCTGTGGTCGGGTGGTGCTTGCCTTGCAGGTATTCCCACCGCTGTTGTTGGCAGGCCGGGCAGTTCTCGCGAGGTGCCCCCAGTTTGATCGATGCGAAGTGATTGTCCCATAGGTCAATGTGCAGCAAGGTTCGTCGTACGGCCTCGTGATCGCCTACCAAGATCTTGAGAGCTTCTGCACATTGCATGGAGGAGATCGTTGTGACGATGGGACCAATCACCCCTGCCGTGTCACACGTTTGGGCTGTTCCTGGCAGGGGCATGGCTTCAAACACACATTGAAGGCATGGAGTTCGCTTGGGAAGGATCGGCATCATCACACCATAACTTCCAACACAGGCTCCGTACACCCAGGGGATGTTGTGCTTCACGCAGGCGTCGTTGAGCAACAGACGGGTTTCAAAGTTGTCTGTGCCGTCCAACACAACATCCACATCTTTGAGGTAGTGCTCAATGTTCACGGGCCGAACGTCGGTGACGATGCCTCGAACATCCACGTCGCTGTTGATCTGGCGGATGCGTTGGGCTGCAGCGGCTGCTTTGGGGAGTTTTTCGTTCCACTGTCGCTCGTCGTAGAGCAGCTGACGTTGAAGATTGCTTAGCTCCAGGATATCGCGATCCAGGAGAGTTAAGCGACCGACACCCGCTCGGGCCATTAATTCGGCTTGGGTTGAGCCGAGGGCTCCACAACCGACAACCAGCACATGGCTTTGTTGAAGCTTGCGTTGTCCCTCCTCACCAATGTCGGCAAACAGTTGTTGCCGCGAGTACCGTTCCATCGGGGTGGAGTCTCCTCTCCTTGGAAGTCTTCCTTGGTTTGCAACACCCTCTTCCACATTCGACAGGCCGATGTGTGGGGGCACGAACATACCAGAAAGAGTCGCCTGAACAAAGGAAGGGTTTACAGCACAGGCCGGTTCCCGCTATACATGGAGTGCTTGAATCTCTGGACATGGAAAGGAACCATCCATGGAGTTTGAACTTCCACAACACGTTGTTGTTGAAGGACCTATCGGTGTAGGCAAAACCACGTTGGCGGTCGCTTTGGCGGATCGTTTGCAGGGTCGTTTGCTGTTGGAACAGTTTGAAGAAAATCCCTTCCTGCCGCTGTTTTACGAGGATCAGGAACGATACGCTCTGCAAACAGAGCTGTCTTTTTTGATCAGTCGATTTCGTCAGCAAGAGGCGTTTGTCCAGGGAGAATTGTTCCAAAAGCATACAGTGAGCGACTACTTGTTTACCAAGTGCGCCTTGTTTGCGAGCCTTACGTTGGAATCGCACGAACTGAAGCTGTTTGAAGAGGTGTACTCCGTTCTGGTCGCGCGGCTGCCCCAGCCTGATCTTGTGATCCATTTGCACGCTCCCATCGATGTGCTGATGGCCCGGATTTCCTCTCGCGGTCGAAACTACGAAAGTGAGATCAAAGAAGATTATCTTGATCAACTCAGCCAGTTGTACCATCGCGAGTTTGCTTCGACTCGACCGTATCCGGTGATCTCGTTGGACACCACACACATCGACTTCCGTGAAGAAGACAACATTGATCGATTGCTCCACCTGCTGGCCTCCCAGCATCATGGTCGGATCACCTCTGAAACCTTCATGAAGGCTCCAACGACATCCCTGCTTCTGCAAGAGCGCGCGTTTGCCTAACCCCTCGGACTCTTCCATCCTTCCGGTTCTAGGCTCTTCTTCATTTCCCTAAAAAAGTACGACATGTTTGATCAGGTTTGGGGTAACGTTGGGGAGCAGCAGGTTTGAAGTAAGCCTATCTAGGGTTTTGCTTTCTTTGTGGTGGGGGATCCTGGAGAATCTTTCTACTCGGAAGCGATCGGGTTCAAGCGCAGGGAGCCAATGAAGTCACGCTTGCCAAGATCCACGCCGTTGTGTCGAAGGATCGCGTAGACTGTGGACGCGTGGAAGTAGAGGTTGGGTTGGCCAAACTCAAGAACATAATCCGTGGCCTTCACCGAAAAGCCTTCCAAGAAAGGCAACACGATCTGGTTGTCGCCTACGCCATCGAAGTCTTCGGGCTTGAAGCCGCTTAAGAAGTCTTGCACGCTCTGCAAGCGAGCCTTAATTCCATCCAGGTTGGTCTCATGGTCCTCGTGAACAGGTGCTTCTTTCCCGCTGACTCGCGCGGCTGTTAGCTTGGCTGTGTCGCAGAGGGTCCGGAGCTGACCCAGCAGGTCAAACTGATCGGGGGCCAGGCGTGCGCGCAGCAAGTTGTTGGGATCAAACTTCTTGGTTTCTGCGAACGTTTCCGCTTTTTCGATCCATTGGCTGACTTGATTGAGTACTTTTTGAGGCTGGAATACAGTCTGATCGTACAAAGACATTGTGGACTCCCACGTCGAGAAAGGAAAGGATAGAGCTTTTTCGTCTGAATTCTCGGAAGTAACATTGTCAGGAACAAAAATATTGCAGGGTGTTGTCTCTTTGTGTGTTCGTCTTGTCAGGTGCTGGGGCTGAGCAATTGTTGCAGTCGCTGCTCGCCTTCTTGCAGGAGAGTCTCCAGACGCGCCACCATCTCTTGTTGTGACGGTGAGAGTGGACGTTCCAGGAGCATGTTTAATTCTTTGCGGTCGAGGGCCTGGGTGATCTGAAGAACCGTGAACGGATTGTTTTGGAGGGGGTGCTCTTGAAGGGCTTGCTGCAGCTGTCGAGCGGCGTCAAGGAACTCAGGCTTGCCGCTGTAGCCTCCCTCGGAGAGAGGCTCTGGGGCAGGCAACTCCCGGATGTGATTGGACCACGACGTCCAGCCCCAAATCGCCAGGGACAACGTAACCTTCTCTACCTTGGCTCGGGCTCCTTTTCCTCGATGGGTTGCCAAAAGAAGCGGTTGATCCACACGATGTTGGGCGGCCGCTTGCAACGCACGCTGCGACAACTGGATGGCTTGCGCGAGCAGGTTAACCATCTCTTGCGCTGGCAGGGGAGGGGGGAGAAAGAAGCGGGGACGCTCCATCCGGGTGTGTCGGGAAGGCGCAACCGGTTCGTTCCAATCCTCGGGGATATCCGGCATCTCCTCGGAAGGATCGGGAAGTCGTGCAACGATCTTGCCCAGGCTTTTCGCTTCTATCGCCTCTACAGAAAGCACTGGCTCTTCCCGAAACTGAGGCAGCAGCCACACCGCTCCAATGCACCCAAAGCCCAGAAGAAAGGTGAGCGAAATCCACACGGGTAGCGGTGGGAACAGCACATGCAGTCCCAGATAAAGTGCGCCACCTAATCCCAAGAAGAGGGTCCAAAGCTTGCCGTCTAGCAACGTGCTCAGGCTCCTATCACGCTGTTGATTGATTGTGTGTGTCGTTTCGATCAGGAAGATTGGAGCAGACGAGCACCTTCGTTGTCAATAACGGTGACGGTTGGGGTGCTGTCCATTTGGGCTTGGGTACGGAAGGTTTCAACCATCGCGTCCGCGATCGCGTGGGCTTTGTTCTCGTCGTTGGACACGGCAAAAAGGGTGGGGCCCGCGCCGCTGATAGAACAACCCAAAGCGCCTGCTTCTAGCGCTGCTGCTTTGACTTCGTAGAACGCTGGGATCAAAGAGGCGCGGGCAGGTTCAACGATGGAGTCGTTGATCGCGCGACCCATTCGGGGAACATCCCCGCGGCAAAGCGAAATGAGCATTCCGCCCAGGTGGCCTGCGTTATGGGTGTGCTGCTTGAGCGAGATCTCGGTGGGAACCACCTGACGGGCATCGCGGGTGGAGATCGAAATATCAGGCTTAACCAGCGTGATCCATAGCTCATTGGGTCCGGGAACTTGCAACACTTCCAGCGGTTCATAGCTTGGGATGAAAGCAAAGCCACCCAACAAGGCGGGCGCGACGTTGTCGGCATGCCAGCCACTGACGGCAGCTTCGGCCTTCAACAACGCGGGAAGAAGGGCTTCTCTTGGGAGGTCACTCTCGCAAAGTTGATGGACTGCCCAGGCTGCAGCGGTCGCACTGGCTGAGCTGCTGCCCAGGCCGCTACCCATCGGAAGACCCTTGTGGAGGGTGAGCACCACATCTTTGTCCGTGACACCGATGATGCGCAGGGCTTCTTGGGCTGCGACACCTGCTGTGTTCTTCTCAGGATCGAGGGGTAGCTTTCCTTGATCGCCGGTGATGGCTTCAATCTGGATTTGGCCTGTGCCATTGGGTTCCCATCGCGCTGTAACGCGATCGCCCATGCCGCTGACGGCTGCACCCATCAGATCATAGCCAGGGCCCCAGTTGGCAACTGTCGCAGGACCCCATGTCTCGACATGCTTTCGCATGGTTGGATTCCGTTTTTTTGGATGATTACTTGGTCGGGCGGGATGCGGGGCGGGCTTGGGGCTTCTTCAACGCGGGCTTCTTCTCCAACTCTGCAAGCATCGGAAGGAGGGCCTTGTCTATCTTTTCGCCGCCGCCCAGGTGAGCGTTCCGAATGACACCATTGGAGTCAATGATGAACACTGTGGGCACTGTCATGATGCGATAGTCGTTGAAGGTCTTGCCTTTCTTGTCGTTCAACATGGCGAACGAAAGCTTGTGCTTTTTGAGGTAGACCTTCGCCATCTTCTTGTATTCCGGCTTGTGGATCACTGCCATCGTGAGCAGGCGGAAACGCTTCTTGTTGTTGTTGGCAAATTTGGCCAACACCGGCATCGTCTTCTGACAGTGAGGACAGGTGATGGACCAGAAGGCCAACACGGTAGGTCGTTTGTCTTTTTTGATGTAGTGCTTGAGCCGGACCGACTTCTTGGAGAACACGCCCGGTGCGTTGAAGTCGATCGCCTTCTTGCCAATCAAGTTGTAGGGATTCGGGGAGTAGCCTGGTGCAATGGTGAAGTCGACTTCTTCGCCTGCAGCCACGCGGGTGATGAGGCCCAACAGCGTGTTCTTGGCGTCGATCTTTTCGGTGAGCGAACCTGCGCGGCCCAACGTAAAGCGTCCCGATTTGGTGACCATTGCGTACGCTGGAACCCGTCGGGTCAACATCACATAAGCGACAAGGCCCTTTTCATCCAGCAAGATGGGGAGCCGAATGTTGAGCTCCTTCATCTTTTTGAAGGCGGCTTTGGCTTCGTCCACAGTGGTGGCCTTGGTGGCGGCAAAGAACTGGATCTTGTCGCCAAAGATCTTGGAGGCGGCTGCGTATGCCTTCAACTCTGTCAACGATGCTTTGTGGGTGGGCAAGAAGTAAAACATGACAAAGGGCTTTTTGCCGATCAACGTGGTGAAGTTGTACACCTTCTTTGCCATCTTGGCTTTGCCCTCGTACTGAACGTAGGGCACTTTGATCGGGGGAAACTTAAAGCCACGTCGCTTCTTGGCCTGAGTGCCTTTCTTGTTGGCGTTCTTTTTGGTTGGCTGAGCCTGACCATCGGTCGGAGCCATCCAGCCCAAAACAAGGGTGCTTACCAGAGCGAACCATCCAATCTTTCGTATCATGTATCTATCCTGCTGGACACAAATTCGGTAAGGGCGAACCCCGAAACAACAACCCATCACAACGAGCTATTCCGTCTATTCGCCTCAGTTCGGCCATTCAAGGTACACAAGGGGATACCGATGTTGTCGCCAGAAGTCAACCCGGCTCAACGGATTCTTCCGTAACGGCCTTGCCTTTGCTCTCTTGCCAGTTGAAGTCGAGAGGGGTCCATCGGGGGGAAGGAGATGATCGTTTTTTGTGGATTTAGAAGAGGTAGGAGACCAACAGGGCTGTCCAGCCTGCAGCGAGTGGGATGCTGAGGTTGTCGTCGATGCGCTTGCTGTACAATTCCGTCAGTCCACCTGCGACGGAGGCTGCCGAAGCAATGGCCAGCATCTTCAACCAGGACAGCTGGCCCCAGTAGTAGATCATCATCACGGCCATGGAGAGAGCAATCCCCGTGACCACAAAGGTGAGCGTACCTTCCAAAGTCCGGCCGGAGTAGATCTGGATCCGCCCCCAACGACGGCCGACAAAGGCAGCGGCTGGGTCGCAGAAGCCAAGAATGATGACGGCTAGAGAGGCCATCATCGGCTCAACGGTAAGGGTTAATAGGAACAACGCGACGATGTACCAAGTGGCGCTGTTCACGCGGTGATGTTCGTGGGGGTGAGCCAACACACCAAAGAACTTCATGAGGAATTTGTTGAACGAGTCGCTGTAAGCGCGGCCGGTTTCCAGAACGATCGCCAGGACCAACCAACCCGCCATAAACAACGACAGCCAAAACATAGAAAACGTATGCTGCAAGGCGACAAGAGCGACCACACCCGAGCACATGTGAAAGATGCTTCGCTTGTAGTTGGTCGGTCGCAAGTGAGGAACATGAATGTCTTGCAACGCCAAGGTCGACGCCATGTTCTCATACGTATGGGCCATCTGCTGGCGCATACCCTGCCAATATTGCTTCAGATCCGAAGCTCGCTGGCTGGCCTGGGTGCGAAGTCCTTCCACCTGCTCCGAGAGGTTTTGCATGGCCTGACGCATGCGCAGCCGGGCATCTCCCACGCGCTGTTTTGCTTCGTTCACACGAGTCATTGCAGCCGATGTGTCTGGCACATCCATGTTCTCCAAGAGGCGCTTGATCTGTGTGGAGACGTGGTCAAGACGTTGTCGCAGGTTGTCAAGTTGATCGCGCCAATGTGTGGAGTCCAACAGTCGAATTAACTCTCGGATCTCTTTGGCGAGTTGTTGCTGATGCTGAAGGAGTGTTGCTTCCATGGCTTGCACCTACTTGCAAACAGGGAGGGAGATGATTCTCTGCGTCCCTGGAGAAAAACAGACCCTACAGAACGTTGAGACTTTGAAAGAATAAAGTCCATGTGCTCTGTATCTATAGAACAAGTTTAGGCTTTTTTTGCTGTTGCAGAATTCACAGCCCAAACCAAACGCTTTTGTTGCTCGAACAATAATAAAATGTACGCAAAAGTCAACGCAAAAACAAAGCTATTACACAAAGATTACAAAGCAAAAAATTCAACTCACTGAGATCTTTGTGAATCAGGTTCATCAACTGGTATTCCTATTTTATCTTTGGGTGTTGGTCTCTAAGTGTTGGTCTTGTATGGGTTTGATAGAAAATTGGTAGTTTTGACCTAAAAAAAGCAAAAAGAATCTAAAGTTACGACGGGTTCAAGTCGTTTGAGACTGAGTAGTACCGAATCCATTTCATCCTGAATCATGACAATCGGGTTTGATCTTTCCGAGTCGTCCTTGACCGATGGACTTCAAGTAAGGGGCTGGTTATGCTGGGCAAAAACATTCTACCGTTACATACTTTAATGCCGATAACGAAACAACTTCAACAGTTGCCCGTGGAGCCTCCTTTGTCACTGCAGCAAGTGATGGGCTTGATTCGAAGGTACATTGCTCCTCATACTGCGAGAGGTTCGATGGAGTTGGCACCGATTCTGGATGTGCTGCAAGACCGGTACGAAATGACAACGCCAGCGTTACGAGCGTTTTATCGAGGCCTTCAACAGCATGCGACCAACATGCAAGTGCGCCTCGTTCTCACCCGAGCCTGGCAGCACAAGTTGGATCAAAATCGCCTGACCAACACGCAGGACCTTCCGGTTCAGGCTCTTCCTATGACGCCGATGCGTGAGGCCTCTACGCAAGAGAATTTGCCTGCGATGGCGCCACAGTCTTCGGCTCGGATCACGCCTCCACCCCCTTCGAGAGTCGCTAGGCCACCTGTGGCTGCGTACAACGCCTCACATTTGCCTGGGCGAGCAGGGCTGACCGCGGGAGAGCAACGAAAACCCACAAGCCAGACGGATGATCCAACAGCGTCCAAGTTTGTGCAGCAGATGTTCAAGAACCTATACGACACACCGCTTCCTTTGATGTCGAACCAGCGCTCCTCCAAGTAGGGGGAGAGCATCCTTTCGCTCTGCTTTCCCATGTCTCCTCTTCGCTGTCTACTTTGTTCCTTCCCTGTTTGTTCTGCAGTTCTCCATTGGCATACAACCCGGAGACAAGCTCCCTTGCATTCTTGGGGTTGTCGTTGACAGATTGCTTGTATCGCGGTAAGCCTTGCTGCATTGGCTGAATTGCAAGAACGTATAGGAAACATGGATGTCTGAATCGTCAACGACGGCCGCTTCGTCGTCTCCCTCTCGAGGATTTGCGTTTGGGGTGGGCTCCTTGGGAGCTGCCGCCACCTTGTTTGCCGTGCTGTTTGGCATCGTGTTGCCGGTGTTTGTTCCTCCCTTATTAAAATGGGACGGTTATGCATCGCTGTGGCTACCGGTGCTGTGGTGTTTTGTGCTGGGTCCCTGGCTTGCTGTGTGGGGTTTGTTTGTTCACTACCAACAACCTCGTGCGCGACTTCGTCAAACCCTACAAACGTTGCTTGCTGCGCAGCTGCTTTTGGCCAGCCTCGTGTGGCTGGGGTGGGACATTTTCCGACTGCAAAAGGTTGGTTGGCTGGCGTTCTTGCGTGTGCCCAAGTGGAAGTTTCCCTTCTACGGGATCTGGGCTGGTCCTCCCTTGTTGGCCTTCAGCCTGAGCCTGCTGACATTGAAAAAATGGCGCAATCATCTGGGTGTTATGATCTCCACGGCTGCGTACACAGCGCTTGTCTTTCTTGGGCTTTACATCTCCTTCTACTTCATGGCGCCTAAGTTTGTGGTGATTCTGGATACCTCAGCCTTTCAGATGCGGAAGGTTGGGTTGACGTGGGGAGGCATCGCGATGGGCGCGGGCCTGATCGGTGCCTTTCTGATGACATCGGGTACTCGTCTCCGTTTTCACCTCCTGATGACGTCTCCGGTCTGGTTGCCCTTCTTTGTGGTCTTTTTCTTTTGGTCCTTGGTGGTTCATACCACCTTGTATTTCTTGGAGGATCTGTTGGGCTGGGAGTGGCAACCCTCTCGTGCGTCCAAAGTGTCGGTGGTGTCATGGCTTTCGCTGTTGCTTTTTCCTGTGTTGTTGACCGTCGACTTTTGCATCGGCTTGATGCGTTTCCTGGGGCAGGCTGTGATCGATCGCCTGTTTCCCCCGGCTGAGCGGCTTTCTGGTGAGCAACCCATCACGCTTTCTCCTTCCTGGACTTACGCGGCCGGAGCCGTCCTTTTGTTCACAGCGCCGCTTTGGTTTTTGCCTGCAGCGTTGTTTTGGAGCGCCCGCCTGTTTGTTTACGAATCCCTCCTTGTTCCCCTGTTCAAAAACTCCCCTGTGGAGTAGCTCTTTTTGCTCTTCCCCAGCCCTTCTTCTCTGGCTCTTTCGTCGGGGAAAGCATCTCTTTGTTTTGGAACGAAAGCCAACTCAAGTTGGGAGAGTCTTTTTGTGCAGCTATTTGTGACTTTTGGACAATGTCTTGTTGCAGTCTTGCTCACCCTTGCGGTGTTGTTCCTTGGGTTTGTTGCTTCGCTTCGGTGGTTGCCTCGGGAAGAACGTCTTTTGCGATGGTCCGCGACAGGAATAGGGGGCTTTGGGTTTCTTATTGTCGTGGGGCTTGTGCTCTTACGACTCGGTATCTTCCGGTGGTATGTGGCGCTTCCTTTGCCTTTGCTTTGTGCTTGCTTGGCTTATCGCTGGCTCCTCCCTTTTTCCAAAGCAAGAGAGGCTCTCCGTGAGGACCTCCACACGGCTTGGGTGGCCTGCAGCAAAACGGTCCGGACTGAGCATCCCTGGTTGCTTCTCGTCTTCGCTGTCATGGTGTTGCTGGCTCTCCGAACGCTGCTGCTTCCTCCTCTTGCGTGGGATACTCTCACCTATCATGCTTTTAAGGCGGGTGTTTACGTAAAGACAGGCTCTTTTGAGATGCCGTTGATTCCATCCGGTTGGATGTGGTACCGGCTCTTCCCACCAGGAGGTGAAGTCCTTCAGGCCTGGGCCATGCTGCCTTTCCATCACGATGGGTTCTACATTGTGGTGGATGTGTTTGTTTTTCTCTTCGCGAGCCTCGCCATCTACACCATCGCCCAACGTGTGGTCGGTCTTCGCCATGACTTAAGCCTCCTTGGGGTCGGTCTTGTGTTCAGCATGCCGACCATGTGGCGTGCGATAGGCAGCGGCTACGTGGATGTGTTGTTGTGTTCTTCCCTGTGCTTTGCTGTTGTGTTCACATGGGTTTATGCGACGTCAGAAGATGAGGCCTTTCGATGGAGATGCCTCGTCCTCTCGTGGTCTTCGATGGGCGTCGCGTTGAGCGTGAAGTTAACAGCCTATCCGGTTGTTGCTCTGCTCCTTCTCAGCCAAGGTTGGATCGCTTGGCGCACGCTCGGTCAGCTTGTCCCTTATCTCAAACGCTTTGTGCTGGGTGCTCTTTTGTTGGGCGCTTTCACTTTGCCCTGGATGAGCTACAACATCAGCGAGACGGGCTTGCCCTTGTCTCCCTATCCAATCTCTGTTGCGGGTCTTTCTCTTGGAAAGGCTCCTCCTTCCTTGCAAGAGTATTCCAAGCTTCCGTTCCGGAAGACTGCGTACACGTGGAAGGGGGAAGGGTACGCGCTACTCAAAACGTTTCTACCTATGAACAAGCGGGGCCATTTGCTCTGGAGCACTCGGTATCCCACGTTGGGCGGAGCGACCTTGCTGTTGCTACTGTTCTTCCCATTCGGATGGCTCCTCTTGTGGCGGCGTTCCCGACTCTCCACGCTCTTCATCAGCATCATCATGGCTGGAGTACTCGCGGGGTTTTACCATAGCGGCTTTGCGATTATCCGGATCGGGTGGGCGACCTCCAACGGTCGCTTTCTTTTGGGTCTTGTGTGGGTGGCCTTGCTCTTGGTTTTGTTGTTCCTTGCCCCACGCCTGGAGCGTTTTCCCCAGCTGACATGGGTGCTCGCTGCGTTGTGCTTGTGGAATGTGTGGGATGTCGTCTTGTACATCAACCCCGAAGAGTGGCCTTGGTTGGGAGGCCTTTTCGTCGGGGGAGTTGTCGGGCTTACCTTTGCTTATGGTTTCTACCGATGGCTTAAGAATGTTTTGTGGCTACGGTGGAGTGCGTGGATGCTTCTTGGTACCTGTGCGTTGGTCGGGGTGCTGACTTTGAAGCACTCGTTTCGTGTCGAAGCGTACAGCTCCAGCCTTGTGCTCCACGGTGTGACACGGTATTGGCACGGTTGCTTCAAGGCGTTTGAACAACGTCGCCGTGAAACGATTGCTGTAACTGCAGGTCATCTCCCTCAACATGACAACTGGTTTCTCTATCCTTGGATGGGCCGTTACCTGCAGCATCAGGTCCTCTACGTCTCACCTCTCCGTACCAAGTCGGTGATCGACTTTCAACGGGGCTATCATCAACGCTACTGGAAGCTGTTCGACCAAAAACTTTGGGTGAAGCGATTGCGCCAACAGGGTGTAACGTTTGTGATGGCGTTGTTCCCCAACTCGTTGGAGCTTTCGTGGATGTCTCGTCGGACAGATCTGTTTCGGCCTGTCGCTACAGTCCCAAACAGTTGGGGGTGCTTTCGTTTGTTGCCCAAGCCGTTGTCTAAAGATTGAGGTTTTTTTGTCGTTGTTTGTGTTGTCTTCTGTACACCTTTGCATCGGATGGATGCGCTTTTGGGGGCTGGCTAAGTCCAGTAAAGCAACCTCTATCAGAGTTGTGGTCATGCCGCCCTTTCGTATGTAGGAGCGGAGAGTGAGTGCTTCATGGAACTCTTAGAGGAAGAGAAGGAACTGTTGCAGCGAGGAGGAAGGCTTCATTCGTTTCATTGGTTTGTTCTTTCCCTGTCTGTCATCGTGACGATTCTGGCTTGGTTTTTCACCAAGCAGCAGGTGGATGAGAAGCTTAAGACTCGCTTCAAGCGTGAAGCCCATCACGTTGTGGAGCTCGTCCAGGAACGCATGAAAAAATACGAAGATGCGTTGTGGGGCGGGGTGGCTCTTTTCCACTCCCAGTCGTTCCAGATGAATTACCAAAAATGGAAGCGTTACGCAGACAATCTTAAGATTGAGGCCAAGTACCCAGGGATCAACGGGATTGGCGTGATCTATTATGTCCAACCCTCCAACCTCAAGACGTTCTTGGCGAGTGTGAAGCAGGAAAAGCCAGCGTTTCGGATCTACCCCAAACACAACAAGCCTGAATATTGGCCCATTACTTACATTGAGCCGTTCAAAGACAACTCGCAGGCGTTGGGCCTGGATATGGCCCACGAGCAAAACAGACACACCGCTGGGAAGAAGTCGAGAGATTCTGGGTTTGCTCAGCTCACTGGACCGATTGTGTTGGTGCAAGACAGCGAAAAAACACCAGGGTTTTTGTTCTATGCTCCGATGTACCGAGGTCCATCTCAGACGTCTGATGCGCGGCGTAAGAACTTTGTTGGGATGGTTTATGCGCCCTTTATCATGCACAAATTAATGCGGGGGGTGCTGGAGAAAGAGAAGCGCTTGGTCGCCATCCGCATTCGCGACGAACAGACCACGCTGTACAGCGAGCTGGTCTCTGGTGAAAAAGACGTTGATCCACACCCGCTCTTCCGAAAACATGTCAACGTTCCGATGTATGGGAGAGTTTGGAGCTTTGAGATTGTCAGCACTCGCTCGTTCCGGATCGCAGCCAACAACAACCAGCCTCTTGTGATTCTGATCGCTGGAATCATCATCGACACGATGCTCTTTGTCTTGTTTGCCCTGTTGGCCCGGTCCAATCGGCAAGTGTTGCGCTTTGCAAAGAAACTGGAAGAGGGGTACGAGGAGAAATCAGCTTCCCTGTTGCAGGCAGAGGCTCTGAATCAGTCGATTCTGAAAAACTCGGTGGAGGGGTTGTTGGTGACGGACCAAGACGGCGTGATTCTCAGCTTTAACCCCGCTTGTGAGACGATGTTTGCTTGCTCCAAAGAAGACGCTTTGGGCCAACACATCTCCCGCTTTTTCGGTGTGCCTGATGCCTTGGGTGAGCTAAGCGGAACAAGGACAAGTACCGGTCTGGAGATCAAAGGGAAGCGTACCGACGGCGAGACCTTCGACCTGGATCTCTCCATCAGTGAGATCACTGTAGACGACAACATCTATTTCAGCGCGGTGCTTCGAGATATTACGTCTCGCAAACAAGTGGAGCGGATGAAGACGGAGTTTGTTTCCACCGTAAATCATGAACTCCGGACCCCATTAACTTCGATACAAGGGGCGTTGTCTCTACTTCAAATCTCTGCAACCGAACAGTTGGATCCCAACAACCTGAAGCTGGTGGAGTTGGCTTCCCGCAACTGCGAAAACCTGACAACGTTGGTCAATGACATCCTGGATATGGAAAAGATCGCCGCTGGCAAGATGATGTACAAGATGCAACCCGTCAACTTGACCGAGTTAACCGAAGAGGTTCTGCAAAACCATCTTAGTCTTGCTGACATTTACGACGTCACGTTTCAAACAACGTTGACGGACGAGGTGGTAACCTGCGAGCTGGATCCCATTCGGTACAACCAGGCTTTGGCAAACTTGCTCTCCAACGCCGCCAAATACTCACCCAAAGGTGGAGTTGTAACGATTGAAGTCTCCAAAGACGAACAGGGATTTGCCTGTGTGTCGATAGCGGACAATGGACCCGGAATCCCCGCGTCGTTCCAAGATAAGATCTTTGGCCGGTTTGAGCGTGCGGACTCGTCTTCCACTCGCTCAAAAGGTGGCTCTGGCCTCGGCCTCAATATCACCAAGTCCATCATTGAAGCCTTCCACGGGAGCATTTCGTTTGACTCCAAGGAAGGGCAGGGCTCGACCTTCTACATGAAGCTTCCCCTGGCCTAACTCGCTTCCTTCTCCTGCATTCTATTCTTCCAGATACTGCTCTGAAAAGTAAGACGTCAGCAACAAAACCAGCGCGACAACGGCTGGAGCAAATTCACCATCTTGGACAGCGATATGTGCTGAGATAGCGAGCACCAGGTCAAAAAAGAATCCGGCGTAAGCCCACTCTTTGAGTCTTTGAGACTTCTTGGTCCAGATAGCGATCAGCCCCAGTATCTTCACAACGGCCAGGGGATAGATGATGTAGGTGGGGTAGCCCAGCTTGGTGAATGTCTTCGCGACGAAGGCATACATTTGTTTTCATGTGGCTGAGCAGGGAAAATGCTACCTTCTTTTGGCTGAAAGAGAGCCATTGCCCCTTCGTGCTGGTGATCTTGTCATGCTACCGAGCGGCCTCAGGCACGCCATTGTTAATGCAGTCGAAGCTGTGCCCCAACCTTTGTCGAGGCTTTGCAAAGCCAAGAAACCATCCCACCAGGAGAGTTTCGCGTTTACCAGAATGAAGCTTCCTCTGAAGCTCCAGGCGTCTTGTTGAGCGGAGGGTTTTCGTTCTCCGAAGACAGGAAACATCCCTTGTTGTCGCCTCTTCCTCCGCTGAACTACCTGGGAACGAGGGAGAAGCAAGAGCTTCCTTGGCTGGAACAAACCATCCAGTTTCTTATGGTGGAAGCGACCCAGGGAGAACATGGCGCAGATCTAATGGTTGAACGTTTGATGGAGATGCTTTTTATCCAGGTCATACGTTCTTGGGTTTCCAGCCAAGTCGAAGGAGAAGGGAGCTGGTTGGGGGCTTTGCGCGATGAGGTGATTCACGCCAGCATGGCCTTGATTCATCAGCAACCTGAGAAACCATGGACGGTGGAGTCTTTGGGGCGAGCGGTGGGGTTGTCTCGCTCAAGCTTTGCTGCAAGGTTTCAATCACGGGTGGGGGTTCCTCCTTTGCGTTACCTCACACAGTGGCGGATGCGCGTCGCCACACAGCTCTTGCAAAAGCATGACTACGCGGGGTTGTCTCATGTTGCCTGGCAGGTTGGCTATGATTCAGAAATTTCGTTCAGTCGGGCGTTTTAGCGGTACTTTGGAGTCTCTCCTGGAACATGGAGACGTGAGGCTAGCGAGGCGAAGTACACTCCGCGCTAAACCGGTCAGCTTTCGAGAGCGGAACTCTTAACTTCACTGGTAAGGCCAAACGTAGATTCTCCAATGCGAGAGATTTTCTCCAATCAGAAAGAGATTGCATCCTTCTTCTCTCCGTTCAGAGAGGCCGAAAAAATGAAGTGTTAGGTGGCTCACAGGCTTCCAACGAGTCTGTTTTGGTGTGGCTGTCTAGGTGTTCGTAATGCAAGTGGTTTTGTGCATGTCTGTTGGGTTGGAACCTATCTTGATAAAGGAGGGGACGAAAGCAAAAAACGAGACAACGCTCACGAGAGCACACAATAGGAGAAAGACGATGTTGCAAGGAATCTGGAAAAAAGGAATGACAGGGTTGGCTTTGGTTGCAGGACTGGTGATGACTACAGCTTGTGGGATGCCGATGGAAGGTGAGATGAACGGCGAAGCGGCCAAGTTCTCGACGATCTCACGCAAGCTCTCGACGTCGTACAAGGTCTATCAGCTAACCGGAAATGCCTCAGGTTCCAGCCTCAGTGACGCGGAGAGCAAGGTGAAATCACAGCTGAAGGACGAATGTGAAAGCAAAGACGTGAGAGTGGCAGTGTTCAGCAACTTTGTTGCGGTCTGCGGAAACGCGACAGTGTACCTCACCGATGACAGCCCCTCGAACTGCTCGGCAACGGCAACGTGTACTGTAAACCCCCGAGGCTACACCGTCGTGGCAGGAACCGCGTCCAAGAGCAGCAAGAGCAGCTCCAAGTCGAAGGCCAAAGACAAAGCTCGCGATGACTGTGAAGACAAAGGTCATGGCATGGTCAGCATGGAGCAACTCACGATGACCTGTGTGAAGCTGTTCGGCAAGTGGAACTGTGCTTACACTGGCGCCTGTGTCTACTACTCCAAAGGCTAAGCATCTTCAGAAACTTTAGACTCTTCCATCAACCCTTTGCGAACGACCAAGCTCTCTTGGTGAGTTACAAAGGGTTGGTGAGCATTCTCTGCACCGTTCGCGCAGCGTCGCGGGCTTCATCGATGGAAAGTCTCTTGTCACGGGGGCTTCCGCCAATACTCTCTCGACCTCCCCACCCACGTCCTAGCTCGGCAAACACGCGGAGCAAACCTTCTTCCCCAAACAATTCTTTGGCAACGCTCTCTGAGCGGCATCCGATGGTTACGGAGCTGTGACGCTGGCTGTACGACACGACAACAGGCGCCATCTGGTACCATCGGTCAAAGCCCCACACTGTGCCCTGGACCAAGACAAGATCCCCGCCAAAGTGTTCAATCGGACAGTTCTCAGCCATGTGGATGCGACGCTCTTCTTTGCGTCGAATCTTGGTGCGTTGCTCGTCGGTGATGCCTTCGAGAAGCAGGTTGCACATGCTTCGGACGGCCCGGAAAAAGGAGGGGGCGTCACGGTGTAGGTGAGAGACTTGTTGGAAGGAGAGGAGCTCTTCGCCGTACTTCTCTTCCAGCAGGTGGACCACGATGGGATCCAGGTCGCGGCGGTTCACAAGATCGGCGAACTCTGCTGGGATCTTGTCTTCGGGAACCAACGCAGCCAGCGCAATGATCGCAAGAACCGCATCAGCGTCCGGTGTTCCTGTAACCACAAAGCGAGGCTTCTCTTGGAGAACGCCGTAGTGGTCTCGGCAGGCGCGCAAGGCAACACCTTCCCGCCAGGATTCTTCGCCGTGGTGGTCCATGTTCAGGGGACCCAAGACGGAGCCTGTGCCGAACGCGCACTCGATCGGCTCGTAGCCGCGGCTGGCCCATTGTTGGGCTTCCCACATGTGATCGGTGTATTGGATGGCGACGTGGTCAAGGTTCATGAGTGTGTCCTATGCTTATGGATCCAGCACACACCGGAAGCCGAGGGTCAAGTCGCCTGTCTCTGGAGGGCGGAAGTTGCGGGTGGTGACGCGAACAGTGCGGGGAGGGTCAGAGAAGCCGCCTCCTCGGATCGTGCGGTATTTGCCTTGTGATGGGCCATACGGTGAGGTCTCATCCATGTGAGCGTAGCTATCAGCGGCGTACCAATCGGCGACCCATTCCCAGACATTGCCCAAGAGGTCACAGACTCCGTACGGGCTCTTGGCCTTTGCATACTTGGGCGAGGGGCTTGTGCTGTTGGCGCCAAAATGAGCCATTCCATCGACCCACTCGGTGCCCCAGGGATACAGCCGACTGTCAGTGCCTCGCGAGGCCTTCTCCCACTCGGCTTCGTAGGGCAGTCGCTTTCCGGCCCAACGGCAGTACGCGACGGCATCGCTGTAGGTCACATTGACGATCGGATGCAACGTAAGATCCGGCGGATACAGACGTCCTTGGTGTTCGTTGGGGTTCCACCAGTGAGAGGGGAAGGGGTGTCCCGTTTCACGAACAAATCGTTCGTAGCTCGCATGATTCACAGGGTAACGATCGATGTAGTACGAGCGGAGGTAGCATCGCTTGGGAGGCGTTGCGTTGGGCTCGTCGTGAGCGCCCAAGATGAAGTACCCTTCAGGAATTAACACCATGTCTGCACGGTCGCGGGTGGTGATGTTGGGGGGAAGGGTTGCACCCGTGGAGGTGTGAGGCCGGCTTGCGAGCCGAGGAGGAGCGTGGCGCGGGTTGCTGCCTTGTTGCTCAATTCTCTGGTTTGTACTGGGCGCCATGTGAGGGCGAGGAGGTTCTGTTTCGGTCTTGTCTTTGTCGGAAAGATCCGCAGAAATTCCCGGTCCCTGGTTGTTGTATCCTACGTTGTTTGGAGCCAGTGGCGAGGGCGACGAGGCTGACGCAGGGCTGCTGGCTGGTTTGTTGCCGTGCAACGAGTACGGTAGATCCGAGGATGAGCCAGAGAGGGAAGGGGCGGCGCTGTACACGAACGACCCTGGGGCCTCTTCCTGTGGGTTGCTGGAGAAAGGCGGACCGGGCTGCTCATGGAGAGAGGCTGTGCGGCTTTCCAGTTGAACACACGGGCGGCACATGTTGTACTCGTCTACCATGTGGATGCGGCACAGCTCATCTTTCCCACAAGACGGGCAAGATACACCTTCACCTACGGGGTGCTTGGAGCCGCACAGGGGACATTCCACCAAAGGAATCACGTCGCCCCAGTTGCCGAGGGCTTCACAGAACTCGTCGGCGGTCTGGAAGCGTTGGTTGGGGTGCTTGGCCAGCGCTCGGAGTAGGGTTTTGGCGAGATTCTCCGGTACGTCGGGTCGGAACTGCCGGATATCAGGGGCAGGATCTTCAACGTGACCTTTGCGAACGGTGTAGTCGTCGCCTTCAAAGGGAAGCCGTCCGGCGATGCTCTCGAACAGGCTTACGCCCATCGCATACAGGTCGCTGCGAGGCGTGGCTGGGCTTCCCTGGATTTGTTCTGGAGCCATATAGAAGACTGTGCCGACTTGAGCGCCTGTCACGGTGAGGCGAAGACCTCCGCGAATGAGGGCGATCCCAAAGTCGGTGAGCTTCACGCGACCGTCACGGGTGACCATGATGTTGGCGGGTTTCAAGTCGCGGTGGATGATTCCCTGTTGATGGGCATAACCCAGACCTTTGAGAGCAAGCTGAAAGATCGGGACAGACGCTCGGGGGCTGATGCCCATGCAGCGTCGGAACATGGCGTCCACGTCCTGGCCGTCGATGTACTGCATCACAAGGAAGAACTTCCCTTCCTCTTCCAGGAAGGTATAGAGCGTCATGATGTTCGGGTGGTCCAGGCCTGCAAGGGCGCGGGCTTCTTGGAGGAAGCGCTCTCGCAGGCCGGGGTCGGCGGCCAAGTGGGGGGACAAGGTTTTGATGGCAACCACCTGGTTCGTCAGGTTGTGCCGGGCTTTCACCACCTGGCCCATCCCGCCTTGCCCGATGATATCTTCCACTTCGTAGTGCTTACCAATCATTTGGCCGGCTTGTAGACCTGTGTCGCGCAGACGGGTCCCACAATGGCGGCAGAAGATCTCTTCGCCGCTGACAGGTTTTTTGCAGTGATAGCAGTGTGGAGGCTGGTTCATGTTCCCTTAATGGCGTTCGCTTGTGGGTTCGTCTCACACAAAGGCCTGTTTCATTTCACAAGTGAGTGTAGCATTGACCCGACGTGGACTCAATGCTCCCACCCCTAACGACCCATCAACCTCCTGATTTGTTGCACCATTGCGGGTTTATCCCATTGGAAGGGTCCAATCCATTTTTGGCGCAGACGACCTTGGGGGTCGATCAAGTAGGTCTCGGGGAATTTGGAGGTGCCGTAGCGTCGCGCGCTCTCTCCTGACGTGTCGAGGGCAATCTTCATCGTGAGATTCCCTGCCTTGAGGGTGGGGTGCTTGCCAAAGAACGACTGGACGACCTTCCAGTTGGCATCCACCGACACGGCCCACAGCGCAAAATCGGGGGCTTTCAAGGTTCGGGCGAGGTTCTCCAGGGAACCCATCTCGCGACGACAGGGTTCACACCACGTGGCCCAGTAGTTGAGCAGCACCCATTTGCCTCGGAAGTGACGGAGATAGGCGGTGCTTCCGTCTTGCTGTTGGGCTCGAATGCGAGGGACGAGTTTGCCCAGTTGTGCTGGACCTTTGGGATTGGGAAGGAACAGCGTTCCGTTGGACCAGGCCTGGCTCACATCCCAGCCCCAGTACAGCACTGCACCCAGAACCAGAAGGCCAAAGGTATGTTGTATCCAGCGAGGCACCATAGTCATTCACTCCTGTGACAAACGTTGAAGACGAAGGGACGAAGCTGTCTTGTGCAAGAACGCACAAGACTCTGTCTAGTTTCAGCCCTTGTTATCCTCATCTTTGGAGTGTTCTGTCAATCCATTCGTGTGAGAGGAAGGATTTCCATCGTCGTCGAGGAGCAGAACAGGACGTCCAGCCTTGAGTGATTCCACATGGTTGAGCGCAGGTAGCTCTTCGGCTGTGACACCATCTGCGTTGGCGGTGACAGGGTCGTTGTGGAGAGAGATACCTTGCCCTGCCAACGCTTTGGCCATTTCGGCTGCATCTTGAAGATCATCCGACAACATGGTCTTGGCGCCGTCGTCACTGAGGCTTTCTTCACCGCCAAAGAGCGGCAAGTCAAAGTCGGAGCCAAGCAAAGCCGGGTCGGGCTCGCTGGGTGGGAAGTCGGTTTGTCCTCCGTTCAGCAATTCATTGGGGTCAACCGCGTTGCTGCCGTGCAATCCTGCGATCGAAGGCACCGCTGTTGTCTCCAGACCCGGCTGGTGCAGTGACTCGTAAGGATATTCCGTGTTGGACAGGACAGGATCTGATGCTTCCATTGGAGGCACTGGGAGTTCGCTACGCGGCAGGTTGTCCCAGGATGACTCCCATGGTCTGGACTCTGCTGCAAGATCAGGCGCTGCGCCTGGCTGGGTAGAGGCTTCTTGATCTTGTTGTTGGAGTAGCTCAGCTTGTTTCTGGAGCACCTCTTCCAACAGGTTCTCATCAGCCAGGGTGGGAAACGCTTGCTTCGTTGAATGTTCGGGAGGGAGCGTGACATCGGGGATGCTGGAGCGCTCTGTGTCTGCTTCTTGGGGGCTGATCTCCACGCTGGCGTCCATGTCGACTTCAATGGACTGGAACAAGGCGTCCGGATTGCCTTTCTGCTCCAGCGGTGACGTTGGAGCAACCGGGCTTGGCGGAGCGGACTCTGGATGGGGTGGTATCTCGGTGGAGTCACCCATCAAGAACTCGTCGTCGATCTCGGCAACGCGTACGTTCGCTTCGATGTCTTGTTTTTCCTTGTCGCGGAGCAACAGAGAGGGAAGCTCGCTCCAGGATTGTCCTGCCGCGGCGGGGTGATTTTTCTCTTCGTTGAGCCGCTGTTCAAAGGCAGCGAGGTCGTCGAGGAGAGAGGCGTCCACTTCCTGATCCAGAGGCCCATCGTCGCTGAGCCCAAAGGAACCCGGTCCAAGCCCTGTGGGGATCTGACGAATCTCGGGTACGGAACCTCCGTCGGCGTCGGCCATCAAGGCGCGCATGCGCTCGACAGCGTCTTTGTATTGGGGCTTTTGCTCAAGATACAGCTCGGCCTTGTACAGCAACTGGAAGGCCTCTTCGAGGTCGTCTCCTGTGGCGAGGTGAATCTCGATCTTGAGGAGGAGGGCGTCCATGAAGAAGTTGCCGTCGGGCCCTTCGTCCATGATGCTCTCCAACTCTTCGAGCGCTTCTTCAATGAGGCCAGCCCGTCGGAGCTCTTGGGCGAGGCTGATCTGCTCACGTTCGGACCACTCCATCACGTCACGTTTGTTGTCGCAACGGTGGTAGTACCCCAGAGCCTTGTCTTGACGTTTGCTGTAAGCCGCCGCTCGAATGGCGCGGAGGAAGTCGTCTGGGACCGGCTCGATCTGCCCTTTCTCGCTGGCAATGAACAGCTCGTCGAAGTCTTCGATCCGGGCCTGACCGCTCATGTACAGTTCGCGGTACATGGTGACCGCTTCTTCGTATTGGCCTTCCTTGTAGGTCTTTTTGACCATCTGCTTAAGGTCAGGTTTGAGGTACAGGCTCTTGCCCTTGGTTCCTCCAGCGGTGGGTTTCTTAAAGGCTCGCGGTTGCGCCCGTCGCTCGGGAGACTTGATCGGTTGGGCCGATTTCTCCGGTACGGGGAATGGCAAGGTTTCCAACCATTCCATCGATTGCAAGCCCCACAGCACCAACATACCAATGCCGAAGCACAACACATAGGTGATGATGTGAGGAACAAGCGCGTAGTTTTGGAGAGAGGCATCTGCAACCGTCAAACCCAGCCACACCACTGTAAGAAGCCAGGGTGGAAACGCAGGCAGCTCTTTTTTGTCGAGGGGTTTGGGCAGAGTGAGCAGAAGGGGGCGTTGGAATGTGGCAAAGGTCCACATCCCCATGACCCCCGCGATCGCATTGTGACTCCCAAGTATGGGGGTGTTGCTGTCCAGTTGGAGGATGAACAGAGCGAGGCTACCGATCAATCCACCAAGCCAGAACACCGCAATCCAGATGGGGCCGCCCCAGTGTTGTTCTAAGAAGCCCGCCACCAACCACAGCAGAAGGACCTGCCACAGCAACGTAAACCAGGCGGGTGCAAAGGCGATCGAGGACAGCAAACCCACAGGATCTCCGTCAGCAGGTACCAAGCCCCACCCATACCAAGGGTGTTTTTGGCGGCTTTTCAGGTACTGCTTACCGAGCTTCTCCAGGCGGGTTTGGTTGTTTTGAAGATCCCTCTGGACCAAGGAGGCCATGGTCATAAAGATTCGTTTCTTGGGGTGCTTGCGAAGTTGTCCTTGGGCTATCGCGCGCTGCAAACAGCTCGCTCCCTCTTTGGCTCGAAAGCCCAGGTTGCTGCGGTTCCACTCGCCCTCACGCAGCCATTGACGGGCCTGTTCGTGGGCCATGCCACCCCGGTGGTAGAACTCCACAAAGGGTTGGACCCGTTGGGTGTGTTTTTGGAGGATCTTGGGAAAAAACTTTAAGATGTTGTCGGGAACGATAGTGTAGTCGTGTTTGAGGTAGAAGCAGATAAGCTTCTCTTTGGCCTGGCTCATCTGACGGGTTCGGGAGGAGAGTCCCCACTGACTCCACCCAAACAGCAACGTAAGGATGACAATCCACCCCAACGTAAACCATGGTATCTTCTTGTTTTCTTGTGTACTGCGTGCGATCCGCAAGCCTAGCATCGATACGAAGTCTCCTGGCCCTTCATCCTTGAAGGCCTGTCACTCGGGCAAAGGTCAACGTTTCCTTCCACCAAGCCATGAACGGCAGTCGGAGGGAACTCCTTCAACATCTCTGGGGAGTTTTCTTAATTTAAGATACAGAATGTTGTGGGTGGGGTCCACTAATCATTCCATTCTTCGGGCATTTCATGGGGGAGAAGCGGCAGGGGAGGGCGGAAGTATTGGTGTGTGGTGTAGCCCAATAGGTTTGTGATTCTACTGGTGTAGATGCAAGCAAAGGCGCGGACTTGCTCGCCAAGGTAGCTGTATTGGTGGCCTTCGCGAAACAACATTCCCCAGAAGGGATTAAATTGTTGTTCGATGTGAAGAAGTTGAGCGTCGGCGCGCTCCGCGACATCTTCGAGCTCGCTTTTGACTCGCTGTAGCTGTCGTTGGGTTCGCTCCAGAGCCGAGGCGTGCGCCTGCTCTTGCAAGGTGACGTTGCTGTTGGGCTGCGTTTCAAACTGCTGCAGTCGCTCCAACAGCACCGAGAGATCGTTGAGCGTGTGGCTGAGTTCGATGCGTCGCGCCTCCATTTTTTCCCACATCGACCATGACTCCCGGTGTTCCTGGCGAAGCAACAGCTCGCGCTCCAACTCTTCCACGATCAACATGGTGCGCCAAGCCGACGACTTCTTGGTGCGGAGGATGTCTCCGTAAATGTGGTCGCCCACGTACAGGACATGGTCGCGAGCTTCGCCCAAAAAGCGGTTGAGGTCTTCTTGGTTGCCGCCTCGCCAGAACTTGTGACCTTCCAGTTCGTGACTGTGGCCCAGCGTCTCCCCCTTCACTGACAGTTTTTCAAAAGGTTGCTCGGAGCGGAAAAAACGCGGCTTTCCGGCGCGCACCATGACAAGGTCAAAGAACTCATGCCAATGGGCGTGGATGTCGGTTTGTTGTTCCAGGAGAAAGGTCATCGCACGTTGGGTGTAGCCCCAGTCGCTGTTGGTCAGCAAAAACAGACGCTTGTTGGAGGCTCGCAGACGCTCCAGCGTGACGGCGATCTCTGGATCTTGGACGATGTATTTGGCCGGATCTTCTTCGATCGCGCGATGGATGCTTTGTGTGGCGTGGGCTTGGTCCAAGGCGGTACGGACGTCGTCGTAGAGCTTGAGGAAGTCCAACTCCTCATCCGGCTTGCGTTGGGACTCCATCCACTCCACAAGGTCGCTGTAGAGGCAGGCTTCGGGCACCCCAAAGAGCGAATCGATCAAGCGAAACCGTCGATAGTCTGGGGCCGGGTTCTCTAGCTGGGTGTCTTGTCGCGAGGAAAACTTCATGGGGGCGCGGCGGTAGATCTGCTTGCGCTCTTCTTTGTCGAGGGCTCTGTGACCGTGGTACGCAGCCGTGACATGACGGTGGTGGTTGATTTGGAGAAGGTTGCCCTGCTCTTTGTCCACCAGGAGACCGCGCATCGCTCGTTGGGGGTTGTACTCCAGCTCCAACAACGCCTCATCGTAGCCCAAGGCCACAAGTTGCTTGCGACCTTCTTCGTAGCTGAGCCTGTCCATGGGAGCGTCGTGGTAACGGAGCAGGGTGTAGTCCATGTCGAAGCCGATCCAGTCGATTCGGTCGAGGCGCAAAGGACGATTTACGAAAATCCGTCGGCTGTAAGGAAGGCGTTGGCGGTCCTGGCTGATGACGTTGGCCCACGAGTCTTCCGTAAGCAAAAGGCTTTCTTCTGTGTCGTTGTGAGGGGAACCAAAAGGAGGGGCTGGGGGGGGTTGAGGGGTTTTCGCCATAAGAGAGTTATCCTTTTCTACTACATGCACCGCAAAGTTTGGTATAAGTCTTTCTGAAATTAGACTACCTCTTCCATCAATGTGAGGCCTGTGCAGACAATGAACAAGGTTATGCTGGTTTTGTTGAACACCATCTTGCCTGAGCGACTGATCAGTCGCGTGGTTGGACATATCACCCGGATGCGGTTGCCCAAGTGGATTTTGCGACCCTTTTTGCGCTGGTACATCAAGCACTTCAACGTGAACCTTAGCGAAGCCGCACGTCCCTTAGAGGAATACGATACAATTGTCGACTTTTTCACACGTCATCTCAAAAAAGATGCACGAAGCATCGACTCTGACCCTGAGGCCGTGGTCTCTCCTGTTGACGGTGCGGTCTATGCTTGCGGGCGAATCGACAACGATACATTCATCCACGCCAAGGGTCATCCCTACACCTTGCCTGAGCTGCTCGGTGACAAAGAATCAGTGGCACCGTTTCTCAACGGCTCTTTCTTTACGATCTACCTGAGTCCTCGCGACTACCACAGGATCCATACACCTTTTGATGGAACCGTCCGGTCGTTCTGTTATGTTCCCGGCAAGCTCCTCCCTGTGAATCCGCCCAGCGTGGAGATGTTCCCGAAGTTGTTCGCGATTAACGAGCGGTTGACGTCCTTCATGGAGCACGAGTCCGGGGCTGCGTTTGCCGTGGTTAAAGTGGGCGCGACCAATGTCGGACGGATCCGTCTGAGCTACGACGACTACGTCACCAACCGATGGGGCGGCGCGCACCTCACCGTTCGCGAGTACACCGACGGCGTTCCAGTGAACAAAGCAGATGAGCTTGGGATGTTTGAGATGGGCTCCACCGTCATCCTGCTGTTCTCCCCGGAGTTTGAGATGGACTCCTTCGATCCCGACACTCCCATGCGACTCGGTCAACGCATTGGTACTCTGGCTCACCCATCCCAAACCCGCGAATAGCAGGTCCTGGCTCTCTGAAGCATTCGGTCAGTGGATCTCGCCGCCCCGCAGGGTGAAGTGAGGGAAGCGATCGAGGTTGGGGAGTTGGATCGTATCGCGTGTGGTGGTGGAGAGAAGGACCTGCCCTGGGGTTTCTTCGAGGAAGGCAAACAAGAACGAGGAGTGCCGGGGGTCGAGTTCTCCGGCGACGTCGTCCAGCAACAAGATGGGGTGTTGTTGGGTGCGCTCCTGGATGTCGAAGATCTCTGCCACTTTGAGGGCGAGCACAAGCGCCCGGGTCTGACCCTGTGACGCAGATACCTTAAACGGTCGGTCTTGAAACGTAAATTGGATGTCGTCAAGGTGAGGCCCAACCAACGTGCTGCGTCGGTCTAGCTCGCGTTGCTTGTACCGCTTCAACTGGCTGTTGAGGTTTTGTTGGAGGTCTTCTTCAACCAGGGTGGGGCTCATCTCGCTTGTCAGGTGGGAGAGATCGCCCAGTTGCGTGTTGTAGGAGAGGTCCACAGAGACTTCTTGCTCCGGGAAGATCCTGTTGAAGGCTTGCTGCATGTAAGGTTGCAAACGTCCAAGCACCGCCAGGCGACGACGGAGGATCCGGGACGCCCAGGCGACAAATTGTTCGTTGAGCACCTCAAGGACATGGGGGTCAACCTTGTTGGATTTAAGCAAGGCGTTGCGGTGCTTCAGGACCCGAAGATACTGGCGAACCTCCGAGAGGTAGTTGATATCCGTGTGAAAAATGGCCCGGTCGATAAACCGTCGGCGGAGGTCGGGAGCCCCTCGGACAAGTTGGAGGTCTTCGGGAGTGAACGCCACGACCTGGGTGTCGTAGAGGTAGTCGTCGATGCGCAGGGGCGGGGCGCCGTTGATTTGCAAGGAGCGCTTGTTTTTGGTGAACGAGACGGACAGCTTGCGATCCACGCGCCCTGTCAATTCTCCTTTGACCACGGACTCTTGCTGGTCCCAGGCGATGAGCTGGCGCGGTCGCACGGGGCGCATCGGTCGCAGGGTGAGCAAATAGTAGATGGCTTCGAGGGCGTTGGTCTTGCCCTGACCGTTTTCACCAACAAACAAATTGAAGCGAGGGTGTAGCTCTACCTGGGTTTCCGCGAGGTTGCGGAAGTGGCGGGAGGCGAATGTCTTGAGGTAGAGCTGCAAAGGACAAACCGTTCGTGCTGTCTCGACTCGGGTGGAGCTTCCTTACAGACGCATCGGCATGACAACGTTGATCTGCGATGCGGGGGGAGCGCTGTCGTTGCTCTCTTCGTCTTGGTAGGGACGAAGCAAGCAGGGGCTGAGGTGGTTGGTCAGCTCCAGGAGGACATCGGCCGTGTCGATCACCTGGAGGGCGTCGATGAAGTAGCGAGCGTTGAAGCCCACTTCGAGGTTGCCGCCGCCTTCGCGAACTTCCACCTCTTGCTTGCCTTTTCCACGGCCCGTGTGCTGGCTGGACAGGATCAACTTGCGATCTTCCAGAGTGAAGCGTACGCCGCCTGTTTTGTCCGGCGACAACAGCGAGATCCGGCGGAGGGCTTCGAGAAGCTCCACGCGGCCAACCCGGCAGGTGATGTTGGGAGCTTTGGGGATGACCTGTTTGTAGTCAGGGAACGATCCTTCCACCAACAGGCTCATCAGAGTTTGTGGGCCGTACTGGAACATGACGCGGCGATCTTGGAAGCCGATCGTCACGTCGCCGTGCTTGGTTTCCAAGACTTTGCGAAGTTCACCGAGGAGCTTGCGCGGGAGGATCTGGCCTTCCGGCATGGTAAAGCCGATGGGCGCTGGACCTTCGGCGAGGGCCAAACGGTGGCCATCTGTAGCGACGGCGCGGAGAACGTCACCTTCCGGGCATTCCATGTACACGCCGCCCAGGTAGTAACGGGTTTCTTCCTGGGAGACGGCGAAGATGGTGCGATCGATCAGCCAAGCGAGATCGCCAGCGGTGTACACGTGGCTGGAGGCCGGCTCGATTTGCGGGAGGGAAGGGAATTCGTCAGCGGGCATCGTTTGCAGGTGGAAGTCGATGTTGCCGCTCTTGATCTCCAACATGTTCTCTTCGGCGTGCTCAATCAACTCAACCGGATGTTCCGGGAGGTTGCGGATCACGTCGTAGAAGTCTTTGGCGGTGACGGCGATCCGTCCGGACGCTTCCACTTGGGCTTCCGTGCTGCCGACAAATGAGAGCTCGTCGTCCGTGGCCGAGACCGTAAGTCCGGTTTCTGCATCGGCTTCCAGCAGTAGATTGGTCAAGATGGGTTTGGTTGTTCGTCGTGGCACAACGCCTTGTGCAATGCCAATGATCTTTTGCAGCGAAGGTTGTCCAATCAGCAATCGCATCCCATCAACTCCTTTGGGGTCTGGTTGCCCCGTCACATCCATTGTGAATTGCTTGGGGCTCAAACAAGAGGTCCTTCATTCCAGGGCCAGGCAAGGAAGAGGCTTCTTGGGTTCAGTGTCGATGCGTCATAAAGACACAAAGGCAGGTTGTTATGCAAGGGGGTGTGCTCAACGTTGGAGTTGCAACTCC
>SBHC01000035.1 GCA_006226375.1 Deltaproteobacteria bacterium | reverse complement strand
TTTCCAGAAGTTCCGGGTGACCACCCAGCCATGAGCATGATGATCATGAACATGTCTGCCAACATGCTGGGTCTGGGAAATGCGGCCACCCCCTTTGGCCTCAAAGCCATGATGGAGTTGGACAAGCTCAACGAGCAAAAAGGCACTGCGACAAACGCGATGTCGTTGTTCTTGGCGATTAATACCTCCAGCGTCGCTCTTTTGCCCACCGGAGTCATCGCGATCCGAGCCGCGATGGGCTCCACGAACCCCACGGGGATCGTGTTTACCACGTTCTTTGCAACGATCTGCTCGACGGCCGTGGCGATCACCATCGCCAAAACCCTGCAACGGCTTCCTCGTTACCGAGTGAACACGGAAGACACCCCCGAATCGGCAAAAGAAACAAAATCGGAGAAGGCCAAGGAGTCCTCACCTGAATCGTCCACCGTCAAGGCGGAAAAGACTGAGGAAGACAAACCCAAGGAGATCGACACCGACGCGATCCAGGCCGAAGTGGAAGGCAACGTAGAAGACTTGGAGCCGCCTGCCTGGGGGCCTCTGTTGCAGTGGGTGTTCTGGCTTGGATTGCTGCTCGGCGCAGGAGCCCACATTGCCAACGGCTGGCTTTACGAAGTTTCGCAGTATTTGGGAAGCGCAACGATAGGCCCTCAATCTGTGGTTGATGCGTTGGGCTATCCGGCGATCTCCTTCTTTGCACTGGCCCGAGACATCATGAGCTTTTGGATGCTCCCCATCATCATGGCAGGGTTCATCCTCTATGGCGTTGGAAAAGGCGTGAAGGTATACGGTGCTCTTGTGGAAGGTGCGAAAGAGGGCTTTGACGTCTCCATCCGAATCATCCCCTACCTTGTGGCCATCCTCGTCGCGATTGGGATGTTCCGTGCGTCAGGCGCGCTCACCCTGTTGATTGACTTGATTGGACCGGGCGTGTCCTGGTTGGGAATGCCACCCGAGGCGTTGCCCATGGCGCTGATGCGACCGCTCTCAGGCTCCGGTGCGTTTGGAATCATGGCAGACACCATGCAGGCTCACGGCGCAGACAGCCTGATTGGATTCATGGTCAGCACTTTCCAAGGCAGCACCGAAACCACCTTCTATGTGATGGCCCTTTACTTTGGTGTGGTTCAGGTCAAACGAGTCCGTCACACATTGGTCGCGTGCTTGCTCGCCGACCTCACGGGCATCATCGCAGCGGTGTGGATCTGTCGAATGATGTTTGGCTAGAGCTAGCGAAACGATTCTCCAGCACCCCCCTTTCCAACCAACTCTTTCGCTCGAAACAGAACCCTCCCCCCGAACCTCTCTCTTCCTGAAAACGCTTGACACAAGCATCCCAACGTCATTCCCTGGCAACGACACCTTGACTTTTCTCGCAAGATCACCCTAATGGAGGCCGAACAAAATGTCTGGCCAGGACTGCCTCTGTATGCGTTCATGCATGCAAACCAGGACAGGCACGAAACGGAGACACCTTGGTGAAAGACGAAGAACTCACTCCAGACACAGCCGAAGAAGTCGGTGAGGAAGAGCAGCACGACGAAGCCCCCCTGGCTGTCACTCTGCCTTTCGATGACGACAGCGTCGCAGCGTTGCGGGCTGGGGAGTGGGTTTTGCTTTCAGGACCGATGATGGCGTTGGGTCATGAGGCCGGCCGCCATCTTTTGGACCTTCTGGAACAAGGGGAGCCCTCTCCGATTCCTCTGGAGGATGCCACCGTTTACTTCGGTACGCCAGGACAAGCACCGATGGGTGCCGTGATTGGCAGCATGGCTCCACAATACACCAACGACTTTGAAGAACTCATCCTCCACCTTGTGGAACAAGGAGTTCGCTGTGTGATTGGACGTGGTCCTCTCAGCGACGAAGTCGTGCAACGGTTAAAACGCAAACGAGGGGTATACCTGGTCAGCGTAGGAGGAGCAGGTGCGCTGCTCTCTCGTACGGTGTACCAAGCCCAGGTTGCCGCCATGGAAGAGTTGGGTCGGGACGCCATTCGCTCCCTCAAGGTCGAACAGTTTCCTGCGGTTGTCGCGATCGACGGCTTCGGTCGCAACCTCCTTCAGAACCACTCTTCCAATCCTTTCCCGGAGAACGACAACGAAGATTCGGTGTGAGGAAGAAAAGATTGGGACGTCGGGTTTTCAAACCGGAACGTTTCCCCCACCCACTTCGACCCACGTTATTCCTTCTGGAATATCCTGGTTGGGTCGACCTTCGATGAGTTTTGTAAGAAGCGGAATCCCCTACCTTCTTGGGAAGGTTCGACAGAGCTAGGGAGTGTTCCGACCGACCATCAACCCGCAACAGAGCGAGAGAAAACAGTGAAGATTCACGAGTATCAAGCGAAGGCGATTTTGCGAGAGTACGGTGTCCCCCTGCTCGACGGCAAAGTTGCCTTTTCGGTCGACGAAGCCGTTGAGATCGCCAAAGAAATCGGTGGCGACGATGTCAAAGTTGTGGTCAAGGCGCAGATTCACGCCGGTGGCCGCGGCAAGGGTGGCGGCGTAAAGCTCGCGACCGGCGTCGACGACGTTCGCGCCAAAGCCGATGCCATCTTGGGCATGCAGCTTGTCACGCACCAAACAGGCCCCGAAGGTCAGTTGGTCAAGCGCCTCTTTGTCGAATCAGCTTGTGATATCGCCAAGGAATTCTACCTTGGAATGGTCCTCGACCGTGAAACCTCTCGCGTCACCATCATGGCCTCCACCGAAGGTGGTATGGACATCGAAGAAGTTGCCGAGAAGTCTCCCGAGAAGATCCTCAAGGTGCAAGTACACCCCACTCTCGGTCTGCAAGGCTACCAGATCCGTGAGCTGATCTTCGGCCTGGGCATCCCCAAAGCTGCTTCCAAAGATGCGGCTCGCATCATCAAAGGCTGCTACAACGTCTACATGGAAAAAGATTGCTCCCTCATGGAGATCAATCCCCTCGTGTTGACCTCCGACGACAAGATGCTCGCTCTCGATGCGAAGATTAACTTCGACAGCAACGCTGAGTTCCGTCACAAAGACTGGGCCGAGCTTCGCGACCTCGACGAAGAAGAAGCTTCCGAAGTTGAAGCGTCCAAGTTCGACCTCAACTACATCAAGTTGGACGGAAACATCGGCTGCCTGGTCAACGGTGCTGGCCTCGCAATGTCCACCATGGACATCATCAAGTACCACGGTGGTGAGCCCGCCAACTTCCTCGATGTGGGCGGTGGCGCTTCCGAAGAAGCTGTAACCGAAGGCTTCAAGCTGATCTTGTCCGAGCCCAAAGTGAAGGGCATCTTCGTGAACATCTTTGGTGGCATCATGAAGTGCGACATCATCGCCAACGCTGTTATCGCTGCAGCCAAGCAAATCGACCTCAGCGTCCCCCTCGTGGTTCGCCTCGAAGGCACCAACGTGGAACAAGGTCGTGAAATTCTTGCAAACAGTGGTCTGAATCTGATCACCGGTGGCGACATGAATGACGCTGCTCGGAAAATTTGTGAAGCAGTGAAAGGAGCCTAACTGTGAGCGTTCTTGTCAACGAAAATACACGTGTGGTGGTCCAAGGGATTACAGGCGGCGCTGGCTCCTTCCATAGCCAACAAATGCTCGCCTACGGAACCAAGCTTGTCGCGGGTGTGACTCCCAACAAAGGCGGTCAACGCTTTGAAGACAAGGTACCCATTTTTAACACCGTCGGAGAAGCCGTCAAAGAGACCGGCGCCAACGCTTCGGTGATCTTCGTACCCCCCCCGTTTGCTGCGGATGCTATCCTTGAAGCTGCAGACGCTGGTGTTGGCGTTGTTGTCGTCATCACCGAAGGTATCCCCGTCACTGATATGGTGAAGGTGAAGCCTGTCCTCGACGAAAAAGGTGTCGTGATGATCGGGCCCAACTGTCCCGGTATCATCACCCCTGGCGCCAACTGCAAGATGGGCATCATGCCCGGCCACATCCACAAGCCAGGACGCATCGGCGTGGTTAGCCGCTCCGGAACCTTGACCTACGAGGCTGTCTTCCAGTTGACCCAACTCGGAATTGGACAATCGACCTGCATCGGTATCGGTGGTGACCCCATCATCGGCACCCAGTTTGTCGACGCCCTCAAGCTCTTCCAAGACGACCCCGAAACCGACGGTGTCATCATGATGGGTGAGATCGGTGGAAACGCAGAAGAAAAAGCTGCAGAGTACATACGCGACCACATGACCAAGCCTGTCGCAGCCTTCATCGCTGGTAAGACTGCACCTCCGGGACGTCGTATGGGCCACGCTGGCGCGATCATCGCTGGCGGCAAAGGCACCGCTGACGAGAAGGTCAAAACCCTCGAAGCTTGCGGCGTCAAGGTAGCTCCCACCCCAGCTGACATGGGCTCGACCCTGAAAGCTGTCCTCGAAGAAGCTGGCGTCCTCTAGTTCATAACAGCCTGCTCACCTCACCCGTTTCGCTGCACGAAGAACCCTTTTCTTTGCAAGAGAGGAACAGGGTGAGGTCTAGGAACATCTTGTATGCTTTCCCTCGTTAAGCGTCACTTGATTGCCCGCTGGAACCGCACCAAGTTGCGGTTTCCCATTCCTTCCTGGTCTACCCTTCTCACACTGTACCGCTACGCCCAATTGATTCAGGTGGTTCGTATCTTACGAAGCCGCAATGGATGTCCTTGGGATCGCAAGCAAACCCTCGAAGAGTTCTTGCCTTACCTCAAGGAAGAAGCCGCTGAAGTGTATGCAGCAGTAAAGGAATTGGAGGAAGGCAACGCCGATCCGTTTGCCCATGAGATGGGTGACTTGTTGTTTGTCATGACGTTCATCATGGTGTTGTGCGACGAAGCGGATCTCTTCTCTCTCTCCTATCCAGGCCAAACCCTGGTGGAGAAGATGGTTCGTCGTCACCCTCATGTGTTCGACGTCGCTTCCAAAAACCTCGACGCGATCCGCGAGCAATGGCAGCGGATCAAAGCCGAGGAGAGACAAGACAAGCCAGCCCCGGCCACCGTGTTTGCCAAGCTGAAACCGTCCTTGTCGGCGCTATCAGAAGCCCAGAACATCGGGAAGTTGGTGGCCAAGTTGGGCTTTGATTGGCCCCACCTGGATCAGGTCTGGGACAAGGTTGTGGAGGAAGTTGAGGAGCTTCGCCAGGAGCTCTCTGCTCATCTCTCCTCCAACAGCAACGGAGTCCACGACGCAGGGGTCCAAGACCGACAACAGCAAGAGCTGGGTGATTTGCTGTTCGCGCTGACGAACCTGGCTCGCCACCTCGCGATAGACGCGGAGCAGGCTTTGCGTGATGCATCGGCCAAGTTTCGCCGTCGTTTCCGTTACATTGAGAAGCAGTTGTCCAAGCGGAACCAAACCTTCCAGGACACCTCGCTGGATGAAATGGAAGCCATTTGGCAAGACGCCAAGGTCCACCTCCAAGACACCTGACCCCTTCCTCCCCACTTGCAAATCATTCTCACAATGTGGTCCAGAGCCCTCGATGCAGTCGCTTCAAATCCGAAGCATATCACTGCGGTGAGCCCATCCAGGAAATATCGACTTGCACCTCCCGGTTATGGGTGTGCTTTGAAGGAGGCACCATCCAAGGGGATGACCGTGCCTCCCTGCACATCCCACGCAAGGAACGGACATTCACCACATCCAGCCGTTCCTTGACGATGACCAAGGAGGTTGTCCTATGCAACAACGAAACATCTGGAAACACATTAGCCTCGCATTGGCTGTTGCTCTCGTCATCACAGGCGTTGGCTCTTGGGCCTTCATGGCAACGGCCAAATCCAAGCAGTTCTGGCATCGTCGTCCGGCCACGCAAGCCGCACCAGCGATCAAAGCCTACGACTTTTCTCCCCTCGTTGAGAAAGTTCAGGGCGCTGTGTTTAACCTGTCCATCACCAGCGCACCGTCCTCCGACGAAGAATCTCCGATGTCACGTCGTCGAAGGTACCGTGGCTTCCCCTTCCCCTTCTTTGACCGCGATCGACGCTCTCCGTTTGGCCGACGCCCCAATCGTCGGCAATTCAGACGCCCGTTGCTGCGCTCGGCAGGAACAGGCTTCTTGATCAGCGAAGACGGCTACGCCCTCACCAACCACCACGTCATCCGTAGTGGAGGCAAGATAACAGCCCAGCTCGCAGACAAGCGGGAGTTCCCCGTCAAAGTCATCGGCAAAGCTCCCTTCCTGGACATTGCACTCATCAAGTTGCAAGCCAAAGGTTCCACCAAGTTTCCTTACGTGTACTTGGGGCGCTCCGACAAGATCAAAGTCGGCGCACCCGTGATTGCGATCGGGAACGCGAAAGGCTTGGGTCTGACTGTAACTGCCGGAATTGTTAGCGCACGAGGTCGTGTCATCGGCAGCGGAAACTACGACAACTACATCCAGACCGACGCAGCCATCAACCGAGGAAACAGCGGCGGCCCCCTGTTTAACAAAAACGGTGAAGTGGTCGGCATCAACACGGCGATACTGCGCAACGGTCGAGGCATTGGTTTTGCCATCCCCATCAACATTGCCGTTCAGGTTCTGCCGCAGCTACGGACCAAAGGAAAGGTCGAGCGAGCCCAGCTGGGCGTGTTCGTCCAACGAATCGACGGGAACCTCGCCCGTTCGTTTGGAATGGACCGACCACGAGGAGCCTTGGTCGCTCGCGTTATGCCTCGAAGCCCTGCACAACGAGCGGGTCTCAAGGCGGGAGACGTCATCCTCAAGGTTGACAACACCCAAGTCCGCGACCACAACCACCTGCCCGTGTTGGTTGCCTTCCTGACTCCAGGACAGAAGCTCAAGTTGACCGTTCTTCGCAATCGCAAAAAGAAGGTCATCAACGTCACTCTTCGCAAGTGGGGATCCGTGGGCGAAGACAACGAAGACAGCAGCGAAGACAGCGAAGGACCCACCACACAAAGCAGCAGCCAGGCACTCCGCAAGATGGGGATGAGCGTCACAGCCATCACCGAATCCATCCAAGACGCCTACAAGCTCAAGAACCGCAAAGGAGTCGTGGTCAAGAGCTTGAAGGTGGACGGCATTGCGGCAGTCAATGGTGTGCGCGAAGGCGACGTCATCCTCGAAGTCAACCAGACCCAAGTGAAGTCTTTGTCCCACTTCAAAACATTGATGGGCAAGGTAAAGTCTGGAGACCATGTGCTCCTACGAATTCGCCGCAAGAACAACGCGCTGTTTGTCGCGTTCCCAGCGCCGTAAGCTCCAACTCACCGCTCCTTCACTCCAGACCGCAATCCCAGCCGCTCTAGTCCTCCAACTACCGGATGTAGATCACATACCGCCATCCAGATTTTGCCGCATCCGCGGTGTTTCCAGCCAAACAACACGACGACGAGTTCCAGTTGGCCCAGGAGCCATAGCTGGAAGCGTTCTTGTCATATCCCCATAAGATTTGCTGACTGGTCCAGCCAATACCGACATGAGGATAGGTAGGGCTGTTCCCAGTGTTCAGCGTTCTTGTGATGTTCTGTGGTTGAATCGTGAAGGTACCCATCGAAACATTGTTTCCACAGGTTTTGGCCAGATAGCAAGCATTCTGAAGTCCGCTTGGTTCGGTGTGTATGCCATAACGCGACACCTGAACGGAGGACGTCAGCGCCCATCCATACACCACATCTTTGTACTGATTGAGAGGGATGTTGGTGGTAGCAATCGCCGTACTCGAAGAGGTCGGAAGCACCGGGTTTGTCATAGCGTCCCGCTTCGTGATGGACTGGTACATCGTAGCTGCACCTGCAGTGCTTGTGGGTAGCTTCATCATGTTATACACAGCAAGCCATCCACCACCGAGGAAGTCCATCTCACAGTACGCCTGGAACGGTGCTTTGTTGGGGTCGGGCTGAATCCAGTACAACCCTGAACCTGTTGCACCGTTGTAGACAAACGGTCGCCGGTACGCCTGGCAGCTTGACTCATACGAACCGTCCGAACGACGCCGCGCTCCTTGATGGATGACAATTGCGCCCGTAGAGACCTTGGTCCGGAAGTAGAGATACAAACCTTCTGTCAGGGAGTTTAGTGAAGAGCAGCCATTGTCCGTGTGGTCCACTCCCAAACCTCCCTTGTTGTCCCACCCCGCGGCGAAGAAGCTATAACACCAACCTCCGTCGTTATCGAGGTTAAACGACTTCACTCCACTTTGCGTGGTGTACCACCAGGTTCGGGCCTGCGCCCCACTTTCGGCGGATTGATAAACCGATGTTCCGACAGCGCGGACAGGCGGCCAACCATCCAGCCGACTGGACGTGTATTCGGTTCGCTTCGTCAACGACGCCAACACACGCTTCGACGTTTGCGTCGAGTTGAACTCATAGATTTGGAAGGTGCTATTGTCCGCGGTCGTCATCAGCTCAAAGGGATCAAGAATAGGCATAATCGCCAGACACTTTTTGTCGTTGGGGTCGCACTGGTCGAGAGTTTGCCCCAGAACGTCCTTGACGCCGGTCATTCCAGCGTTGGGAGTGTACCACCAGAAGCGTGTCCAGCCCCCACCATCGGTGACCATATCACAATACACTTTGAAGGCTTTGGTTCCAGGCTTGATCCAATAGCTTCCGTTGGTCTTGGAAGCTATCTTTGAGCTATCTGGATAGCGATACAGAGTGCAATCCTGAGCGTAGGTACCGTCAGCCCAGCGGAACGCGCCCTGGTCCAGAACAGCGCCAGCCTTGCAAGATCCTGTAACGCACAAATAACCGGTGTCACAATCCGTGGTTGATTGGCAAGCAACACAGCGGTTGCTCTTGCAGACTTTCCCATCTTTGCAGTCTTTGTTTTGGGTGCATTCGCCTGTTTTGCAGAGACCGCTGTCACAGACTTTCCCAGTGCCACACTCGGAATCTTGGGTGCAGGCCTCACACTTGTTGTTCTTGCACAAAAGACCGGCAGAACAATCACTATCCGTTGTACAATTTCCTGCCTTGCATGCTCCTGACACACAGACCTGCCCGGAGGCACAGTCGGTGCTCGCCGTGCAAGCTGAGCATGTGTTGTTCTTGCAGACTTGTCCGTTGGAGCAATCCGTATTCACGCGACAGTTGGCTGCCTTGCACAACCCTTGCAAACAGAGCTGGCCTGAAGCGCAGTCACCGTCACCGGAGCACCCCACACAGCTGTTTTTTTTGCAGACCTGACCGCCTGAGCAATCGGTATTGGCCCGACAGTTACCGACTTTGCATGCGCCTTGCAGACAAAGCTGGCCTGATGCACATTCCCCGTCACCCGCACAAGCCGCACATGCATTGTTCTTGCAGACCTTTCCACCCGAGCAATCTGCGCTCACACGGCAATTGGCAGCTTTGCACGCTCCTTGCAGACAAAGTTCTCCCGAAGCGCAGTCGCCGTCCCCGGCACAAGCGGAGCATGTGTTGTTTTTGCAGACTTGACCGTTCTTGCAGTCCGTATCGACTCGGCAACTTCCGGCCTTGCATGAACCCTGTAGACAGAGTTGTCCGGAACCGCAGTCCGAGTCTTTGGCGCAAGGTCCACATGTGTTGTTGGTGCAAACCTCGCCGCTCTTGCAATCGGATGTTGTCCGACAGTTTCCAGCCTTACAAAGTCCACTGAGGCAAAGCTGCCCAGCGCCGCACTCCGTGTCATTGGCGCAGGTTGAGCAGGTATTCGCCAAGCAAAGTTTTCCAGCAGCACAGTCTGCATTGGTTCGGCAGTCTCCTTTGGAGCAAGCCCCCTGCAAGCAGAGCGTCCCTGAAGCACAGTCTCGATCACTGGAGCAAGCGGAGCATGTGTTGGCTTTGCAAACCTGACCGTTCTTGCAGTCCGTATCGACTCGGCAATCGGCTTTGGCGCACACTCCTCGCAAGCAGAGTTCACCCGTCGAACACTCTGTATCTTTGGCGCAGGTGGTGCAGCGATTGTTGGTACAAACAAGACCGTTGGAGCAATCTGCCGTTTTGCGACAATTGGCAACAACACAAAGACCCGACAAGCACAGCTGTCCCGCTGTGCATTGGGCATCGTCCGAGCATGCGCTGCAGGTGTTCTTGAGACAGACTTCACCCTTTTTGCAGTCTGTCGCGGCCTTGCAATCACCTTTGATGCAAGCACCCTCAACGCAAAGGCTTCCACTTGCGCATTGTTTGTCAACGGAGCAATCGGAGCATCGATTGTTGAGGCACACTTTGCCGTTGGAGCATTCGCTCGATTGGCGACAATCACCCTCTTTGCAAGCACCGTTGAGGCACAATTGACCGGTCCCACACTCCCCATCGTTTTGGCAGGCGGCGCACGTTTTGTTGGTGCAAACCAAGCCACCTTTGCAGTCGGTGTTGGTCAAGCAACCTTGGCAGGAGTTCGTCGCGGAATCACAAACCTGCCCAGACTGGCATCCCTTGTTGTCGCGGCATCCAGCCCCGCACTTGCCTTGTTCACAGATCTGACCGGCAGAGCACTGTGCATCTTCGGTACAGGCGCTGCAGGAGTTCTTGAGACAGGCTTTGCCGTCGGTGCATTCGTCATTTCGTCGGCAATCACCTGCAGCGCACTTGCCTTGCAAGCAAAGTTGACCTTGCCCACACTCTTTGTCTGCGAGGCACTCCACACAGCGGCTATCACGACAGACTTTCCCGTCTTTGCAAGTGGACGACTCCAAACATTCGACACAGGCGGCTTGTTCTTTGGAGCAGACCTTTCCATCGGAACAATCCGACGATTCTTCACAGCCTTCCACACAGCCACCGTTGCTACAGATCTTGCCGGTTCCACAGTCGGCTTTCTTTGCACAAGGCTGGCATCGCCCGCCCTGGCAAACCTGACCACCAGGACATGGCTTGCTTTCCGAGCAGAGGGGTTCAGCGCACTGCCCAGATTCACAGACTTTGCCATCAGGGCAGCGGCTGTCGTCATCGCAGCCAGCCGTACATCGACCGTCTTTGCAGACCATGCCTTTTTCACAGACGTCGTTGCTCTTGCAACCTTCCACGCACTTGTTGTTTTCACAGATACCGTCAGAACATTCGTCGTCGGCGCTGCAACCTTCCACACATTTGCTTCCGCTGCAGATCTTTCCAGAGCCACAGGCCACATCTTCGTTGCAGGCCACACAGCGCCCAGACTGGCAAACTTTCCCATCAGAGCATGCTTTATCTGCAGAACACTCAGCAGCCCCACAAACAGAAGCGTTGCAAATCTGCGTCCGAGAACAATCGGAATCAGCGCTGCACGTCACAGCCGGAGCATCGCCGCTACAACCCCCGAGACTCAACCACCCCCCCACCAAAAGACTCAGCGCACAGAGCGCGACCCATGCTCGACGTTCCATCTTTGTTCTCCAAAGTTTTTCAGATGTTCGATGACAGTTCACACTTTAGCGTAGCAAAGTTTTCCCCCTCTGCAAAGCAAGTTGTTGTAGAGAAAGCAACTTTCCCCTATTTCGGTTTGTGACCTGCGCAGAAAATCAAAGCACCCGTCATCCTCACCCTTGCCACAAGCCGACGTGTTTACACTCCTTTTACATTTGCAGCAAACCCCCGAAACATTTGAACCCTAAAGTATTCTTTCACAGAAGCACTGCGACGAGAGTAAGTGACAAGCTTGCTCGTTTCTGATCCTGCGTTACATTTCCCACGAACGGTCAGGCTCGACCTGACCCATGACTCGTAGAGGAGAGACACAATGGACCCCAAAGTTCTACAGCGACATCAATGGCGCAACACCCTGCACTCATTGGCGATGTTGGGAGGGATGGGCAGTCTCTTAGGGCTCATTGGATACGTAATGAGTGGTTGGGTGGGCGTGTTTTGGTTAACAGCCTTGTGGGTTGCGACCGTTCTCTTTGCTCCCCGCATCTCGCCACGGTGGGCCCTTCGCATGTACGGAGCGTCACCCATTCATCCTTATGAGGCCCAGGCACTCTACCGGACGGTGGCTGACTTGGCTGAGCGTGCGAAACTACCGGTCACACCGGAGCTGTATTACATCCCCAGCCACGCACCCAACGCCGTCACATTGGGTGACATCCAGCGCCCCTACATTGCCATCTCTGAGGGCTTGCTCCAAATGCTATCCCAACGAGAACTCCGAGGTGTACTGGCTCATGAGATCGCCCACATTAAGAACCGCGACCTCAAGCTTATGAACCTAGCCGATAGCATGAGTCGCATCACCTCAATGATCTCGACCCTGGGCAAGCTTCTCTTGTTCCTGCAGTTTCCGCTCCTGCTGTTGGGACAAAAGCCAATCCCTTGGTTGCTGTTGTTGCTCTTGGTAGTAGCCCCCATCGCAAGTCGCTTGCTTGGCCTGGCTCTCTCGCGGGTACGAGAGTTCGAAGCCGATCGAGAAGCAGCACAGTTGACCGAAGATCCCGCGGCTCTGGCCAGCGCTTTGCAGCGGATTGAGCAGTCTCAGTTCAGCTTCTGGCAACTGCTCTGGCCGCTCAGCCGCTCCAAAACAACGTCGTTGTTCCACACACACCCTGCGTCGGAGGAACGCATCGAACGATTGCTTGAACTCCGTAACCGCTACCCTCGACGTCCCCAAAGGATGCAGCCTCACATGCAGCAAGGTCCAGTCATAGACTTTGACCCATGGTCTGCTCCACAACAACGTACGATTCGACGAGTCTTTTATTTCTAGGTACAATCCCTGCGACGTGTTCTTGTAGTAGACCAACCCTGTGACTGTGGACGACTGGCATGACTCTGTTTTTGGAAGGCCTTTTGATCGGCGCTCCAGCCATTTTCTTTATGGGCCCCGTGCTCTTAACATTGCTACAAGCCAGCATCAAGCACGGATTCCGAGCAGGTTTTGCTGTCGCCAGTGGGATTGCATTCAGCGACGTGGTTTGCGTTGCGCTTTGCTATGTCGGGGTGGCTCAATTCATGACCAGCCCCACCAATCAACGCATCATGGGCATTGCAGGAGCGATCATCCTGGCCGGCTTTGGCGTGGCAAGTATGTTGTCCAAGCCCAAGCCACAGGCTGAGGTAAAAACCATTACCAGCCGAGACTTTGTGGGCCTGTTTGTTCAAGGGTTCCTCGTCAACTTCGTGAACCCGTTTGTTTTTGCGTATTGGATTGGAGCGCTGGGAGTGGTCTCCAATCGCCATGGCCTCAACCCTTGGGTGGTTTCCTTGATGTTTGGCGGTGCGATCACCACTATCTATGTGACTGACACGCTGAAGGCACTCTTTGCCGCCCGGATGAAACACTACCTGCAATCGTCGGCTCTGCTTTGGCTGAACCGCGGTATGGGCTTTCTTCTGGTTCTGGGTGGTGGCTACCTGCTCTGGAGAGTCTTGTAGAAGGTCTGTAACAAGCAAAGCATTCCAACGACAATGTTGGAACATCGCATGACAAAATCAGTTTTTTGGAATAGAATGGGGCGCACATCTTGTTTCGCCGCGTAGGAAAAACGGAAGAACAGTAGGAACATGAGTATGGACACAAACACATTGGACTTCATCCTGGCCTCAGGGCTCTGTCCGATATCAGGTTGTTGGATCACAGCATGCCTCGCGCATCTGTTTGTCATTGGCCTGCTTTCGGTCGTGCTTTGGCGACTGCCACTGCGCCGTGTCCTTCACTCACTCACTCACCTGAGGTTGCAGGCTCCTGAGCCCTTGGTATGGCATGGCACTGAAGGAGCGGTGTATCCAGTACACACTGGAGTGTCGAAACAAACTGCTCCTCAAACAGAGCGTCATCCCTCTGTCGATCCAAGAGACCACTTCCTTCTGTTTGATGCATGGGAGCAGGTCCCAACCCAAGATTGGAACGAAGTTGCGCCATCAAACCAGTTGTTCCTTCAACCTGCCTATCTGCAAGCCATGGAGAAATCTCCAACAACGCATACCCAGGCACGTTATGCCATGTTGTACCGTGACGAGCAGCCTGCTGGCATTGCCACCTTCCAATTGATTGAAACACCCCTCGATGAGTTGGGTGAGTCTGTGGACACAAACCGCGTGGAGAAGGCTCTGCGCTGGACCGGCAGTCTGCACACAACCCAAGACGGTCGCCCTGCCATTCGCTTGTTGTTGTGTGGGAACGTACTTGTCAGCGAATCCTGTGGGACAGCGCACACGGATGCCCTGACAGATTTAGAGATGTTCCAGGCGTTGCAGCACATCACCAAGACCTTGCAAAAACAAGAGAGTCAAACCGCACCGTTGACCTTCGTCGCCATTAAGGACCTGACCCCTGAGCAAACGGAAGAAGCCAAGCCTCTTGCCCAAGAAGGTTACCACCCGCTCCATGTCGATCCAACCATGGTCCTCGAACTCCGCGAGCACTGGCACACCATGGATGACTACCTTCAAGAGATGTCATCCAAGTACCGGCAGCGCTACAAATCAGCTCGCAAGAAAGGCAAGACTCTGGAGCGCAAGTCATTGGAGGCTCATGAGATCGAGGCAAACACAGCCCGACTTCAAGAACTCCTAGACAACGTTTGTGCCAACGCCCCGTTCCGCCTTACCGAAGTTAAGATTGCATCCTTTGTGGAGCTCAAGCGCGCCCTGGACGAGGACTTCCTCTTCCACGCCTACACCCTGGACGACAAGATTGTTGGCTTCTCTGCAGGCTTCTTCAAAACTCCAGACGCGCAGCTCGATCGTAGCTTGGAGAGCAAGGCAGAACACCGCACCTTTGAAGCGTACCTGGTCGGCATCGATTACGAGTACAACCACTCCCACAAAGTGTACCTCAACATGCTGTATGACTTTGTGGAGGACGCAATCGATCGAGGCGCAACCAACGTTCATATGGGCCGAACGGCCTGGGAGATCAAGAGTACGCTGGGCGCAGAAGCCGCTTACCGAATCACCCACATCCGTCATCCTAGCTGCTTTTTCAATCTGTTTGTTTCCCCCCTCCTTAACCTTGTCCCTCCCACAGAATGGACCCCTCGTAGCCCCTTCAAAGACTAAGAGCATCGAGCAACATGGGCCGCGCCAAAACCGTTAAGATCTACTGTTCCACCTGCAAAACACTCCTCTACCACTACCAAAAACGCGGCAACGGCCATCTGGTCAAATGCTTCCGAGAGCGCATCCTCAAGGACTTCACAGAAGAACCCTTAACCTGCCCAGGTTGTGGCCAAGAGTTTGCCCGCGAAGCCCTCATCCGAGGCAAACCCGCCCACAAGATCATTCAGGGCAAGGTCTTCCACAAGCGCTAAACACCATGACTTCTGCCCATCAAGAACCTCTGTGTACCTACAGAACTTCAGAGCACAAAACACCCAACTTTCAAGGTCGACTTCCTTCCTCCATTCTTATTGAAGCAAACCGACACTACAGAATCATGACTTGCCGGCCTCCTGCTCGATCTGGTATATTCTTTGAGCTTTTCCACACAAGATTGTTTCTTGCTCAACCTTTACGACATAAGGCGTCTGGATATTTCTGATTTTTAGGGGAAACGATGTCATATCAAAATGCCAACCATCTTTGGTTGCAAGAGTGGGTAGAACATCCAGAGGAAAAAGCTCAACAGCTATGGGAAGCATACTGGTCAAGTCTCCTGGAGCAGCTCAAAAAAAGTAGCGCGGGTGGCCGATTTCATCGTCATATACAAACGATTCTCCATCGCTTTGCCACCTATCACAACCATATGACAACCCCTCGTCGCGAACATGACCGTGAAGCACTCTTTCATTGGATTGTGTTCCGAGCATTTGAAGAATCGTTCTTGGCCGAAGGGCGCGCTCGCGTCCATTGGCGCAATTTCCCGACAGATGAGCCTCATTGGAGAGAGCGTGCGACACATCAAGGCGTCCTGTTCCTTCTCGCTCGTGAATACTTGGCACAATCCCACCCAGTGACTGACAAGATAAAACAAACCTGTGAGGCCATTGAGCTCGCAGAAGGTTGGTCACAAGAACAACAAATCCCCGAAGACATGGAACTAGAACCCCTCGCCTTAGTTCTTTGGTACCGGCGAAGTCTCAATATAGCCCGTCAATTGGTACGCGATGATGATCGCGCTTGGCAAAACACCGACTCCATCGACGAGACATCTTCACACGAGCAAGACTCCCAACTCGACAACCACAATCCACTCACTCCAGACCACTATATTCTGCGCAATGAATCCATCGAGCTATTGCATACTCTTGTTCTTGCAGTTACGAGAGATCTTGTCGATGAACAGATCCTTATGGGCATGGAAGCAGGCCACACAGAAAAAGAAATTGCGGAGCAGCTCAACGTAACAAGAGGCTCCGTACGAGGTCGCTGGAACACGCTAATACGTCGGACACGTTTGTTGTTCAAAGTCTACTCACGCCAGCAAGAGGAGCACCCCTGTCGGTGGAAAGAGTTGACACAAACAAGCCAACAAAGCTCTCTCTCACAAAGTCTCCGTCAAGTACTCACTCCGCCACAGGAACAAGCAACAGCACAAGACTTTTGGCTCTACCTCTATCGACTCTCTGTCATGCTCGCAGAAAAAGAAAAGCAAGCGCCTGATCAACCATCTCTTTGGAATGCCCTCTCCCAAACGTGGAGTCGGGCTACAGAAAAGTTATTGGTTCACGACGCCCTCCACCCAGACTCAGTGTTACTGCGGGATCTGGTGTTTTTCTGGCTCAAACATGCACGCCAGCAGAAAGATGAGGGAGCCCTGCCTTCCATGGCCAACAAAACACTCTCTGGAGAGACAAGCTCACAGGAGTCAAAACAAGGATGAGCCAATCTCAATCCAAGACCTCAGATGCATTGCTTCCGCTCGTTCGACTTGCAACTTTAGAACACAATGAAACTCAAGACATGGAACGAGCTTTTGAGCAATACCAAACCATGCAAGAAGTTCTTGAGAACTCGACTCGGTGGCAACAGTGGAAGGCCATTCTGAAGTTGGATGAATGGATGTCTCTTCAACAAGAAGAGCGGGATGAGCCCCTCCCCTCCGACGTCTACGCCTGGGCACGCCAACAAACGCAGACAGCCTCACAAGCTCAAGCAGCCCAGCCCACCACCCCTTCAGCCCTTGTCCTATGGCGACACTGTTTGGGAACCATTCGTGAACGTTGGGAGTCACAGAGGCTCTCTCTTGAACAAAGCCTCCAAGAACTCATCCACCCCAAACAAGCGGTACGATATCGAGGCACTCTTTCTCCTGTTGCTGTTTTTTCTGAAGTACCTGTCACGATGCAAGAAGATCGTTGCTCTTTTACATTGCAGCAACATCACGTTTATGCCTTTACCACCTATCTTCCCACACAGGGATATCTTGCAGTGTTGCAGGTTGAAGAGTCCAACGAACAAATCAATCATGCGTTGCTCTACCCACAACATACGACACACCTTGAACCTATGGGCCCTGGAACCGTTCAATTGTTTCGAACTCAGTTTGATGTTCTAGGCCAGACGCAATTTCTACTCTTGTTTAGTGAAGTCCCCTTCTCAACACTCGCCCCAACCCAGTGGGAGCAAGTAGGGACATCATGGACCTGGGACGACAGCATGAAGGTCCGACTAGCCCATTACCTCCTGACCCACAGTGACGTTCTCACACCGTTTCTAATGCAGGTGCACGTGACAGAAGAAGGCCCTGCATAGCCATGATGTTACCTGTCAAGATCTTACCTCCATCCCCCGAGCAAGGCTCCTCTCCAACTGAAAGCCCTTTACCACCTCAACGGTTTTTGCAACCACCCACATCATCACATCAAGGCGCAACACCTCTCTCTAGTCTGCTCATCGGCGTCAGCTCCTTTGGTCAGGGCCTGAGTAATTTACCTGGAGCACCTCGAGACACCTACCGTTTGTTTTTAGAGCTAAGTCATTCAGCAAAATATCCACAGGTGCAAACTCAGCCTCTCACCAATCCAACACGTCAACAATGTGTAAAGGCTTTGCAGTCCTGGTGCCGGGAACTGAAGAATGCTCCACAAACGACGGCATTTCTTTATCTTTCAACACATGGCTGTTACGTTGATGGCTCTTACCATCTATGTATGAGTGATAGCTCATTTCAACAAGGAAGCTATCATCAGACCCTAAGTTGGGCTGAGCTACGAACATGGCTTGCTCCACTTCAACATCACACCTTGATAGTGATGCTCGATAGCTGTCGTAATATTTCCCACTCCATCACAACGTCAAGCGTTCCTCGCCACCGAGAAGACATTGTACTGCGGGGTGAGACATGGGCAGTCTGTACGGCAGCAAGCTTTGGGGCATTGGCCCAGGAAGTTACGACAGAAAAGCAAGGCCCTCATGGCCTGTTTACACACGCATTACTGCAATCACTGCAAGGCTGGACTCCCCAAGAACCATTGCGCCTCCGAACTCTGTACAACCAAATCAAGCAGAATCTCGAACGTTATACAACCCAACAGAAGCTTACAATGGAACAAGAGCCTCGTTTGTACGTTGGGCACATTGACGTTGGCGAAAGTGTCCTCCTTACACCTCAAAAGCAAAGTTCCTCTCACACATGTTCCTCTCGAAAGACCGCTCTTGTTGTGGGGCTCACCTTACTGTTCGCTGCGTTGGCGGGTCTGTTGCTTTTTTCAGCAGATCCTTCGAATCAACATACGTGCCGGTCCTGTATTCAGAAGCGTTGGAGCCAGCTTCGTTTAAGGGACTGCAAGGCAGTGCAACCGCTTCCTTCCCCCACACAAGAGTGGACATCCAATTGTTCACTGCCTTGCAATCAGGCCAACTTCAAAGCAGTGATCTCCCACTGTTGGCGATCTTGTCAGCAGCAAAGCCGCCAAGTAAGGATGCACTTTAAGTCTGTCATCGAAGAACGAACGAGCAAGCAGGTCTCACTCTCATTGCAACAGTGTATCGCTCTACTCCCTCAAAGATGGCGACCCTAGGCTTATGACAAGACGCTTGTACTCAACTCACCTTACCCAGCCACGGAACCTTCCTCTTTGTGGAATCACGCTGGCGTTCTGGTTCTACATGGTTAGCCTCTGTGGGCACACTCTCGCCCATGCCAAACCCGAATCGATGTCACTCCCCATTCAGATTCTTCAACCTCTCATGGGTCCAAGCTACCGAACGTATCTGTACCTTCGGCGCACACAAATGTGCCTACAATCGAACCAAAGTAACGTCTACCAACAATGTCTTCAAAAGAAAAGACAACATCCCTCACGCTTCCCTGGTGTCTCGAAAAAAGAGCAATGCTTACGACTGGCACGTCGAAGTAGCTGGCAAAGGTGTCGAGTGTTTCTGAGAAAAGCACAAAGCTATAGCCCCAAACCTGACCAACGCTCCAACATACCCTCCGTGCAGTTGCAATTGGCTTACTTGTGGATGGACTACCACCAAACCCTAGCGGGTCCACCGGCCTTGCCTCCTTTGTCCAACTTTTACCTACGAACACCACAAGAGCATCGTAAGTTAAGGACATTTCTCGCCCACTACCAAAACCACCTGCGCCATGTCGCTGCGAGTCTTCGGCACCTTCGCATCTACTTCCAATTGTACCTCCAATTGTATCAACGCTCCGGCAGCGCAACACATACATTTTCAGTGTGGAAGTTACAAACGCGGCTTTGGCGGCTGTCGATACGGTACAGCCAAGGACGGTTTCGTCTGGCCTTTCTTAATCAAGCCATCTCCAACTTCACCAATCGTGCACAACAGAGAGAGACGAACCAAAAAACACAGGCTCAATTAAGAGAAACCCAGAAACAAATTCGCTCCCTACAATCGCAGATCCAACAGATGCAGGCGCAGGTTCGCAAGAGAGAAACTCTCTCGGAGTTTGGTCAGCAAAAGCTCCAACACATGGATCAAATGCAGCGACGACTCAAACAACAACTCAAGAGGCTCCAAAAACAACTGCACAACCCACGCTCGTCCAAACCAAAGATTCAAAAAATGTACGACGAGCTGCAGCAAGATACCCAGCAGCAACGCGTGCTCACATCACTGACAGCCTCGGATACACCAGTACAACTCGCAGAATGGCAGCAATGCGACGTACAAGGTCTTTTGGTTCAGAAGCGTCGCTCCACGCTGTCACAAGGATTGCTTTGGGGGGGGCTGGCCACTCTAGGTGTCGGCTTGTTTGGTGTTGGTATTGGTAGCTATTTGGTAGCGACAAGTTACAACCCCTCTGGATTCCGTCCCGCCGAGGCAGCCTACCAACGGGACTTGGGGACTGGCGCTTTGGTAGGTGGTGCCAGTGTCACCGTTCTTGGCGGTGCGTTGATGCTCTCGCAAGTCTGGATTCGACCCTCGTCCAAGGACCAAAGCCGGGCTACATTAAAGTGCCCTCCCAAAAAGCTCTTCCCCACGGCCCCGACACTTGCACAAAGCACGTCAAAGCCTGCTTCACAGTATCGATGGATGTTCACTCCTCCTCTTTCCAAACCTTCCCAACCACACATGGGAAAGATCTTGTGGCAGGAGAAGTGAAAAGAAATGACAGGCCAACATCCACGCTCTTCTCTCCTGTTCTCCCTCTCCTTAAGCATGGGGTTGTTTTTCATTCTCTTCCTTGGAGCCTTTGGTTGTAGCCAACCTCCCTGCTTTCATGATGGCATCGGTCCGCTGTCCATCAACCCTGAAGGGTATGTGTGCCAACACCGGTGCGAATGCAACAACCAAGGATACCATGGTGCCTGCATCCAAGGACGATGCAAGGTGTGGAAAGAACGTGCCGCCTGCCCCATCCCTCATCAGTCTCTGGAAGCACATCGCACCAACGTACTGTTGGACGAGCTATGCCCAGCACTGACCGTTCAAGATATCGCTCAATGCCCTTCAGGAACCTTCCGCAAGATATGCCAAGACAAAGAACTTCACCGAAACGTCTGGGGAGACTGTGTGTGTGCTGGAACACCCTGCCCTCCCAACCAAACTCTCTGCAGCACAGACTGCTCTCCTTACCAACCTTGCAACTGTATTGATTTGCAAACCAATGCACAACACTGTGGAGTTTGCGGTCAGGTTTGCGAGAACGGAACAAGCTGTATCAAGGGCCAGTGTCAATGCCCTTCGACAAAAGCAATGTGTCCTATCACAAACGTCTCGACTCTTCATTCGCCTCACACAACCTGTGTAGACATACAGAGGAACCCCCAGCACTGTGGGACTTGTGGGAACTCGTGCGAGGAGGGCTCACTTTGCGTGCAAGGACGCTGCCAAGAAGCGCTCCTCCAGCCTGGTTCGTACACCCGAGGTACTCCTTACAACGAGATTGACTGGACGCAATACACCTCCTACACCCAAATCCCAAAAGAACGCGAAACGCCGCACCGAGTGACATTAACCCGACCCTTTTACATGGGCCGATTTGAAGTAACCCAAGGCTGGTTCCAATCGGTGATGGGCTATTCCCCTGAAACAAAGACTCCTTGTTCAGGCGAAAGCCAGCACTGCCCCGTTGTTGGAGTTTCCCTGCACCAAGCGATGGACTTTTGCAACAAGCTATCTCAGCAAGCCAAACTACCTGTATGCTACCAATGCAAAAACTCTGGGACTCCAAACGTTCGATGTCAGGAAGACATTAACAATCCAAGCCAAGGAATCTACCACTGCCAAGGCTACCGGCTTCCTACCGATGCCGAGTGGGAATTCGCCGCCCGCTCAGGTTCGGAGCAACCCTTTCCAGGAGGAACGCCAGCACAACAACCTCTCCACGTGGACCAAACCTACACTCCGTACCTATCACCGTTCGCCTGGTACAAAACAAACTCCAACAATCAGCTTCATCCAGTAGGAACACGCCAGCCCAACAACTGGAAGCTCTATGACATGCGTGGAAACGCGGCAGAGTGGGTATCGGGAGCCACAAGCTTTGTACGTACCTCTCTTGTTGACCCATGGACTCCTCTCCAAAAGCTCGGAACTCTACGAGGTGGTAGCTATTCCCAACCCGCTATCCTTTTGCGTTCTGGTGCACGACAAATGCGCCCCACGACCTACACACCAGAGGATTCTAGAGATTCGATTGGCATTGGTTTCCGGGTCGCACGCACCGCAAAACATAGTCCACTTTGCCCACAAAGCGGTCTCTCTTTCTGTGGCATCGCTGGCTGCATTGATACCTTGCAAAACCCAAAGCACTGTGGACAGTGCAACCGAGTGTGCTCTCGCTTCCAAGACTGCCAGAATGGACAATGTGTACGACCTGAGGTGCTCATAAAAACACAAGACGAACAAGGAAAGCCTCTGCCATGGACCATGGGATACAAGCTCCCTCATTACATAGGAAAAGAGTGCTTCCGAAATGACACGCCCCCCCACCAGGTCAAGTTCAACCACAACTTTTACGCCTGGAGCTATGAAGTCCAACAGCAAGAGTTTGGTGAGATGTTAGGGTTCAATCCCTCACGTCGTCCTTGCAAGACATGTCCTGTCGAAACCGTAACATGGTCACAAGCGCTTGCATTTGCGAATGCCATGTCCCGACATTTTGGCTTGGAACCTTGTTACCAATGTCAAGGCGATCCCAAAAAGCCGGCAGCATTGCGATGTATGTTGAGACAAAAATTTCAGGGCAACCAAAACAAAGACTACTACAAATGCCCAGGTTATCGGCTTCCAACAGAGGCGGAGTGGGAGTATATGGTGCGTGAAGCGGGACAAAAGCCAAGCTACTGTCAACAAGTTATCGATCGGGGTATCTACAAAACAGACGACTACAACCGCTACACGGTGGACTTCGACCCCTTACCGATTGAACCTCAGATCCTCCCTGTAGGAACACCATCCCCCACCGATCTGGGATTGTACGACCTCCACCAAAACGTAAGAGAGTGGGTGTGGGATGCATACCTTCCTGACTATGGACACCATCAAGCACCAGACCAAGCCTCTATCGATCCAGTCGGATGGCCCCAGACCTCCCTTAACTCATGCAAGGCATGTCCACCTTCGTACAATCGATTCAACGTAGTTTGCCTACCCTGCTACCGAGTGCTTCGAGGAGGGCATTTTGCCCAAACCTACACAGAAGATTGGGATGAGGTAAAGCGATACTACAGGCACATCAACCACGATCGAACCGATGGAAGCCTTGACAGTCGGCCCTGGCACATCGGCTTCCGTGTGGTGAGAACCCAGCTCCCTGCCCCAACAACCAGCCAGGGAGGGCAGCCATGAGATATCCCCGGAAGTGGATGCAATGGCTCCTTCTTCTGTCTTTCGGATCCTTCCTGTTCTTGGATGGCTGCTCGGGGCCTCTTGCACCCTGCCAGGGTGATGGGATTGGCCCGCTGACGGATAACTACGATAGCTTCCAATGCAAGTACACATGCGAATGCAACAACCAAAGCTTCCTGGGAGCTTGCATCAGCGGAACATGCAAGGTGTATGGAGCGCGACCGTCCTGTAGCCGGGCCTCCATTTCTCGTGAGATCTTGGTACGCAACCGGTTCTTTGCCCAGGAATGCCCCTCCGTTTCCCAGCAACAAAAAGAGGCATGTCCCAGTGGTGCTTTTGACAAAGTATGTCGAGCCGAAGGCCTCTTGTCGAATCGCTGGGGAAACTGTCATTGCGTTGGCAACACATGCCCAAACGGTCAGGTTCTTTGTTCCAACGAATGTAGCCCCGAAAAGCCTTGCCTTTGTATCGATCTACGCTCCAACCTCCAGCATTGTGGTGCTTGCAACAACGCCTGTCCCAAGGGAGCCATCTGCAACAAAGGGACATGCACTTGCCCACAAGGGACAACACGATGCGAAACCCCCTGCCAGAAGGCCCCGTGTCCTGTGGTTTGTGTCGACCTCCAACAAGATAGCTCTCACTGTGGAGCCTGTGGAACAGCCTGCCCCCAACAAGGCGTTTGTGCACAGGGTGTCTGCCAGGAGGTACCCATCGCAGCAGGCTCTTACCAGCGTGGAACCCCTGACGAAGTGATGGATTGGACCTTCTACAAAAACTTCCTCGGGATCAACCGCGACAGGGAAACGGTCCACTATGTTGTGCTCACGCGGCCCTTTTTGATGGGCAAATACGAAGTCACAAGGGGTTGGTTCAAACAACTCATGGGCTATGATCCATCGGACTGGAAGTGCGTGGGAAATGTCCAACAATGCCCGGTACATCATGTCAATCTGTACCAGGCGATGGACTTCTGTAACAAGCTCTCGCAGCTGCGTGGTGTTGAAACCTGCTACACCTGCGATCGTCACCAGGGAACATCCGAAGTTACCTGCAGCGCCAAACCGGAGTTCCAGGAGAAAGCAATCTACCAATGCAAAGGATACCGACTCCCGACCGACGCGGAGTGGGGCTTCGCCGTCCAGGCCGGAACTCTTGGTATCTTTCATGAACGTAGACCGGATGCTTTCCCCCTAAGCTTCGGCGACGCCTACAAGGAGATATTGGCGGATATCGCATGGTACTCGGTCAATGCGAACGGAAAGCTCCAACAAGTCGCCACCCGAAAGCCCAACCCCTGGGGACTCCACGACATGTTGGGCAATGTTAGCGAGTGGGTATGGGAAATTGGCAGCCGCTACTATCCCAACGACCTTGTCGATCCTTACGGGGAACATTACGACTACGAACAAACCTACCGGGGAGGCAACATCACATTTCCACCTCTCCTTGTGAGAAACGGATTCCGGGGCACCGAGTTTCCGTCACTGAAGAACCCCACAGACAGCACTCTCGTAAGCTACTATGGGTTTCGTATCGCCCGAACCTCTCCCCTTGCCAATGAAGCCTGCTCCCAGTTGAAGCTATCGTCGTGTGGAGAAAGTGGCTGCAAAAACACTCGCATTGATCTAGATCATTGTGGCGTTTGCGGACGAAAGTGTCCTCCGTTTCATATTTGCCAACGTGGCCAATGTATCTCCCCCGAACTTGAAGTACCGACCCATGACAAGGATGGGAAGCCCATCGTTTGGGAGAGAGGTTATCTGATGCTTCCCCGCCCCGATCCAGGCCAACAATACTGCTATTGGGATGATGCCTTGCCCCACAAGGTCAAGTTCGACTATCGGTTTGTAATGAGCCGGTTTGAGGTTCGGCAGCGAGATTACGATGCCTTGCTTGGCTACAACCCCTCTCGGTTTAAGACTTGTCCAGACTGTCCGGTGGAGAGCGTGAACTGGTACCAGGCTCTCGCCTATGCCAACGCCCTCTCCCGACACCAAGGCTACGAGACATGTTACGAATGCGTCGGAGATGTTCGCAAGACAGAGTCTTTCTCTTGCAAACTCAAAAGTAAGTTTCGAGGCAACCATGGAAAAGATTACGTCCAATGCAAAGGCTATCGGCTCCCCACAGAGGCCGAGTGGGAGTTTGCCTCTTTGGCAGGGGGACAACTCAAGCAACACTGCAAGACCGATGATTGGGCAGGACGTGCCAACCGTCAAGCCTGGCACTCCCACAATTCAAACTATCGAACTCATCCGGTGGGAACCAAGCCTCCCAACCCTTTAGGTTTGCATGACATGCTCGGAAATGTGGCCGAGTGGACCTGGGATGTCTATCTTCCTTATCCAGTTGACCCCAAGAACCCGGACAAAGTGATCGTGAATCCGATTGGATATTTGCCCACACCCACACCTCAGTTCTGTGAGGAGTGTTCTCCCACCTACGACCCCAAAAACTCCAAGTGTGCACCCTGCTTTCGGACCCGACGAGGCAGCATGTATACAGCCCAACCTCCAGCAAGCTTTGATGAAAGCTACAGAGGCTTGTTCTTTCATCTCACCAAGCTACGAAACAACCCCTACGGGCACCTTGAAGTCGAGTCCATCTTTGGATTTCGCCTGGTTCGCACCATCTCTCTATCCAAGTCATCCAACTGAGAACAAGTAGAGAAAGGAACACTCCAAAGCGACAAAGAAAGTAACGAGTCCCCGACATTGCAAGACTTTCTTCTTGTGCAACAAACACAGCCATGTTATGAGGGCATCATCGAAAAACATTATTGAATTAGGTATCCCACAAGGGGCACTGTATAGAAACAGCGCACATAGGGGTACACTAGCGGATGCGGAGACGTTCATGAAGAAGCTATGTTTGGGATTTCTCCTTGTTAGTTTTTTAAGCATTGTATGGGTGCAGGGCTGCAGTCAGGGAAACAACCAGGAAGCAACGACAGAAGTTACAGCAGAGGCAGCAACCGAGACAACGAACAACACAGAAGCGACAAAAGAAACAGCGACAGGTCCAGAACCCGGGCCTGAAGCGGGGCCAGAACCCGGACCTGAGCCTGGTCCTGAAGCAACCCTGGAAGATGGCCCAGAAGCAACACCTGAAGAGGCAACATCCTCCGAAGTTTCGGATGAGACCGTGGCAGAGGCAGAGGCAGTGGAAGAGACGACGGACGAAGCTTCGGATGAAATGTTAACTGATGGAGGAGCAGGCGAAACCACTACAGATGGCGGCGCATCAGACTCACCTGCACAGGAAACAGTTCCAGAAGCGCCTGTGAAGACCTTTAATTTTACGGGGGCGGTCTTCGATTTCTTTGCAAGCGGCAACCCTCCCATTAAGGATGTCAAGGTCTGTGTTCACCAGCAATCTCAGTACGCGTGTGCAACCACCGACGCCAGCGGCAAGTTCACGCTCTACAAACTTCCTCACGACACCGATTTGAACATCAGCTTTGTCAACACACAAAAGCAGCTGATGCCCTTGATTGTACCACTCAATGTCCCTGTGTCTGAGATTGATGGAAACGGAAACTACAACCACCGTGTGGGACTCCTGTCGGAGCAAGTCGCCAAACTGGTAGCGTTGTCGATGGGTGTCGCCAACGTTGACTTAACCGGCAAAGCCCACATCGTAGCAGACATCCACGACAAGCAACTCAACACCATCCAAGGTGCAACCGTGACCATGACACCCACAGGAGGCGACGGACCTCATTACCTCACGGCTACGGGAACCAAAAACCCCAAACAAGAAACCTCCCAACCAGGGATCGCGGTGTACTTCAATGTACCACCTGGCAAGACCTATTCGGTGACCTACAAACACACCTCCAAGTCTTGCAAAGCTTGGCCCTCCACGGTCCGCAATACCACAAGCAGCGCCGCCCAGTTTGAAGCCTTTAAGGGATTCCTGATCGTCACCTCGGGACTTTGCCAGTAACTAACCTTCACCCTCTCCCCCTGCTCTGTCCGACACCACAATCTCATACATGCCCCATATTCTTTTTTTCGTTGGCCTGATCCATTCGAACGTGACGATGCCACTTGGAGATGTGTGCCTTGTGCACACGTCAAAGTGCATTGGTTGCGGATTGGCGTGTTTTACTCGGGACAAGGCCACACCCCATCTTTCTCCCAAGAACGTCAAAAACCACTCCCCCATCGCCACTTCCTAGGATGCGTTGGAGCCAAGGCCAAACATTGTGCAACGCTGTCCCACACGACGGGGTTGAAGGGAAAAGAACCCCCTATCACAATTTTTTATCTTTTTTGGAAGACGCCTGATCCATCCCTTCCTCCCCATGCCTCCTTCTGCTGAAAACATATGTTTCCAATCCATCCAACTTCCATAGACTTTGCAGCGCTAGCTTGTGTGCCCTTGCTGCAATCATTGAAGCGAGATGTAACTTTTGATTCAAGCAGTTGAGGCAAAAATGACGTCGCACTCTCTCCAAAGCAGACACAAACAGTCCAAAGCCCCCTCTACACCTTTCCAGTCAAAACGTTGGCTGTTTTTCTCCTTAGGATTGAGTCTCCTTCTAGGTTTGGTTGCTATTTCTGCAGGTTGTGGGAACCCAGCCTGCAACGGAGACGACGCCTGTGGGGCAGGCTTTATCTGTGAAAGCAGCACCTGTGTCAAAGGTTGTGACACAGGCGATTGCGAAAAGGGCAAATACTGTGACGGCAGACGCTGCAAGTCTGGATGCCTCAGCAATGCAAACTGTTCGGAAGACAAACCTGCTTGTGAAACCAAAACCAAAACTTGCGTGGAATGTATCAACAGCGAGGATTGCAAAAAAGAAAAAGCGGGCCAAGTCTGCGATGCTCAAAGTTGTAGGGCCTGTGAGAATGACAAAGAGTGTAGCAGCGGATTAAGCTGCAACAAAGAAGGCAAGTGCACAGAAGGAAAAAGTACATGTCCACCAGGACAAGTCGAATATCCTGAAGGCTCCGCAAAATGCCACGATTCTTGCGACACATTAAAATGCGAAAGCAAAAACCGTGTCTGTGACAACAAAGACCAAGCACCAACTTGTGGTTCCTGCCAACAAGGCTTTGCTGAAAATCCGACCACAAAATCGTGCGAAAAAGCCTGTCAAAGTAAACAAGACTGCTCTTCCACAGAAGTTTGCAAAAGCAATGTGTGCGGACCTTGCAAGGAAGATACGGACTGTGGCTCTGGCTTTGAATGTGATGCAGGAGGATGCAAGCCCATCGGCTCGGCCTGCAAGCCTGACGAGATCGAATATCCTGAGAACTCCAAAACATGCATACCCAAATGCGAGACACTGCAATGTGCAAGCAAAAACAGAGACTGCCAAGACCCCAACCCCTCCAAACAATGTGGCGGTTGCAAAGCAGGCTACAAGAGCAAAACACCCGATGGTAACTGTGAGAAGAAATGTTCCAACAACACAGACTGCAGCAACGGTCAGATCTGCAAAAATGAACTCTGCTCTTCTTGCCAATCCAACGCGGACTGCAGCAACGGAGAGCAAGTTTGCCAAGGAGGACAATGCCAAGCTTGTAAGCAGGACAGCGACTGTGACGCAGGTAGAGAATGCGATCAGTCCACGTGCCGCGACAAATGCCCCGATGGCTACGAACGCGATACCCAAACACGCCAATGCTATGATGTTTGTGCAACCCTAAACTGTGGCAGCAAAAGCAGGGTTTGCGACAAAGCAAGCACCCCTATTCAATGTGGCGCCTGCATTAGCACTCACAAAGAAAACCCCTCCACCCAAAAATGTGAGAAGAAATGTTTCGACAACAAAGACTGCCCTGACGCCACGCCAAAGTGCCAAAATGAACTCTGTGGTCCATGCACACAAAATACAGATTGTCCCAGCCAACACTCCTGTACTAACGGTCAATGCAAGAAGATTGTTTGTGCAAACGACGAGCTCATCGCTCCGTCTGGGGCATGTGTAAAGACCTGTACCGCTTTAAACTGTGCAGGACAGAACCGAGAATGCGACAATCCAACAACCAATCCCAAGTGTGGAGCTTGCAAACCCACTCACGAAGAAAAAAACAGTGTTTGTGTGAAAAAGGCCTGCACAGCTACATGCGCCACCAATCAACTTTGTGAAGGATCTTGTGTAAACCAATGCAGCAAGGGATATGCTTGGGACCCCAAAGGCAACAGCGGCAATGGCGGCTGTGTCACAGCGACAAAGTACTGCTCCGATCTCTTGGGAACCGATGCCAGCACATTTTTGGAAAAAGATAGCAACAATAACTATCAGGTTGAAGCTATCCCCAACCCCAATTGGAACCAAACGAGTTCGCTCAGCAAATACATACAAGTGTGTGTCCCCAAGCCATCCTTCTACGCCTCCCCTGGCAACGGAACCAGTGTCAACTACGGTCGTTGCGACCGAGATCAAGACGGCTGGATCAATGAGGAAGCATACCGCATAGTCCAAGACAGCGAAAAGAAAGTCCAAGGAAAAGAAAAACCCTACAAGAAATTCGTTCGGTGCAACCTTAGGAAGGTAAACTTTGTGGTGTACCGACGAACAGGAAACATCCACAACGATGGGCCGATGGAGTTTCGCGAAGACATCTCCAGCAGACCGTTTGAGATGTGGGAAACCAAAAGGAATGACGGCGATCCCAACGCAACCAAGGTGTCCTACCCGGACAAGCAAGACCCAAGCCTACAGCAAAGCAAGGACTTTGTACCAGCCGCCATCAACTCCTTAACCAAAGCATGTGCCAGCGGCGTCGATCTCAATCACAACGGAACACCAGACTACCAAGAGAATCCCAAAACCCAGGTAAGCGACTCAAGCTTCCAGCCATTCCTCCTGTGGTCCTACTACACAGAGCTTGCATACGGTTACTTTGTACCATCCTACAAATTTGAGAACACAACGCTCAACAATGTGTACGTAATTCAAGAGCGAACCCGAGAGATCGACCCTACCAAAGGAGGAACAGAAGTCGCCAAGGGGGGACTGGCTCTCAACTGCAACAGTACAAGCACAAGTAGCTATTGGCGACAATGCATTTTAAGGGATGATCAGGTTTGCAACAGCGCTGTTGATCAGGGGCGCTCTCAGTGTTGGTACTCGAAGACTGACCCCAACAACTCCACCCTCAAGGTAAGGACTCTGCGTCGTGGCCTACCCAGCTTATTCAAATGCGTGAAGTTCCCAGAATCGACAACCTCAACCAAGACATACTTTGACACTTCCAATTTTGGTCTTGCCAAAAACTACACCCGAACCATCTGTTCTCTAAGCACGAGCGCACAGTTGGATCAAGGCAAGGCTAGCCAGCGAACCGACAATATCTTCTCGTGCACAGCAAACATTGCGTCCACAGACAAACCCAAACGAGATGATGTCGGCTGGACTTGCAGAACCTATAAGAATCACAAAAGCAAATCGACAGATTCTAGCACCGACTATATCGCTGGTTGTGTTCAGGAATGCACCGACAATGAGTACAACTCATCCAAGCCAAACGATAGCTTACTCCCCTGTCCAGGAACACGAGAGATTGGTGATCGCCTGTGCTCCACCAACACAAGCAACTACGGTCAGGGGACTTGTGGCTGGTTCTTACACTACGGACATCTCACCGCAGTAGGCTGCTCTGGAAGCACAGGATGCTCACCAGTCGCCACAGGCGGAACCTACCAGTTGTTCGATGGCAGCTTTACGGGAGCGACCGCATCGTTTGACCCTGCCCAGGCAGGTAGCACGGCAACATCAGCTTGTGTGGGCTCCAAATCAACATCAGGCCCAGCGCTTTGCCTCGAAGGTGGATTTAGCTCTGAAGGTAACTAAGACAAGCAGACACGTCAGCCATTCCCTGTGTTACAGGAAAACAAACATGCAGCAACATACAACAGAAGTTCAGCGTCTTCGAGGCTTCCCCCTTGCTCGCGTTCTCTGGCCAACGATTGGACTCCTTCTTGTAGGACTACTCTATACAGGATGCCCAACACAACCCAACGATGAGCAAGCACTGGAGGAGAGCCCCTATGAGGTGTCTCTTGAGTTACCCCAGGAAGACGCAAGCATACCGACAGAGCCAAGAGTTGAGGTCCCTCCAGAGAACATCTCCACAAGCTGTGGCCCGCGTCGGCTATGCCTCAAGATTGAGCCAAGCACAGCGAGAGCCTGCGAGTTTGTATTCGAGCTCCCTTCACAAACCCAGGTATCTGTAGATTTCTCCCCAACCGTCAAGGGAAGAAGCAAACAAAAAAGTGATCGAGTTGCAGTGATTGCATTGGCCCGCTCCAACCAAGCCATAGAAGATGGTGCGATTGCCCTCCAATCCGACTCAGACATCCAGAGCCTTCCCTGGAAGATATCACTCGCCACTTGTTACGACTGGAATGGAGTTCCCCTCTCCAACACCCGAATCTCTCCGATAAAGGAAGCAACGCAATGAATCGAACCCACATCACTTTGCATCTCCAAGAATGGAAACGCACCTATCCTTTGGCTGCAACGGTGTTTCTCTTGCTCCTGTTTTTGGGCTGTAGCAACACCCCACCTCAAGCTCCCCAACTCTGCTACAAAAAACGTGGGTGCAGTTGTGCAGTGGAGGATGCAAGCTGTGATCCAGGTCTGTCATGTGTGAGTGGATACTGCGGTGATCCCCTGTGTGAACGAAAGAAAGGATGTCGCTGCGACAAAGACGCAAAATGCGACCTTGGTTTGGAGTGTTACCTCGGCTACTGCTTGGATCGGGAAGCAGATTCTACAAACTCATGCAGCAGCAACCCTGGAACCCTCAACTGCCCTTGCAACGAAGATGGAAGTTGCGCCTCAAGCTTGCGTTGTGATTCCAACAAAACATGTGTCCCAGAGCCTTGCACCAAAGAAGGTTGTCGCTGTGACCAAACAGGAACCTGCGACGATGGGCTCGTTTGCCAGCAAGGCTATTGTACAACCGACACATGCCAGCCAGGAAACGCAGGCTGCCCTTGTGACAAGAATGGTATGTGCAAGGATGACCTTCTTTGCAAAAACGGTACATGCAATGCGGTCACATGCCAGCCAACAGACAAAGGGAAAAAAGCAGGATGCCCCTGCGATGACACGGGGAAATGTGGGCAAGATCTTCAGTGTTCAAGCAGCAATCTTTGTCGCGGTTGCCAAGAAGGAAGTGAAGGCTGCGCCTGCAAACAAGGAGCCAGCCAACCCTGCACAGAGGGTCTCACTTGCAAGAACAGCCTGTGCCAAAGCTGCCAGGGTGACGAAGGATGCCCTTGTTTATCGAATGATCGTTGCAGCCCAGGGTCACGCTGTGAAACCTCCGGAGGAAAGAAAACCTGCCAATCTTGCGGTAGTCAAATGGAAGGTTGCTCATGCAAGGAAAGTTCAGACTGTCTGACGGAAGGGTTGGTTTGCCTTGCAGGCATCTGCTCACAGTCCACACAAGGCCAAGTCGTGAACAAGATCCCTGCCAGCCCACGATGCTATACTCCTTGCGATGGCGACATCTTTGACAAAGCCAACGGAAGCTTGCTTCTCTGCCACTCCACCTACAAACTTCGAGAAGGCTGCTTGGAGAAGCAAAAGTGCGACAAAGGCAGTTGCATAGACAAGCAACAAGCTCCCTCGTCAACAAGTTACCCCAACTGCAAACAAAGCACAGACTGCCCAAGCTGGCAGGTTTGCATTCAGAACCGCTGTTACTCCGACTGCATCAATGACGCGGATTGCTTGGGTCGAGGCAAATGTTATCGCTATGTTTGTCGTATGCCCTGCACCACCACAAATGGAGCCTGTCAAAAAGACGAAATCTGCGAGACCAGCGGTCAAGACAAAGGGTTTTGTGTACCGAAAGCTGCTCCAGCCACAAACAAGCCGAACCAATCCCAGTCGCTGGGAAGCTTTGCTCTTAGCACCAAACGCCTGGAACTTACCAACCAGCAAACCTTCGGATTGCTCGAACTATGGAACAAATCCAAAGTACCTGTTGAATTCAAGATCACTCGTCTGCAAGACGATACACCAACAGGTCAAAGTCCAAAAACTGCGTTGAACTGGCTTCAATTTGCAATCTGTGCGGATAGCCAAGACACTTCCTGCAAATCGTACACCAAAGGTCCAGACAAAGCAGAGCCCTTCCCCGTTGGTTCTGTGCCTCCGAACAAACGTGTGTTGCTCAAAGTCCTCAATGCAGGAAGCCAACCTTCTGGCTCCCCATCCTACCAAGGTTCTTTTGCAATTGAGGCAGCCAAACTCGGCCAACAAGTGGTGTACCTTTCCTACACCCAAAAAGCGGACGGACAGTGGTCGGGTCGTATCTATGCCTTTGGTAACTTTAACGACACAGTGCTTCCCAAACCCACAGACAAAGTGAGCTCTTCCGAGCGTTCACAAATCCCCAACGCGTTCATTCGTCGATGGCAAGAGTTCAAGACAAGCGCGTACAGAGACAGCGACATTGAAGCCTTTCGTGCGTCAATGCAATCGATCCAGAACCAAACCTGGAAGGTAGACAAAGCGCTCACCGATTGTGCCATTCTACGGAATACACAAAAAGGAAAAGTCGCCTGCTACCCGTACAAAGGAAACCAAAGTGGCTATGGAATTCTGTCCGAAAGTCTCCAGGAGGCACCTGTTCCCACAGGTGTAACAGAGTTAAGCATCACGATGAATTTGGAAGAGGTTGGAAATGCGCTCAAGGGTCGGATCGTCTCCGACCAAACACTTCAATACCCTGGAGATCCAGCCATTCAAATGGCGTTTCAATCCACGCCTTCGTCAGGAGCATTCTCACAGATCACACAGCTCGTCGATACCAACATCTATGTGGGGGGCCGCTACAACCTACTCTCACAAGACAACCCCAAAGACGCGAAGAATCCCATCGTGACTGGAAGTTGTGACACCAACACCTTTGCCAAACTCCCTGTACCATGGCTCATCCCTGGATTTTCATTTGGAACTCATACAGGCCAAGGGCTGCTGCGGGAGCGCTACGAATGTCGGAACTTCAAGTATCCCAACACCGCACGTGGCACTCTCAAAAAAGAAGACGCCCAGGCGCTCAACCGAAGCCTGAGCGAGTCCAACCCCATACCGAACGGCCGCTCCATCATTCGTCGCATTGAACTTGTGGATGGAGCGCTCATTCGAAACAAGTACCTCTTTATCATCTACAAAGAGCGCTTCCGCTCTTTCTTTGACCCGACCAAAGGAGCCCTCAATGGGTCTCTTAACCAAGACTTCGTGAGTTACGGGTACATGTGGTTGGAGCGAGTTCCTGCCAACCTGTACGGCAACGAGGGCAAAGGCTGCAAGTCCAACAACGACTGCAATGGCGACCAGCGATGCTTCAAGGGGTTCTGCCAGGACAACCCCTACCAGGGCTCAACCCCCCCCTCCTTAACCAAGTGCGCGACGTCATCTGCTTGCTCCTCTGGGGAAGAGTGTGTAAGCGGAACCTGCAGAATCAAAAGCAAGTTGAAGCAGGTAAGTTGCGATGCCGCCACCATCCAGGAAGCAACTGGCTCGTCTCTGACTCTATCAAGCATGAACAAAAGCCAGCGAGAAGACCTGGTTCGAGCCTTGCTCTATGGGCAGCCCAAATCATCAGGCTACACCCTCTACGAGACAAGTCAGCAAATCAAACAGCACATCCACTATTTCTGCGGAAAAACCGGGCAATTTGATGGGGGCAAGAACCAGGACACTTGCCCTGTGGGTAGCAATGTTATCTTCTTTGAACTTGACGACGCCAACGGCTCCAAGACCTCCCAGCACTCTTGCAACGACAGCGGGACGTGTGACGCGATCTTGCAAAAGTACCGAACAACAGTGGCAGGCTTTCGAGAGAATGTTCCCTGGCGATGCAAAGACAACAACACCGTCTTCTGTGATTCCGATCGAACCGATCTGCGCTCAGGCAAGGAGTTCTACAAAAAGAGTTCATCCAGCACCAGCTATGTCTCTCCCTACAACCCGCTTCGTGCGGACATAGGAAGAGCGTTTCGCTACAAGATTCAGTTCCGCAATCGGTCCGGTGGAAGTTTGGGTTTCACACCATCGATCTGCCAGAAAGGCTCCAACGCGATTCCCTATTGCTATTCTCCCGATGTCATCGAGCAGATCGAGAGAAGGGTCAACTGCCTGGAAGCTATTTACACAGACAAAACCATCTACGATAGCTTAGGCCCAGGGAGCACACTCTCCAACGCATTGAAGGATGAGCTCAAGTTCATCTTCAGCTACAACAACGAGCGCAACAGCAATGGAGACATCATCACAAACTTGGGGTTTGAGTCGCTCAACGCAGAGCTCAAGATCATGCTCGGAGATGAAGCCCTGGTCAAAGCCTCTGCGAGCCGATTTGATCTCGCAGGCTCCAATCTTTATAGCTTCCGAGGAGACCTATTGGAGCCCAACGGTGTGAAGCTATCGGGCGCCCTTGGCTTTGAGATGCACAACCTCTATCTGGCGGTACAATACTACCAGATGGTTCTGGACCGTGCCTTTGCCCAGTCTTCTGTGATCCAAGCATCATTCCGAACCGGAAACCCATTGAACTACTTTATCACTCTGGAAACCGTGACGAGCTACTTCAAGAAGCTCATCACTGCATCCACCAACAAGGCCCGAGTGATGAGCACCATCGCACAACGCTACCATCGCATCGCTCGCGAAGACATCGCAAAGTTTGTTGTGCAGCGTGCCTATATCGCAACCTTCATCGAATTCACAGTATTGACCCGGCTGATGCGGGAGCTTGTTCGTGCCAAAGGAAGCAAGAGCGCGGTCAGCGCGCAAATTCGGGATGAGATTGACAAAGCTTCGCTGACCTACAAAGCCGAGCTTATCCGAATGAACGAGGTTTTCCGCAAGGTCTCCAAGCAGCTCAACTTCTTCGGATTCCCTGACAACTATATCCCTTTCCCCGCCTTAGAGAACAACCAAACCAACGCCTTTAAAGTAGCCTTCGACTTTGCCAAACAAAAGATGCTATCCGCCAAAGAGAAAGAAAACCTCGCACTGCAAAGCAAGCGAAGTTTTGACACCGACGCCGTCAGCTTCCAGAACGAACTCGTCAAAATTGAGCAGAACTACGAGAATCAGCTTGTTGAACTCTGTGGAACGATCACCAGTAACGGGAGCGTCTACCCGGCGATTCCCAAGTATGCGTACCTGGACTCTCGGGCCGAGGCTGTAGGAAACCCATGTGGTCTTATGGGTTCAGGGCAGCTGTATGTTGCACGAGCTCAGCTCGACAAAGTCCGAATCTCTTTCCAAAGTCTGCGCGTGTCTCAAGCCAATGTGAAGAGACAAATTGACGCGGAAGCCAAGCGGATCCAGGCGTACTGCAACAAGAAGTGGGAGTTAAGCCAGTTCACCTGGACCATCCGAGGAGAACAAAACAATCTCCAAAAACAAATCCGCTCAGCCCAAGAAACCATAGACTCTGCAAATCGTATTTACGAATTCATCAGCAAGCAAGCCCAAGCCTCGAAGTGCTTTATTATTGCAGGAACAGCAAATGGAACAGATTGCCCACTAGCAGCCTTGAGTGCAACGACTATTAACCTCGCTCACTTGGCACGAGACGTTGTCGTAAAGGTACAGCGCAATAAGATCAACAACAAGCAAACCGAGATTGAAGACCTCAACCGCCAAATTGAAGCCCAGCAATACAAGTTAGAATGTGACAACGATGGGACAGCCAAGACAGAGAGCGCCAACCGCATTCGAAATCTGCGGAACTCAATGCTGAACTTTGAGTTGGAGGCGTTAAAGGCAGACTATGATATACGCATTGCGATCTCCAACATCGTTCAGTTGCAGAACAAAGCGCAGCGATTGATCGCGCAGATGGAAGAATCATCGCAGTTGGCCATCAATGTGCAGGCAGCCAAGAATGATCCGAATGTCAGAATCTACAAGAACGATGCGATCCTCACAGCAGAGTCGACCTTTGAGATCGCCTTGCGCGAAGCGTATCGCTCCACTCTTGTCTATGAGTATTACACCGGTCAAAGCTACAAGAGAAAAGGAGAGCTGTATCTAATTCGAATGGTCTCCTACGGCAAGTACACGTTGGAAAGCTACCTTACACAGTTGGAGCTCGACTTCCGGGAGTTTGAAGAAAACAATGGCAAGCCAGACACCCGCGTGGCCGTGTTCTCCCTCCGAGATGACATCCTCAAGATCGCACGGGTCGCTGAAGATGGAACGCCTCGTAGCATCAGCGAGCGGATTGATGACTTCCAAGCTGCAATCACCGACCGCAATCGTCTGAACGCTGAAGGCTTCCTGTCTTTCCCGTTTGACATTTCCGTCGACAAAGGAACCTCCAAGGTGTCACCCATCACAATCAATCACAAGCTCCTCTACATTGAAGCAGAGATCATCGGCGGCGACATCGGTGACTCCACAGGGCGACTGTATCTCCGCCAAAAGGGAACGTCTTGGGTTCGATTGGGCGGTAACAACTTCCAGTACTATGTGTTGCCTCCACGGATCGCAGTAATCAACCCCTTCTTCAACGGTGTAAAGACGTTCAATCCTGTAGTCTACCAGAACTACAGACTGCGTGAGCGACCGCTGGCCAACTCCCATTGGGAGCTCTTGCTCAACCAGTTCAGCGAGCGTGTGAATCAGGACATCAACCTCAACAGCCTGAATGACATTCGCTTGTATGTCTACTATACCGACTTCACCGAACAGTAATTTCTACAAAATAGAAGTCAAAAAGGATACGAGAATGAGAGTGCGTTGCGCCCTGTTCGGAATGGGATTCCTCCTTGGAATGCTTGGACTCGCTTCATCGGTTGGAGCCGATACACCAGACTCAAAGTCAGGGGTATCCCCCAGCGTTCTCCGCCTCCCCAAAGGCCCTGGTTCACTGGAAGGGGTAGGAGAAAATGTAAAGCTCAGCCTGAATATGGGCACTATGAGCTACAACATCGGGTTCAAGATTCCAGCAGGGCGTAACGGCATGACACCCACCATCAGCCTGGCCTATAACTCGGGCAGCGGCTCAAGTTGCGTTGGGATGGGCTGGAGCCTCGGTGGCATCGCAACCATAGAGCGCATGACCGCTCGTATCCTCCCCCAATACAACAACACGGACACGTTTACATCGAGTGGCGGAGGAGAGCTAGTTAAGGTTCCAGGCTCCCCGTATTACCGGGCTCGCTTTGAAGGTTCCTTTGTCCGATACCAGTGGCATCAAAAAGATAGCCAAGATCAACAAGGTTACTGGACCGCTGAACACCCGGACGGAAGCATCAGTTACTTCGGCGCAGCAAGCACAGACCGAAGTCTTACAGGAAAAACAGTCGATCGCTCCAGTCACATTGTGGGTCTGCAAGGAACCTACAAGTGGTTTTTGCAAGCTCGAATCGACACCAACGGAAACCGAATGGCATACAGCTACATTCGAGATGGAGGGCAACTTTACCTCTCCAGTGTCAAATGGGTCTTTGGCCAGTCGGGCTCACCTCTGTATGAGATGTTGTTTCGCTACCAAACCAAGGATCGTGTGGACCCAACGTCGGATGCCAAACCCGGCTTCCCAGTGTGGACAAGGAAGCTCTTGGAAGAAGTGATCATCCAGTCCAATGGAAAGCGGCTCCGCAGCTATACTCTTCAATACGAGGCACCTGCGGGTCTTTCACGTCTCAAGCGTGTCATTCGATTGGGGCGCGACAAAACAACACCACACCCCATCGTTTTCTCGATGACCTATACAGATCCATCCAAACGTTCCATCACACCGGTTACCATGCCAACAGGAGCCGGAGTCAACTTCAAGACAGGCAACATCGACTTTCTCGACATCAACGGCGATGGACTGCCGGATCTGGTGGACACCTCCAACTCCACACACCAATTTCGTTTGAATCAATATACAGTCGACAACAAACTGCAAAAGAAGTCTCACGACTTCTCTGCCTTGAAAAGTAACCCATTCCCGACCAGCGCCAAGTTGAGCAACCCCAAGGTTCATTTCTTGGATGTTGATGGAGATGGCTTTGTCGACTTGTTGGATGCCGTAAACCAAACCATTCATAGGAGTCTTGGAAAAGGACAATGGGAGGCCAATTCCGTCAGCATGAGCCAGCCTCCTCCCACACCGGGAACCAACGCCAACGCCCGATTCTTTGACTACAACGGCGACAAAAAGATCGATGTCCTAGTGAGCGACGGAAGCACCACAAGTTACTATGTGAGCGATGGCAAGGGACGTTGGACATACAAACTTGGAGCACAAGATATTGGAGCCTCCTTTAAAGAAGGCAAGTTGCAGCTCATCGACATCAACGGCGACCACCTTCAAGATGTTGTGCAAGTTGTCGCAGGCCAGCTTCGGTATCGCCTTTATTTGGGCTGGGGGAAGTGGTCTCCCTGGACAACCCTGAGCGTGCAGGGCCTCACCAATACGATGTTGCCTCAAATTCAATGGGGCGACATTAACGGTGATGCTCTCTCAGACATCGTGGTGTTTCAGGGCAATTCGATCCGATACTTTCTCAACAAGAGCGGCACAACCTTTGCGGCAGGCCAGCTACTTCAAAGCCAAAACATTCCAGATAGCACAACGCATTCCATTCGATTTGCCGACATCAATGGGAACGGTACTCGTGATATTGTTTGGATCAATGCATCCGGACAGGTCACTTACCTTGAGTTGTTCCCCCAACGACTGAACCTTCTCACCACCATTCACAACGGCATAGGAAAGTGGATCGAGATCACCTACGGCTCCTCCGTTTGGCAGCAAATGCGCGATCAAGACGCTGGAAAACCCTGGAAGAGCCTACTTCCGACGCCCTACTTGGTGGTTCGCCGTCTCAAAACCTGGGCAACAGGTCCCAACGGCACACAGTTATCACTGCAAGAGCAAGACGTCTCCTATCACCAGGGTTACTACGACGGTCAAGAGAAGCAGTTCCGTGGGTTTCAAGAGGTTGTGTCTACCCACTTTGGCGATAGCTCCATCGAAACCAAAGTTGTAAGCTATCGGTTTGATGTCGGGGAGCAGGACGTTTACCGAAAAGGCAAGATGCTCGCCCAAACAACAGCCAATGACCAAGGGAAAGTCTACCAAACCCTACGAGCCCGATATTCTCTTTGTAACGTTGAAGGAACACAAGCGACCCAGAGTTTAGAGCGGCCGGTCAAATATTACTGCCAAGCCAGCCAGGAAACGGTGCTCCAGGAAGGTCTTCCATCAAGCCGTTGGAAGACCACTCTCACGGAATATACCTATGATGGTTATGGGAACGTCACGCTCACCGCGATGAAGGGAGACAAAGACACCGTAGGTGATGAGAAGTACATTGCCACGGAATACATCCCTCCCAGCAAAGCATGGCAACTTCGCAAACTGCAACGTCGTCAGGTTTACGCCTCTCCCGCCAGCTCCAAACGCACCGAAGAAAAATTCTACTATGACGATCCGCCGTTTCAGGGGATGAGCTATGGGATGTTAACACGCGGCAACCTGAGTCGGGTAACAGCCCGTGTCTACTCTGACAAAGACACAATAGTGGAGCGAAACCGGTCCAAATACGATCGCTACGGAAACATTGTTGAACAACGTGACGCCAACGGAAACCGCAGAACGTTCACCTGGGACTCAGAGTATGGACGATTTGCTGTCCAGGAAAATGTTCACCTGAAAGCTCTCACGCTGTCGATGCAAGCAAAGTGGGATCTTAACCTAAGCCAGATAGTGGAGAGTCAGGATTGGAACGGCAACGTTACTCGCTATCAATACGATAACTTCACTCGAATTCAAGCTATCGCGAAGCCTGGTGATAGCCTGGACAAGCCAACCTCTGTCTTTTCTTACATCTTGCGCTCCCCGCTGAGTCAAATCGTGAGCCAACAACGTAGCCAAAAGGGTGGCTCACTCGACATCAAGAGCATCAACTGCTTTGACGGGATGGGTCAGAAACGCAGCGTCCTCAAACAAGTCCGCGATGGACTCTTTCAAGTGCAAGAGCACATCGACTACAACAACAGCGGGGGCAAGAAGACGCTTTGGAATCCCTACACCCAAACAACAGAATCTTGTAACGTGGCTGCTCCCCAAAGCACACCAAAGGTTCAGGTCTTCTTTGATGCAATGGCCCGCTCCATTCGACAAATACAGCAAGACCAAAGTAAGACCCAAACACAATACGAGCCTTTCAAGACGATTGCCTTTGATGAAGAAGACAACCGCCAGGGTTCCCCCCATTTCAACACTCCAACCACAACCGTGACGGATGGCTTGGGGCATGTCCTCAAAGTCATAACCATGGATCGCCCCGGCCACACCATCACCCAGATCTTCACCTGGGATGACGTTAATACTCTGACCCAGAAGAAAACCGTTGGGGTACCACAGCTCATCAAGTATGTGGACCCACTTGGTAACATCAAAGAACATACCGTGGATTTGTTGGGGAGAGTGTTGGAAGTGAAAGACCCTAACACCGGAACGATAAGCTATGCTTACGACGATCAGGGAAACTTGCTCCGTCGCACGGATGCTCGTCCCAAAACAACACTCTACTCGTACGATCAAGCCAACCGCTTGCGCACGATTATGGAGAAGAGCAAGCCAGAGACCACCATCACCTTTGCCTACGACAACCCACCAAAAGCATTTCCCCAAGCCACGAACCTGAAGGGCAAGCTTGCCAGTATCCAGTATCCAGTAGGACAAGAGTTCTTCACCTACGACAACCGCTCCCGGCTGACTCAATATCGCAAAGACCTGCTAGGCCACCCTTTTCTGTTTGTGATGTCGTACGACAACATCGACCGGATCATCCAGAAGACTTATCCAGACCAACGTACCCTCTCCTTCCAATACGATGGGATGAGTCGAATCAACCAAGTCTCTGACCTGCTCCCTTCCATCACGTATGCAACCAATGGAAACCTCCAAAGTTGGACGGCTGGAAACGGCATTGTCACACAGTTAACCTACGACAACCGCTTGCGCCCGAAAACCCATCAAGTTGATAACGGCAATCTCCTGAATTTTGCCTACAAATACGACGCCAACGGAAATTTCCTGGAGATTCAAGATTCTGGAGTCGCCAAGAAATACACCTACGATGCACTGTACCGACTGACGAAAGCAGAGTTGGGTGGTGCAGAAACATTGACTTACAGTTACAACGATGTTGGCAATATCCTGAACAAATCATCGTCACTTGGTGCTCAAAGTCCAGCCCATGTAGGAAGTTACACCTACGACAAGAAGCAACCTTATGCAGTGACCCAAGCAGGCGACAACAAACTCGCCTATGACAAGGCCGGAAACGCACAAAACCACAAAGGCATGAGCCACACCTGGGACTTTCTTGGGCGCCGGACAGAGACCCAACAAGCGAAGAAAACGATCGGCCGCTACTGGTATGGAGCCGATCGAATTCGGCAGATCAAGTACGAGAATGAGTTGCATACTCTCTATCTAACACCTGACTACGAAATCCGGGATGGTTTCAGCACCATTTATGTAAGAGTTGGAAACCAACGAGTGGCCTCCTCCAAGAGCACCAAAGGCATCGCTGTACTCTACGACGATCTTGCGCCAGCAACAGGGGAAGAGAAGCTTACTGCAAAGCCCGATGGAAAGATGACTGCGGGGGATGCCCTGCTCTACTGGCATGTTCAGCAAGGCAACCGACAAGCACCCTTGAAGGAACGTCCCATCCAAGTAAGCCTCTCGGACGACATGATGGCTCACCGCCTCAACCAGTTGCTGGACGACAACAAAGAAACCCAGCGCTACTATCACAATGACCACATCGGCTCAACCCGAAAAGTCACCGACGCCTCCAAACAAGTTATCGCCGAGACCAACTACTACCCGTATGGAGCTATGTTTGCCCAAAAGGGGAACATTGTCTTTGGCTACATGAATACAGAGAAGGACGCCGCAACAAGCCTCAACTATGCCAAGTCACGATACCTGGACACCTCCTTAGGACGATGGGTCAGTGCCGATGCAAAGTTCGAGAAGCTTGGGAAGACCTCAGATGAGTTTAATGTGTTCTGGTATGGAAGCAATAACCCTGTCCGATACATCGATACTTCTGGAACAAACACAAAAGACAAACAACGTTCGTGTAACCCCAAACGGAAACCCCCCCAAAGGAAATCGCCAACACTAAGTCCCTTAAGCAAAAGCAACAGAATGAATCCACAAACACCAGAGCAATATAATCAAAAACGAAAAGATGAAGAGATGAAATTGGTAAAGGCCTTTGCAGATCCAATGGTATTTGTCATAAAGCTAACACCAGCAGGGAAATATATACTTGCAGCTGAAGTAACAAAAGATATAGCAGTAGGAGATTATGAACAAGCTCTATTTGGAGTAGTTGGATTAGTCGTAGGGGAAAAAATGGGTCGTATGATAAAAAACTTAAAAAACACACCAGATATAGTTATGTTTGAGTCCTTTAACTTCATGGTTTCGGAAGGTATCGACAAAATGAAAGATAATGTCACAGAAAGATCCCCAAAAGAATCATCAGGTGGCTCCAACCCTTCCGCTTCCAACGAACAAAAAAAACAATAACAAACTCATGGATAACATTCGGAAGCGAAGCAAAAACAAAATCCGTAAATTACAACACAATCCATAAAGCATAGAAACCTTCACCCGCCTGATCCAAAGCCTCTTGCTGTTGCCCTTTCCTCAAGAGCATCTCTGCATCCACAAAACCATCGCTACCATACAAGGAGCACACTCATGCCCAACCACGAAGAGAACATCGACATTTTGCGTCACAGAGTGGAGCAATTGGAAAAGCTTGTTTCCCAAGAGGCTCACAAACCAATCAAGGAGAAGCGCTGGAGATCTGTTGTTTACGCAGCAGCCTTGTTATTCACGTTTGGAAGCATTGGGCTGTTGATGGCGGGTGGGATCCCCACGAACCAACCGTTGGTCTACTCAGGGTACCTGGAAAAAGATGGCAAGCCGCTTAATGGTTCTTACAAGGTAGACTACACTCTTTATGCACCAAACATTACGACAGCCACGAACTGCAAAGGAAGTGTCCCCAACATCACCTTTGTCAAAGGTAGGTTTAAGCTTCCGCTTGCGCACAACGATTGTGTTGGAGTGTTGCAACAAAATACAGAGGTTTGGCTCGAGATATCAGTGGATGGAACGCCCCTCACCAAGCAGAAGATTTCTGCATCTCCCTATGCAGTATCAACTCGTGCTCCTCGTACGTTTGAGTGCACAATGCAGGGGTGGTCCAAAACTGCAGGTAGTATTGAAGTTTCATTTTGCTATCTCAAGCAAACCCTTCCTTATGATGCTTTGGTTGTAGCAACCCTCACAGGCCAAATGAACGTTGGCTCCAACGCTTCTTGCATTGTAGGCATCGACTTTGATGGGGACACCAAGAACAAATTGGTGAGAAGCCAATCATCAGAGAGTCTTGCCTTAACAGGAGGCTCCCTGAATGCAGGAAGCTTTGCTACCACACGCTTCAAGTTTCTCAAGGAAGGTACTCGCGAGATTCGTGTAACGTTCAAAGGGAATGGAGGCAGTTGTAAGCTCTTCGCAACTTCTCTGCGTGGTTTCTACATTCCTGGAAAAAGATAGTTACCCCATTGACTCAAACCTATTCATCAACTGTTCCACCCATAATAAGCAGAGGCAGTTGCAGAATGGATAGAACCATAATCATAAGATGAAGGAAAGTATCATGTCAAAGAAGCTCAATGACTTAGAAGCCAAGATAGACGCTTTAGAAAGTAAGTTGGTAGACCTTGCCCATGAAAAGCAAGCTGCTGAGCAAGAAGCCCAGCAACAAGTACGTTCAGCACGACGTACTCACAAACGCGCCACATATATCGTGGCAAGCACATTAGCAACAATGGTACTTGTCGGTGCAGCCAGTTACTTGATGGCTCAAACAGTTCCGCCAGCTCCATTAACTTATTCAGGGTATCTTGAGGCAGGAGGCAAGCCAGTCAACGGAAACCGCGACATCATCGTGTCTCTGTATGATTCACAAACATCTTCAAGCCCGCAGTGCTCAACAGGCACGAAAAAGAGTCCTATTTCAGTGATGTTTGTCAAAGGACGCTTTAAGGTAGCATTGTCTGATGGCTGCAAAAATGAAGCGAGCCGTTCTTCAAACCTTTGGATCGAAGTCCAAATCAAGGAAGGGAATAGCTTTGTCCCTCTCTCACGTACTCGTCTGAGTCCGACGTACAAGGCTGTTAAGTATCCAACCGTTCTGGGAGAAGCGAAGTTTCCAAAGGGAAGTAATGTAACAGTCGTGAATTCATCAAACGCGACCATAGATTCAAACGGCTATTTTGTTACAAATGGAAACATCGCACTTAAATCCCCTGCGAAAACATATACGAGCTGGCAGGCTGTAAGTTTTGCATGTGAGGCTTCCTATGGTGTAGGAGCGTATATGTGCACCGATGCAGACGTGATACGCACTGCACAACTCGGGAAGATGCCAAATGTGGGCACTCCAGAGCCCTGGATTGCAGGAGGGTTTGCCATCCGATCTCCGTCAGGGTCGAACAGTTATGGGATCAATAACTGCAGTAGTTGGCAAACCAATTCAACGAACGATGGAGGGCACTATTTGGTGAGAACTGGATTCAGGTTCAACTCCGATCGGTGTAACGCAAAACGTACAATCCTCTGTTGCAGGTAGAAGCAGTTCTTTTCTCCCGTCTGAATGTTGCGTCTGGTTTCATGCTCAGAGATCCCCAAAGAACCCCCTCAACTGTAACGAATCCTACGAAGAAGGAGACATGATGTCAGATCAGTTTACAGCGTTGGAAGCGAAAATGAACGCACTCGAAGCCAAACTAACAACAATGGAAGAAGAAAAGCGAGAGGTCGAAAGAGAAGCCCACGAGCAGCTTCGTTCCGCTCGTCGTTCCCACAAGCGAGCTATGTATATTGTAGCGAGTACACTACTTACATTGGTGTTGATTGGAGCCTCCAGTTACCTGATGGCTCAGACAGCACCGTTGACCTACTCTGGTTATCTGGAGAAAGGAGGTCAACCTGTGAACGGCACACAAGATGTGCAGGTTTATGTGTACGATAACAATACTAGCACATCCAACCCACTATGCTCCTCCGGTCCATCGACAAGCAACCCTACAGTGTCGATCACTTTTATAAAAGGACGTTTCAAAGTTGCACTCAATTGTCCCCGTAACTTACTCCGAAGCAAAGGGCTCTGGTTGGAAGTCAAGATCAAAGACGGCAGCAATTTTGTGCCCATGTCAAAGACAAGACTTGGAACCGTACCTTACTCCATGTCTTCCTTACAGTGCGTTCGAGCCCAAAAAGCCGGAGACCTCGATAACCAAAACCAAAAAGACTTGATTGTAAGTTGTCCAGCGGGTTACCTCGCAACAGGAGGTGGAATAGTGAGCACCAGAACCCACAATGGGATACGGAGAAGTCAAGTTGTTATCGACAAAAATGGAGTTCCCACAGGGTGGATGTGTAGCCTTCACATACCAGTAGGCTCCTCAACCAAAGTCTATACGGAATGCCAGGCAGTTTGTTGCAAGGTTGAATAAAGAATCTCTCAACCTTCACTCCGGCCCAGTTCGCACAACACCTCTTCACAAGTATTCTGCTGCTCTTCCATATCCTTTAACACGAGAAATCATTGGGTGTATCTTGTGGCTGCCATCTCTTGAAACTCCTCTCGAAGAGGGCTGAAGCATGTCGCGCACGCTCAAAAGAGCAAGCCGCCTGATCCAAGCCCTACCCATGTTGCCTTTCGTATCCAAACCGATGCAACCATTCCACTGGAACACAATCAACACAGCGAAAGGGTCAACCTATGCAGAACCACCCCTCCCACGACGAATGGCAGGCTTTGCAACACAAGTTTGAGATGCTGGAAGCTCAGCTTTTGCAACGTCGACGTTCGTTCCGAGCATGGCGCATGGGACTGAGCTCGTGTGCTTTGTTTCTTCTCTTGGGTGGAATTGGCTTTCTTGCTGCAGGAGGATACCCTTCCACGAACCCACTGGTCTACTCAGGATACCTTGAAAAAGGTGGCAAGCCGCTCAATGGTTCGTACCCAGTGGACTACACTCTCTATGCTCCCAATGACTCGACTGCTACGACATGCAAAGGAAGCTCCCCCAGCATAACCTTCATCAAAGGACGCTTCAAACTCCCGCTAACCCAAACCGATTGTGTGGATGTGCTAAAGAAACATACAGAGGTATGGATTGGTCTTATGGTGGACAAACAAACCTTGTCCAAGCAGAAGATCTCGGCCTCTCCTTATGTTGTGTCGAGTAAGCTCAGTTGTTACACACTCACACAACAAAGCGACAAGCCCTTAGATACAAATGCACAAAAAAGCTCCACACACACAGGTCTGACTCTACACTGCAAGTCAGGATATATCGCAACGGGTGGAGGCATCGACATCGTTAGCGCAAAAGGATCGAAGGCCGATACAAAGGTGATCTACAACATCGGACTCAACAGCACTTCAGGTCAAAATTACTGGCAATGCGGTGTCAACCAAAAGAACAGCCCGTTCATTTGTAGAGTCAGTTGTTGCAAAGTTGACTAGCAACACATCTACGTCCCAACAAAGACAGTCAACAAACGCAATGAATGACCACCTATTTTGACTTGGCCTGAAGGTTCAGGACGGCCAAAGCACGGAGCGGCCGAGAACGAAGGGTCAACCTCTCCTCCGAAGCCTCCCACCGATACACCGTCGCAACAGTAACGCCAAGCTCCTCAGCAAACTCAGCAATCGATAGCTTAAGTTTTCCACGAAGCCGCTGGATCGAAGCACCTGTTGGACGCATTCGTTGCATCGTTTTGTCCACAACAGCCGAATCAAACGCGGCCGCATGCTCCTGCACCAAACGACGCTGCGCCGCCGTTGTCTTTCGCACCGCTCGCTTCTTCCGAGTCGTACTCTTCTTCGCTACCGTCTTCTTCGTCGCCTTTTTCTTGGTTGCAGCCGTCTTCTTTTTGGCCGTGGCTTTCTTTTTACCTGTAGCTACTTTCTTCTTGGTGACAACTTTCTTCTTTGAGCTGGTTTTCTTTTTCGTTGAAGCTTTCTTCTTCGAAACAGCCTTCTTTTTCGTTGAAGCTTTCTTCTTTGTTGTTGGCTTCACTTCCAGGATGGGCTCTTGGCTGTCCACCGACGTCACCGTTGCCTTTTTCTGACCCACAACCTTCTTCTTCGCAATGACGCGCTTTTTGCTGGAAGCCACCTTCTTCTTTGAACTTGTTTTCTTCCCAGCTATCTTTTTTGCTGAAGCTTTCTTCTTCGCAACAGCCTTTTTCTTGGTTGAGGCTTTCTTCTTGGCGACAGCCTTCTTCTTGGAAGTTTTTGCCTTGGTCTTTTTCTTGGAGGCTTTCTTGGTTGTACTTGCTGGGACCTCTTGGGGCTCGTCATCCAAATCGATGTCGATGCCAAAGAGATCACCCAGGTCTTCGCCGTCCAGTTCGCTTTGGGTCTCGAAGTCGGGCAGCGCAACACCTCCCTCTATCAGCTCCTGAGGGTCAACGTTTCGCAATGTAAAGAGCAGCTCAGGCTCTGTATCCAGGCGACGCCCCACACCGTACAAAACAGCTGCGATATGCTTGCACATGGAAGCAGAGTCGGGGCAACTGCAACGAAACGATATCTCTTTGGGTTTGGGAAACAGACCTTTGTTCTTGTTGCTTACAATGGCCATGACATCCTTGGAGATGTTGCCTTGTAGAAGCTCAAGGATGGAACCAATTTCTCCGGTGCATTGCTCTTTGATGCGTTCCCAGGTCTTGTCGGGTAAGGGCTCGATAGAGACGGTGACCTCATAAGGCTCTGAGCCTGCAACCCAAGCTTCGATTTCGCCGGGAAGGATATCCAGGTGAACGACGGATCCATTCTTCACATAACGACTTCCCCGTGGGAGCCGGTTGCTGAAATCCGAGAAGGACTCCAGGTGCTCACACCAGCCGTTCCCCCAAAAACTCTTCGCGATGGTTCGGCCCCGAAACTCCTCCACAGGGTAGATACGCTTCCCCTTCTTTTGGAGCTTCTCCATTTTCTTTAGGGCCTTGGCCTTTTTATCACCGACTGTAACGTAAGGAGCCCATTCACCGTAATACGCCATCAGACACCACCTTTTCCCAACAGAGACAGCAGACTCGGGGCGAAATCAAACACTATGACCTTAGAAAGTTGCGCGGGTTACGTCAAGACGCACAAGGTCCAGCAAGTCTTCGTTAGAAAGTTCAGTGACATTGACCTCTTGCTCACCCGATAAGATCTCATCGGCCAGTTCTTGTTTTTCGCGAATCAAGGCGTCAATGCGTTCCTCGATGGTTCCGCTGGTCACAAACTTATGGACCAGAACGTTGCGCTTTTGTCCGATCCGAAACGCGCGGTCTGTGGCCTGGTTTTCCACCGCAGGGTTCCACCACCTGTCAAAGTGAATCACGTGGTTGGCTGCTGTCAGGTTCAACCCAGTTCCACCTGCTTTGAGCGACAGAATGAAGAAGGGAGGTCCATCCTCAGCCTGGAAATCCTTGACCAAGCCTTTCCTTTTCTTTACAGACGTTCCACCGTGCAACACCAGCCCTGGCCGAGAGAAGATCTCTGCCAAATACTCTTCTAAGGCATCGATGATCTCGCGAAACTGCGTAAAGATAAGAACCTTCTCCTGGCGAGACGCCAGCTCCTCACAGATCTCTGCAAGCTGTGCAAACTTCCCGCTGTGCTTGGGGTCAAACTCACCATCGCCTGAAACCTGACTGGGGTGGTTACAGATTTGCTTAAGCCGCATCAGCGACTGCAGCACCAAACCCTTGCGCTGTATCCCTTCAGGCGGATCTTCAGCGCTCAAGGCTTCGGCCATCGCATCCACGACCCCTTTGTAAAGCTTGACCTGCTGCTTCGTCAGTTCACAGTAACGCGTCATCTCGGTTTTGTCCGGAAGATCCGAGATGATGGTAGGGTCCGTCTTCATCCTGCGAAGAATGTAGGGACTCACCAACTGACGCAGCGGCGCAAACTGGTCGCGCTCTCGCTCCTGTAGGTCTTTGATGAACTTTTTGAAGACTTTGCTTGAGCCGAGCAGCCCTGGATTAATGAAGTCAAACAACGACCACAAATCACCCAGACGGTTCTCCACAGGTGTTCCTGTTAAGGCAATGCGTGAGGAAGCCAAGAGCTTCTTCGCCGAACGAGTTTGTCGAGTGCCAGGGTTTTTAATCGCCTGAGCTTCATCAAGAATCACAAGATGCCATGGATGTGTGGCCAGCCACTCCTGGCGGTACAACATGGAATAGGTTGTAACAACCAGGTCGATGTTATCCAGATAGCTATCCGGTTCTTCACCGATAGCATCCAAGGTAGCACGCGGGATCTCCGATGTGTGTAACATCAACAGCTGCAACGAAGGAGCAAACTTCTCCGCTTCGTTTTTCCAGTTCCCCAACAAAGAAGCAGGGACCACCAACAACGAAGGTGGAAACTTTTTTCGCTTTTGTTGGAAGTGAAGCAACAGCGACAGCACCTGAATGGTTTTGCCCAGCCCCATATCATCGGCCAGACAGGCACCAAGACCAAGCTCTGTGAGAAGGGCCAACCACGCGACACCTTTTTCCTGGTAGGGTCGTAAGGTAGCATTCAGGCCCTTGATCTTGCGAAGACTCTTGATCTGCTCAGGACTGCGCAATTGGTCCAGAAGTTCTTGCATGGCCGAGCCAGCCTGGACATGAGCCCAAGGCTTTTCGTCTTCGTCAAACTCATCCGATTGAAGGTCCGACGACGCCCCAGCCAACAGACGCATCCCTTCGATGAAAGAGATCTCGCCATCCGCGGCGTCTTCCCGCACCGCATCCCAATGTTCGATCGCTTCCTGAAGTTTGTCGTGATCGACCTCCACCCACTGCCCTTTGAAGTAAACGAGACCGTCTTCTCCGTTGAGCAGTTCTTCCAGCTCTTCACGGCTAAGAACCTGAGCACCAAGCGCCACCGAAACATCAAAGTCAAGGACAGCTTCGGCCCCCAAGCTCGATTGTTTTTTCTCACCAATCGTGACCGACACCTTCGGTCGAGGTCGCTTTTTCCACCAGTCGGGAAGACGGACGGTGAGACCGCTTTGCTCCAACTCGGGGACGCTCAGAAGAAACTCGTAGGCGTTCTCAGGAGGCCACGCCATCGGCTTGTACAAACCGCCAGAGTCGATCAGTTCTTTGACCCAAGGACACGTCTCCGAAGCTTTCAACACAGGAGTGAGCAAGTTAATCAAGCGGGCCTTGTTCTGCTTACCAGAATATTCTTTGAGCGCCCGACCCATTGGAAGGTGCTTGACTTGTCCTGAAGCTCCGAGGCCAGTGGAATAGGTTGCCAAGAATGCAAAGGGTAGGTCTGGGTTCTTTTTGTTTTCGGCCAAGTGAAAACACACTCGTCCAACCTGGTTCCACAAGGGAGCCCATTCTCCCAAAAAAGAAGAAAGACTCTCTTCCTCAGACACAGCCTGGTAGGTCCAGTCGTCCAAGGCTTCCCAGATCTGATGAAGAACCTTTTCGGTCAGGTACTCACCACCCATCATCGGCGGCGCAGAGAAATAGAAGCTCAACAATTCGGCTGGAGAGATGTCCTCGACGTCCCACTCTTCCTGTTCGTCAACCTGGTGACACAACGAAGTAAGATACGCCTCCGCAAAGCTTCGCCAATAACGTAAGGTTGAAGAGTGACCGTCCTTCACCTTTTCAGCGCCCAGCCGAAACAAACCTTCCCGCCAGTCGGCCTCAAAGGACTGATGGAGGGAGTCCAACACCTCGTTTCCCTCGTCATGCTCTTCCCAAACACTCACCAGGTGACCCAAAGGGGTAAGTTGTAACTCCATCGCCGTCGCCACTCCTTTTGCGTTCGTTTCCTTTTGGAGCACCAAGGAGTACGGTAGATTGATAGGGGAGTCAAGCCAATGTGTTGACCTGGATCAACGCATCGACGCTCAACAATCGATAGATTAAAACAAGCACCTAGCCAGGAGCAAGTTCAAGCAACAACCCAAACGCCAAAGAACCTTTTCCTTCGTCCGAGTGAAAGAACATGAGCACAAGATCTCCCGCTTTATCGGGGCAGTCCCTCATCCACACTTCGCTTTCCACGTTGAACAAGCGAGCACCGGTGATGTGCGAAGCAACCTCGACAGTCAGAGAAGCCGCTCAACATATGACAAGCCAGGGCGTTTCGTCCTTGTTGGTCATGGAGGAGGGAGAGCTTGTTGGTATCGTTACCGATCGCGACATGAGAACTCGCGTTTTGGCAGGAGGTTTTGACTCCGACAGACCCCTTCGCTCGGTGATGACGACGCAGCCACACACCCTCCCCGCCCAGACAACGGTCCTGGAAGCGATGATGTTCATGGCCCAGCACAACATCCACCATCTTCCACTGACTCAGGGGGATACAATCCAAGGGTTGGTGACAGCCAACGACCTGTTACGATTCCAAAGCAACAGCCCCGTGTTTCTCGTGGGAGACATGCGGAAACAAACCACAGTGGATGGCTTGGTCAGCTTGGCGCAGCGCATCCCTTCGTTGCTAATCAAACTTGTAGAAGCCCATACACCCGCCCGAAACATAGGACAACTCATCAGCACCCTCACCGATACATTGCATCTCCAACTCTTGCAGCTTGCAGAAGCCCAGTTCGGTCCACCACCCTTTCCCTACGCCTGGGTCGTCGCTGGCTCACAGGCTCGCCGTGAGCAGTCTAGCTTCTCCGACCAAGACAACGCCCTGATCCTTGCGGAACCTCCAGACCCGGAGCAAGGACGCTACTTCCACAACCTTGCAACCTTTGTCTCTGACGCCTTGAACCAATGCGGCTTTGTGTATTGTCCAGGAAACATCATGGCGACGAACCCAGAGTGGCGTCGTCCTCTTGTAGAGTGGCAGTCTTTGTTTTCTCAATGGATCCAAAAAGCCACCCCCGATGACTTGCTTCATGTGAGCATCTTCTTTGATATGCGAGCCCTGCACGACCCTGCTCATCTGTTGGAAGCGTTGATGACAGAAGTGCGGCAGAACACTCCAGGTCAAACCATCTTTCTTGCTCACATGGCCCACAACGCGCTGACCTTTCGCCCCCCACTTGGCTGGTTTCGTCGATTAAGTCTCAAGAGAAGTGGACCTCACAAAGGAACACTCGACTTAAAACAACAAGGACTTACACCGATTGTGGATCTGGCGAGGGTGCACAGCCTTTCGCTCGGCCTTGCAGCCATCAACACCTACGAGCGCTTGGAACAAAGCATCGAACAAGGACAACTGAACAAGAACGACGGAGCAAACTTGCTAGAAGCGTTGGAGTTCCTCTCTCGCGTACGACTTCGTCTCCATGCTCAACAGACACAAGAGCAATTGTCTTCACACAACCACCTGTCACCCAAGTCTCTTTCTCTCTTTGAGCGAAGCCGCCTTCGCGAGGTCTTTCAAGTAGTACAAAACGCTCAATCTGTTGTAGAGATGCGTTATCCTGTGGGTTGAAAAGGCCTGAGGGTTTCTTGCTCAATAAAAAAGTGGTAGATTGGGCGAGACCATACAAGTCTTGTATGACTCTACATTTGTAGACAAAAAGCGAAACACCACGCACATAGGTCCTGATGCTTCACCAAGTATCTTGGGTACTTGTTGTGCTTTCTTTGATTTCTCTTCTGGATGAGAACACTTACAACACAACGGAGACAGACATGATTGGCTTGCGTCGCGTGATGCAAAGGTATGGGGGCTCACTCCCCTGGCTGTTGGCACTGGTATTGGCCCTTGTGGCGTGTGAAGGTCCAAACAGCGTAACTCGTCCTCCTGTGCCCCGAAAGCAGGAAACAACGACTCCACCCGACAAAGGCCAGGCTGTGTACCGCCCTGGAATGCCAGGAGTGATTCAGAAAGCGACAGACCTCGTCAAGCAGCAGCTCGCCAAGTACGACGAAGCCAAAGCCAGCAACCTCGACCATGTTGTGTTTGCATCCCTGGCGCAACAAACGTTGACCGAGCACAAATTTAATATCGCAGCCTACCAAGAGATGGCTGAGGATATGAAAAAACGAGGCATCGCCGACGAAATGGTCGAACGCCTCGCCAAACAAGAGCAAGAGTACCAAAAGCAGTACGATCTGTTTCAAAGCTACCTCAGCCGCTTGACCGAGGACAATCGCTCGGCGCAAGCTCGCAAGGTTGACCTGGAACGTTTTCAGACGTTCTTGCAGAACGTTCAGCCTCGCTCGCATCAGACCCCGCTGGATCCGAACAATCTGCCACGTGTGATGCTAGCTCCAGTGGACCGAACTCCCATGCTCTCCACCAAAGGATACGCAGACTTCCTTGGTTTGCCGGAGATGCCTGAGGGAATCCCCATCGCAGCGCCCACCCAAGACGACACCAAAGGCGTGGAAGAAACGGTCATCACTCCGGGCATTCAGGCTCTCGGCGATCAACTCAAAACACCTCTCGCCATCTTCAAGTGGGTTCGCACCAACATCGATTTCTATCCCAACTATGGTTCCATTCAAGGCGCAGACTACTGCCGCCAAACTCGGAAGTGCAATGCTTTTGACACGTCCTCGTTGTTGATTGCGCTGCTTCGGTCGCAAAAAATTGCAGCCCGCTATGTCTTTGGAACCGTCGAGGTTCCCATCGAACGAGCCCGCAACTGGGCCGGACGGTTCACCGACAAAAGCTCCGAAGCCGTTGGACGCGCCCTCGCGTCTGGAGGAATCCCAGCGACCACCGTATACACAGGCGGAAAACCAGAGTGGATTCAGATGGAGCATGTTTGGGTCGAAGCCTGGGTCGATTACGTTCCATCAAGAGGGCGAGTCCATGTGGAAGGTGACACTTGGATTCCGCTCGATGCCACCTTCAAGCAACACAAATACATCAAGGGTGTTGACCTCGGCGTAAAGAGTGGCGTGGACATCAAAAAGCCGATCGAAAAAGCCCGTGACAGTGTCAAAAAGGATACCCTTGACGGAGCCATCAATGCACCCGATTCGAAAGACATCCTGGACACCATCAAGAAGGCCCAAACCAACCTGAAGAACGCCGTGGAAGTGAACAAGCTTTCGGGCAATGAGCTATTGGGAGGACGCGAAGTACTCCCGTTTGAACACGACGTCTTGCTGGCTTCTCTTCCCTACACAGTTAAGGTTGTCGGCCAGCGGGTTTCGGAGCTACCGAGCAAGGTCCGTCACACCATGCAGCTCGCCGTGGTCACGAAGGTTGCGCCGAAAGGTCCCTGGGGCTTTGGCGGCGACCCTGCGCCAGACTTCCGGACGACCCTCCCCCTGTACCAAATCGCAGGCAAGTCACTTGCGTTGGCTTACAACCCGGCTTCCAAAGTGGACCAGGATACGTTGGAGAAGTACACCAAAACCGCGCAAACGCCGGGTCAGCTGCCCAAAGCGTTGCCCAGTACCTTGCAATTTAAGCCTGTCATCACGCTGGACGGTAAGGTCCTCGCAACCGGAAACGCCACACGGCTGGGCTCCGACAACCGGTTCAACATTGACATGAAGGGTCCAGGCATCAACAAGCGGATCTCCAACACCATTGTGGCAGGAACCTACAACGCAGTGGTGATGAACCCTGGAGCTATCGCCCAAGAACACGCCAAAAAGTTACAAAAGATCGCGGAAGAGGTAGAGCAAAAGCTTAAGAACAAGCAAGTCCAAGGCCTTGAACGACACAAAACGTTTGGCACGTTGCTGCAAGCGGGCGGCTTGAACTACTGGTTCCAACAAGACATGAACGCTCGCATCAGCGCCGAGCAGCAAGACATCCTCGACATTCGTCAGCCGGCAGTGGGTCTGTTTGGATACGACCTCTCTGTCACCTACAGCGGATTCATTGTTGCCACCCCCCGAAGCGTAAAGGATGGCGGATTCTCCACAGACATCGACCACGACCCCCACGCCATTGTCTCCTATCACAACGACAAAAAGGCCGAAGTTCGTTACATGTCGAGCACAGGAATAGCAGCGTCGGCGTGGGAAGCCAGCACCTGGGAAGCGTTGTTGCGACCGGCCAATCCAAGCTCGGCCAGCGGTGTTTCCTCCATGCACCTGCTAAGCCACGCAGCGAAGAACAACATTCCTGTCTATAGCATCAAGAAAAGTAACATCAACTCGATTCTACCCAAGCTATCGTTGTCTGCAGAAACCATCAATGACATTCGAAGCGCGGTCGCCGCAGGCAAGACCGTCGTGACCTCGCAGAAAGAGATGCAAAAAGGCAACTGGAAAGGCGTGGGTTACATCGTACAAGACGAGCAAACCGGGGCAGCAGGGTATCTGATCAGCGGAGGCCGAGCCGGCGGTGGGAACGAAGGTCCCTGCGCTGATACCTGGGTCTGCTCCTTTGTCTTGGGCATCCTGATGATTGTGGCTGGAGCTTTATTCCCCGCGTTGACAGCCTTCCTTGTAGCAGCCGGTGTTATCGCAGCTCTTGTCGATTTGATGGGGATCATGGGCACCATCAACAACTCCAGCGCCAATGACAACGCCAAAGACATGGCCAGGGGGCTAGCGTATATGCTCTTTGCGATAGCCGCAGCCATCACCGTGCTAGGGATATGGTTTGGTGCGCTCGCGCCCTTTGTCGCGATCGCTATCTATTACCTTGTGATGAGCATCATCGTTGCCGCCATCATCGATTGGGCGCTCAACGACTTTAATGACCTCGTACAAAATCGAGGCACTCCCTAGAAAGTCGAAGCCAAAAAAACGCCAAAGCCCCGAAGTAAGAACAGAGCCAGGAACGGTCTATGTCTTCATCGACATCACAACCCAACGCGATGACCTCTCCAACAACAGGGCAAGAGTCATCAACGAGAGCAGACGCCCATCACTGGATTCGTCTTGCCTTGGCCGGCGTGTTGGGGCCTTTGGGCTTTCTGCATTGGGCTTGGCAACGCGACACTCAAAAAGCCAGAGGACAAGCGCTGGCCCTCACTCTCTTGTGGTTGGCTCAAGCTGCGATGGCCTGGTGGTGGCTTCCTCCACGGTTGCTCCAAACCAAAGGGTACATCGTCCTTGTTCCGCTCACAGCCAATGGCATTGCGATGGCCTGGCTCCTGGCGGCAGCGTTTTGGCCCCGTGAGCCCGAAGAAAACCGAGGCACCTACCTCCTTGGTCATGCCCTGCATATCCTCGCATTGGAGGCATGGTTAATCGCTCTTAACGGGCTGCACGCCTCTCCTTTTGCGATGACCTTGAGGATCTCCACTCCCCTCGTGTTGGGGGTGATGTGGACCCTGCTCTGGCAGGAGATGGCTCCAGGAATATCGCTCAACGAACGGGCACGCAAAGCCCATGTTCGACAATGGCTGGGATGGTTTCTGGCGCTCAGTATGTCAGGAGTCGCCTTCTTGCTGTTTCAGCTTGTGGCAACGCTTCAACGACGCTGAGTGTGCTTCCATGATGCTCGAACCCAACTGCAAACGTATACGAACCTTGAACATAGAGACTGATTTGATGCGAACTCACATATCGAAAAAGACCAAAAGACAGAGACATCGTGTCTCAGGAGACAATGCCATGTTTTGGTTTCGGAGAGTCCCCCTGCTCCTCTTGCCCTTCTTCGGGTGGATACTTCTTGGAAGTTCCACGGTCGAAGCAGCAGGCCCAGGAGATGCGATCAACTGGCTCAAGCAGCAACAGCAAACCAACGGTAGCTGGGGCGGAACCAAAAGCAGCGCAGGTAGCCTTGAGACAACATCAGCAGTGTTGGAAGCGCTGGCTGCCTCTGGTCAAGGGACAGGAACCCCAACCACCAAAGCTTGGACGTATTTGCAGAGCGCCAAACCGACCACAGCAGGTGAGTTTGCACGTCGCATCATTGCAGCCAGTCGTATCGGGCAAACTCCTGTCGCCAGTGACTTGACGAAGCTCCTCGCGCTGCAGCAAACCGGCGGAGGCTTTGCTCCCTCTGCCAACCACCAGGCCACAGTGCTGGATACGTCCCTGGCTTTGCTTGCAATGGCAGCGTCTCGCAACCAGAAACTAGGCGCCGCTCAAAGCGCTCTGTCGTACCTGACAGCCAAGCAGCGAAAAGACGGTAGCTGGGGGTTCTTCGACAGCAACAATGATCCATCAGCCTACCTTACAGGGTTGGCGATGCTAGCCTTGGGTGAATACAGTCACCTGTACAACTTGAGTCAGGCGCTCACCAACGCATCAGGCTTTCTCAAAGGCAAGCAAGGAGCCAACGGTAGCTGGGGAACCGGCCGAGATAGCATCCTGGATACATCCCTTGCAGTTCTTGGTTTGCTCGCGACCAAACAAGACGTACGGGCTGAGATCTCCAAAGCAGCCAAATATCTGACCCAGCAACAAGCACAAAACGGCTCATTGGCCAACGAAGATCCCTTCACTACAGCGTACGCAGCCCGAGCCATGGACGCAGAGCGACCAGACCTCAGCATCAAAGCCAGCGAAGTGGTCGCCTCTCCCAAGCTTTTGGTGTTGGGCGGTGAGTACAAATTGGACATCAAAGTCCACAACACCGGAACCAAAGTGGCCCAGTCTGTTGTGGTTCGTTTGTACCTTGGAGACCCCCAAAACAACGGGCAAAAGGTCGATGAGAAGACCATCCCTCAGATTGGATTGGGTTCCACCTCCACACAAACGATGACCTGGAAAAATGTAACTCCGGTCGGTCCTCACTACCTCTACCTTGTGGTGGACCCAGACGCGAAGATTGCTGAACTCAATGAACGCAACAACACCGTGGTCTGGGGTGCTCGCGTACTGCCCCCTGTCGATCTGGAAGTGACCACACGAAACATCATTTTGAAGCCCACCTTTCCTGCCCCAGGAGCACCTGTAGAGATCCGCGCGATTGTCCAGAACAAGGGTGGAATCGACGTTCAAAATGTGGAAGTCGCGTTCTATGACGGCGACCCTGCATCTGGCGGAAAACAATGGGGCACCACACAAGTCATCCCCACCATCCAAGCAGGCAAAGAAGGCGAAGCCAAGATCACAACCCCGAATCTACCACAGGGCAAAAAGACGGCCTACGTCGTGGTAGACCCTTCCAACAAAACGAAGGATTCGGTGACGACCAACAACAAAGCCAGCAAAGAGGTGAATGTCCAGCCGCGGGTGGACTTGTTGCTGTCTCCTCAAGGCATCTTCTTCTCACAGAAAGAAGCTACTGAGGGCGACATCGTTGAGATCCGAATCGGCGTCTACAATGCCGAAGCGACAACCGCAACAGACGCGGTGGTCCGGATTTACGACGGCTCGCCCAACAGCGGCGGAACACAAATCGGCTCAGACCTCAAGGTCACTGTACCGGGTTACAAAGCTGTATACACCACACCCATCAAGTTCTCGACCTTTGGCAAACCTGGCTCACGGTTAATTTATGCAGTGGTGGACCCCGACAACAAGTTTCCCGACATCCAAACCACCAACAACGTCGCGCTTCGCACGTTAAAGGTGAAGGGCCTTCCCGATCCCAGCGTCACCGCTTCCGGCATTACATTTTCGCCGACAGTTCCGAACGAAAGTAGCACGCTGCGTGTATACGCAACGGTGACAAACAAAGGTTTTGAGCCGACCCAATCAGGCGCCAAGCTCCTCTACTATGACATTGACCCCAGCCAACAGGGGGCTGAGCCTTTTGGAACCGCGACCATTGGAGCCATTCAGCCCAACGCGACAGGTCGCTATTCTGTGACATGGAGTCCCATCAAACGGGTGGGCACCCAGTCCTTTTGGGTGGTGGTAGACCCTGCCAAAGAGCGGCCCGACCGGGATCGCAACAACAACACAGCAACCCAAAAAGTCACGATCAACGACAGCACGTACCCCGATTTCGCAGTCACAGACAGCGATATCAGCTTCTCTCCAAGCCGACCCGAAGCAGGCAAGACCGTTACCATTCAGGCTCGTGTACACAGCCGCTTCCGCCGCCCCATGACCAACATCGTAGTGCGGTTTCACAACGGCAGCCCAACTACAACCAACAAGATTGGCGAAACCACCATCACCCAACTCCAAGGGTACGGAAACGCCCTTGCTACCATCCAATGGCAGGTGCCCTCGACCTTGTCGAACGCAACGATCTATGTGCAGGTTGACCCCGACAACAAGATCCGCGAGACGACGACGAGCAACAACAGAGCATCCAAGTATGTCCAATTTGAGCTGGGCCAAGCGACAGCCCCTTCCAACTTCACCGTCACAACTGCAAATCAGACGGACCTCAAGTTTACGTGGCAGGCTGGCTCAGGTGCTGCAATAGCCAAAGTCCTAGGCTACCGGATCTACTGCAACGAAGGACTCCTCAACCCACCCGTTGTGGTCTCAGGTGTAACTGCGCAAGCATCTTCGGAGTCCAGCACAAGCTACACAGCAAGCAAAAGTGTAGATTTAAGCACAGGCAGTTACTGGCGCCCCAAAGGAACAAGCAACGAATGGGTTGAGTTTACCCTGCCCCAAACGGAGCCCATCGACAGCGTCCAGTTCTACTTTTACAGCACGTACAGTCGCACCTATGAGCTTCAGGCCTGGCTCAACAACCAATGGACAACCCTCGGCAAGAAAACCTCCGACAACACACAAGTGGTGATGTTTGACTTTGCTTCCCCCGTCACCACCAATCGGTTTCGTTATCTGATTCCTTCCATGTCCAGCTCGATATACGCAGCGCTTCGAGAGATTCGTTTCATCAAGCGAGGTTTGGTCACAGGCACGAGCTACACCCACACCCAAACGTACGCTGGGAACTACAAGTGCTTTGCGCTGGGAGAGACAGCAGCCAACCAGTTTACGCCCCGCTCCAACGAATCCTCAACCAAGATAGAAGATGTGACAGCGCCGGGCGTTCCCACCAACATTTCTGGGTACTACAACCCCTCCTTGTATGAGAACCGTATCTCTTGGAACGCTCCCACTTCCAGCGACCTTGCAGGGTTTCAAGTCTACTCTGACTACGGACTCAACGTCGCCCACATGGGTCGCGGAGGTCAGGTGTTTGGGCCCGAGCTTACACGCAGCCTGTACTACTTCAACAACGGTAGCACCAGCACAACGTATGTAAGCATCCCCAACCCCATTACCATCCAACTTCGCCAGACGTATAACATCTACCAGGTGAATGTTCTCTTATCCAGCAGCAATAGCTATAGCTATCGACTGGAGTCATCGACCGATGGCAAGACATACACCACGGTAGTTCCTCTCGTGAAGGATGCCAACGGCTTGCAGGAGCACAAGTTCCAAACGCCCATTGCGATGCGATATGTACGAGTTGTTCCCCAAGGCAATGTCGGTTCCAATTTCTACCTGGGTGAAGTGGAAGCGCTGACCAAAGACCTGGCGCTAGCAACGACATACTCCGACTACTCCCTACGTCGTTATCGCAGCCCTGTCACAGGCACCTCTTTCTGGAGCAACAACTGGCAGCCCTACACGTACGATTACAAAACATCAGCCAACGCTCCTCGCCAGTTTCTTTTGCGAAACGTCGCGCTGTCTCCGCGTGAAGTGGTCACCATCAGTGACCTGGATACCGGTCAGGTGTTGTTCCGAATCTCTGGTCAGCACGAGCTTTGGAAAAGCCCCTGGCTCAAGGCCAAAAACTACCGTATCCAGGCCCTCCTCTACGATGAAGGTGCCAGCTTTATGATGGAGACGGTCCTCACCCGAAACCTCCAAACCAACCCGACCTATGGGCACACCAACATCTACAACAACGGTACGTACAAGTATGCAGCATCCTCTGTGGATAACACAGGGAACGAGAGCGGAGTAAGTGGAACAACAAGTGTTACCGTTAATGACACCACCGCTCCTTCCACACCAACAAACCTAAAGGCAACAGCCACCAACAAGCAGGTTAAGCTGACCTGGTCAGCGAGCTACATTCGGGACCGTCGTGCCTACTTTGTGTATCGCAACGGACAAAAGATTGATGAGACCACCTCAACAACCTATACGGATACCAATGTCACCAACGGTGTAACTTATAGCTATGAAGTAAGCTCGGTCGACTTCAACAACAACGAGTCCAGCAAAGCAGGTCCTGTCAAAGCAACACCCACTGCCATTGACCTAAGCTTCTCCAACCAAGGAGCCTTTGCTGATCTGTTCATCTCTCCGAAAAACCCGAGTGTTTACGAGACGGCTCTGATCATCCTCATGGTTCGTAACATTGGAACCCAAAACGCAGGCAGCGGCGTCGAGGTCGATCTCTACGACGGAGACACCAAGACAGGCACCAAGATCGGGACCATCACGCTAACCAACGCGATCAACGCCGGCGCAGGAGCTATCGGTTCCATTGACTGGAAGCTAACAACGGTCAAGCCAGGAACGCACACCATCACCGCAGTGATTGACCCGTCCAACAAGATCCCAGAACTCAACGAGAACAACAACCAAGCGACCATCGAAGTTACGGTTCATGCTGACCGCTACCTCGCAACGTTCGTCAACCAAATCGACATCAGTAAGTTTCCTCAGGTTGATGTGTTTATGAGCGTCAAAGACGGAAACGGCGGCGGCTTGTATGGTTTGGACGAAAGAAACTTCAAAGTATGGGAGGACGGCACCCGCGAGCTTCCCATTACGGTGAAGCAGCTGACTCAGCCGACCAAGGTGATTCCCAAAGCTGACATTGTTTTTGTCATCGATACATCCGGCTCGATGAACAACGAATGGCAGACGGTATGCCAGGTCATTGATGACATTCGCGACCTCCTCCTCGCCAGTCGTATCGACACCCAAGTGACCACGTACGGTCTCGCCGCGAAGAAAGACTGCGGCATCAACATGACCAAGGTCATCTGGCGCGGCACAGAAAAGACCGCACACTCCGAAGACTGGGGCCCTGGCTCCACCTGGGCGGCGCTGAAACACACCTGGCGAAAAGACGCGACGCGCATCATCATCCCCATCTCCGACGAAGGCGCCTACGCAGGAAGTGGCTGGTCTGCCGAAGATACGGAGGCTGTCAATGAAATGATCAAGGCAGCACAGAGCACAAAGCCCCAAGCGATCTTCTACCCATTCTGGGGCGTTGAGGTCCAAGACAGCAACATCATCGCCACAGACATGAAACGAGCCGCCAAAGCGACAGGCGGTGAAGCGTTCCCCTTCAAGAACGCAACCCAGGTGGTGCAAGCGATTGTTCGCGGCGTACAGCGCTCAATCTCGGACTACCAGATAACGTACACCACCCACAACACCGCCAAAGATGGAACCCTCCGGAAGGTAAAAACAGAGACCACCTACAACGTCTCCAAAGGCACCGCGGAAGGAGAGTACACCGCACCTCTGGACAACATGGCGGACCTCTTGTTCGTCAAAGGCATCACGACAACACCCGACCCGTTGGTCCCAGGACAAACAGGCCAACTCACCGTCCATGTTCGTAACAACGGCGGCGTTCCTGCCCAGAACATCCTGGTCCGCTTTACGATCAACGGCGGACTCGTGATTGGAGAGCGCACCATCACCTCCTTGAACCCGGCCCAAACGGTGGTAGTCTCCGTTCCATGGCGTGCTCTCCCTGCAGGTGGGAAGATTGTGGTCCTTCTCGATCCGAACAACACGGTGAAAGAGTCCAACGAGTCCAACAATCGGGTGGAAGAAGACCTCAAGCTTCCTGGCACGCGAGGCACCGATCTGGCTGTCACTTCGTATGGACTGTCGATCACCCCCATCCCTGCAGCCAAAGGACAAAAAGTAAAACTTGCAGCCCAGGTCTACAACCTCGGTCAAAACGACGTGAAGCAAGTGTTGGTGTCCTTCTTCCGCGGCGACCCACAACAAGGCGGGACGTCGTTGGGCAGCACAACCTTGGCCTCCATTTCCAAAGGCCAGTCGGCTCAAGCCACCATCAACCATGTCCTCCTCAAAGAGGGGGATTTTGACCTCTGGGTCGTGGTCGATCCCTACGATGCTATCGCGGAAGCAAGCGAAGACAACAACACAGCCAACCGCAAGATTGTGGTCACGCAACGCGACCTGCTCCTTACTGTCAAGACTGACAAGACAAACTACCCGGCCAACACCGACGTCAACATCGAAGTCACATTGACCAACCAGATGGGAACTCCCTGGTCCGGACGCGGCGAAGTTTGGATCGTAGACAAAGACGACAATGCGGTGGACAAAGTTGCCGACTTTACTCCCAAAGACATTGCGTCTGTCGGTCTCAAAGGTTGGCCCTATCGGATGCCTGTCAGTTGGACCGCTCCAGCCAAAGGCACCAAGGACTTCTTCCTCGGCATCAAGGTGAACTTCACACAGGCTCTTGCATCTGTTGGACAAACAGGAAAAGCTCTCAACGAAGGTGCGATTCGGGTAGCGTTCCTGGATACGAAGTCACAAGAGTACAAGCTGGTCCCCTTCCAGTTTCAGAAAGCCAACACATACGACGCAAGCACCAACGCTTCGGGGCACCTCGTTGTGTTCTTCCAAGAAGCGATTGCTGCTGGAACGGCGGTGAAGATCCTTGTGTTCTTCGACATCAACGGTGGAACCAGCCCAAGCACTCCCAAGGTCCTTCCGTTCCCCAAAACAGGACACCAACTCGCCTATATCGAGGACAACGGCAAATTCTTCCTTAAAGAACGACTGCCCGATGGCACATGGAGCGCTGAGATATCGGTCGCAGACATCACCACCAGCGGTGATCGTTCCCGAGGCATCGCTCTTGGCGACTTCAACCAAGATGGAGTCATGGACCTTGTAACAGCCAGCGGCGCCGACCACAAAGTCTATTTTTACCCAGGGAAAGCAGGCGACCCCAAACGCTTTGATGTCGCTGCCCGCAAAGAAGTAGGTAGCATCAGCACCACAAGCTATGAAGTGATGGCGATGGCCGTCGCTGACGTCAACAACGACGGCAAGCTCGACATCGTATTCAGCCGCTATTACTACGTGTATTGGATGCTAGGCAACGGAGACGGAACCTTCCAAGCCACCAAGAACTATCGAATGCCTTCTTCCAGCTACCGTCCCTACGGAAAAGTCCTCATCGACTACGACAAAGATGGCGACCTCGACATCGTCGCTGGAACCTACTACCAAGGCTACGTCTACCTCATCAAAAACGATGGAAACGGTGGGTTCGGTTCTGCCACACGACTCCTCGCTCCCTCCAAGAGCAATGTGTACGGCCTCGCGGTCTATGACTTCGACAACGACGGGAACTACGACATCCTGCTCAACAACTCATCCTCGGGCGATGCCTTCCTTTACTACAGCGATGGAAAGGGTGGCTGGAAAACAGCTGTCACCATCCCATCTCTCGACACCAACAACTACACCAGCTGGGCAATGGCCGACTGGAACTACGACGGCCAGCTCGACCTGTTCGCCGCGACCTATTCGACCAAGACGGTCTTGTTGTTCACAGGAAATGGAACCTCTTTCACAAAAGGCCCACAGTTAAACACAACCTCAGCCAACATCTTGGGTCTCGCTGTAGGACATCCATCGCCACAAGTGATTGTCAACGCAGGTCAGGCCCAAGGCACTCCAGTAAGCAAATGGAGCTTCAAGTGGAACACCAACACATCACCAGCCGGTCCTTACAAGGTCCATGTGAAGCTATTTGAAACCGATGGTATCGTTGCTGATGCAAAATCCAACTTCACTGTCGATCCCGATGTGAAAGCCAAAGCTGAACTCACCACAGATCGTCTGGCTTATCCTGCGAACGCTCCAGTCTCCTTTGTCAGTCGAATAACCAACGATAGCGTCAACACAACCTACGACCAACTCAAAGGCAGCATCGTGATCGAAGACGCCCAAAACAAACAGGTGGCGGCGCTTTCGTTCAACATGGCCAATCTGCTTCGGGGCCAGTTTAAGGATCAAGCCATAGCCTGGAACACAAGCACCAACACACCTGGCAAGTACACCGCCAAGCTCTCCGTGGAATACCAAGGCAAGGAGATTGCGACCTCCTCCACAACCTTTGACATCCTAACCAGCGCCGAGAGCGGTATTGGTTTGCTTGGAACTCTCGAAGTCAAACCCGGCCTCGCCCAAGTGGGAGACGCCCTGACCATCACCTTTGAAGTCACCAACATCGGCAACCAAGCCTTCACCAACCACGACATCCAAGTCCGCATCTTCTCCGACGCGGATCGTCAGGAAAAAGACAGCATCCCCGAAAAGCTCACCGTTGCGGTGCAAAAGAGTCAGAAGTTTATCAAAACTTATGACACCTCCAAGCTCGACAAAGGCACCTACACCCTGCTCCTCACCACCAAGTTGGGAACGAAGGAATTCTCCTTGGACGCCGCGACACTCCAACTGGAGAAAACCGTAGAAAGGCCCAAGCTCACCGTCAAGATCACCTCCCCCACCCAAGGCGAAACGCTCCCCTCTGTGGTCGTTGCCGTCTCGGGAGATGTTGCGGATGGAGACGCTGTCGTCACAGTCAACGGTGTAACCGCCCAGGTCACCGGTGCTTCCGCGCAAGCGTCATCGTTTGCAGCGCAGCGTGTGAACCTCAACGCCTGTGAGTCTGTGATCGAAGCCAAGGCCACACGCGGAAACGACACAGCCAGCGACCAGCTCACAGTAAGCTTGCCCCATCGTTCGATTGTCGCCAAAGAGATCAAAGCCACCCAAAACAAGCTGACCGCTCCCGCTGCTGTTGCCGCCGGCCTCAACAACACCATCCTGGTGAGTGATGCCGACAAAGGAATCGTAACTCGCCTGGAGTTGGACAGCCAACAAACCGCAAACAACGAAACGGAGGTCGTCAAAGACCTCAAGAATCCAGGTACCCTCTTCGAAGATGCTGACGGCAACATCTATGTGGCTGAGGTCTCCGACAACGAAGTCATCCGCATCGACAAGTCTGGCAAAAAAGAAACCTGGATGGATAGCTCCAACGGCTTGCTCCAACCCGCCGCGTTTGCCTCCGATGGAAAGGGTGGTCTCTTTGTCGCCTCCTCCGGAAACGGAAAGATCTACCTCATCGACAAGTCACAAAAGATCGAGCTGTACACCGACGGACTTCAACAGCCGGTCGGCCTAGGCTACGACTCTACCAAAGGCGTCCTGTATGTCCTCGACAAAGCTGACGGCCAAGTCTACCAGATCGACAAACTTGGCGAAAAACCCAAAAGCGTCGCTGGCAACCTACCCGGAGAAGCCGCAAGCCTCGCTCTTATTGGAACCTGGGTCATCGCATCCGATCGCAACGACAACGCCATCTACGCAGCCAACCTCAGCACCAACAAGGTTCAAATGGTCGCCGGCCTCCTCAAAGGAGTCTCTTCCATCGCTGCACTCAACAACGATACCCTCGCTATGGCAACCGATGGAAACGGCGTCGTAGTCGCCAAACTTGCACAACTCAAATGTCGCGACGATGAACCCGGCGCCGAAACCTCCGACGAACCCACAACCGAACCCACCGCCGATGCCTCAGAGCCCGAACTTCAATTTGAAAAGAACATCGTCTCCGACAAATCCGAAACCGGGGACCGAACCTCCGGCGAACCCACCCTCACCGAAGGCGAAACCGAAAAACTACTCCCACCCTCTGGATGCGGATGCGACGGCGCCTCCTTCCAACTTCCCATCATCCCCGTGATGCTCTTCCTCGGCCTCTTCCTCCTCGGAATCCCACTCCTCCGACGACGACGCCATTCGTAATTCCCACACGATGATTTTCACACGAACCCCACGATGATTTTCGTGATTCCCACGATGATTTCCACACGAACCCCATGATGAATTGTGGGGCTAGTTGATCCCGCACGATCCACACGATGATTTTCACATGTACCCACACGACCCTCACGATAATTTGTGGGATTAATCCGTGGATAATTCTTCTTCCCATACGTCGTAACCGACGTTTTGGGGGATTTGCAACATCGGCGTACCATCGTCGCGGAATGCAATTTGTGGGGTAATTGGAACGATAGGACGGTCTTTTGCTAGCTCCATAGCTTCTTCGACCGACGTCGCTTTGCCCAAGCTACGAAGCACCGACCGCGTGGGAAAGATCATTGTATACTTACCCTCCTCGCAAAGCTGAATGGCTTGCAAAGGAGCGACCCAAAGGGAGTCCACCAACTCGCTTCCATCGTGTTCGGCGACTTGCCCGGCTGGAGCTTCGGCAAGAAAGAAGAATGTGTCGTAGCGACGGGGCAATCGTTCGGGTGTAATCCAATTCGCGTAAGGAGAAAGACAATCACAAGCAAGGCGTAATTTGTGTTGTTGCACAAACGAAAGAAACGAAAGTTCGCCGGACTCAATGTGGGAACGAAAGGATTGCAAACGAGAAGACTCGTCAGGCGAGAGAAGCTTCTTTTCTCCTTCGTTACGAAGAAAGAGGACCCCAACTTCTTCAAAAGCTTCTCGAATCGAAGCCACCTTCAATTGAAGAGAAAAGTCATCCAAAGACTCAGCACCATCGCAGTGTTCGCGAAAAGCATAGAGTTTGTCGTGTGCATCCACCTTTCCTCCGGGAAAGACAAGGGCACCAGGAACAAAGGTTGCTTTGGGGGTTCGCTTGGCGAGAAACACTTCCACGCCATTTCCTTGCTGGCGCACCAGAATTAAGGTGGATGCCAAGATCATTCCAAACTCTCCCTCTTTCGGACGTGTTGCAAGGCCTGCCATGACTCCGCGAGTCAGATGGGAAGCGACTGTATCACGACCAACGTCGGCGGAACAACAGCAAGACAGACACCACAACCAAAAAACTCAAAGGTGTGGGAGAGAGAGGCTCAGGAGAGGACGAACAACCAAAGGCCTTCACCTGGATACACAGGATGCGACAATGCTGTGTGGCCTCGTTGCATTGCACCACACGCTTGCTCGGCTCACAAGGAAGACCACCTCGCCCCGCGGGAATCGGCAAGCAGGTTCGACTTTGGTTCAAAGTAGCTGCACACTGAAGACCGACATCGCAAGTTCCATCAGGACGACAAGGACCACCGTCAAACCCCATCGCACCTTGTGGTTGGGAAGTGTCTTGCGTTGCAGACTCAGCAGGCACCTCAACAGATGCGTTGGGCTCTGGACCAGGTTGCGCTGGCTCCGGCCCAGCTTGCGGTTCAGGCCCAGGAACATTGGGCTCTGGACCCGATGTGTTGGTATCTTGGGGAGAAGGCTCAGGACCTACGCCCGCATCAGAAACAGGAGGAAGCTCACCGCTACTTCCTGGTGTAGGTGGCTGACATTGACCCGACAAGCAGCGAAATCCTGTAGGACAATCACGATCAGTGCTGCACCCTGTGTTGGAGACACACTTCCCCTTCTGGCAAACATTGCCTGAACCACAGGGACAATCCACAGGACAACTCTCGCAGTTTTCCCCTTCTCCCGGTTCACAGGTGTTGTTGCCACAGGCGTCCACAGGGACACACACCCCACCAAAACAATTGTGGGTGAGAGAACAACCACAGTCGCTTGGGCATGTGCTGCAGTTCTCCCCAAACGGTGACTCACACTTGCGATTGCCACAACTGCTCGCAGCCACACAGGCTCCTTGCTGGCACAACTTCCCGGCAGCGCAAGGACAATCTTGGACACAAGTGCTGCAGTTTTCGCCCTGACTTGCATCACACTTGGCATCCCCGCACAAACGCTTTGGCTTGCAAACGTTGCTTTGACAAACTTCGCTTGTAGCGCAAGGACAATCTTGCAAACAGGTCCCACAATTTTCGTTTCGATTGGCTTCGCATACGCCATTGCCACAGCTGTTGCTCGGCTGGCAACTACCGCTCTGACAAATTTGACCTGTAGGACATCGACAATCCTGTGGGCAAGAGCTGCAATTCTCGTTGCTGTCGCAGGTTCCGTTACCACAAGGGTTGTTGGGCGATGATTGAGGAACGCAAACCGTGACACCCTGACCAATGTCTTGGCAGGCAAAACCCGAATCGCAAGGCTGCTTCTTCGGCGCACAAGCTCCGGCATCACTCAACACAGCCTTGTTGCACACTTCATGTTGCTTGCACTCCGAATCCGTTGTGCAAAAGCAATAGTTGCTGCTGCCACGGACACTTTTGCATGTCATGCCAGACAGACAATCGGTGGTGGAGGAGCACCGCTTTAAGCAAACGTTGCCACTTCCCCCTTTTAGAGGGATGCATTGTGTATCAAAGCCACAAGAGCTATCGGAACGACAGGCCGAACCTGGAGAACCCGCCCCAATGTCAGTGGTGCTACAAGCCCGTGAGCATAGCTTCTTGTTGTTGATGGTATAGCATCGTAAGTCTTGCTCACAGGGAATGTTATTGTCGCAAGACTCTCCAACCTTACGAGGTTTCGGCTGGATGCAAACACCGCTCAAGCACACCTGACCTTGGGAACAATCGTTGTTGGATTGACACGTTTTCCCACAAACTCCGGCACCACATCGCTCTCCCTGACCACAGTCTGTATCACTCTGACACAATGCGGGAGGACAGGCATTGGACGATGGCAAACACAACGCCGAACCACTCGACGTTTGGCACTGTTGACCCGACGGGCAGCAGCTGTTGTTGGCGCATCCTTGAATGCACCGGAACACATCCCCCACCTTCTGGCAGGTAGCTCCAGAGCAGTCGTTGTTACTGCGACAAGGCTTGCAATACGAAGGACTTGGCGACACCGCTTTCTGCTCGCAGGTTTTCTGTGCATTGCAGACATAACATGGGTCACAATCTTGATCGGAGTTACAAGCGCCTCCACCCCCGTACTGTTTGACGTACTTATCAACAAAGTCTTTGAAGGTATCGACTCGTGTGGACGCCCCTGTACCAAAACAGCTACCGGTCACATAGGAGTTCACTCCCGCGACCGTCCAAGTGCCGTTCATGTCCAACATTGACGGACCACCCGAATCACCGAAGCAGATGCTTTTGTTCTGAGCGTAATGGATCAAGCGGTCACTTTGGACCTTGGAGATGGGGATCTTTGCGCCGTGTTTAACACGTGGATACGTCCAACCTCGCGCAATCGCTCCATAGCCGAGAAACCACAAGTCTTTGCCCACGTACGAGCTATCTAGCGCCTTCCTGTTGTAAGGGATGGGCGTGGCTTCCGAGGTTTTGACTTTGTCTTTGAGAATCACAATCGCGATATCGTACCCAGCCGAGATGCTACCTCGCCATGATGGATGTGTCGAGACAAGCTCGCTTCCGTAGTACACAAAGCGATAGCCGTTTGCATTTTGGGTGTCAGGAAGCTCCATCCGAAAGTAAGGAGAGCCATTGGTTTTGTACGTCCCAGTGTTGACACAGTGAGCCGCTGTCAGAACCACCCTTCGAGCAATCAAGGTAGCAGTACAAAACGTACCGCCAGATGTGGACCGCGACAGCCCACCCACCGCAGTGAGACTGCGATCCGGCTTTCCATTGATTAACGCTTGTGAAGTTCGAGCCGCCACTCGAATCGTCGTGGGTGACACTGATGACGGTCCACCCCACTCACACGCCACAGCTCCCCACACGAACAACGCGCAGAACAGAACCGAACCCATTGTTTGTAGCGTTCGTCCACTCATCCTTCTACAACCTTACATTGATGCATCCAACCACACAGTCCAGAATGGAAAGGTATGTTGTATCATCGCACCTTTGCCAAAGAAAGTTGTGAGAAAAATCACAAATGCGGCTGTAGGCAGTTGGTTTGTTGGCATTGGGCAGGAGTCCGCCGATTCCACAACGATACATAGACAAACCTATCGCGCGTTGGATTGAGTTTTGCGGGAACAAGAGCAGTATCACCGTTTACAACGCTAGAGTGCCCACGAATGTGGGTACTTATCCCTTGCGAACATGTTGCATGGCTAGCGCGGGTACTTTAGTGCCCCGCGTCAAACCAAAGGCGAAGGCCACTCTCTCACCAATAAGATGGAATCACACCTAAAAAAATCACAGCGTCTCTTCAAGAAGACTGTCTTCCTCGTCAGTAACATCCGGAGGAAGCTCAGGCAAAGGGAACAATCCAACGCTAGCTTCCATCTCTTCAGCCACCACCACCAAGCGTCCCATCACACGACCGTACAGCGAGAACAGTCGGTCCAAGAAGTGCTCCGCCAGAATCACAAACTCATGAACCATGATCGAGCCATAAATGGGCACAGTTGGGATGATGTACGTTGCCACCGTTGTGCTGGGATCAGCGTGAGGAAAGGGATAAGGAGTCTCAACCAGATGATCGTGAACCTCCGACATCCTTCGCTGCAACTCACGGACGCCCCGATCGATCCGCTCAAAGAAAGTTGGCGGTGGTTCAGCAGACTCTTCCAACTGCATAAAGAGAGCTTGCAGCCCTGTCATTTCAAAGCGGATGAACCGCAACGAGTCGTGGATTTCCTGGATGTTACTGAGAGTCTGCAACAAGCCATGGACCTCGTCCAAGCGCTCATCCAACGACGGCCCCTCGTCACGCTCTCCCCATGACGTATGAAGAAGCTGCAACCCCAAATGCAAGCGAAACATCGAACGTTCGGCCTGGTCCTGCAGCTGCTCTTGCAGCTGAAATTGCAAACCTTCGGCTCGCTCCGCTTCTTGACGGACGTCGCTGAGATCATAAGCCTCGATGTCCAAAGCTGTCGGGTCAACGACGTAACCCGCCTCATCCAACGTGTTGAAGATGTGGATACGAAGCAACGTCTGCTCCGCTTCTTCAAACTGGTCGAACAAGTCACGAAATTCTTCGGCTTGGTCCAGAATGTTCTGTCGCTCCTGGGCGATGATCGTCGGCCAAACTTCAGGAGAGCCGGGAGGCCCCACTGCCTCTTCAGCAGGAACCAACCACCGCATCGCCATACCGTCGTTTTGGAAGAAGCGCTGGAACGCCAAGGATGACTCTTCGTACGATCGTTGTCGCGCCAGGGTGTCTTCCAACGTTTCAAGGTTGTTGGAGTCAACCGTCTCATCAACAAACGAACGGTAGAACCGAAGAGACGTTTTCCGAGAATACTCCTCCAGAGATTGAAACAAATGCTGCGAGGGCTCACTGAGGTGAAACAGACCTTCTGTGGGCTCTGCTTCGGCCAGCGCAATCCGCTGTGAATCCGACGGGTGAGAGTCCCACCACGACGCCTCGGCTGTCATCATCTCTTCGCGGATATGGGCCAAACCGTCTTCTTCAATCTGGTCAACGTTGGCCAACACCAACATCGCAAAGTCATCCGTCAAGCGGCCGTCTTGCCATGCACTTGAGAGATCGTGCATGGCTCCTTGGGAGGCCGCCATCAACACGTTGACCTGCATCATGGTTCCCAAGAACTGGTCGCTGCCCACCAAGCGAGTCTGGTAACGGTCGGCATCAAACTCCATTTGACGCAGCATAAAGCTACTGATGCTTTGCCCCAAGAACAGCAAAACCCACAGGACCTTACGCGACAGCCACACCATCGCGCGAGCAATCCAGAAGATGATGGAGGCAAACAAGCCCCCCTCTTCCGAGAACGACTCCAGCATCTCATCCCAACCGTCACGCTCAAAGATGATACGGATGAACCAGGCATTGAGGTTCCGCACCACAAAGGTGAGCCGCATCGCCATGCCCTGCGAGAAATGACCCATTTCGTGGGCCAAGATCCCCGCAAGCTGTCGAGTGTTCAGCCCCAAAACAAGAGGGACGCCGACCGTGAGAATCATCTGGTTGCGAAGCATTCCCCAGAAACCGAGACGGAACCCAGCCGACGCGTTGACATCGCAAGTCAGATGAATTTTGAAGGGATGACGAGCGCCTACGGCGTCACAAATCTTATCAACAAAAGCAAACCAGACAGGCTCTCGTTCTGGGTCAAGAGGAATGGAGTAGTCTTCTGAAGGACGCCGGGCCAGGAAAGGTTTGAGCAGAAACAAGAGAAAGATTCCGCCCAACAACAAGGGAACCCCGTACCCCAGAATAGAAAACAACGAAGGTTGCAGCGTAACCCAGGCAAGATGGGCTGTCGCATGCCAGTACAAAAGGTAGCCTCCCCAACCAAGAAGGCCCAGGTACACCCCCATCAAAAGCACCATCACGGCTGCCACAAAGAACAACCCGGTCTGGTACCAAAAGGATACCTTTACGGGCTGGATGCCGCCAGCAAAGGCGCGTTCAATCTCCTCCTTCGTCAGAGGGGAAACGACGGGAGACGACATTCAAACACTCCTGCCTAAAGAATCTCAGTCATCAAACAAGTGGGGAAAGTCTTTGGGACCAAGCCCCATCAGTCTCAAGAAGAAATCATAGTACCCTGGACGTAGCATCGCCGCAATCCTTTCTCGCGTATTGACCCCAGAGCCATCTCGGTGCATCCTGTTCGTACAGAAACAAAGAGCGTGTGGTTCGACAGGAGCGCAGATATGTCCTGGAACAAGCAGATTCCCGTACTATCAACCAGTTTCAACCCAGCCAGCAGCGGAAGCCAGCTATCACCCGATGACATCCAATTGGTCATCCTGATTGATGGCGCGACAAACCTGGATGGTATCGCTGTCCTCGCAGGTGTAGAAGTCGAAGATTTGCGGACCACGTTCGAGCGCTTCGCAGAGATTGGCGTCATCACGTGGAAGAACGTCTCGCTGGAAGACAGTCGCAAGAAGTACTCCGTGGAAGAACGGACGACCTCAACAGGAGGAGAACCTCCCTCCATTGTAGGCTCCAAACGCCTGGATCGCTCTCCTCCACCGCGTCGCGAGCCCCTTGCTCCCAAAGCTCCCACACGAAAGCCCACTCCACCGGCACCGAACCCGGCACCGTCCAGGCCTGCTCCTCCACGTAGACCCGCTGATATGCCCCCTCCCCCACCAACGCCTGTTCCTGTGATGCAGAGTCCCAACCCGGTCCCACGAACCCCCAGTGAGATGCCCCCGCCTCCTCCGACACCGATGCCGGTATCATCGGCAGGAAGTCCCTTTGACTCTTCACCGTCAGCAACACCGCCGCCACCTTCCGCGATGACCCCTCCACCGCCAACCTCGAAGGCACCGGCTTCAAAGGGGACATCCTCGTTCGCCAAGTGGGAGCCCAAACCCAGCTCCTCTGCCAACGCTGTGCAGACCCAAAAGGTGGAAGAAGACACATTTGAGTCAACCCTTACAGAACCACCTTTATCACCCAAAAGGATGGGAAGCCCTGGTGGCTCCAATGAAGAAGAACACACACTTGATCCAGGACCTTACAGGGAGAAACGAAGTCAAAACGACGGAGAGCAAACGGTAGACGAGCAACCCTACGCTTCGACGTCGCCCCAAGCCCCATCCCGTCCGATGCCGCTGACATCGTGGGAGAAAGAAAAGTTAATGCGGGAGCGTGGCGAAGCTCCCCCAGAAGAACCAGTCACCGCAACGGACTCTTCTTCACCAAGCAACCCTGTTCCAGCTCGCCCTCGCTCATCCAGGGGCCTTCCTGCGATGCCCATCACATCGTGGGAAGCCAAACAAGGACGCCTCCCCAGTCCCTCCCAAGAGAACATGCCAGCGGCCGAGGAGGGCCTTAGCAAGTCAGAAGCCGAGTTAACCTCGCTCGTCCCTGAGCAAAACCCAACCACCGAGATGACACTGCAGGATCATTCTCCATCGGGCAAAGCTTCCAGCCTCGAAGAGTCAGAAGAAGAATGGGACAGCGCCGACGACTGGTGGGCGCTAATGCCCGAAGATGTCGGACTTCAACGCAGTGACTACCAAGACCTGCTCACTCGCCGAGAGCGCCGCCTGCAAACCAAAGGATTGGGCGAAGAGGAAGACGAAGGAGACGATGGATTTACGCCCCAATGGCGCGAAGATATCTTCGGCCACCTTCCGATGTTTCAGAAGTAAAGCTTTCCATCAACGGCCCTCTGTGCGATAAGGAATGCGTGTCTGCTTTGGTCTTCTTCTACGCTGGAGTGCTCGCAACATGTGGCCGTGGCTTCGAAAGCTTTGGGCTTCCCTCCGTTCTTCATCAACCCAAGAATCGCATCCCAACCGTGCCGAACAACTGTTGGGTGAGTTTCACCAGGTCAGCCATCGCTACCATCCCATCGGTCTGTTGGGACAGGGTGGCTTTGGTGAAGTCTACAGCTGCTTTGACCACACGCTCAACCGACTGACAGCACGAAAAAGCCTCAAAGCTCCATACAGTAGGGACCCTGCACATCTCCGAAGCCTGATCAACGAAGCCCGCCTTATCAGCTACCTCGACCACCCAGGAGTGGTCGCAGTCTTTGACGCCTACACCGACGAAAACGGCGCGTTTCAGTATACGATGGAGTTAATCGAAGGCGTCAACCTCCAGGATGAGCTACGCTCAATCGAACGACAAGGCGAGTACATGTCGTTGTCGCGGTGTCTGCGTATTTTGATACGACTCTGCCAAACCATGGCCTACGTCCATCAAAAAGGCGTGCTGCATCTCGATCTCAAGAGTGAAAACATCATGCTTGGAGACTTTGGCGAGCTTTACATCCTCGACTGGGGCAACGCTCACCTGTACGCACCCGAGCGGTACCACGCCTATCTCAGTCGAAACGGCAAAAACATAGAGATCTCCGAGGTCATCAACGACTCTGTTAACATTGTTGGAACACCTCCCTATATGTCACCGGAGCAAACCTACCAACAGCGGAAAGAACTCACGCCAGCCTCCGACATTTTCTCGGTGGGAGTGATGTTGTACCGAATGCTCACAGGGATCTTTCCCTTCTCTCTTCTCTCCACCGAAGAATTTCTTCGAGAACTCCACACCATCGAGCCCAAACCGCTGCACTTCCACCGGGGCGACGTTCCCCTGCGCTTGTCACAGATTTGCGAGAAAATGCTGGCGAAGCGAGTGGAAGAACGATACGGCAACTTCAAGGAAGTCGTGGAAGATTTGCAATCGTTGTCGGAGTTTGGACAGGTCTTTGACCGACAGTTTTACCAGGCGGGTGAGGTCTTTATCCATGAAGGCGAACGCGGCGACTGTGCCTACCAGATCTTGGATGGCCAAGTAGAGGTCTACCAGACTCACGAAGGCGAAGAACATCATATCTCAACGCTCGGTCCAGGAGAGATGATCGGGGAACTCGCCATCTTCTCCCGAGCCCCACGCTCTGCATCGGTACGAGCCATCACCCCCACGACAGTCTATGTGATCGGAGATCACGAGATCATGGCCGAGTTGGAGAAGCTCAACCCCTGGGTCGGACGAATGATCCACAGCCTCTCCAGCCGGTTCCTGGAGCAAATGGAACACCAAGACTCCAACGACGTAGACGAAAAGTCAGAAGATGTAGAAGCCGCCCGACGGTTGGCCAACGTGATTCAAGATCAGTGGAAAGGCTGGCGAGCCAAGACAATGCCGCCCATCAAATAGACTGGGAAGAACGCAGGTTGAACAAAGGCAGGTGTAGAAATGCTGCTTACTCGGGGAGTTCCACGTCGTCTGGCACGTCAACACCACGCTCTTTAAGCCAGTTTCGGAATTCGTCCTTGTCCAGGGCCTTTTCGAGCGCAGCGCTGGTTTCAATGACGTCGTCCTCAACAAGCCTGCGAAGGCTGGCATCCATCCCAATCATTCCCATAGCAACACCTTGTTGAATGGCGCCTGGGATCTGATAGGTTTTGTCCTGACGAATCAACGACGAGATACCGGGGTGACAGAACAAGATCTCAACAGCAGCCACGCGCCCTCCCCCTTTGCGGCGAAGAAGTTGCTGTGACACAACTCCCTTAAGAACCGATGCGAGGATGTTTCGGATGGTTTCCTGACGGTCAGAAGGGAACACGTTAATGATACGGTCCATGGTTTTGGCGGCAGAGTTGGTGTGCAAGGTTCCAAACACAAGCAAACCCGTTTCTGCGGCGCTCAAGGCCATTTCGATGGTTTCCTGGTCCCGCATCTCGCCCACAAGGATCAAATCGGGGTCCTCTCGCACAGCAGACTTAAGCGCGGTTCGGAAGGAGCGTGAGTGGTTGTGGACCTCACGCTGGCTAACCAACGACATTTGGTTTTGGTGCACAAATTCAATGGGGTCTTCCAGGGTGACGATGTGCATCTTCCGAGTGGCGTTAATCTCGTTGATGATAGCAGCCAACGTGGTCGATTTCCCACTACCTGTCGGACCTGTCACCAGCATCAGACCGCTGCGAAAGTCCACAATGTTGTGGACCGCCTTGGGCATTCGCAGGGTCTCCAAGGTCAAGATCTTGGAAGGGATGACCCGAAACACTGCGCCCATACCACGCTCTTGCTTGAACAGGTTGCACCGGAAACGAGCGAGCCCTTCCACCTCGTAAGCGTAGTCAACGTCGCCGCTGCGAACGTATTCCTCCCACAGGTGAGCAGGGGTGATGGGTTCGACAAGCTGTGTGAAGTAAGCATCGTCAAAGACACGGAAGCGAATGGGTTCAATCCGCCCGGAGCTACGAAAGATAGGAGGACGCCCGACAGAAAAGTGCATATCCGAAGCGCCGCGATCTACCATCAACTTGAAGAAGCGATCGATGAGATTGTTCATAAGATTTCGCTCTTTCTTTAGGCGAAGGCCTTGGCTTCGCGGAGGAAGGCCGGGTTGCACATGGGTTCAAATGTTTCCTGTTTTTCAGCTCTCAGCCAGGCTTGTTCCGCCGCAATCATGCCACTCGACACCAGGTCCATGAGGGCCATGTCCACGGTTTGCATTCCAACGTTCCGGCCGATCTGCATCAAACTCGGAATCAGCTGGTTCTTGCCTTCGCGAATCAGGTTACCGATGTTGAAGGTGTTCTTCAGCACCTCGAAGACAGCCACACGGCCCGAGCCATCCTTCCGCGGCAGCAACGACTGGCACACCACATACTTCAGCGACTCCGAGAGCGCCATCCGGATCTGCCCCTGCTCGCTAGGAGGGAAGCTTGAGATCAAGCGTTCAATCGTCGCAACAGCCGATGTCGTGTGAAGAGTAGCGATCACAAGGTGACCTGTTTCACTCGCTTCCAGCGCCATACGGATGGTTTCAGGATCCCGCATTTCTCCGACCATGATGATGTCGGGGTCCTGTCGCAACGCCCCACGCAACGCGCGGGCAAACGAAACGGTGTGAGTGTCCAGCTCGCGCTGGTTGACCAACGCTGTTTTGGAGGGATGCACAAATTCAATCGGATCTTCCAGGGTAACAACGTGCGACGCCTTGCTCTCATTGATGAGATTGACGATGGCTGCGAGAGTGGTCGACTTCCCGCTCGCGGCTGGCCCAGACACCACAATCATCCCCTGGTGGTAGTCCAAAAGCTCCGCGAGGTTCGAGGGAATGCGCAGGTCCACAAAGTTGGGAGGGAGGTTCGGAATCACACGAAACGTGGCACACAAGCCCAGCCGCTGCACATAAGCGTTCGCCCTGTAACGACCGACCTCGGGAATGGCATAACAATAATCCAGCTCGCCCGCCTTCATCAGGCGTTCTTTTTGTCGGTTCGTCAGGGTGTCGAGTACGTAGTTGCGGGCCTCTTCCTGCGACAACTTCTCGGTCTCTGGCACGCGAACAAGCTCTCCACCGATCCGGTAGAACGGCGTATCGTCCACAGAGATATGAAGATCGCTGGCTCCTTCTTCCCGGATCCGGGAGAGCAACCGGTCGATGGCCTTGTCTAAGCTGTCGGAGGTCACAGCCATCGTACCTTTTTCAAGGTCTTCTTCGGCGATGTTCAGGCGGCGACTCATATCGCGCATCACTTCCGCCGCCAAGGTCCGAACCTCAGACGATGGGTCCACCGTGGTAAGACGCTTCAGCAAAGGCAAAAGACGCTTCTCCGTGAACGAGCCAAACGCCCGCACGACCTCACGCCGGACTTCCAAGCGTGGGTCACGAAGCAGTTGGGCCAACGGCTTGATCGCGTTGGACGAACCAATCTGAGCCAGCGCGCCAATCGCAGACCATCGGACATCCGCGTCTTCCAACGCTTCGACGAGGGCTGGAACGGCGCGCTCATCTTTGAGACGCCCCAACGAGTCACAGGCGCTGATTCGTAGCCACCAGTCCTCGTCTTTGAGCAAGTTGCACAACGGCGGCACCAGTCGAGGGTCATTGAATTGCTCGACCAAGACAAGAACAGCGGTTCGAATGTCTTCGTCGTTGTGACCCAACAACTCGATGGCTGGGCGAAGAACATCATCACCAAAGGTTTGGAGCGTGTCCAAGATTCGAGTGCGAAGCCAGCCAACCAACGATTTGGAGAAGCTAAGAACATCCAAAATAACGTCTGCAGGATGACCTGTCTGGAACATCAACTCAATCGCCAAGCGCCGGGTGCCGTCGTCCGATTTCGACAGCAGCTCCAACAGCGAGCGGCGCATCAACTCGGGGTTGCTTTGCGCGTACTGGTTGAGGTAGTTCTTCGCCATCTGCTGAACGTTGGGATCTTCGCCATCCATCAACGTCAACATCAACTCAAAAACTTCGGGTCCTTCGACGGTAACAAGGGCCTGCAAGGCCGCCAACGCCACCCGAGTGTTGGAGCTGTGAGCCGAGTTCAGAAGGACATGGTAGGACCGGGCAGCGCCGTGTGTTTGTACAAGCTTCTGCACCGCCACATGCTGCATCACCGTAGGAGCTTCCGTAATCGCTCGCTCCTGGTAGTAGGCCCCGAGGTCACCGGAGAGTTGCAGCACAACTTCCCACCCCATGCGCTGCTTCTTGGGGTTTTTCTTGTCCTCCAGCATGGCGTCGACAACTTTTTGCACCACATCTGGCGGAAAACGCGAGAACACCCGCATTCCAAATCCTCGCGCTGACGAGGATTGTTCCATAATTTGGTCCATCAACGTTCGTGCGGTACGCAAATCCGCATGTGTGACCAGGGACTCCACAGCGATGGTGCGGACTCCGCTGTCTTTGTGCCACAACAGTTTGAGGGCGTCATCCACTTTGAGGCTGGATTCTTTAAGCTGTTGAAGCAGCTCACCACGCTCATCGTCACTTTGCCATGACTCATCCAACACTTGCTGGACAAGCCCTTTGCGACCACCAAACAGTGCCATGTTTCTTTCCTCTGTATGATACTCGATACCGAAGACTTGGGGCGATGCCTTAGCCTATGCGATACAGAGGCCCTCGGTCAAGAGGCTTTCCAACACATCTCCCCCGCACAGTGGGCTGCTTCCCGCCAATTCAAGACAAGATTCAAACAACCCAAACACTTTGCTAGGGAATCCCCGTCCATTTGTGCGTTTGTAGGCTCAATTTCCACTGTGGTTGTTGCAGGCAGTATGCGATCGCTTGTTCTGTATTTTCGACGCGCTTTGGTCCATCCATCGGCTGCAAAAAGAAGTGCTGAAAAGCAAGCTCATGAAAGCGCTCAGGCTTTGCTCCTTCTTGAGGAAACACCAACTTCAACTCGTGACCGCTGCGCAGCACCAGCTCGCTTCCCGCCTTCGGACTGACACAGATCCAGTCCAACCCATCGGGCGCAGCAAGAGTCCCGTTGGTTTCCACAGCCACCTCAAACGACCGCTGATGAAACGCTTCGATCAAAGCTTCATCCACTTGCAACAGAGGCTCTCCCCCTGTGCATACAACCAACGGGCGAGCAGCCCCGTCTGTAGGAGCGGCCCAAGCGTTCGCAACAGCTTCAGCCAAGGCCTCAGGGGTCTTAAACTTACCACCACCCGGCCCATCCGTGCCCACAAAGTCGGTGTCGCAAAACTGACAGATGGCGCGGCTTCGATCGGCTTCGCGACCGGTCCAAAGGTTGCAGCCAGCAAAGCGGCAAAACACCGCAGCACGGCCCGTTTGGGCCCCTTCCCCTTGCAAGGTGTAATAGATCTCTTTGACGGCGTATGTCATCGGTCGCCTGTGCTCTTTCTTTTCGGTTTCTGACTTCCCAAGGATTGACAGTGTTCGCTGCCGTTCCTACTTATACTAGCAATCAACCTGTATACCACAATTTCCCCCACAGCGCGCGAGGTTTGCGATGGCCACTGTGTACGGTATTTGTTTGTTCGTTGGTGGAATTTTGGTGTTTGTGACTGTCTTTTTGGGCGGAGATGCCGACGCTGACGTCGATATCGACGCCGACGTAGATGTGGATGTAGACGCTGATATCGATGCTGATGTAGATGCAGATGCTGATGTACACGGGGAAGCCGACATCAAGGGAGACACCGACTTCTCCTCAGGAATTTGGCTGCCGATTTTCTCGCTCCGTTTCTGGATTTTTGGGACAGCCTTCTTTGGACTCACAGGCGTCCTGCTCACGCTCCTCGCTCCCTACTTACAATTGAACAGCGAACTCTGGATTGCCCTGCTCTCTTCGGCCCTTGGTTTGTCCATCGGCGCAGCCAGCGCCTACGCATTCCAATGGCTGAAACGCAGCGAGTCCAACAGCATGGTCCGACAGAAAGACTATATCGGACGAACCGCAACAGTCACCTTGCCTGTGGATGCAACAAGCAAAGGAAAGATCCTCCTGGAGTTTGGCAACCAGCAAATCGATTTCATCGCAGAGACGGACGACACCAACGGCTTTCAAAAGGGAGACCTTGTCACCGTCATCGAAATTCACGATGGGATAGCGCGAGTGATCAAACGCCCTCCGGAGTTTGCACCTCTCCCCCATCAGGCAAAAGAAGACAACTAACGTTGTAAGCTCGGTGCCAGATGCTGGCATCGCAACAACTCTAAGACACACATCGATCGGTTCTGCCACAGGCAGAGAACCTTCCGACGCAGGAGACGTGTGACCTCTGTCCCTGCATGTTTCGGATGGGTTTGTTTTCGAGATCGCACCGGCGGCAAACGCCTCTGGTGTATCCAACAAAGGAGAGTGACCATGCCTTCGGTTTTGAACGAACCATGGGTTTCTTCGGTGAAGCCGCTTCTCGCAGCAGCGATGCCATTTGACCTCCAAACCATAACCACCGTCGGAGGAGGAATCCTTGCAGCTTTCTTCCTCTTGCTTTGGGTGCTCCGCAAGATCCTGTTGATTTGTCCCCCCAACCGGGTGCTCGTCGTCAGCGGCCGGGGCAAAGGAAGCGATCGCGAAGGATACCGGCTCGCCTTTGGTGGCTTGGTCGCACGCATTCCCGTGTTGGAGCGTGTGGACGAGATGCAGCTCAACACCATTCCCATTAATATTTCTGTGGTCAACGCCTACTCCAAGGGTGGCATTGTCTTGCATGTAGAAGCCGTCGCAAACATCAAGATAACTTCCGATGAAGCCCTGATTCACAAGGCGATTGAGCGTTTTCTGGGTCGTGATGCCGATGAGATCAAGCGCGCAGCCCAGGACACCTTGGAAGGAAACTTGCGGGAGGTGCTTGCCAAACTCACCCCCGAACAGGTGAACGAAGATAGGCTTCGGTTCGCCGAGTCCATCCTGGAAATTGCCGAAGACGACCTCAAACGTCTGGGTCTGCACCTCGACACCTTGAAGATCCAACATGTGTCTGACACCAACGATTACCTCGACTCCATCGGGCGAAAGCAGATCGCGCTGATTGTCCGCGACGCAGAGATTGCCGAATCCAACGCTCGCCGAGAAGCCGAGAACGTCGCCGCCAAGGTCCAAGCAGAGGCCCAAGTTGCCCGAGAGAGGGCTGAGTCAGATGTCGCCAAGAGTCGAAACGAGCTGCGCCAGCTTCGCGCAGAGTTGGAGGCCAAAGCCCGCACCGAAGAAGAGAAAACGACCGCAGCAGCGATGGAAGCGCGGGCTCGCGCCGAGCAAGAGCTGCAAAGCATTCGAGCCAATCTGGAAGAGCTGCGTTTGCAGGCCGACCAGATCATCCCGGCCGAAGCCAAACGACAGGCACAAGAACTCCTCGCGAAAGGAGCGGCGGCTCCCATTTCTGAGAATGGAAAGGCTCTGGCTTCCGCCCTCGAAGAGATGTCCATCGCCTGGAAAGAAGCCGGCCATGAAGCCCGAGACATCTTCCTGATCCAACAGCTGGAAAAGATCCTATCGATTGTGGTGGAGCGAGTCCAAGGGATGGATATCCAACAGGTCAATCTGATCGACAACGGAGATGGAGCCGCGCTACCCAACTACGTTCGAGCGTTCCCAGATACAGTCGCCGCTATCTTGCAATCGCTTCGCAGCACCACAGGCATTGATATCGTCGAAACGCTCACAGGTCGAGTCAACGCTCTCGGTGCCAACAAGCCCAACGCTGCTGGATAAAAAGGCAAAGGAGAAACTCTATGCTCAAATTAGCCCTTCTCATCGGCGGCATCGTCGCCTTTGCAGGACTTTGTATCGCCGTCGCCATCAACAAGTTTCTCGAAGTCTGCGAACCAAACGAAGCGCTCGTCTTTGCAGGACGAGGCCGGAAAGTTGGCGGACGTATGGTTGGATACCAACTTGTCAAAGGTGGACGACGCTTGCGTATCCCTCTCTTTGAGCGCGTCTACCGCATGGATCTGACCAACATTCCGATCCCACTCTCGATTCGGAACGCGTACTCCAAAGGAGGCATCCCGCTCAACATCGATGCCGTGGCCAACGTAAAGATCGCCAGCAACGAGCCCATCATTGACAACGCCATTGAGCGACTGCTGGGAAAATCCCGCAGTGAGGTGATGAGCATCGCCAAAGAGACTCTGGAGGGCAACCTCCGAGGCGTGCTCGCGACGTTGACGCCAGAGCAAGTCAACGAAGACAAAACAGCGTTCCAAAAAAACCTCGTCGAAGAAGCCGAGCAAGACCTTGAACGTCTCGGCCTTAAGCTCGACACCTTGAACATCCAGAACATTTCGGACGAGAAGGGATATCTCGACTCCATCGGTCGAAAACAAGCGGCCGAGATTCGCAAGCAAGCCTTGATTGCTGAAGCCACCTCCCAGTCGGAGTCAGCGATTAAGTCTGCGGAAAACGAGCGTGAGATCTCGATGGCTCAGATTCAGGCTCAAACCGAAACGGCGAAAGCCGAGGCAGACCGTCGAATCATCGACGCAACCACCCGCCGCACCGCAGTGGTGGCCGAGCAAGAAGCCGACATTGCCGCCTTGATCGCCAAAGCAACGGCCGAAGTTGAAGTACAGAAAGCCCGGATTGAGCAAACCCGCCGTCGGCTCGCAGCAGATGTTGTCGCTCCAGCCCAAGCACAGATGCAGTCGAACATTGCCGAGGCCGCCGGACAAGCCGCCAAGATCGTGGAAGACGGTCAGGCCACAGCCAACGCGCTGCGTGCAGTGACCGCAACCTGGAAACAGGCGGGAGACAATGCTCGCGACATCTTCTTGATGCAAAAGATGGATGTGTTGATGAAACACACCTTGCAAACCATCCAAAGCCTGCAGGTGAATCAACTCACGCTGCTACCAGCAACAGGCAACCATGGTTCCGTTCCAGGAGGAAGCTCCCCCTCTGCGCGAACCGCCAGTCTCGTGTCGACCTCGGAACAGCTCAAAGCAGCCCTTGGCATTGACGTCCCAAAGTTCCTTCAAGACATTATGGCCCAACAAAGTTCCAAGTCATCAGGGTGGGAAGAGAAGATCAAGGAGACGGTAGGTGCGGAGGGTTTGGCCTTCTTCGAAGAACTTCTGGCAGAAGCAACGGCAAGATCTTCGGCGACCAAGGATGCCAAACGAACAACACAACCTCATGCTGCCGTAGAACCCAAAGAGTATGAGGGCGAGTGAACGATTGGAGAGGTTACTCTAGAGCGTCGAGGACAAGGATGTCCGACATCTCAACTTCGCCCGTTTTCTTGTTCACAACTCCCGTCCTTATGTAGGTAGAGAGGTGCTTGTCACAGTCGAGATCCGCGTGAGCGTGGACCGTAAATGAAGGAGCAAACTTGTCACTGTTGTCGTAGGTGTATTGGTACTGAAAGTAATGGGCCGTACCAATCGCAAACTTGAGATGTTTCCAAGGACGCTGAAGCCAATGTTCAGAGTTCTTTCTGTAGGCCGTCCGACCTTTGTGACAAGGAGGATCGAGAGGTCGCCGCATGGTTTTGGGACCGTTGCGAACTTGCGTATCTGGGCCGTCGTGTGGGAAGTGCTTCCGCATAGGCTTCCCCGTATTGGAATACATGTGCTCCGAATCAAACCACTCAACCGCACCGTTCGAGATGGCCCGCATGTTGATGGGAGCCTCCGAGGATTTGCTTGTCCGGATGAACTTGAGGAACGCGGGCAGCGCAACAGCAGCCAACACTCCCATAATCACCACAACAATCATCAACTCGATAAGAGTGAAACCGCGACTTTTCCTCTGGCGGACCTTCGATTCCTTCCTCATGACAAGACTTCCTCTGTCTGACGTGGTAGCGCTGTAAAAATATCGGTTTCTGTAGAGAGGTTGGAACGGAGTGATGAAGAGGATTTTCTAGCGTACTGCGCTGAAACTCACCACCGCACCTCATGCTCCCCGTTCGTTGGGTGCATACCCTACACAACAGGGAGAACATCCATGCAACAACTGTGTGAACTTTTGTGCTGCAGTGATTACAGGTAACCAAGAAATTGCATGGATGTCAACACGTTGAAAGAGGAGAGACAAGGAGGTCAGGAAAGGGTCATAGGCTCGGTGGTACGTGTGACTTGCATTCCGGCCGAAGCGAACGACTGCAGCGCCTGCTTCGCAATGGCCGGAAAGTTCAGGGAGTCGGGCAAAGGCTCAAGGGGTGGAGGAGTCACCGGACTCATGGCATCTTCCAAGATCCAGATCTTCGACATCAACGATGGATCGGTCGCCAAAACTCGGTCGTGCATGTCCTGCAACGAAGACAACACACAATGTGAGCTGGCCTGCCCCATGACATACACTCGATCGTAGGCAAGCAACGCGTCAAAGAATGAGCGGTTGAAGCGCCCCACCGACTTCCGGGAGAGGGTCTTCACTTCAGGGCTAAACACCGAGTAGTTCTCGGTTTGAGGATGCCGCCCTTTCATCTCAAAGTGGGTTTGCTGTTCGCGTGTGATGCTATGGAACAACGTAGCTTCCATTAACGCGGGCATGAGCGCATGACTGGTACCGCCCAAGAGCGTGTGATACGGCCAAATGGTGAGAACATATTTGCCTGCAGCTTCAAGCTTGCGGCAATACTCTAGAGAGGCTTCCTGTTCGTACAAAGCCCGGTAAGTACCAGCCTCCACATCGGCTGCGGTGATGACAGAGAAGGGAGCCGGATGCTCCCCCTTCTCGTTCACCCACCAGCTGGGGTGAAAGATCTGGAAGACCTGGTGGGTGTCCAAGGAAAAATAGAGCCCCGAGATCTGGCTCAGGTTTCGATAGATCCACTCAATCGAACGTTGTGTATCTTGGACAGCGCCCGGAACATAAAGGCTGGCGTCAGGATGGCAAAAGCCAACCTGGCAGTCAATCCCGAACACAGCAACCCGAAACGAGTCTTCGGATGCGGGCGCAATGGAGTGTTTGTCGCGATATTGAAGAGCCTCATCAGCCACAAGACCGCCGCGCTCCACGTACAATGTGGGGACGTCTTCAGCACGATAAAATGAAGGCAAGGGCAAAGACATAGCTTCCCTCCCAAAAAGTGATTGGTTTGTAGATGTGGGGAAGATAGGAAAGAGACAAAGGCTTGGCAAGAGAGAAACAGAGGAAAAGAAAACCTTACACGAGTTCGCGACGACGGCGACGACGCAAGAGCAAACCAGCCCAAAGCAGCAAAAGCCCCCAGCCCAGGAACGAAATCGACGCGTTGGTGGTCGCACAACCGCAACCCCCAGGAGCTTCTGTAGCTCCATCAGCAGACTGTGTAGAACTTTCTCCACCGCTGATCTTGTCGGCTGTTCCAATGTCATCGATGTCCACACGAGGAGTTCCACCGTCGGTATCTACGGTCGTAACCGCCTCAGGTCCAGGAGCTTCTGCGGAAGGTTCCGTGACGGGTTCTTCGGGCGGCTTGCCCACACACTGCCCTTCTTTGCACTCCGTAAACAGCGGACACTTGATGTTGTGACAAGGATCGTGCTCACATTTTCCATCCACACAGCGTTCGCCGTTCGGGCACGTCACGTTGGCGCAAGTATCAGGGATACACTTTCCTTTGTCACAGCGCTCTCCGGCGTTGCATGACACCCCAGCGCAAGGATCGGCTTCGCAGGTTCCATCTACGCATTTTTCGCCTTTGGCGCAGCCGTCTTTGCAGGCTCCCACACATTGACCATTGCGGCAGAACTCATCAGCGTTGCACTCCAGGTTGGCGCAGGGGTCATCGACACAGGCACCTTTGACGCACTGTTTGCCCAAGGGACAACCGTAAGCATAGCAGTTTTTCGGATAACACTTCCCGTTGCGGCAGAGTTGGTCTGTGGGGCACTTCACGTCATCGCAACCGTCGGTGCATTTGTCGTTTTTGCAGACCAAACCTTGAGGACACTGAATGCCCTGGCAAGGTGTCACCGAGACACAAGCACCGTTTACGCAGCGTTGACCGCCCGGACACTCTCCGCCACGGCACGTGCGTCGGCAGGCTCCCAAAAGACACGTAAAGCCTTGCGCGCAGGTGGCGTTTTCGTCGATGAGACCGTTGCAATCGTTGTCTTGGCCGTCACACTTTTCCTTTTCGGGATAAGGAGCCAAACAGCCCCCCCATGTTCCGGCCTGACACACTTCAACGCCTTCACCACATGTCGTTCGACAATACCGCTGCAAGCCATCAACTTTACCGTCGCAGTCGTTGTCTTTGTTGTCACAAACTTCGGGCGTGGGTTGAGGACCGCCGGTACAACCTGTGTACTTTCCATCGGTGCAGGTGGCGGTTCCTTCACCGCAAGCCCCCTGGCAAGCACGAGGTGGAATGTTGTCATCAACGGTTCCGTTGCAGTCGTCGTCCAACCCGTTGCACTCTTCTGCTTTGGGCTGCGGCGCATTGCAGAACTGCCACTTGCCTTTGACGCAGGTTTCTTTCCCTTCGCCGCAAGCCGTTTTGCAGGTAGCAACGAGGTTTTCGTCCACCTGACCATCACAGTTGTTGTCTTTGCCATCGCACACTTCAGGGGTAGACTGAGGACTGGAGCAGGCACCCCACTTTCCACCGGTGCAGGTCTCAGTGCCGCGACCACACTGGGTCGCACAGGGTCGTTGGTTTCCGTCGATTTGACCGTCACAGTCATCGTCTTGACCGTTGCACTCTTCCGCTTTGGGCTTGGGTGCGGTGCACGCCTGCCATTGCCCCCGAATGCAAGTCTCATTGCCAGAACCACATGCGGTCTTGCAAGCACGCTGAAGAGTGTTCCCTTTGTTGGTGCCCTTTTGGTTATCCACGTAACCGTCACAATCGTTGTCTTTGTTGTCGCACACTTCGGCAGAGCCGCCGCCGCTTCCGCTGCCACCAGAGCAGCTGGACCAGGTGCCTTCCTGACAGACTTCGTCACCTTTGCCACACGGTGAAGAGCAAGGACGGCGTAAGTTTTCATCCACCTTGCCGTCGCAGTCGTTGTCAATCCCATCACACACTTCAGCGGAGGGTTGGTTGGGAGCTTTGGCTGAACATTCCAGGCCGCTTTGGTCTAGTTTGCAGAGAAACAGACCTGTTTTCTGGCAAGCACCACTTCCGGCCACGCAGAGCTTTCCTTTTTGCGGCCAGTCTTCGTCGACCTGTCCGTCGCAGTCGTTGTCTTGGCCGTCACACACTTCGGGCTTTTGTTGGGGAGCTACACATTCGGCGCCTTTGCCATCGGCGCGACATTTGATGACGCCTTGACCACATTGGTTGGAGCAGGGCTTGCCCAGTTGAGCAGACCAAGTTTCATCGACGCGTCCGTTGCAGTTGTCATCCTTACCGTTGCACAGCTCTGAAGTGGCAGGAGGTGCGGTGCAATTCTGCCAACGACCGGACACGCAAGTTTCGTTGCCTTGGCCGCACGCTGTGCTGCAAGGCTGGGTCAATGTGTAGTTCTTGGTGTCTCCTGCCTTGTTGTCGATGTAACCATCACAGTCGTCGTCACGGCCGTTGCAGGTCTCAGTCCGGTTGGTGGACTTGGGTTGACATACACCCCAGAGTCCACCAGAGCAAGGTTGAAAGCCATCGCAGCCACCAGTCACACAGAATCGGCTAAGCTTGTCGTTGGTGCCTTTGACGTTGTCGACTTTTCCATCACAGTCGTCATCCTGGTTGTTACAGACTTCGGGCTTGGCCGCGACGGTACAGTTTCGCCACGCTCCAGAGATGCAGGTTTCTTTGCCTGTGCCACAACCTGTTGTGCAAGCACGTGTCAATGTGTTGTGACGACGAACGCCTTTGTCATTGTCGATGTAGCCGTCGCAGTCGTCATCTTGCCGGTTGCAAGTCTCTGCGGCAGGCGTCGCTTTCGGTTGGCAGGTTGCCCATTTTCCACCGGTACAAGTGCGGGTTCCGCTGCATCGACCGACCGAACAGCTTCCTGAAAGAGGGTTTGTTGTTCCTTTGACATTGTCGATCTTGCCATCGCAGTCATCGTCTTTTCCGTTGCAGCTTTCCGACTTGGGAGCCACAGTACAGTTTCGCCATGACCCTGAGATACAGGTTTCTGTTCCAGTGCCACACCCGGAAGTGCAAGGACGTGTCAGGCTGTTGTTTCGGCGTAGACCTTTGTTGTTGTCAATGTAGCCGTCACAGTCGTCGTCCTGTCCGTTACAGGTCTCTGCCGTTGGAGTGGCTTTGGGCTTGCAGGTATCCCACGCGCCGTTGCTGCAGATCTGCTCGCCGGAGCAACGCCCCACAGAACAAGCTCGCTTCAAGGGGTCGCTGGAACCTTTGATGTTGTCGACCTTACCATCGCAGTCATCGTCTTTGCCGTTGCAGCCTTCTGAGTTGGGGGCAGCGGTGCAGTTCCGCCACTGGCCTGAGATGCAAGTCTCCGTTCCAGCGCCGCAGGCGGTCTGGCACGAACGTGTCAGCGTGTAGTTTTTCGTGCTGTTGGCCGTGTTGTCCAGGTAACCATCACAGTCATCGTCTGCGTTGTTGCAAGTCTCTGCTGTTGGCGCCGTGTTGGGTTTGCATGTACTCCATGAACCGGCTGTGCATGTGCGAGTCCCCCGGCAACGACCTTGGTAGCAGGTTTGGGTAATGCCATCGGTCTTGCCTTTGATGTTGTCGATCTTTCCGTCGCAATCATCGTCTTTGTTGTTGCACGATTCAGCCTGGGGCGTGGGCGCGGTACAGTTTCGGAAGGCCCCGCTGATGCAGGTCTCCGTTCCATTGCCACAGGCAGAGGTGCAAGTTCGGGTCAGGGTGTTGTTGGAGGTAGAGCCCAGGTTGTTGTCGATGTAGCCATCGCAGTCGTCGTCTTGTCCGTTGCAAGTTTCTGCAGAGGGTGCCGTGTTGGGAACGCAGCTTCCGTACGAACCCGATTGGCATACCTCGTTCCCGGGGCAACGACCTTTTCGACAGGTTCTCTTGAGCGGCTGTGAGGTGTTCTTTACGTTGTCGATACCACCGTCACAGTCGTTGTCTTTGCCGTCACACACTTCCGTTTGTGGTGCAACCGAACAATTGCGGAAGGCACCGCTGATGCAGGTCTCTGTCCCTGTTCCACAGCCTGTGGTGCAGGCGCGGGTCAGTGAATCGTTTTGCGCATTGCCAGGATTGTTATCGATGTAGCCGTCACAATCGTCATCTTTGTTGTTGCAGATCTCGGCGGTGGCCGGAGGAGAAGGCTGGCAAGCGCTCCAAGAACCGGATGTGCAAGTTTGTTGACCGGTGCATTGTCCCTTGGTGCAGCTTTGCGTCAGCGTGGTGCTCGTGCCCTTGACGTTGTCAATCTTACCGTCGCAGTCATCGTCCAGTCCGTTGCAGGCTTCCGAAGCAGATGATGTAGCGATCTTGCTCACGGCCGCAGTGAATGTGGTGCTGGACGCGACATAATACTTAATGGAACCAGCCAAAGCCGTTCCACCTGCTGTCGCAAGGTTGTTGAGACAGATGGGATTGACGTTGGAGCCAAATCCAATGACGTAGGTTTTGACGTCGTACGTCACAGAGCCGACTTTGAGGGTACGAAGGGCATTCACTTCTTGAATGGGGCAACGATCGGACGGAGAACCGTCTGTGATAAAGACGATGCTGTTGGGTCGCCCGGAGATGCTGTTGGCCTGGTCCGCGAGGATGCTTCGCTCAATCTCTTTCTTGGCAGCAGCGATGGCAGGGACCATGTAGGTGTCGCCCGCTGGATTAATCCCATTGAGGGCGGTTTGCACTGCGCTGGGAGACGATGGGATCCCAGCATCAACAGTCACAGCGTTGGCGTTGGAGAAGGAAATCAATCCATATTGAAGTTGCTGTGCGTACGTTTGGGTGTTGCTGTTGATCCCTGATTTGGCATCGGTCCACTTGTTGTTCTGCAACATGCTTCCCGACTTGTCGAGAACAAACAGAAGGTTGTTTTTCAAACAAGTCGTGGACTGTGCCCACGTCGAGGAGGGGCTCCCCCACGTCATCCAGCCCAAGCCCAAACTCAAACACCACAGCAGAAGATGGGAACGTAACGTAGAAACCTGTCGTGGTTGTGAACCCCTCATAAGGCATTTCCTTCTGCAACAAACGTTCATACCAAACGCACATTCAATCGATGTCGTATCTTAAATCCGAAGCCTTCTCAAAACGCTCTGACTCGGAGACTGGCTCTTTGTGGGAAAGACATCCAGTCCCTTGGTTATACAACAAAAAACCAAAAAATGGATCTACCGAAATCAAGGGACGCAAAAAATAGGACCAGCACAGCCTGCAGAAGAAAGCTCGCTTTCCGCTCTACACTTGACAAAGAGCGTCAAAGTCAGTATAGCGCAAGGCCCAAGTTTTTTAGAGAGTTGGAGAACCTTTGGAGACAAAGACCTTCTCTATTCTCAGGAACTCACTGGTTTGTACTGTTCATGAGGAGACAGCCGACAAGGAGCCTCCCGAAGAAGGCAGCGTCATATCTGAGGCAAAGAGAGATAAATTCTGTCTTTCCCTCAGACCTTCTACTGTCAGATGACGTTGCGTCTTCAACTGCAGAAGAGACCTGTGTCTGCAGTGGGACCTGGTTGAGTTGGAAACTCCTGGTTGCTTGGAAGGCGTCTTGTTTGCGCAAGTCGCTCCATCGCTCCTTCTCCCCTGTAGAGAGCGATGGCACCTCGTGGCAAAGGCGGTGAAAAGGTTGGAATATATGCCAACCCTCTCCGGTTAACGAGTGTCGATCTGAGTTAAGAATACGCCTGCCGATAGGCTGGACAAGACAGGGGAATACTTGGCCGAAGCCAACATCGTTTGCCACAACCAACATGTGGAACGTCCCCCGTTTGTGGATCATGCCTCGGTGAGGTCCAGCGGGTTGGATTTTGCGCAAGCCCAACGTTGTAGACTTCGTACCTCTTTGTTACGTCACTGGAAGTTGTTTTTGTCTTCAGCAAGGATGAAGGGAAACAAGGATGATAGAGATCCGCAAGCTGACTAAAATGTATCGGGACTTGAAAGCTGTCGATAACATTTCGTTCACCATTGAACGAGGTGAGATCTTAGGGTTTCTCGGCCCCAATGGTGCGGGAAAGACCACCACGATGCGCATGATCACGGGGTACCTGTCGCCTTCGTACGGTGCCGTGTACGTGGATGGTCTGAACGTGTTTGATGAGCCCCTGGTGGTCAAGAAGAAGATTGGCTACCTCCCTGAAACTCCACCGGTTTACATGGACATGACCGTGGAGAGCTACCTCAAATTTGTCGCCGAGTTGAAAGGACTTCCCTATCGCACCTTGGCAACAGAGATTGGTCGCGTTTCGGACCGTTGTGGAATCTCCCACAACTCACACCGACTGATTCGTCACCTGTCCAAAGGATATCGACAGCGTGTGGGGCTGGCGCAAGCGCTGCTTGGCTCTCCCAGCGTTCTTATTCTGGACGAGCCGACAGTCGGCTTGGACCCTGCTCAGATGCGAGAAGTTCGCGGCCTGATCAAGGAGTTGGCCCAGGAGCACACCGTTATCTTGAGCACCCACATTCTCCCGGAAGTGGAGATGATCTGCAACCGCGTCTCGATCATTCACAAGGGCAAGATCGTTGCCAGTGACACCATCGAGAACCTCAGCCGCGGCATGGGCGACGAAGCCCGCGTTCGTGTAGAGCTGTCAGAGCCCAACACCGAAGCCAAGGCCAAGTTGCTTGCGCTCGACGGCGTGGAGAATGTGGAAGAGAAGAAGGCGGACGTCCGCTTCGACCTCACGCTGGCTTCCCACGAACTTGCCAACGGTCCACTCCTTCAGACACTGGCAGCCTCAGACCTCAGCGTTCGTGAGTGCTTCAACGTGACCCCCACGCTGGAAGACATCTTCCTGCGTGCTGTGAGTGGTCGCGAGCTTGGAGTGGAAACAACTCCAGCAACACCCAGCGCTCCTGCGGCTCCAGCCAAAAAGGAAGAGCCCAAAGCAAAGGCAGTGGAAGCCAAAGAGGAAGAACAAGCCTCTGCCGAAGCTGAAGAAGCTTCGGAAGAAAAAGCTGACGAGAGCCAAAGCGCGAAGGCCTCCAACGACTCCAAGACAAGCAACCCGACGAAGAAAAGCGAGTCCAACGAGAGCCAGTCTTCCAAGAAATCGAAGAAGTCGAAGAAGCGGAAGAAGCGTTAGGCCACGGGCACAACAAAGTCCTCTACCAAGATAGATCGTGACGCAGGTAGCGATGCTGGCCTGCTTCAAGTTGCATAAAAGGTTGTCATTCTCACGACGCATCGTTCGCACAGTTGAATGGATGCTTTGGAGATTGGAACAGGAGCGATAACGATGAATGAACGTTCCCAGAACTTCGGTTTTGGAATCTCCTGGCTGGTAGGAACCCTGACTCTGGTGTATGTCATCCCACACACCAAGATCGGTCCTTACATCAGCCAGCTCTTCTTTGGCAAAGATCCCAGCACCCTGCAGTGGGCGTTGTACTTGCTGGTTCACATTGGGCTTATGGTTGCCCTGTGGATGGGCATGAGCGTGTACCACGTGTTGATCCGCGATGGCGAAGAGCCAGAAGCTGGAGAAGGCTCAGGCGTGTTGATGTACGGCGTACTCTTGGGACTGGCTGCCCTGCTCATCCTTGGACCCAAGTACCTTTTCAAGATCAGCAAGTTGGAATGGTACCTGCGACTGGGAGGTTTTGCCGCCATCACCTTGGGCTTGCTGTGGGACTTCATGTCCAGCAGCCACCAAGACCAACAAGGCCGAAAGCTGTTTGACAGCACAAGCCTGGGTCTGGCCTGGAGTGCAGTGACTTCTCTGATCATCACCTTGCTTGTGAGCATTTGCAGCACCGGCAAGGCAGGCACCCTGCGCGCGTTTGTTTATGACCTCGCTCGCGGCAAAGCAGAGTCTAAGATTCTCTACGCTTTCATCGCTGTTGGACTGCTCTTTGCTCTGTTTTATCTGGGCAACCGCAGCATCCGCGGACTCGTGAACAAAGAACTTCGCCTCTACTTCACCACACCGGTGGCTTATGCAGTGATGGCTTTGTTCACCACCATCACAGGCTTCTTCTTCTACAACCTTTTCGCCACGTTTGACCGCGCTCAGTTGATGTATCGACTTCGGGCTCGCAAAGTGGTGTTGAACCTGAACGACTTTGTCTTCGCCAACACCTTCCGGACATTTGGTGTGGTGTTGTTGTTCCTGGTTCCCATCTTGACCATGCGTCTACTGGCCGAAGAGAAGAAGAACCGAACCTACGAATTGTTGATGACGGCTCCCATCACAACGAGCGAGATCGTTATCTCCAAATACATGTCGGCGTTTGCCGTACTGTTCTCCATGCTTGCCGTCACCTTCCTTTACCCCGTGTTTGTCGGAGTGTTGAGCCCCGGTTCCTTTGAATGGGCTCCGGTCCTCACAGGCTACTTCGGTTTGCTTCTTTTGGTTGGGACGTTTGCTGCGATCGGCTTGTTCTGCAGCAGCTTGACCGAAGACCAAATCATCGCCGCCGCGATCTCCTTCGGTATATTGATGCTGTTGTGGGTTGTGGAGTGGGCTGCTTCTTTCATGACGGTCGGATGGGGACGCGACGTGGTTCAATACCTCTCGATCTTGTCTCACCTCAAGGGCTTCACCAAAGGGCTCTTGTCGAGCAAAGACATTGTGTACTACGCGTCCTTTATTTTCCTGGCCAACTTCCTGGCGCACCGGGTTGTTGAATCGCAGAGGTGGAATTAATCGACATGAGCAAATACCAAGTGTACCTGTATTTTTTCCTTGTCGCTCTCGCCACAGCCGCGTTGGGAGCTGTCGTCTGGAATATGTTGTTGCCGAGTGATGCAAGTCGCCGACTGCACACCCGCAAGACCTGGACCGTTTTCGTCTTCTTTCTCGGTGTGATTGTCTTCACGCTGGGACTGTTTGTGTACTTCACGGTAGGAACATACAAAACTCCCACGGCCGTTCTTCACGGAATTGGGATCGGTTTGATTCTCACGGTGGTGTTGGTAGGAACCTACTCTCCCGGTGAAGCCTTCGCTGGAAAAGGGTTGTTCTTTAACGGTCTTACCATTGTCGCAACCGCTGCAGTGCTCGCGATTGTGGTAGCAATCAACTTCTACGTTCGTCAGAAAGAGTGGAAGTACGACTTCAACCAAGACAAGCTGGAAAGCCTCCACGACGAAACCGTCAAAGTACTCAAGAACTTGAAAGAGCCGATCACCGTGACGGCCTTCTTGTACAAGCGCGAAAAGCAACAAGAGCAGATGTTCTTGAACTTCTTCGAGAAGTACCGCTCCGTGAACCGCAAGATGTTCAACATCCGCGTGGTCGATCCAATGGCATCTCCCCTGACGGCGAAGTGCTACGACGTCAAAGGCGACTTTGGAGGACAACTCCGCAACCGTATTGTGATTTCACGCGGTGGGAAGTGTCGTACCACGAAAACACGTACATACTTCGCGGGCAAAAAGATTGTCATCAGCAACCGACTCTCGGAAAAGGAAGTCACCAACAAGCTGATTCGCTTGACCCGCACCAAGGCCAAGACCATCTGCTTCTTGCGAGGACGTCGTCAGCCTAGCATCACCGCCTCCAACGACTTCAGCTTCAAAGAGTTCAACAAGCTGTTGACCGAAAAAGGCTTTAAGACTCGCGAAGTGAACTTGCTGTCGGTGGAAAAAGTGCCACCTCAGTGTGAGCTTGTGATCCACGCTGTACCCGAGTGGACCTCGTTGTACCGCTCCCTCGGTACCCAGCAAGGCGCAATGAAAACGGTGGTCCGTTTGGACGACACGGAAGTGGAGCGTCTCCAAAAGTACCTCGACCAGGGGGGTAAGATGATGCTCTTCCTGGAGCCCCTCGCGGTCACTGGCCTGGAAGACATGCTCAAGAGCAAGTTTGGAATTGAAAAGAAAGAAGGTGTGGTGCTGGATTTCTTGCTCAACGCACGCGGTCAAGGAGGACGGGCACGACCCTTCTTCCCTGTCGCTGTGGACTTTAGCAGAGCGCACCCGATCACCAAGGACAGCGACAGCCGCAAGGGAGCCCGCGTGATCTTCCGATGGGCTTCGCCCGTCTCCAAGTCCAAGGCCATCCCCGCCGGTGTCGCTGTAAGCGAGTTGGTCCGCACCATCCGCGGTCCTTACCGTGCACGAAGCAAAGCTGGCAAGTTGCTCAAAGACTGCTGTAGTTTTTACTTGCCCACGCCGTTGTCCAAAGGCTTCCAGATCTTGATGGCCAACTCCAGCCAACTTCAACGCCGACCGCTGGTAAGCCGATTGTTGAACGGCCTAGCCCAAGAGTCGGACCCTGGCGCACTACCTGGACCTTTCTCTTTGGTCACGGCTGCTGCCAAGAAAGGCGCTCGCCCCAACCAAGAGACTCGTATAGTGGTGTTTGGGGACTCTTCTGTGGCAACCAACAGCGGCATCGTCGACCCTTACAGCCAGAACCTCGTGTTCAACAGCCTGGCCTGGTTGGTCAAAGAGAAAGACCTGGTTCACATCGTGACCAAGCGTCGTAAGCCCAGCAATGTGCAGCTAACGACCACCCAAAAAGACGCTTTGCGTCTTACCGCTCGCTACGGTATCCCCCTGTTTTTCTCATTGATCATCATGATGGTGTTCGGTATCCGGAGGCAGAAATAACAATGAGCAAGAAGGTCAATCAATCTTTCGGCGTCGTTGTTCTGTTGTTTGTTGCAGCCTTTCTCGGCATCCTTGTGTACAACGACCACAAAGAAACCCAGAAACAGAAAAAACAAGAAGAGTCAGACAAGCTTGTCTTCCAACTGGATCAAAAGCTTGACCCAACCAAGGAAAAGCAACGCAAGAAGCTGATCCAAGAGGTCAGCGCCATCGAGATGTTCAACGGCTCACAGCCGAAGGGCAAGCAAACGCTACGAATCGAACGCGACAAGCGCAACCACTGGCTGATTGTACAGCCCGTCAAAACTCCGGCCGACAAAACCGAAGTGGGCTACGTTCTGCGCGACTTGCTTCAGGTCAAGGGCGACAAAGACACCAGCATATCCTGGAAAAAAGGGGAAAAAGCACCGACCAAGAAGCTCAAAGAGTTTGGTCTGGAAACCCCAAAATACAAGCTGACCTTCACCTTCCGCAAGACGAACTACAGTGTTTGGCTGGGTATCAAAAACTCCTTCAGCCAAAAGCACTACGCTTGGATCAAAGGCCAGCGGAAGATTGTCTTAGCAGATACTTCCTTGTTCACCGTAATGAGCAAGAAGCTCTTCGACCTTCGTAACAAGAACATCTTTACCCGCAACACCAAGGCGATCAAAGCCCTGACCATCACTCGCAAGAACGATGTGCTGGTGCTGGCTCGTGAAAAGGTGAAGCTCTTTGCCCCGATCGTAAAGCTCGGTAAGGCTCACAAACACGACCACGGCCATGGCCACAAAGGTCACGACCACAAAGACCACAAGGGACATGACCACAAGGGCCACGACCACAAAGGTCATGGACATGCGCATCACGGTCACAGTCACGCTCCCAAGAGACTGGTTCACACAGAGACACGATGGACCATGCTTCAGCCCGTTCGCGCTGCTGCTTCGGAAAGTCAGGTCAACGGTCTCTTGAGCTCGCTGAAGTACCTTCGGGCCACCAAGTTCGTGAGCGAAGATGCAAAGAAAGACGCCAAAAAGTTTGGCCTCGACAAGCCCCGCGTCATCATCGAAGTGACAATGAGGAACAAAAAGAAGATGGTCCTCAACATCTCTTCCAAGAAGGTCAAGGGCAAGGAAGTATTGTACGCTGCGTCTGGAGCTGGTGGTCCCATCGGTGTGATCAGCAAGTACATCATGACCGACCTGGAAAAAGATGCGGAGAAGTACCGCAACCGCAAGGTTGTTCAGTTCAAGATGCAGCACGCTTTCAGCCTCCGCTTTGGCAAAGGCGACAAGCTCTTCTCCGTGGTCAAGCTTGTTGGCAAAAACAAGGGATGGCGCATCTTCGATCCATCCCCTCGCCGCGCGAAGAAAGAGAAAGTTGAGAACCTGCTCAACCAACTCCTCGCTCTCAAGGCCGTCAACTTCGTCAAGGAGAACGCATCCGCCGCAGACCTGAAGACTTTTGGTCTCGACAAGCCCTCCCGCACGTACCATGTGTATGGACGCAACACTAGGCGCTTGGTGAGTTCCGTCTTGGTTGGAAAGAAGGCAAAGAACGGTAACTTCTACGTCACCAACCACGAGAAAAAGCAGGTCATGGAAGTGAAAGCCAAGGACGTGGGCAAGCTCTTCACCGAGTCCTGGCAGGTGTTACCCAAAGGCAAGCCGCCCAAGCGTAAGGCACCCCAACGACGTGCGGCCCCCAAAGAGCGAAAGGCTCCAGCCTCACGCCCGGCTGCCCCCCGCAAAGTGGTGGGTCCCAGGGTTCCAGCACCGGCTCCACGCAAAGCCGCTCCGGCGCCAGCCCCTCGCAAAGCTGCTCCGGCACCGCGAAAGGCTGCCCCTGTATCCCAACCGGCCAAGCGAAAGTAAGCCTCTGGGTTTGTCTTTTCATGAAAAGACACTTGAAATCAAAGAAAAAGTCATTATCCTAGGGGCTCGTTGCTTTGCAGCGGATGCGACCCCAAAACGGTCGTTGCCCTATCACTTGGAAGGAGTTCGGAATGGCTCGCGTTACTGTTGAAGATTGTTTGGAAAAAGTTGAGAACCGTTTTGCATTGGTGATGCTTGCCGTGAAGCGTGCCCGACTGATCAAGAAGGGTGAAACTCCCCTGGTTCGTTCCCGCAACAAAGAGGCCGTGACTGCCCTTCGCGAGATCGCAGCCAACGCAGTCAGCTACGTGGAAAACCCCATGGACAAGCTGGCCAAGCCCGACGAAGACAACATGTACTAACCTTCCCCGGAATCCCCCTCCTTCTTTCTCTACCTCTTCCTACTTCAAAACAAACACATCGGTATTGCGCTTGGCGATTTTGTCTTGCAACTGCAGGATCCATCGTTGCAATCGCTTGTGGTGCCTTGGCGTGATCTTGGCTTTCTTGGCTTTCTCCATCAGAGAGAAGGAACGCTCCAACCAGTACACCGACTCAGACCACTGCTTCTGTTGACGCAACAAGTCGGCAATTTGAAACGCTCGCAGATGCTGGATCGCAAGAGGAAACTGCTTCTGGTGAAAGGCCGAACGAATGGCAGCGATCGCGCTGCGCCGGAAGGTCTTGATGTACTTTTCAGCCTTGGCAGGCTTTTCTTCCCTCATGGACCAAACAGCCCGAAGCATCAACTCAGCAAAAAACGCAGCGTTCTTTGCTCTGGCAACATAAGCGGCGTTGGCCATGAAGAACTGGTAGTGAGGAGGCACTTCCTTCTGGCTCTTGTACACTTTACGGATGCGCTGCAACGCACGCGTCATACGTTTCTTGTTGTAAGAGCGGAAGAAGTCGCTGCCGTAAGCAGCGTAACCACAATGTCGGCACACCCACACCCTGTGCTTTTGGTGGTAATGTCCAAAGTGAGGACGAAGGTCGCTGTCAAACTGGTTGGGAGCCCAGCGCTTTCTCAGTTTTTTCACAAGCACGCTTTTCCCACAGTGAGGGCAGCGCAGGATTTGGTTTGAAAAGCTGGGTCCAATCACACGACCCAAGCAAAACCGTCCATATTTGGGTCGATTGCGACACTCTACCGTCCGCATCGTCTTCTTCTTTGTGGGCTTTGCTTTGGCTTGTTTCTTTTGTTTCGAGGGAGCAACCCGGCGGGCGTTAGGCTTCGCCGGATGGACTGACGGACGAGTTGTAGCAGGCCGAGACGAAGGCGCACTCCAGGCAAGTGGAGTAATGTTCATACACCAGAGGACAACCACTATCCCAACAGAACGTAGCGACGCCAACCCTCTTGGGGGGGATAAAACTTTCTCAGCTGCTTCCGAACAACACAACGATGAGCCTTTCGAAAACGGTCTCACCCTCTTGATACAATGCATTCGTCGATTCATCACAGTTCCTTTACTGGCTCTTTTGTCTCGGATTGGATCGTCCATATCAGGTTTGGTATGATGCTTGCTTGTTGCAACGACAAGCAAAATGCTTATGATACTGACCAGAGGATAGGTCAGGAAAGATCGAAGCACAACCCACAAATCACAGGAACAGGCTGAGCTTCTCGTAAGTTCAAACTGTCAGCGGAAACTGTCCTCGGTAACCACTGGAGAAAAGGTTTGCAACTCAGCAAACCCACCGACACAATGACTGTGTCCGTTTCACATGCCTGATGGAGGCCAACATGGCAAAGCACTGGAAACACCTACTTTTTGGCTTGATGGCCGGATTGTTTGTGGTGGGTTCCGCGACTGTGTCTTACGCACAGAGCGATGACACCCTCATTGACGACGGCGACAACCTCTTGGATGACTCGCCCCAAGATTTCGATTCAACAAACCCCAACACAAACGTCCCAGAACCTGTTCCTGCTGTTCCGACCAACATCACGGTGCATCCTCACATCACAGTGAACGGCGTTCAAGTCTACTACTTCTACGATGCCAACAACCAACCCCGGTATTACTATTTCAACTCGGTTGGTGATCGAATCTTCTACGCTTTGACTTGGCGTCCTTGGTACTTCTACAACGGTGCCCGCGTATTCTTTACGCCCACACCGTATGTCATCGTGAACAGCCGACCTTACTTCTACTACTGGTACCGTGGTAGCTATCGTTACTACTACTACATGAACAGCCGACGCATCTTTGCCCGGACTGGATGGCGTCCCTGGTACTACCGCGGCGGTCGACGAATCTTCTACCGCCCCCGCGTTCGTTACCGCTACCGTACTTGGTACCGACACTTCCCCCGTGTTCGCTACCGCTATCGTCCCCGCGTCTACCGACGTGCTTACCGACGATACTGGCGCCGCCGCTACCGCAACCGCCGCGTTGCACGTCGCTGGAACCGGCGCAACCGAGGCAACTTCCGACGCAACCGTCGCTGGAACCGTCGAAACTATCGCCGCAATTACCGACGCAATCGACGATTCCGCAACTACCGACGCAACTGGAATCGACGAACGTATCGTCGCAACCGTCGCTGGAACCGTCGAAATTATCGACACAACCGTCGAAACTATCGGCACAACCGTCGCACCTATCGTCGCAACTACCGACGCGGCAGTGCCTACCGACGAGGACGTACGTTCCGACGCCGTTCCTCGGGCCGCACGTACCGACGATCCGGCCGCAGTGGCCGAAGCTATCGTCGTTCCAGTGGTAGCCGTGGGTCTCGCTCTCGTGGCGGTCGACGAGGTGGGCGACGACGCTAGAACCGCAACAAAACCTGTCGCGGCTTAGCGAAGAACAGCAGCCGAATCCAAAAGGGTTCGGCTGTTTCTGTTTTAGGGAGTTGGGACAAACAGATAGGCTCAGTACATCGTGCCAGAGTCAGACATTCAAGGTTGGGGCTCTTTTGTTTTTCCGACAATTTGATAGGGTGTTGACTCCCTTGTGAGTGAACCGAACCCCTCTCCGCTGATGTTGGCGGCCCAACAGGAGGCTCTTGATGTCTGAAACAGGAAACAAGACCCAGCAGCTCACCATCCCCCTTGCAGAGATGATCCACACCCTACGCCTTGAGTTGCAGGACTCCATGGAGGCCGCCAAGGAAGCACCACTCCAGTTGAAGTTGGAGAGCGTGGAGCTTGAGCTCAAAGTCCAGATCACACAGGAAAGTGAAGCCCATGGAGGATTAAAGTTCTGGGTTTTGTCGGCGGGGGGTAAGGAGAAGGCGCAAGAGCAAAACGTCCACACCTTTAAGCTCAAGATGCAGCCAGTGTTGTCCGAATCGCCAGGACAAGACGTGATGGTCGCAGATACTTCTACGCGTCCGGGTTGAAGTTACCAGTTTTGGAGAACGCTCCCTCACAACTCCCCCACAGGAAGAACGGATGTTGGACCAGAATCGGCTGTGTCTGCTTCGAGTGCCCTTTCAAGACAGCTATCGGGTAGGCACAGGTTATGCGATCACCAACACGCTGGTGTTAACAGCTCAGCATATACTCCCACCCTTGCCAAGCTCCAACACCCCCGTGCAGGTGGAGTTGATGTTTCCAAACCAGTCAGAGGAGTGGCACAGCGCCAGCCCGGTTTGGACCTCCGACGAGGAACTGGACGCTTGTTTGCTGGAGCTTTCCACGTCCCTAGCCGGGGTTCCTCCCTCTTTAGGACGCTACGATAGAAGTTCAACCTTGCGTTGGCAAAGCGCCGGTTTTCCCCAAGCTGCAGCCGTTCAAAAAGGCTCTATCGACTACCGGGACACGGCTGGGCTTTCAGGAGCGCTGACACCGGAAGGTTCCATGCGAAGGGGATACTACGAACTCACCGTGGAAGCCGCGCCCGAGATGCAAGACTGGCCAGGACTTTCAGGTTCGCCGGTGTTTGCCGAAGGCCGATTGTTAGGGTTTGTTCGTTCTGTTCCTTCCGGATTTAAAGGCAAGCGACTTCACGCAGTCGCTATCGAAAATCTACTCGAAGAGGAAGCCCTCCTCGCTCTCTTGGGTTCACCCACTCTTGGCCGGGTTCCTCGGGGTCTGCTTCGTCTCCCAGTACCAGCCTCCCAACACAGTCCACGCAGTCCAAGTGCCCTGCTTCTTGCACAACACAGAACCATCCCGTTTGTGCCGGAGCTTCACGGACACGTATGGTCCACTCTCCAAACCTGGTGCAAGAACCCCTCTCCCCCCAACGCTGTCCAACTTGTGGTAGGCCCTGGAGGTTCAGGCAAAACACGACTGCTGCTGGAGCTGTGCCTCTGGAGCGAAGAGTCAGAGGGCTGGTCAGCCGGATTTTTACCCGAGTCCCTTAACGATGAGCAGTGGGACCAACTGCACACCTCCGGACGTCCAACCCTTGTGGTGATCGACTACGCAGAAACTCGCCCTCACCTCTCCCAAGATTTGATTCGCTTGCTAGAGCGAAGCAGCCTTCCCAGACTCCGGGTGGTCCTCCTTGCCCGAGACACAGGCGACTGGTGGGATGCTCTTCCTCAACAATTGGAACATGTGCGTCACACCGTTGACGAAGCAGAGCAAGGCTCCCTCACCCATCGTTTGCGGCCTATCTCTCTCGATGATTCGCAACGACGCAAGCTACTTCTTCAGGCTTACCAATCCTTTGCCGGGACAGAAACTAGCCCACCTGTGCTTCTACCATCGCTGCATGACCCCCAATTCGGTTGCATCCTTTACCTTCACGCGGCAGCGCTCACCCTCCAAGAAGGAAAGCCTCTTACCACCAACAATGTTCTAGAGCAGGTCTTGGATCGGGAGGAGAAGTACTGGAAACAAACGGTGCAGAAAGAGTGGCCCAATGACCGCGCCCGCCGCCGATTTGCACAAGAAGCTCGACGTTGGTTCGCCGCCATCACGCTACGTGGAGGAGTTCGTAACGAAGACGAAGCCAGCGCTCTGCACCAAAGCATACAAGGTCCTTCCGATTGGGTGGAACTCAGCGAAGAACTGTACCCTGGAAATGACGCGCAGACTTGGCTCCGGGGCTTGGAGCCCGACCCCTTGGGTGAAGCGTTAGTCTACCGCACACTCACCCAGCACAAACAACCCATTTCGTATTTGCAGAGCGTGATGGAAGACGCTCCGGAAGCCTCCATCCAGTTTGGCTTTACCGTTTTGGGGCGCGTTGCCATGCAGCACCCACAAGACGGCGGGCGCTGGCTCAAAGAGCTTCTTACCCTCAACCTTCCCCGCTTTGCCCTACCTGCCTTTGACGCGGCTCTTGCTCTTGGACGACAGACAGCGTTTGCACCCTTGGGTCAATACCTTGCGGAGGCACTTGCCCAGTCCGGGGACCTTTCTCTGGCAGAACAACTCGCACCAAGACTGCGACGTCGTTCCATTTCACTGCAAGAAGTCACTCTCTGGGTGACAGAGACCCAGCTCCAACACCTCGCTCAGTCCACCAGTCGGGAGCCTTACCACTACATCCAACTCCTCAGCGAGTGTGGTCGTCAACGCAGCCAAATGGGAGACAACAACAAAGCCCTCGACTTGCTGCAAGAGGCTGTGATGCTCTCTCGTCAGTTCCCTCAAGACCTTGAACACAAGGCGATGTTGGCTCGTCACCTGCGCTCATTAAGTGGAGTTCATGGTCGCCTCAACCAGCACGAACAAGCACTCCATGTGATCCAAGAAGCCACAACGCTGCACCGCACATTGTTCGAAGAACAACCTGAACAGTACATACGAGAGCTGGCCACATCACTTCACAGTCTCAGCGTCCAGCACAGCTTCAACGAGCAGGCAGAGGAAGCACTCAACGCAGTGACTGAAGCTGTACAGCTGCGACGTTCGTTGTTCGAGCAACAACCCCAGCGATACCGTGGAGCTTTAGCCTCTTCCCTCAGCCAACAAGGCATTCAGCTCGACAAGCTGGGTCAACACGCCCTGGCCTTGGAAGCTGAGATGGAGGCTGTCGTTCATCGCAAAGCCCTGGCCGACCTTTTGCCTGATGCCTACCTACCCGATTATGCGCAAAGCCTGACCAGCCTGAGCATTCGCTACAGTCGAAGCAAGCTCCGAGAGGAAGCTCTCACAGCAGCACAACAAGCCGTCGTCATCATCCAGGACTGCGCAGAAGCCCAACCCGAAGCGTTTGTGGGTCGTTTGCTAGCCTACAGCAAAAACCTGCAGCGACGTTTGTGGGAATGCAAGCAAGAACCCGGTCAGGATGAGGTGCTCTACGCAGCAGTCGTCACCTTGCGCAACACCATTGAAGCTGGTCACTTGGATGGACGTCGGTTGGGAACATTACGCAAGATTGGACTGGAAGAGAGTGAAGAAGGCCAGACAGAAAAAGATTAGGCAGCAGGTTGCTTGGCGGGTTTCCCCACAAGAAACCAACCCAGGTAGCCCATCGGGAGATAGGCAAGCAGCAGATCGGCGCCAATGAACCAGGCAGGCGCCGGAATCATAAATGTGTTGGCGACTCCACCGACAAAAAAGAAGGTTCCGATGCCCATCGCAAAGCGGAATTCGCGGGTTGCAGCGACGGAAGCGGCCACAGCCGCACCAGCCAACGTTCCCAAAGCATGAGCAAGGAACGGAAACAAGAAGTGTTTGGGCTGAAACAGATGGATGTTTTTCACAATGCTCTCCATCTTGGTAGGGTCTACGCCCTCAGGCAGCGGAATCACCGAGCCACTCACCATGATCAGGCCCATATTGACGGCCATCCCCACAGCAACACCCACAACAACGGCCAAAACATTACGTACGATTGGATTCATAGACACACTCCTCCCATGACAAGCAAAAACGGAAACCAAAGATAGACAAACACTCTACATTGGAGCCATGAACGCAACCTACACGATGGGAGTGTCACAACGTGTCATTTCAGTTGGCACAAACAAACTTGGACAAGTCGCAGGTCTGGCCGTTGGTGCATTCGCTGTCTTTGGTACATCCTACACAAACATAGCGACGTGCAATTTCTCGACAATTCGGCCGGTTGGGAACCGCACCGCATTCCTTGCCTCCGTTGCCAGGATCACAAGGCAACAGCTGACAGATTCCATCGGTAGAACACACAGGAAACCCAGGGGAGCAGTCGGCGTTTTTCACGCACTCCACACACTTCTTCTTCTCGCTGGAGCAAGTGGGGAAGAGGTTGGCTGGACAGTCTTTGTCAGTCAGGCAGGAACAAACTCCCTGAACACAGCGCGGAAGTTGCGGATCTTTGCAGTCGTTAAAGTCCTTGCAATTCACACACTCTCCCCCATCACAGTATGGCTTCTCGGAGGTGCAATCGCCGTCGTTTTGGCAGCTCGCTTCGCATGTGTTGGTCTTGGTGTTGCACTTGGGCGTGGGAGAAGCACAGTCGCTGTCTTCTTTGCACTGCACACAGGTGATGGTGTTATCAGCGTTCTTGAGACACCTCGGCTTGGTCTTGTCCTTCAAACTACACTGACAAGCAGTGCAGGTCTGATCTGTTTCATCGCAAGAAGGTTTGGTTGGGTCGGTGCAGTTTCGGTCTTCCAGACAAGACACACACCGATAATTGGAGGTGTTGCAATACTTGTTGGTGTCCGAGATACAAGGTTTGTCTCCTGTGCACTCGGCACATGTCACAGCACCTGAAGACAACTTAACACAGTACGGTTGCTTGGGTTGTCGGCTGGGGCACTGGCAAACCGAGCACTTTCCTTCCACACAGTTCGGGAAGTTGGCATCGGGGCAGTCTTTGTCTTCGGCACAACCACACGTTTGATCAGACTTGCAGGAGGGATACTCTTTGTTGGTGCACTGTTCGTTCTTGCTACATCCACACAGCTTGGGCTTGTCTGTGTCAACGTCGGCCACACAGCTGGGCCTCAGGTCGTCTTTGCAGTCTGTATCTTTGGTACAGGTGCAACCATCATCCGTACAGACAGGACGCTCGGCAGGACAGTCACTATCGACAGCACACTCAGCACATTGACCACGTCGGCAATGTGGGGTGCTCCCTTTGCAATCGGGGTTTTCAGAATCCCCATTTTCAAAGCATTGGAATTCATTGCTGCAGATGTTGCAGACGCTACATTTCTGGGAAACAACCCTGTCTTTGGAGTCCTTCTTGACATCGCTGCACTCCCCACACTTGACCCCTTCGTACTCACGACAGGTTCGCTTCCGGCTGGTCACGTTGCCGTTGGTGTCATACGTGTACTCAATCAGGCAAATGCCCTTGGTGGTGCAGCTTGTGTCACATGTAGGGTCCACATCCTTGTTGCACTGGTCACAAGAGGTATGAAGCACCGCAAAGCTGAGCACAAAAGTGAGGCACAACAGGGGTCCAAGCCAACGTCGAACGATTTGCAAGCGTTGTTCCAACATCAATGTCGTTTGGTTCCTATCCATGGAGAAAAGCAGGGGTTCAGGTTGAATCAACCGGACGCAGGGAGTTCCTGAGATGGGTTGTATACCACCTGACAAGGATTCGCGAAAGAGTGTTTGTTGGCTCTTTCCTTCACCCAAGGCTGTCACAAGCGAACAACCATCAAGAGTCAATGGCTGTGGAAGGGCCGTGTTGGGGCTGGTGGAGGTCACGTGTGGGATGTGACCCGAACAATCACAAGGTATGGCGAGCAACGAACAAGAGCAAGAGCGAGCGACAAGGAAGTCAGCAAACTGTCCACCACAGACTCCACCCTTTTGTCTTACACGACAGCCCGTTGTCAGCGCAAATTCTTGAAGGACAAAGCGGTTTGAAAGATAGGTCAGGTTCTGGTGTGACTGGCTTCAGATGTCGCTGTCGCCAAGGCGTTGCCCCTCGCGATGCTCCTGGTGACGTTGTTCTTCACGGCCTTCGTCGTGGTGACTCCCCCCGCCGTCAGGAACAATGATATCGATGCCACGGCTCGGCATACCAAACAATTCTTCAATCAGGTCATCCGCATCGATGTTGCCTTGCTTGGCGAGATACAGAGCGATCATCGCCGCAATGAGTTCGAGGGTTTCGGTGGAGATCCCTGCTGGAACGGAGCCCTTCTTCACCAGAAGGTCCTTGATCCTCTTGATTTGTTTGCGTTTGCCCGGCGATTTGAGCGTTTTGGAGATAAGCGCCATCAACTGGCCTTGGGGAATCGCACCTTGGGCTGCCAACGTTGCAATACGCCAAGCCACAGCTGCCACATCGTTGGGCATCACCGTGGCTTGCATGTTCATAAGAAAGTTTGCTTCTTTTGCGTTGGCCCACTGCTGCACCAACTGCCTCAACTCTTGCTTGGGGGATGCCTCTGACTTCCGACGAACCTCCTTCGCCTCGCTGCCCTTGGCTTCCTGCACCAACAAGGAATGCAGTGACAACGGCCTGGACGAACCCGATGACTTGCCCATCGTCGCCTGAAACTGAGCCGCCGCTTTCCCTTGCATCCCCTTCATTTGCTCACGGAACGTCGAACCTTCCAGCGACTGGCTACCCAAAGAACGTTGCAGGCCTTGACCCAACTTGGCCCCTGGCTCTGCTTGGTTCATGGAGGAGGCTCCGTCTGCACCCACGGTAGCTGTGCCAGCGGAGGCTTTTCCTGCCAGCCCTGTCGCTGTTGCGCCTTGCCCCATTCCACCCATACTGGTGCCTTGGGCTCCCTGAGCAAGGCCTGTTTTGCCCTGCGCAGCAGTTCCCCCAGGCTGCATCGCCAACGCCTGACTGACAGAACGCTGGATCCCAGCCTTTCCTTGTTGAGCCATCTGTGAGGGACTGGCCTTCCCTCCTTGACCTAGCGAAGTGGATGACTTGCCAAGCGTCGTCGAGGGCTTGCCCGTTGCAGCTGCACCTTTTTGTGCTGCCTTCTGCTGGGAAGTTGACTGGGTTTTGTTGGCTGTCGCCGACTTGGACGTTTCCTTGGCGTGGGCCTTGCCCTTGTTGCCTTTGGCTTTGACCGTTTTGCTGTCGGTGCGGGTGGTCGTTTTGGCTTTCTTAAGGCTATCTTTTTTGAGCTTGCCCAAGGTTTTGGAGGAAGCTTTCTCCCCTTTCTGTGGAAGGAGCGCTTCCCCACCAGCGAGCAGTGCCAGAGCCCGTTTGCCTTTGGTCAGGCCCTTGCCTTCGCCCTTCTTCCCAGCTTCGGCCGTTTGCCCAGCAGCCTGTCCTGCGTTGCCAGAACGCTTCAAGTTGGCAAGCTCACGCCGCATACCCGTTCGAGTGTGACGCTGTGGACCAGCCTCGTTTGCCTCGTTGAGCAGCATATCCTTGCCCGAGTGGGTTTCAAAGCCAGCCTGGAGCAGGTTGGACGAAGACTGTGCAGGCGCTGCATTGGCGGATTTGGCCGACGAAGACGCGGCGGTGGAGGCTTTGGAATCCGCAGTTCCCTCGGCGTTGGCCTGCGTCGCTTGGGACGGGCGAACGGGAGCACGCATGATTCGGGTGGACATCACAACCTCCAAATGGAAAACAGAGCAGAATCGGTGGCGTTTGTTAAGGTGAAGAAGTAAGAAATCCGCAAACCTACGGAAACACTGGTGTCTTATAAGGTAACGAATCGAGAGATAGAGTCAAGCACCTGGCACTTGCATTTACAACACACAAGAAACAGATTATGACATGACAACACTCCCAGACTCGCTCGGGTGGGATTCGATCAACCCAGACGGTTCCCGAAAAAGGAAACTGGGACACGAACTCATCCGTACGTACAAGTGAACAAGGACCACCTTGTTCACTTCAATCCCTTCGGATCGGAAAGGAGAGAAACATGGCCACCACATTGCGAAGCCAGTTACCGACTCCTTCAAAGCAGGCCATTCATGTACCCCGTGAGGGGAGCCTCTTGAAGTTTGTGGGCGGTTTGGCCTTGGCAGCCAGTTTCTTCATGCCAGCGCTCTACATGCCCAGCAAATCGATCAGTCACACAGCGTTGTCTGTTGCGACTCTCGATCTTAATATCGCCAACGGATACCTCTTGGTTGCGATTGTCCCGATTTTTTATTTGTTGGGGCTGACCACATCCTTGGTGATGTTCTTCGGACGATTCACGCAATCCGGCGTAAGCCGCGGCTTGCTCGCCGTCCATCTCCTGGAAATGGTGCTCGTTGTTGTAGCCAGTGGGTCCGCTTTGGTGCTCTCACTCACTCTACCTCAACAGGTGGGTAGCATTCTCGTCCCCCTTGCCTTGCTTGGGTGGCTCGCGCTCACCATCAACTTTGTGGCGATCTGGTTTCGCAAAGGTCAGTCCTTTATCCAGCGCGTCGTCTCAGGCACACAGATCGCCAGCGCACTCAATGTGCTCCTGTTCTCGATCATCCTCCTGGACACGCTGTTTTACACCGACCGCCGCATTGACACCGGGTTGGTTGTAGCCTTCGTCGGGAGCTTCCTGATGATGTGGAGCATCACCCGCCGCGAGAAGTAGCCCCTCTTTCACCCTCTTTTGCCTGCTCGTTGAGACCAACCCCCCTACCTTTCAGGTCATAACCCTCGAACAACTTCCTCAGGTTCGTTCCCTACACACGCCTCCTCTTGTGCGTGCCTGAACTTGATTACAGGACCTTGTTCCTCTATAGTTTTCCGATAGGTACCACCGTCGTTTTGCATTCTTTTCGTAAGGATTTTTTCGGGACAGAGGAGTCCCCCTGATGTCGAGCAAGTCTTGTTCAAACCCCATGTTTTCTTCACGTTTTCGCACCAACAACTGCCTCTCCCAAGGGGTGAAGCTGTTGTTCGGATTCAGCCTCTGTCTGCTTCTGTTTGCACATTGCGGCCCATCCGGTCCGACTCCATGCAAGCAAGACAGCGAGTGTGGCTCCAACCAAGCCTGTCAAAGCGGCACATGCATCAACAAGATCGAGCCTGAGACCTGCAAAAGCAGCGCTGACTGTGGACCTGGCAAGATCTGCGAAGGAGGCCAGTGCAAAAAAGGCGGCTGCGAAGACAAGAGCACGCGCCCCTGCTACGACGGCCCAGATGGAACCGGAGACAAAGGCGAGTGCAAAGTCGGCACCCAAACCTGCATCGACGGGATCTGGGATGTCTGCAAAGGCCAAGTCGTCCCGCAAGAAGAAACGTGCAACCGCAAAGATGACGACTGCAACGGCCAAGTCGATGAAGGCAAAGACTGTCGTTGCAACACCGGCGACGAACAAGAATGTTACGCAGGACCTCCCGACACCGCAGGCGTGGGAGTCTGCCAAAAAGGAGTCCGCTACTGCGACAAAGAAGGGAAATGGGGCGAATGCCTCCGCGAGTCACTCCCCTACGCAGAGACGTGCGACGGCAAAGACAACGACTGCAACGGATTCACCGACGAAGCCTTTCCTGGCAAAGGCGACCCCTGCCCCACCGGAAAGTTTGGAAACTGTGGGCGAGGGGCCAAGACCTGTGAGAACGGGAAGATCGTGTGCGGTGAGTCGAACAAGCCTGTCAAAGAGATATGCGATAACCAGGACAACGACTGTGACGGCCAAATCGACGAAGACGGCGTTTGCGCCAAGTGCGACGAAGGCAAAGAGCGCTCATGCTACTCCGGCTCTCAGGGAACAGAAGGCAAAGGCATCTGCAAAGCGGGCCGAAGCAAGTGTGTCAACGGAGCCTGGGGACCCTGTATTGGTCAAGTCCTCCCTTCGGCTGAGAAATGTGACGACAAAGCCGACAACAACTGCAACGGGCAAGTCGACGAAGGCTGCGTCGCTTGCAAGCAAGACGCAACCCGGCCCTGCTACTCTGGCAAAGCCGGCTGCGTGAAGCTCAGCGAGACCCGGTACTCCTGCTTTGCCCCCTGCAAAGCTGGCACCCAAACCTGCCTCGGTGGAAAATGGGGAGCCTGCCAAAACGAGGTCAATCCCAAAACCGAAACCTGCGATGGCCAAGACAACAACTGCGACGGAACCATCGACGAAGGCTGCGGCTGCAAATCAGGAGAGCAACGCTTCTGTTACGGCGGACCCAGCCAAACCCGCGGCCAGGGCGAATGCAAAGCTGGTGTACAAGCCTGCGACGGACAAGGCAAGTGGGGTCCCTGTCAGGGAGAAGTTCAGCCTGCACCTGAGACCTGCAACGGCAAGGACGACGACTGCGACGGCTCCATCGACGGTTTCTCACGGCTCTGCTACGACGGCCCTCCCAACACAGAAAAGCGGGGAGAATGCCGGGCCGGAGCCGAGGTCTGTAACAACGGCAGCTGGAGTGCTTGTCAGGGTGTTCGCAAACCCCAAGTAGAAACCTGCGACGGCCTCGACAACGACTGTGACGGCGCTATCGATGGCTTCTCCCGCCCATGTTTCAGCGGCACCTCCGGCTGCAAAGACGATGGCAAAGGTGGCTTCACCTGTGAAGGAACCTGCCGAGCAGGCTTCCAACAATGCAGCGCAGGTCAATGGACCAAGTGCGCAGGAGATGTTACCCCCAAAACCGAAACCTGCAACCAACAAGATGACGACTGCAACGGCAAAGTCGACGACAACTGCTCCCCCTAATCCAACTCCGTCTCCCCTCCCTTTACGGATTGTCAGGCGTGATCTTGCGGAGCGCTTCCTGATCGTCGGGTGAGACTTTGCGCGGCTTGCCTTTGCGCCAGCAGAGGTCGTGACATGTTTCTTCGCAGTGACTGCGTTGATCTTGCTGCATCATCCCCACAGGCTTGTGGTGATATTGCTTCTGACAGTTCTTCAAGCAGTCGTTCATCTGCCTCCGGCAGCTGTCTTTCACCTGTACGGGAACGCAAGCCATCCCCAGCCACAACCAAGTCAGCGCGACAGCTCCCCCAATCATCCTTTTCATACACACACTCTCCCATGAAGACTCACAAGGGGACCGAATCGGCTGCCTTGTGAGGAGACAAGTCACTCATTCGGTTTGTGTCTTTTGATGCAGGGGAAGCTTACGTTTAGGACTGCTGGGCTGCAAGCTTCGCGGCTCGTTTTGCTTCACGTTTGGCGCGACGTTTTTCAAAGAACAGGGTAAACGACGTATACAAGGTCGGGACAATGAACAGGGTCAAGAAGGTAGATGTTGTCAGACCACCGATCACCACGCGACCGAGAGCGGCCCAGTTTTCGGCCCCCTCACCAATTCCCAGAGCGAGGGGAATCATCCCGCAGATGGTGGTCGCAGCCGTCATCAGAATGGGGCGAAGACGAACACGCCCACCTTCCAAACAAGCATCAATGACAGGTGTACCGTATTCTTCTCGATGTTGCTTTACAAAGTCGATTAACACGATCGCGTTGTTTACCACGATCCCTACTAAAACGATGATCCCCACCAGCCCCATCACGCTCAATGAGGTGTCCGTCAACAACAGCGCCAGGATTACGCCAACGATCGAAAGCGGAATCGAGAACAGAATGACAAAGGGTTCAAACAACGACTCAAACTGGCTCGCCATCACCATGTATACGAGCAAGACAGAGACAATAAAGGCCACACCCATCATCTGGAACGAGGCGATAAAGTCTTCCGCCTGCCCACCGATCTTGTAGTAGAAGTTGTTGGGTAGCACCATTTTAGTGTCCATCATCTTGCGGATTTTTTCAATCACGCCGCCCATATCTCGTGACGCCATGCTGATCATGACCTTGGCCATACGCTGCTGGTCTTCCCGCTCAATCTTCACAGGACTCAGCGAATAACGGATATCAGCGATGCTCTCCAAAGGCACTGTCTTGCCCGTTGGAGTCGCAATCATCAGCTTGCGAAGATGCTCAGGGCTGGCCCGAAAGCGCTTCTGCAAGCGAACGAGGATATTAAATTCGTTGTCGCCCTGCCGGAACAGCGAAGCAACCTGACCTTTAAAGGCCGTTGAGACAGTGGTCCCCACCATCGCAGCGTTGAGACCCAAGCGACGAAGACGATCTCGCTTCAGGGTGATACGAAGCTCTGGCTTGCCCTGCTCCATCGACGTTTTCACGTCACCCACGCCAGGGATGACCTTCACCTCGTCTCGGATCTGTTCAACAAGTTTCTTCGCGAGCCGGAGGTCGTGGCCGTAGATTTTGACCTCAATGTCGCCTCCGTCAGCGAACGCAGGACCCCCTTCAAAGTTGAACTTCACACCCGGTATTTTCTCGAACTCCCTCCGCAGGATGGCCAGGATCTGCGTCTTGTGCAGGGGCCTTTGGCTGATGGGTTTAAGTCGTGCACGAACAAGCCCCGCGTGGGATCCCTTTCCGAACAAGGCGACAAAACCCTCACCGATGCCGGCCTCAACCACCACAGCTTCCACCATGGAGCCAAACTTCCTCCGGATCACAGACTCCATGTACTGTGCCGTTTTGATGGTCTCTTGCAGAGACGAACCAGGACTTTGTTCGTACCGCATCATGATCATGCTGTCGTCAGCTTTGGGAATGAACTCTGTCTTAACAAAGCCTGCCAGTGCGATCGAAGCGAAGAAGCTCGCGATACCAACGAACAACGTTGTTTTGCGATACTTCAAAGACCAAGTCAGAGACGCCATATAGACGCGCTCCATCCACCTCATCCAGAACGAAGGCTTGCTCTTGATCGGCTTGCCATCTTCGCCCCGAGGAGGTGCCTTCAGAATACGCGACGCCATCAAAGGAATCAGCGTGATCGCCACGACCAATGAGGCTGTCAGCGAGAAGCAGATGGTGATAACCATGTCGCGGAATAGCATCCCAGCCAAGCCAGGCACAAACAAAACGGGGATGAAGACGAACAGGGTCGTAAGCGTGGACGCCATGATCGCAAGGCCCACCTCCTGACTCCCTTTCATCGCCGCTTCCCACGGGTCAGCCCCTTCCTCAAAGTGGCGGAAGACGTTCTCCAACACAACGATCGAGTTATCGACCAACATCCCCACCGCCAGAGCAAGCCCCGCCATGGAGATGACGTTTAAGGTGATGTCAAACGCGTACATCACGCTGAACGTGGTGATCACAGACACCGGAATCGAAACTGCGATAATCAAAGATGTTCGGAACGAACGCAGAAAGAACAACAACACCAAGACGGCCAGGAAGAAGGCCTGCATCGCGGAGTTGTTGAGGTTGGACAGCGACATCACAATGAAGTCGCTCTGGTTAAAGAGAATCTGAAGCTTCACACCGGCTGGAAGCCGACGCTTAATATCAGGCAAGGCCGCAAGAACCCGGCGCGCTGTCTGCACAGTGTTGCCGTCAGACCGCTTCTGGATCATCACCATCATACCGGGCTTGCCCAGCGAGCGAATCAAACGACTTTGCTCTGCGTGACTGTCCTTGATCTTCGCCACTTCCGACAGATAAACAGGCTGAGGGATAGGCCGCCCCTTCATCCCCACCACAACCTTCCGAATTTCTTTGATATTTTGAAAGGTCCCCACGGTCCGTAGAGCCAACTCACGGCTTCCCTGGTTGAGGGTACCCGACGCGACCTGCAAGTTGTCGGCTCGAAGCGCCTGAACAAGCTGGTTCATCGAGATCCCATAGGCCCGCAACTTCCGCGGGTTCACCATCACCTGGATCTCACGTTTGCGCCCCCCCATCACATTGGCAGAGGCGACGCCAGGAATTCGTTCAAGCAGCGGCTTGATCCGCTTTTCGATAAAGGTTCGAAGGACCCTGGAGTCTCCAGGCCCGCTGACACCAAACAAGAAGATCGGCTGCAACGATGGGTCAAAGGCAAACAGGAAAGGCTGCCGGGCTTCCTCCGGGAGCATGCTTTTGACGATGTCGATCTTTTCCCGCATGTCGATCATCGACTTGTCGATGTCGGTTCCCCACTCCAACTGAACGATGGTCAGAGAGTTTCCTTGCTTGGACGTGCTGTTGATCCGCTTGACGTTCTTAACGGATGCCACCGCACCTTCGATGGTTCGGGTGACAAGATTCTCAATTTCTTCAGGGTTGACGCCAGTATAGGAGTTGACAATACCGACAATGGGGAACTTGAGATCCGGGAACAGATCGAGCTTTAGACCACGAAGTGCAAAGAAGCCGATGCCCACCAGAGCGATGTACAACATCCCAAAGGTAACGCCCCTCTTTACGGCCAGCCGAGATAACAAGCCCATCCGTCTTCTCCTTCGTTCGGGAAACTTCTAGAATCGTATGATGTTGGAAGACCAGCCCTGAACAGGACCCTGTCTACTTTTTCTGTGCGGTTTGGACAGCCTTGATTGTCTTGGGTGTCGATGATGCCGATGAATCCCAATCCTTAACAACCTTGACCTTGGCACCCTTTCGATAGAAGTTTTGGCCACGCAAAAGAATGGTCTCCCCTTCTTTCAAACCTGACAAAACCTGAAGCATTCCATCGCGAGTCTCTAGACCGACCTCAATGTCCCTTCGCTCAGGAACATTGTTGCTGTTGAGAACCATCACAGCGAGATTGCGCTTCTTGCGCAAGGCACTGCCACCAGCGCTGTCAAAGGAGTCATTGAGCAAGGCCTGAGCGGGAACCATCAATGTGTTCCGGTACGTCTGCACCATAATTTCAACCTGCGCAATCATCCCAGGCTTGAGAGGATGCACGTTGGCGCACACCTGACGACGTCCCACCTTGTAGCAGGTGTTGTAAAGCTTGTGTGTGCAGTCACTGTCTTTGCGACACGACTCTGGCTCCGACGGCGTAAAGATGTTGCTGAGTTCGATGCGAGCTGGTGCGCTGCGGGTGTCGAGGTCGAGTGTCGGCGCAACCTTCACGACCTTACCCACAAAGGATCGACCGGGATGAGCAGCCACACGAATGATAGCCTCTTTCCCAACCTTCACACGAGCCAGATCCTTTTCTGTCAGTTGCACTTCCACCTTCACCTTGTCCATCTGGACCAGGGTTATCAGAGGAAGCTGTGGCGTTGCCATGTCGCCCATTTGACGGAAGCGTCGCGCGACAATCCCCTGGATGGGTGCTCGCACGATGGCGTTGCTTTTCGCGGTGCGGGCCTGCGCAACAGCAGCACCCAATGCCCGAATTTGAGAGATTAGGGCGCGAGCCTGCGCCTTCGCAGCCTGGACTCGGGTGACCGCGCTCTCGTATTGCGTTTTGGCCATGTCCACCTGCTGCTTGCCCACGGCACCGCTGCGAAGCAGTCGATTAAAACGACGATACTCACGAAGGGCAGAGGCGAGGGCAACCCTGGCACCAGCCGAAGTCACTCGTGCACCAGCAAGGTTCGAGCGAGCAGAGGCCAACTGAGCAGCCGCTTGTGCCACAGCCTGACGCAGGCGAGTGTGTTCAATCACCGCGATGACTTGACCCTTGCGAACCGTGTCGCCAACGTCCACACGCATTTGCTTGATTCGTTCAGGAAAGGTGCTGAAAACCTGGACCTGCGCCTCCCCTTCCGTGTCACCTGAGAAACGAAGAGTGTCACGCATGGTTCCCCGTTTGACCTTGCTGATCTCAATAGGGATGGGTGGCTCGACCTTCTTCTCTTCTTTCTTCTTGCACGCCATTCCACTCACGGACACCAGCAGAAGCAAGACTATCCCCACAACTCGGACTCGGAATCTCTTGTGCCTGTTTCTACACATCGCCTGGCTCTCTTTCATGCCTGCCACTTCCAGTGTGCTTGACAACTCTTCTCGTACTGCAACGCCACTGCACTCTTGACGGAAGAATTGGGGTTCTCATCCGACCCCAAACCCTCCTACGCTCGTCGGGTGGTTTGCGTTCGGTGTCTTCGCTTGAATCCGTCTTTTGATTTGGCAACCACACCCTCGCTTTTTTCACCCACTAGGAATATCTTTTCCTGTCCGGTTTTTATTTCGGTGAGGCAACCCAAAAAAAAGTAGAAGCCAATATAGTGTTGCCAAAAGTCGCTTGTCAAGCCGAAAACATAGGTTCTTTTTGCTTGACATAACCTCAAACAAAGTCTATCAAAACCCTATTTCAGTTTTTTCGGTTCGCTCACCGAAAACCCTTGCGACACGTTGAAAAAAAGGAACCAGTGGATGACAAGGTTGAAGGCTCCGATTCTAGTTTTGCTGTCGATATGGCTAGGCGGATTGGGAATGACGTGGGCGATTCCAGTTGCCCCAAAGAAGTCGGCAGCTCGTGGATCAGATCAAGACTGCGTACGCCCAAAGCGAAGCCGTCGATGGAAGAACAGACAGCACCCCTGTCAGCGTCCCCAGGCCGTTCGGCGGAGCAAGCGTTCGCTTTCGAAGATTGATCTTCGTTTTCGGGCTCTTCCGCGCTTGTGGCAGCAACCCCTTCGTCAACGGCGCAAGAGCTGGGTGGCGCGAGCCAACAAACACAAAGGCAAACGCCGGGTGGCCAAAGTTCCCCCTGGCTCGAAGAGAGCCAAGCGCCCTGCGCTCAAGGTTCGCAAGCGTTTGCGCAGAACAGCCCAAGGGAAGCCCCAGACGGATATGACCCTTCCTGGCAAGCTCCCTCCTCGCTTCGACAGCAGCTTCGCCAGAACAAACATTGAGAATGTGTACAAGCAGGTCAAACAGAACAACCTGGATCTGCGAATCTTGCGTGAGCGTGTAATTCAGTCGGAGATCGCTCGGGCCAAGGCTTGGTCGATCATCAAACCGCAGCTGTCCTTGCAGGGAAGCTACACACGCAACGAGGTGGAAGCCGCGTTCAACAACCCACTGACCGGCGACGACATTGTGATCACTCCACAAAACCAGTTGGCCTTTCAGCTTCAGCTGCAGTGGGCTTTCCTCAACTTTCAGTCGATCCCCGTGTTGCAGATCGCGTACATGGCAGTGGAGCAAGTAGGTCATACGGCCAAGCAGGTTCGACGAGAGGTGACCTTTGCAGCAGCCCGCGCCTACTACGGCATTTTGTTGGCTGACGGCCTCGTTGACATCACCCGTCGCAGCTGGGAAGCCAGCCGAGAGCACCTGCGCATTTCGATCGCCCGCTACAACGCTGGCGTGGCTCCAGAACTTCTCGTCACCCGAGCACAATTGGATCTGGCGGTCGCCCGTCAGAATTGGATCCAGGCCCAAAACGGTCTGCGCAACGCGCGCCTTGCCATGGCGTTGTTGCTCAACCGAAAAGGCTTCCCTTTCCGGCCTCAGCGACCGGCACCGCCCGAGCTTCCAGCCGGTGGACTCAGTGAATGGATGCACCAGGCCCGAATGAAGCGGCCGGAGCTTCAAGCCTCACGCATTGCCGTTCGTATCGCCAGCAAGCAAATCACAAGCGTCTGGATGAAGTTCCTTCCGACTGTGGCTGTGCTCGGCAAATTCAGTGGAATCAACGCCGCAGGCTTCGCTGGCCAGAACACCCAATGGAGCGTGACCCTCGCAGCCACCCTTAACATATATAGCGGAGGCACTCGCTACCTGGAGTTGAAAGAGGCCCACTCGAAATACCGACAGGCTCGCTTGGAATTGGCCAAAAGCCGACGTTCGATCGGCAACGAGATTCGCCAGGGGAACATCGCTCTGCGCAACGCCAAGGTTGCCTTGCAGGTGGCTCGCAAGCAGCTGGGCCTTGCACGACGTAGCTACCAGCTCACGCAAGAGCGTTACAAAACAGGGGTAGCCACCCCCGTGGAAGTCACCGACGCGCTGACAGCGCTTCGTTCTGCTGAGATCCGGGTCCTCCAAGAGACCCTCAACCGAGAGGTTGCAATCCTCACAGTACGTCGAGCGATCGGAGTGTTTCGTACCCAGAAATAATGGGTCCAAACGCCCGCTTGGTTCGCCCCCAAGTTCTCGTCGAACATGTATCGACCACCCAGGTTTTCAGGAAGTTTCATCGAATTATGGCACCCAAGATCGTAGACCGGGAACAGCGCCATCGTGAGATTCTCACCGCAGCGTTTGAGTTGTTTGTGGAGAAGGGCTACCACAAAACAACCCTGGGTGAGATCGCCAGATCCGTTGGCATCGGTCAAGGCACCCTGTACTACTACTTCCCCACCAAAGACGAGATCTTCTGGGGTGTCTACAACCTGATGATGTCCCACGTGGAAGAAGGATTCCGCCATCGGCTGGAAGCCGTCAACGACCCCATCGAACGCTTGGAAGAGTTTTTTAAGCTGCTGTTCCTCAACTTTCCGGAAGTGGGTGTCTTTGAGACTCCCCAAGAAGAGAGCGAGGGTGGGATGCAGTGGGATCAAATGGTCGGATTCTCCCACGTGTTGATGGAGTTTTGGCTCCAGGCCGAACGCAGCGGAAAGCAAGAACAGTTTTACGAACGCATCGGACAACACCAGCGCTCCATCGTCCAAGACGTTCAGACCATGTTCAGCGTGATGGATATCGCCGAACCCGAAGGCCTGGATCACGAATTGATGGCGCATCTGCTCCTCGCCCTCCATAACGGGCTTTCGATCCAACTTCGCATGGGTGTGATGCCCAAAGACACCACCATCTTGAAGCGTATCCTCAATCTGTTTTTGCGGCGTATCCGCCCAGAGTGCTCCGCGACCTCAACGAATTCGACAAACCAAGCGCAAGAGGCTTAGTCCAAACCCAACGGCAACCCGCACAAACCTGGCGAAAGCCTGCCAAGGTGTGAACCGTTTTTACAAGGAAAGAAGGAAGCCAATCCCATGACACGCAAGTCAATCCCTTCCCAAGGCGTCGCTTTGAACAACGCATTTCCGCAGCGGGACTGGACTCCTTTGTTTCGCTGGCTCCTCGTGTTGACCCTCGTTTCGCTGGCAGGAGCAGCGGTCATTTCGTGCACCAATCCTGTCTCTTCGTCGCTGGGCCTTCGCTGTGAATCCACCTCCGACTGTTGGGACAACCTGCCTTGTGAGAACCAACTGTGTGGTGGTGAGAGGCTCAAGCCTGACAGCGGAGACTCGACAGCAGACAAAGGCACCTCTGTCACCGAAACATCTGGCGAGACAGGTGGCGGCCAACAGTGCAAAGGGAACGTGGACGCCCTCGGCCAATGCAAAGAAGACAGCGACTGTTGTGGCAACCAGAAGTGCCTTGAAGTCGAGCTTGAGTTTGGCGGTCAGGCGCAGAAATTCAATGTCTGCGCCACCTGCAAAGCAGACAGTGACTGCCCCCAAGGCACCAAATGCTGCAGCGCACCTGGTGGAGCCATCACGATCGGCGTTTGCGCCGCTCTCTGTGAAGCCCCCTAGGCCTTCCTCGCCCCCAGCCTGCTTCCCAACAGCACCTCCTCCCAAAACTTGAATCCCCTCCAAGACAATCCTATGCTGTGTCTCCACGTTGGACTGTTTGACCCAATAGCCTTTCAGATCAAGGAGACCCTCCATGCCGCAAGAATCCAAGCCGCTCCTGCCATCCCCATGCAAACCGGGCGATCGAATCGCCGTAGTCGCACCGTCCAGTCCTTTTCAAGTCGAACGTTTGCATGCCGGCTGCGAGCTGCTTCGAAGCTGGGGCTTGGAACCGGTCTACGACGCAGGCATCCTGGAGCGATGGGGCTACCTTGCAGGCTCTGACGCCAATCGCAAAGACACCCTGGTGGAGGCATTCAAGAGAGAAGACGTCTCCGCTGTGATCTGTGCGCGGGGAGGGTCAGGGGCCGTCCGGTTGCTGGAAGACCTCCCGTGGGACCAGCTCGCCCAGCATCCCAAACGCTTCTTTGGATTCAGCGACATCTCCGTCTTGCACAGCGCGATGCTGCAAAAGCTCAACTGGATCACCTTTCACAGCCCCATGGTCGCAAGCCCCCTTCTCTACGAAGGGACGCAAGAAAGCCAGGATCGTCTGAAACAAGCGTTGTTTGGCAAAACGTTGGAAGAGATCTGCCCACCCATACCCGGTACCCCCTGGCGACCGGGCAAAGCCACGGGACACCTGATCGGCGGAAACCTTGCCCTCATCGTGTCGTTGTTGGGAACCCCCTACCAACCCAACTTTCAAGACGCCATCCTCGTGTTGGAAGACATCGACGAAGCCCCCTACCGTTTGGACCGTATGATGCAGCAACTTCGTTTGGCAGGGGCTCTCGATGCGATCGCTGGATTGGGCCTGGGTGACTTTGGTGGACCGCTTCAAGATCATTACCAAACCGAAGACTATGAACCCCGCCACTTCTGGATGGAACGTTTGTCCTTGCCTGGGGACTGCCCGATACTCTACAATCTGCCGGTTGGTCACACCCATGAGAACTGGACGTTGCCTCTGGGCGCAACGGCCACCCTCGATGCCCACTCGGGAACCCTCTCTGTTGTCTCCTGATCTTGCACTAACAAGCCAGGAAGACAACCCGTTCCTTGGGCCTGCTTTCTGGAAAGGAGCCCCCTTTGATCGAACGCTACTTCATCATGCGGCATGGTGCCAGTGAGTCCAACGTGGCAGGAAAGGTTCAAGGCACCAAAGACGTTGCCCTCGCAGTCCTGGGCAAGCAGCAAGCCTCAGAAGCTGGCGACGCCCTTCGTGGTCACGGCATCACCAAGATTTACACATCTCCCTTACAGCGCGCCCTGGAAACAGGCTTGATCGTCGGCGAACGACTCGGCCTTCAGATCTCCATCGTCAATGACCTTCGGGCTCGCGGCCTTGGAGAGTGGGAAGGCAAAGCACGCTCCGAGATCAAAGAGATGTGGAGCGACCTGACCCACCCCTTCCGTAGCGACCCCGACTTTGCGCCTCCAGGCGGTGAAAGTTTGCGCGAAGCGGAAGAACGAACCTTCGCTGCGATCGACCGCATCCTTCAACAAGGCTCTCCCCAAGAAGTCCCCTTGTTTGTGATGCACCTGATTGGCACAGGCGCCCTCCTTCACCGCTTGCAAGGCGAGCGTGTTACTTTCAAGAATGCGGAAGCCTGGGAGATACAACCCTCCACACGCTCCGCTCGTTCCATCGTTGTCCCCTCCGGAGAAATGTACTCCGGTCACGAGTGAGAGAACCAATACACCACCGCAACCCCTAAGCCGTTGCAACGTTGGATCTCCTTTACATGTAGAAAGTGAGTGAACATGTCCCAAAACAATTACGAAGAGTTGGTATCAGCCCTCTTGTTCTCCCTTCAACAGCGCGACACTGGACTCCACAATCGAGACTTTCTCCTCACCTGGGAGCAACCCCTCGACGCCATTGAAGGAGTGATTGAAACCGCAGAGTCGCTCCGCCTGATGGTGGAAGCTGATATCTCCACGCGGGTCTTCGACACAGGCCTCGCCATCTCTTTGTTCCGTGACCAATCGACACGAACACGATTTGCGTATGCAACAGCCGCATCTCTTCTGGGTCTCTCCCTGGTTGAGTTCGACGAGAAGAAAACCCAGATCGCTCATGGTGAGACCGTCCGCGAGACGGCCAACATGATCTCGTTTGTAGCCGAGTCCATCGGTATCCGCGACGACATCTACCTGGGCGAAGGCGACGCTTTCATGCGCGAAGTCTCTGAAGCGCTGACCGAAGGGCACCAATCCAAGATTCTGCCCCAACGTCCGGCTGTCGTGAACCTGCAAAGCGACCTCGACCACCCCACTCAATCGCTGTCGGATCTGATGCACCTGCGCAACGAGTTCGGCGACTTGGAAAACCTCCGAGGCAAAAAAATCGCGGTAACGTGGGCGTATTCACCATCGTACGGCAAGCCTTTGTCTGTACCCCAAGGCTTGATTGGCCTCCTCCCACGGTATGGTATGGATGTTGTGTTGGCTCACCCAGAAGGATACGATTTGCTCCCCGATATCGTCGAGAAGGCGGGCGAGTTTGCGAAGGAATCAGGCGGCTCCTTCAAGCAGGTCAACAGCATGGAAGAAGCCTTTGAAGACGCCGACATCGTCTACCCGAAAAGCTGGGCTCCCTACCAAGTCATGGAGCAACGTACAGCCTACCTGCGAGGCGGCGAGTCCGACAAGCTCGATGCGCTTGAGGAAGAGTGCCTGGCCACCAACGCCAAGCACAAGAACTGGGAGTGCAACGCTGACATGATGAAGCGCACCAAAAACGGCGAAGCGCTGTACATGCACTGTCTCCCAGCCGACATCAGCGGTGTAAGCTGCGAACAAGGCGAAGTCTCGGCCGATGTCTTCGAGAAATACCGACTGACCACCTACCGGGAAGCCAGCTACAAGCCTTATGTGATCGCCGCCATGATCATGATGTGCCGCTTCGCCAAGCCGGCCGATATCCTGCGTGAACTGCTGAACGAAGCGAAGCCACGCCGCGCCCGATAAAACAGTGGGAACACCAAAGCCAAACCACGCCTGCAACCCTTGCACACAAAGGAGGTTCACTTGACCGCAGCCAAACGCTCCAAAGGTGACAAAGCCAGCAAGTCCAAAGACAAGGCAAAGAAGACCAAAACCAAGGCCAAAACAACGACCAAGGCGAAGACCAACGCCAAGGCAAAGAAGACCTCAACCAAGGCCAAGGGTTTGACACCCAAGGCGCTCAAGGACTTGGCAGCTCCCTCCATTGCGCTGCTGCAACGATTGACCGAGGCGCACGGAGCCCCTGGTCACGAAGCGGGAGTGCGTGACATTGTACGCGACGAGCTGGGTGCCAACTTCCAGTCGGACAAGCTGGGTAGTCTTGTCTACGAGCAAGTCGGCGCAGAAGGTGGCCCTCGTGTGATGATCACCGGGCACATGGACGAGGTGGGCTTCATGGTTCACTCCATCACTCCTGAGGGCTTGCTTCGGTTTGCACCTCTTGGAGGATGGTGGGGACACTCGTTGATGGCACACCGTGTCCGCATCATGACATTGGCAGGAAACGAAGTGCTTGGTGTGATCACCTCGAAGCCGCCGCACTTTTTGTCACCGGAAGAACGCAAGAAGGTGCTCTCCCTCGACAAGATGTACATTGACGTGGGCGCCACCAGCGCAGAGCAAGTCACCAACGAGTTTGGCATCAGCCAGGGAGATACCGTTGTCCCGGACTCCAACTTCACCCGGATGCACAACCCTGACTTCCTTTTGTGCAAAGCCTTCGACAACCGGGTGGGTGTGGGCCTCACCATCCAGGCAACACAGACCCTGGCCAAGCTGGGCCACCCCAACACCATCCTGGCGACTGCCACCGTGCAGGAAGAAGTCGGCACCCGAGGAGCCCAAACAGCGACTGCGGTTGCCAAGCCCGATATCGCCCTGGTGATGGAAGGAACGCCCGGAGATGACCTTCCTGGTGGGGCCAAAGACGAACGCCAGGCGGTGTTGGGCGGAGGCGTTCAGGTCCGCTTGATGGACCCAACCGCCATCGCACATCGTCGACTGATCCAAGTGGTTCGAGAGGCATCCGAGCAAGAAAACATCCCCGTGCAGTGGGCCGTTCGACGCAGCGGAGGCACCGACGCCAAGGTCATCCATTTGCATGACGCAGGCATTCCAACGGTGGTCTTTGGTGTGCCTGCTCGGTACATCCACACGCACAACAGCATCATCCACATCCAAGACTACCTCACAGCCCTCCAACTCACCGTCGCTGTTGCCCAACGGCTCGATCGCAGCACCGTCGATAGCCTCACCGATTACACCCAAGGTTAACGAAGAAAGGCAGAGCGTTCCAAACGCTCTGCCTCCTCAACGTACCTCAAGAACCTCTCTCCCTAGCTTGTGCTGGGAGAGGGGAGAGCATTCTGCCTTCCTTAGTTCCCCACTTTGTCAATCAGACTTGCAGGCAACAACGCGTAGTACTCGGTGGATTTGACCACTTCTTCCAACGAGACTTTGTCGTTGACGGTGTGCGCATCCACTTCGTCACCGGGTCCAAAGCCAATGGATGGGATGCCTGCTTTGCCTCGCCAGTAGATACCGTTGGTGCTGAAGTCCCACTTGCCGGACGGCTCCTCTTTGAGGCCAATCAGGCTACGTACATCCTGCGACGCCGTCACAAACTCGTGATCTTCGTCCAACGCCCAAGCTGGATAGTACTTCTCCACAGGGAAGACAAACCCGGTGTAGCTGGGCTCATCGTAGAATAGCATCTCTACGGTCACATCGCCACGTTCACGGTTTTCTTCGGGAATGAGTTGGCGGATCTGCTCGATGACATCATCCAGGTCTTCGCCAAAGGTGACGCGACGGTCGATGTACACGGTGCATTGGTTGGGTACAGCGTTGATGCTGGGGGTGTCCACCTCCATGTCTGTCACGGTCACTTTGCCCGGTCCGAGGAAGGGGTCGTTGCCAAGCTCTGGCTCCAGCTTGGAGAGCTTCTCAATGATCGGCAGCATCTTGTAAATTGCGTTGTCACCGAGGTGGTTGCTCGCGGCGTGACAGCTTCGGCCTTTGGCCACAATCTTAAGCTCCACGCGACCCTTGTGTCCTCGGTAGGTCCGCATGCATGTGGGCTCACCAATCACAACAAAGTCGGGCTTAATCTTCTCGTGTTCGACAAACGCGTGGGGAGCGATTCCGTCGCACCACTCTTCCATGTTGCCAAAGTAGTAAGCAGTCCAGCCTTCGAGAAGACCGTGCTTTTGAGCCAACGCCAGACCGTAGATCATACCGGGGGTGCTGCCCTTTTCGTCGCAAGCTCCGCGTGCATAGAGGTAGCCGTCTTCAATCTTGCCCTGAAACGGGTCAAAGTCCCACTCACTCTCATCGCCAAGGCCCACGGTGTCGATGTGGCTGTCATACACCATGATCTTGGGACCATCACCGATCTTGCCAACGATGTTTCCCATGCTATCGAAAAAGGTCTCGGCAAATCCCAGCTTCTTCATCTCTTCTTCGACCCGCAGGCCGACCTCGCGAAGCTGTGAATCCATGGAGGGAATCGCACAAATATCGCGCAAGAACTGGATGATGTCATCGCGTTGCGCGCTCACTTCCTCTTGAATGATCGCCAGTTTGTCTTTCCACATAAACATTACTCCTGTTTCAGGTTGTGGCTATTGCGCAAGAAGGACTCCAACGCTTCCATGGATGGCGCAATGGAAGGGGGTGGTCCTACACTTTTCTGCATCGCACCGATATCTTTGAGGCCGTGCCCAGTCACCAGCAGAAGCACGCGCCAATCGTGTTGCAGTTGACCTGCCTTGTGCGCCTCGTGCATCCCAGCACACACAGCGGACGCCGCGGGCTCTGCCAACACGCCGCCTTTTTGGGCCAGTTCGGGGATCGCCTGCAAGATGGCTTCGTCCGTTACAGTCACAGCCCATCCGTCGGAGTTACGAATCGCTCGAACGGCCGCCTCACCATCACGAGGAAGGTCAACGGAAATAGAGTCCGCGATAGTGTTGGACGAGACCGGCTGAATCGCGGTCCCCTGCTTCCAGGCGTGAGTCACAGCCGCGCTGCCCTCTGCCTGAACGGCGAGAAGCTTGGGTCGCTTGGTAATCCATCCCAGCTTAAGAAGCTCATCAAATCCTTTGCCCACGCCGCTGATGATGTTTCCATCGCCGACAGAGACCACGATCACATCGGGCGGGTCCCACTGCATTTGCTCGGCAATCTCAAACGAGACCGACTTTTTGCCCTCTCGTGTGATCGGATTCGTCCCGGTGTTTCGATTGAACCAACCAAACTTCTGGGACGCTTCAGCGCACAAGTCGAAGGCCTGGTCGTACGTCCCACGGACCATAAGAACGTTCACACCACAGGCCATCAACTGGGCAACTTTCGCGGGCGGTGCCGTCTCGGGCAGAAAGATGTAGGTGGGCATCTCCAACACCGCGGCCCAAAACGCCGCAGCCGCGCCAGCGTTTCCAGTGGAAGCCGCAGCAACGGTCGGATAATCGTTCTCTTTGGCCCATTGCAACGCGACCGCGCTCGCCCGGTCCTTGAACGATGCGCTGGGATTCGTCCCGTCGTTTTTGACCCAAACCTCCCGCACACCCCACTGCTTCGCCAGTCGTGGAGCCTGAAAACAAGGCGTACCTCCAACAGGAGGACCTTGAATCGCTTGCTCGACGGGATAAAGCGGCAGATAGCGCCACAGGTCAAATGGTTTCCCCTGCAGCGACTCTCGGCTCCATGATGCACGAATGCTGTCATAATCATAGAGAACTTCCAGGTTCCCGTGACACTCCGTACAGACATATTGAAGGGGGGCTTGCAAAGGCCATTGAAGATCACAAACAGGACAATGTAGTTGCATCGAAAAACAAATCCGACAGGTTGTGGGGTGTTGTCGCAAGACAGGAAGGCTTCGTCTGTCACAAAGGTGTCACAGAAAACCGGGCGAGTCAATCGAAGAAATCGAGCGCATGGCAACCCCTGGAAAACATGTTTTTTTGTCTCCGGAAAGAAAGCGCTGGCGTCCAGAGACAAACATGATAGTATCCTGTTTTAATTAGTGGAACATAAGTCAAAGAGGGATACGAGATGTCCAGCGCAAGAACCCCATCACGGGCGCCGTGGTGTGTTGTCGTTTTGGCCTTTGTTGTCGCGATGATAGCAGGCTGTGATTGTGAGAACGTACAGGTGGGACAGCAACCCAAATTGCAGGTTGAACCGAAGGCAGTGGTCTTCCCTGTCATTGGCGTGGGCAACGAGAAAACACAGGAAGTCCGACTGACCAATGTAGGAGCCAAAGATCTGGAAATCACGAGCATCCAACTGGATCCAGACGGCGACCCAAGCTACACCCTGACCACCAAGATCGAGCTTCCTCTCGTCCTTAAACCAGAAGGGTCAACCGTTCTCTCCGTCAAGTTCAAGCCCACGGCTGCGGGGCAACCGCAAAGCGCGATTTGGATTGATAGCAATGACACAGAACAAGCCAGAACCCTCGTACCCATCCGAACCGTGGGGAATGCACCTCGAATCCAGGTAAAACCTCCCGCCCTGGATTTTGGCTTCGTCGACACCAACCAAACAGAAACGCGCATGGCCACAATCACCAACGTTGGCTCTGCGACTCTGTCGTTGAACAAGCTGTACATTCAAGCCTCCGACAAAGACTTTACCTTGGCAGATCAAGGTGGTACTTGGCCGCTCAGCCTCGCCCCACAAAAGAGCATCCAGGTGAAGGTGGCATACCGCCCAAGCAATCCAGGCGCCGACATTGGTGAGCTTTGGATTGAAAGTGATGACCCCAGCCAACCCAAAGTACGTGTGCTTTTGCAAGGACAGCGCAGTGAGCCCAACATCTCTGTGAATCCAGTAGTCCTTGACTTTGGAGGTGTGCCTCCAGGCAAGCCCAAGAACTTGCCTTTGATCATCGCCAACAAAGGGGGCGCGCTCCTCACGGTCAGCAAGATTGAAAAAGAAGCCGGGAGCAGCGCTGATTTCTCGTTCATCGTTCCCTCGATTCCCATCCAAATTCCACCGGGTCAGTCCGTTACGATCGCAACTTTCTACTCTCCCAAAGACAAAGGGCGCGACTCCGGCGCCATCCTCATTGAAAGCGACGACCCTGACTCTCCCCAGATCCGGGTCACCATGGTTGGACAATCACCACCAGCCGGTATTGAGGTCAGCCCCTTGTTGCTGGACTTTGGAAGCCTTCCCCCCAAGGCATCCAGGACAAAAGCGTTGTACATTGTAAACAAAGGAGGCACGCCTCTGGACCTCACAGGTTTGACCGTTAAAGGTGCAACCCAAGAGTTTCAGGTGGTGTCACCGCCAACGTATCCCCACAAATTGAATCCAGGTAGCTTTCTAACAGTGAAGGTCACCTACTCCCCACAGAGTGGAAACAGTCACCAAGGAACCCTTGAAGTCCAGTCCACCGATCCGGTTCAATCCATCGTCATTGTAACCTTGCGAGGGGCTGTTGTCCCTGCACCTCCTTGCTTCTTGCAAGCCAAACCTTCGCTGGTCAACTTTGGCCAAGTGGCACTGGGAAAGAGCAAGCAGGAGACGATCGATGTTACCAACCTGGGAAGCGGAACCTGTTGGCTGTTTGAAGCCGGGCTTGGACCCTCTTCCAACCTCGATTTCTCCCTCGCATCAGGAGCGATTATCCTTCCAGTGTCACTGGGGCCAAGAGGCAAACACACCGTGCGCGTTGCGTACACCCCTCAACAGCCAGGACCGGCCTCAGGCAACCTACAGATTGTTCACGGACAAGGCCTCCTGCAACGACTGCCCGCTTTGCAAGTGCCTCTCTCTGCCATAGGAGCAGGACCCAGACTTTGTGTGTATCCCAACCTCGTGGACTTTGGAGCCGTGAAGCAGGGTACCGCCAAAACCGAATCGTTCCGCATCGTGTCGTGTGGAACAGAGGCTGTCACAATCAACAAGATCTTAAACGAGATTGGCACCTCACCGGAGTACACCGTCCAGAACCTGCCTTCTCTTCCGCTAAAGTTGGACGTCAACAAAGACATCTCCGTCACGGTGGAATACAAACCCAAAGACCTGGGCTTTGACGCTGGGAATGTTGAGATTCAATCCACCGCAGTGGGGGCCTCCAAGCAGCTGGTTCCACTGCGTGGTTATGGTGTCACATCCAACCAGCAATGTGGCGCGTTGCGGGGTAGGATTTGCGCTCCTGACGGAAACACTTGGCTGACAGGAGCGATCGTTTCGGTCACCGTAGGCGGCTCCACCATCCAAGCCAAAACCGACATCAACGGCTACTTCTATCTTCCCTGTGTTCCCGACGGGACCCATAAGTTTGATGTGCAAAAAGGAGCCTTCTCCACAAGCTTCTCCGCGACCATCGCAACAGGCACAACCAACAACCTGCAAACACCGCAGTGTGTGGACCCAGCCAACACCAAGATCGCTGTCGTTGAAGGAGAATACGATAACGTTGAGTTGATTCTAAACCGCTTGAAGCTCAGCTACACCCTCTACAGCAGCGGCAGCGAAAACCAGCTTCTTGGCTTCTACAACACCCTCAAGAAGTACGATATCGTGTTCTTAAATTGTGGCATGGATGAAACGGTCTTGAATTCGGTCGTGACGCGCAATCTCCAACGCTTCGTTCGAGAAGGTGGCTCGGTTTGGGCTTCCGACTTTTCGTACGATGCCATTGAAGTAGCCTGGCCCAACGCCGTGGACTGGATCGGTGACGACAACACAAGAGACGCAGCCCAAAAGCTTGGCGCCGCCAAGGTGCAGGCCAAAGTTTTGAACCCCGTTCTTGTCCATCGCCTGGGCGGACGCTCCCAAGTCACCGTCAAATACGACCAGTGTCCCTGTGCTGGCGCAACGTCAGCAGGAGCAGGCACCAACGTGTTGCTGGAAGGGGATCGTTCAGGCAAAGGCAACCCACAAGAGCCACTGGCGATTTTCTTTAAGCCAGACCCTCAGGGCGGCAATGTGGTGTACACAACCTTCCACAACGATGAGCAATTCAGCCGAACCATCGATGTGATTCTGCGCTTCATGATCTTCGAACTCTAGCCTCACCTCACAGGCACAAGCTTACGCCGACTGACTCGCGTCCACATTGCCTTGCTCCGAGAGCAACACGGCGATGCTTCGGGACTGGGGAAACTGAGCGCAAACAATCACCGCCATCACGGTAATGGGTACACACAAGATCATGCCCGTTACGCCCCACAGCCAACCCCAGAAAGCAAGCGCCAAAAGCACCACCAAGGAGCTGACATTGAGCGAGTTCCCCATCCACTTGGGCTCCAGAATGTTACCGACCAAGACCTGGATGGAACCGACAAACACCAACACCGTAAGCGCAGGCCCGTACGTCGCAAATTGAAGGAGCGCAAACACCGCAGGAAACAACGTAGCAATCATCGACCCGATGGTGGGGATGTAGTTGAGCAAGAAGATCAGCACCGCCCAAAACACAGGAAAGTCGACGCCGATCATCTTCAATGCGATGTAGCTCAACACACCAGTGATCAGACTGACCGCGGTCTTTAATGTGATGTACTGCCCAAGAGAGTCGTTGATTTTCTTAAGAATCAACTCAGCCTTTTTGTGGTCTTCTGCTTTGGGATAAAGAGCCAGTATTTTCTTGGAGAAGAACTTCTCTTCCAAGATTAAGAAGAGGACATACAAAATCACCAGAAAGCCGTTGCTCAACAACCCCGAGATGGAGTTGAGGATCGACTTCACCAGAGAAGAAAAGTCAAAACCCGACACCTTCTTCTTCAGAATTTTCATATCAAAGCTGGGAAACCTGCGCTGCACATCCTTGGTAATTTTCGAGGTAATCGACTTCACATTCCTGCTGTACTTCGGGAGATTGGCCGCCATCCCCTGCATGTTGCTGGAGAGCAGCTGAATCACAAAACCCAGCACTGCAAAGATCAACAACATCGACACCAATCGGTTAAACCAGCTGGGCAACGCGCGGTTTTTGATCCGCAGCCGACCCACAAAGTTGGTCACTTCCTTCAGAATGAACCAAAGCATGATGGCAAGAAAGAAGGGAATCAGGATATCTTTGGCGGTCCGCAAAACGACCACCGAACCAATCACAGCCACAAGGCCATAAGCAATCCTGGCAAGATTCATCAGTATCTACCTTTGTTGTATGTTGATTGTATGGGGGAAATGGACAGACATGGTTTGAGGGAACGAAGTGTAGCATGATAGGTTCACTTTCTCTACGACTTTTCCCAGGAGTCGTCCCCACGCAGAGAGCCTTATCCCTTGCAAATGAAGGTTTTTTGTGTACAGTCCCTTGCAAATCGATAGCCGCCTTCTTAATGTGGCCAACATCCCGAGCACAGCGTATTGGTTCAACAACAGGATCGCATCATGTCAGGTCTACGTATTAAGTGGTTTGTCCTTCTTGCGGCCGGTCTTCTGCAGACAGGTTGCTTTATGTTTCAAGTACGTTCAGCGTACGACCCTCAGATCAAAGAGAGCGTTCTGGCGACGAAATCGTTTCCAGCGCAAAAGGAACTTGATCAGATTGAGGTGTTGATGGGACCCCAAAAGTTGCCCCAAGGCTTCTTCTATGTGTACCAACGCAACCGCTCCCGTCGCCAGGTAGTGATCGCCAACGGTCGACGTATGTACCGGGTCCGCAAGAAGCTCCCCTCTGCTGTTCACGCCATTCCAAACTATCCATCATCGGGCGATCCACACGCTGTCCTTGCGATTTATCGGTGGCGTTTCCCCCGACGTTACCGGGGCTCTCGTTACGACATCCCCGAAGCGGTCCGTAAGAAAGCTGGCGCGCTTGGGGCCAATACGCTGTTCCGCTTGTCCAAGCGACACCGCGAGTGCTATGCCCTCCGTGTGAGCGACGCCGTTACCAAAGAGAGCACGACGCAACCCCAACAGCTCCTCTCAAGCCTGGCCACTCGCCACAGCAAGTTCAGCTACACAGGCGAGCCCCAAACCCACGAGTTCAAGGCCACCACCCCGATCGATGTCTCCACCGAGCCGATGCATTGTTATCGACTGGCTGTGGCGCTTCACCCTCGGGCGTTCTGGAGCGACCTGGCTCTGCGCGGAATCCTCAGCCGGGTGTACAGCAACGATCCAACGCTGGGACATCGCCGTGAGATCTTGAAAGAGGTCTACAACACCCCGCAAGGTGTACAGATCCAGGCGCCTCGTCATGGGAAGTACGCCAAGATGCGAGCCTTCACCATTGACCTGGGTTGCTCCACCAACGCAACCAAAGTATCCGTACGCTTGAGCAGCGTTCAGCGACAGAAAGCGTTGGGTCGCGGCAAGTTTGTAACCCAGCTGCTTCAGCGCAAAGCAACCCAGCAAGACTTGGTCGCCAGCCGCAGCCGAAGAGGTAGAGGCTACCGGCGCTACGTTAGACCCCGCCGCTACGTCCGTCGAGCACGAAAATACAGACCTGTACGTCGCAAGACCTTCATCGACACACCCGCCCGCGCCGAGAGTGAGGGCGAAGCCAGCGAGAGCGACGTGGCAGGAGAAGAACGTCGAGAAGTTCAAAGAGACGCCAAAGCCCGACGTCGGGCCTACTACGCACAACGTCAACGCCTCGCCAAGCGACGTCGTGCCTACTACCGCCGTCGAAGTTACTACCGACGAAGTTACCGTCGCCGCACGACGCGAAGCCGCTACTACTCCATCACGCTCAAGAACCAGTGTCGCCGGAGCGTAAACTTGTTCATTGGACGCAAGCCAAGGTTCAGCAGCGGTTTGAACACCTCGATCGGTTCAAACACCAGCCGCTCTATGTCAGGTCTGGCGCCCAAGACCATCTGGATCGTGAACCGTTCTCGTGAAGGTATCAGCAGCTTTGTGCTCAATCCTGGCCGCTACACTGTCTACATCACTCAAAGCTGTATGGGCTTTGCCGTTCGCTAGCGCCCTTCTCTTCCGTTACCTTTCCATCTCATCGGTCAATCCACGATACGCCACCAGCAAAGCTTCAGCGGCTGCGTCCACCTCCGCTTCTGTGGAGAATCGACCCACCGACAACCGAATCGTTCCAGCGGCGTGGGAGGCCGGAACCTTCATCGCTTGCAACACCAACGAAACCGTCACCCCGTCACTGTGACAGGCGGCCCCTGCCGATGCTGCGACTTGCTCCGCGACACGAGCTAACAGCGGTTGGGCCTGGATCTCGGGAAAGCTCACGCTGGCTGTGTTCGGAAGACGGTGCTCACGAGAGCCATTCAATCGCAGCCCAGGCACACCTTCCGACAGTGTTTGTTCCAATCGATCGCGGAGCCCCTGTAAACGCTGCACTTCGGCGTCCAACTCTTCTGCGGCCAGGGCACACGCGACGCCCAAACCGACCAGACTCGCCACATTCTCCGTGCCAGCCCGTCGATTGCTTTCGTGATTTGCGCCCAACATAAACTTGTCCAGCTTGACACCTTTCCGCACATACAAGGCCCCTACGCCTTTCGGAGCATAGAGTTTGTGACCCGCAACCGTGAGAAGATCGACCCCAAGCTCCGCAATTCGAACAGGAGTTTTCCCAACCGACTGGGCACAGTCGCTGTGCATCAGCGCGCCATGTTCGTGAGCAATTGCCGAAAGCTCTGCCAATGGTTGCAGCGTACCGACTTCGTTGTTGGCGTGCATGATCGTCACCAAGATGGTTTGAGGAGTGATCGCTTCGGCCAGCAACCGTGGTTCAACCAGCCCCTGTTCTGAAACAGGGAGGTAGGTCACCCGAAAGCCCTGCGTCTCAAGCCACTGGCACACCTCCATCACAGCAGGATGCTCAAAATTGGACGTGATGATGTGTTGCCCCTTGCCTCGAAGGGCATGAGCGACACCTCGAATCGCGTAGTTGTTGGACTCTGTTCCCCCGCTTGTAAAGATGACCTCCCCAGCCTCACAGCCGAGAAGCGCAGCGACCTGGCCTCTTGCGTTTTCAACGGCGTCATGGGCCTTACGGCCAAAGATATGACCACTGGACGGATTTCCAAAATGCTGATACAAATAAGGAACCATCGCGTCCGCTACGCGCGAATCGATGGGTGTTGTTGCATTGTAGTCCAGGTATATTGGCTCCGTCATGAAGGCTCCTTTTTTTCCCAAGCATTCCGAATCTGGCGTTGACAATACGGGAGGTCCAACATGGAACGCTCTCGCGCCATTCCTGCGGACTCTCTTTTTTGGAATTTGTGTTTGGGCGTTCAGCTTCTGCTCGTTTTCACAGCTCTCCTGGTCGAACCCGCCCCAAAAGCCCAGTGTAACACGCACGCAACCCACAGCCCACTCCCAACCTCAGGCGCTCTCCGATCGCGATCGCGACGTTATCCTCCACCTCCGAATCTTGCTGTACATGGATATGCTGGAGAAGCTCACGCTGTTTGAATACCTCGATTTGTACCGAACGCTGCAAATGCCAGCCCCAGACGCTGCTCCCAGTGGTCCACAGGAGGGCCAAAAACAGCTCTACTTCCACCAGCAAAATCAGACACTTTGGCCAAGCCCGATGGCGCAATCGCCAAAAAAGTAAGATTGCACGCAACTTTTGTGTGACATGGATCGATACTGGTGGAGAATGAGCACAGTTGTATATCCTGTCGATCGTCTTGTCAGAGGTATACAAGGATCATAGTTGACTCACAGCCCTGTGGCTGCTTGAATAAAGAATCCAAGAACTAACCTTTAGTGGACATGAAAAGGAGAAGGTCATGCCGGATCCAGTTGGCAATAACAACAGCAGCTTGCTGCGAAGCTTTTTCAACGGAACCTCTGCCACCACCAATACAGGTGACGCAGCAGCCGTAAACGTCAACACCGATCCAGGTGGTGCGACCGGCCCAGATCTCAACGCCAATGGCTTTGAAGTGGGAGCCAACACCGGTGGTCGAGTCTACTCTCCCTTCATTCATGAAGGCCTCTATGATGATCTAGGTGGAGCCTCCACACGCGCCAAAGGCAACGTAGACATTGGTACTTACAGCACCAATGGTACCTTCAGCTACGGTGGTAAGTTGAGCCGCGACGCAAACACCGCCAACAACAACTGGAGCACCCGCAACACCTGGAAGGGTAGCACCAACCGTAGCACGGAAGGTCTGGGAAGCACACGTGGCGCCCAAACCGAAAACAAGACCGAATCGAGCCTTAAGGTTGGAGGTCTCTTTGTACGAGATCGAGCCATCGGTGCCCAAGCCAAGGCTAGCGGCTCCGTCGAAGGACGTTACGGAAGCGCCAGTGGCTCCGCCCGCGTCTACTCCGAAGTCGGCGCCAAAGGCATCGCTCAGTTTGGTCTGACCAAAACAGGCTTTACCGCAGGCGCCACAGCAGAAGCTCGCGTGGTCGCTGCAGGTGCCGAAGTCTCTGGAAAGATATCGACCCCCTCTGTCAGAGTTGGTGGCCAAGACATCAACCTTAACGCTGATGTCTTCGGTCGTGCCACGGTCGAAGCCAACGCCAACGTAGGCGGTGAAGTTGCGTTTGACCGCGATCCCCCCAAAGCTGTTCTGACCGGAAAAGCTGGAGCCTTTGCAGGAGCCAAAGCTTACGGTCGCGCTCGCTTCGGTATCGGCGACCTGATCAAAGTCGGCGTATACGGCGAAGGTTGGGCTGGCGCTGGCGCAGAAGCTTCTGGAACCATCGGATACCAAGACGGCAAGTTCTCGCTCGGTGGTAGCGTAGGCGCTGGTTTGGGTCTCGGTGGGAAAGTCGGTCTCCGTGTCGATGTTGATGTTGTCAAAGCAGCACAGCTTGCCAAAGATGTCGCTGATGTTGACCGCGACGGCAAGCTCACCCTCAACGACGGCGCAACCGCCATCACCAAGACCGCAGACGCTGCGATGACGGGAGTGGAAAACACCGTTGATCGTACCCTCAATGCCATCGACGCTGATGGCGATGGACGTTTCAGCCGACGAGATCTTGGCCTTCACGCCACCCGCCTCAAGGCCAACCTGCAAAACGCACTCGACGCCAACAACGACGGTAAGATTGGCCTGGATGATGTCGGCGCTGCCGGACGACGTGTAGGCCAGGGCCTCGCACAAGGAGCACAGGCACTCGGTCGCGGAGCCCAAGCACTGGGTCGTGGCGCTGGTGAACTCGCCGAAGCCGCTGGAAAAGCCGCTCACAACCTCGCCGACGTCAACAACGACGG
>SBHC01000061.1 GCA_006226375.1 Deltaproteobacteria bacterium | reverse complement strand
GGCCCGGCAGGGATCGAACCTACAACCTTCAGATTCGTAATCTGACGCTCTTCCTATTGAGCTACGGACCCCGATGAACCCGGCAGGGATCGAACCTACAACCTTCAGATTCGTAATCTGACGCTCTTCCTATTGAGCTACGGGTCCTGGGAGAAGAGACAAGCCACAGCTTGGACAAAGGGCGCAGGCGCACGTATGGACATGTCATTCATGACGTGAACACAAGACCCGGTAGAGAGAGCCCGATGGGAGTTGAACCCACAACCTTCAGATTTGCAATCTGATGCTCTTCCGTTGAGCTACAGGCTCCTGGAATGGAGGACGCCATAGCTTGTCTCTTGAAGCTACAACCTATGATGTTGCAGCGTTGCAATGTGTTGGGAGAAAAGGTTTCGTTGTGTTGCGGTGTGAAACGCCGGCCTCAAGGCACAAAAAAACCGCCTGAGTCAGGAACTCAGACGGTCGATAGAGGCTTGCACGCTCTATGAGGTGGCTAGCACCTGAATCCGCCTGAGTCTGGACAACAACAACGCCGACACCATCGTCGCCATCGTCTGCCACTACCGGTACAACAAGTACCGAAGCTACGACGGATCCCACGCACCAAGGAGGATGCGGAAGTGGCTACAGAAGAAGCCTGGGATGAAAGCGATGAGATGTTCATGGACAACATGGTTCTGCGTTCCTGTAGAAGAGAGAGGCTTTGGCATTCAACTTGCTGTGTCTACCGTAGCCAGAGTGAGTGAGAGATGCGTATACAACGTGACTTTTGTTGGTTTTGATGTTAGAAGTCACTGCATCGTTCGATAGGTGAAACGGAGCAACCCTCAGGGTAGTTCGATTTTTTTTAAGTTTGTTTGAGTTCACTTGATTTGGATCAAGTCCTACGTTGACAGATGCGGTGGGTTTTTTCCATCACTTCTGGTTTTGTGTGGATGGTAACGCGTGGGATTTAGTGACATTGAGAAGAAGGTAGGGGACGGGGAAGGTCAACGATTGCGTTCCGCCGGAAAGACTCACTTTGAGAAGGAAATGATGGATGAGCACACACGCACAGGTTGAAAAGTTCCAGTACGATGACTCCATCGTCCGCTTGTTTGTAACAGCGACGTTGGTGTGGGGCCTGGTAGCAATGTCGGTGGGCGTTTTGATCGCCTGCCAGTTGTTCATGCCCGAGTTAAACCTTGGTCTACCATGGACCTCGTTTGGTCGCCTTCGCCCCATTCACACCAACGGGGCGATTTTTGCGTTTGCAGGCAACGCTATCTTCGCTGGGGTGTATTACTCGATCCAGCGCTTGTTGAAGGCGCGCTTGTTCAGCGACACCCTGAGCCGAATCCACTTCTGGGGTTGGCAGCTGATGATCCTCGCAGTGGCGTTGTCGCTGGCGTTTGGGATCAGCCAGGGTCGTGAATACGCAGAGATGGAGTGGCCCATCGACATCTGGATCGCGTTGATCTGGGTGGTCTTTGCGATCAACTTCTTCGGAACCATTTACCGACGTCGTGAGCGCCACCTCTATGTGTCGATCTGGTTTTACATCGCTTCGGTCATTACCGTGGCGCTTCTTCACATCTTTAACAACCTGGCCATGCCGGCGGGTTGGTTGCGAAGCTACTCGGTGTATGCAGGTGTTCAAGACGCCTTTATGCAGTGGTGGTACGGTCACAACGCTGTGGCCTTTGTTCTCACCACCCCGTTCTTGGGTTTGATGTACTACTTCATGCCCAAAGCAGCGGATCGCCCGGTCTATTCGTATCGTCTTTCGATCTTGCACTTCTGGTCTTTGATCTTCATTTACATCTGGGCCGGTCCTCACCACCTTCACTACACCGCGCTGCCGGCTTGGGCCAGCACCTTGGGCATGGTGTTCTCGGTGATGCTGTGGATGCCCTCATGGGGTGGAATGATCAACGGCTTGCTGACCCTGCGTGGAGCTTGGCACAAAGTCGCCAGCGATCCCATCCTCAAGTTCATGGTTGTTGCGGTCACCTTCTACGGTATGTCGACCTTTGAAGGTCCTCTGCTGTCGATCAAATCGGTCAACGCGCTGTCCCACTACACCGACTGGACCATCGCTCACGTTCACGGTGGAACCCTCGGTTGGAACGGCTTCTTGACCTTCGGAATGATCTACTGGATGGCCCCCCGCTTGTTCCAAACCAAGATGTGGAGCAAGGGATTGATGGAGCTCCACTTCTGGATCGGCACCATCGGTATCCTCCTGTACATCGTCTCCATGTACGTCGCTGGCTTGACCCAAGGTCTGATGTGGCGCGCGTTCGACACCACCGGCAACCTCGCTTACCCCGAGTTTGTTGAAACCGTCATGCGAATCATGCCCCACTACAAGCTCCGTGCTTTGGGTGGCGCGCTCTACTTGACTGGCGTTATCATCGCGCTGTTCAACGTGTTCATGACCTGGATGAACCGTCCCAAGAAATACGAAGAAACTGTACACGAAGCTCCCGCTCTTCGCCCCTTGTTGAACGACGAGCTCCCCGCGTTCCAATCGAAACTTCGCGACAACGGCGCTGCAGTGGCTCCTTCGGCTTACAAGATCGAAGAGTTCCAGGCGATGGCTTGGCACCGACGCTGGGAGCGCTTGCCAGTCCGTTTGACCGTGTGGGCCACAGTGGCAGTGTTGACGGCTTCGCTGTTTGAGATTGTTCCGACCTTTATGATTCAGTCGAACGTTCCCACCATCAAGTCGGTCAAGCCTTACTCCCCGCTGGAGTTGGCTGGACGCGACTTGTACCTCCGCGAAGGTTGCTACAACTGCCACTCGCAGATGATTCGACCCTTCCGCGCAGAGACTGAGCGTTACGGCGAATACAGCAAGCCCGGTGAGTTTGTGTACGATCACCCGTTCCAGTGGGGTTCACGACGTATCGGTCCAGACCTTCACCGTATCGGAAACAAGTACAACCACCTGTGGCACTACAACCACATGAAGAATCCGAAGCGTGTGGTTGAGCAGTCGATTATGCCTCCGTACCCCTGGTTGCTTCGCTACAAGACTGACTTTGACTCGATTCCCTCGCGAGTGTGGGCGATGTCGAAGGTCGGCGTTCCTTACTCCAAGGACGAGTTGAAAAACTCCAAGAAGCTGGCCATGGCGCAGGCGCTCCGAATCGCAACAGAGTTGGCCACGCAGATCAAGCCTCTGCCCGATGCCCTCGCCAAGCTTCTCGAAAAGACCGAAGCAGCGATGAAGGCAGAGATGAAGACAGTTCGTGAGAAGGTCGCGAAGAAGTTGGCCGGAATCCCCAGCAGCAAGAAGGTGGAGCGCCAGCACGCGAAGCTACCGATCACGGAGGTCAAGAAGAAGTACGCAGCCCTTCGCGCGGCGATTGTGACGAAATACTACGAAGCCCAAGAGAAAGAAGCTCGCAAGTTCCTCGCCAAGAAGCTGGTGGGCAAAGATCTCAAGGCCCAGAAAAAGCTCGTCGACGACTACCTGAGTAAGTTGCGTGAGAAAGAGCAGAAGACAGCCATCGACAAGCTGGCCAGTGATCTGCAGAACCGTGAGATCGTTGCGCTGATTGCCTACCTCCAGCGACTGGGGACAGACATCAAGCGTAGCCCCGACCACAAGGGAAGCTCCGGTCTCTCGGACTAAGCTCGCACCGACCCTGCCGCGGGGCGTCCCGCGGTAGGTTCTCTCATGTTTCTTTTTGTAGGAGGTCACAAAGCCATGATGCGATTGAGTGACATTATCAGCAAAGTCGGCGCGTCAACCTTTATCCAGATCGCGTTGATTCTGTTCTTTACGGTGTTTGTGGGTGTGTTGGTATACGCTTACATTCTCCTTGGGAATGATGCGGTGAAGAAGTTTTCGTCGATGCCTTTGGACGATGACGACGCCCAACCCCACGACCCCATTCAACGTGCTGCTCCGGCCCAGGCTGACGCAGCCCCTTTGGCCTAGAAGGCGACAACAACCCGGAACGATAAACCGGATGTTTTCGCCTTCAGCCCTTTGTCCGAAATGAGTTGAAACCAACACCATCACAGAGGCGCTCCTGGCACACATTCACCCTTAAGCCTTGTAGCAGCGCCCCTTCGTGATAGGAGACAGAGATGAGTCAGCACGAAGAACATTTTGAGTACAGCCAACCCGGAGAAGACCGTCTGTTTGAACACACCTACGACGGCATTCAAGAATACGACAACCCCTTGCCCGGGTGGTGGAAGAACATCTTTTGGGCAAGCATCGTGTTTGCCTTTTTCTATGTGTTCCACTACCACATGGGTGGCCTGGGTCAGTCGATTCACGCCGACTACAACCAAGAAGTCGCTGCGTACAATGTGAAGTTGGCCAAGTTGGAAGCCGAGCGCGCCAAGTTGTCCATCGACAAACAAATCACCGCTGTGTTGAAAGACAAAAAGGCTCTGGCTGATGGCCGAACTTTGTTTGTGGAGAACAACCGCTGCAGCCAGTGCCACGGCACAGCAGGGGAAGGTGGAATCGGTCCCAACTTGACCGACAACTATTGGATCCATGGCCCCAAAGCCAAAAACATGTTTCGCGTGATTCGCTACGGTGGACGTGAAGGCAAGGGGATGATCGCCTGGGGCAAGAAGCTTAAGTACCAAGATATGATTAAGCTTGTGGCGTATGTCACGACACTCCGAGGAACCAAACCCGCCAATCCAAAACCACCTGAGAAAGACGCCAAACTGTACAACAAGGCGAACTAAGCCTAAGCAGCTACCTGGCATACAAAGCGAAAGAGCAGAACTTTCGCGATGGGGGCGACGGGATGTCGCAGACAGAGACCCTGTTCTCGCCAGGAGCGCACGTCAAAACGAAGGAGAGAAGAGATGAGCGCAAAAAGCCCCCGTCCCTACGAACAAGGTCCACCAGAGAGCGTCCTGTCCACGATGAACGAAGATGGCTCAAGGCGATGGATTCGCCCGAAGCTGTCGAAAGGTTCTTTGTATTACAAGCGTCTGGTGGTCGCCTGGTTCCTTATGATCACCTTCTTGCTCATTCCGCACCTGCGGATGAACAACAAGCCCCTCATTCTACTGGATCTGCCCAAGCGGCAATTCACGCTGTTCGGCACAACCTTCTTTGCCACCGACACATTCTTGTTGTTGTTTTTGCTTCTAAGCATCTTGCTTTCGGTCTTCCTGTTCACCGCTTTGTTTGGACGGGTTTGGTGCGGATGGGCCTGTCCACAAACCGTGTACATGGAGTTCCTCTTCCGCCCCATTGAGCGGCTGTTTGAAGGTTCGCCAGCAAAGCAACGAAAGCTCGACCAGTACGGCTTCTTTACTCCCCGACGGCTGCTCAAGTATGTCGTATTTCTACTCTTGGCGATGGTCCTCGCTCATGCGTTCCTCGCCTACTTTGTAGGAACAGAGCAGCTTTGGGAGTGGATGCATCGGTCTCCTGTTGAGCACCCGGCCACGTTCGCCGTGATGATGGTCGTAACAGGAATGATCTTCTTTGACTTCACCTACTTTCGCGAGCAGACTTGCCTCGTGGCCTGCCCTTACGGTCGGTTCCAATCGGTGTTGCTTGACAAGCAATCGGCGATTGTTGCTTACGACTTCAACCGAGGAGAACCCCGAGCCCGCAAGGCGACGCGCAAGAAAGAAGAGCCCAAAGAGGCGGAAGATTGGGGAGATTGTATTGAGTGCAACGCTTGCGTTGTCACCTGCCCCACCGGCATTGACATCCGTGAAGGGCTTCAGATGGAGTGCATCAACTGCACCCAATGCATCGACGCCTGCAACGAGATCATGGACAAGGTTGGAAAGCCTCACGGCCTGATCCGATACACGTCGCAAAAAACGCTGGAGACCCAAGAGAAGCTCAGCATGTTGCGACCTCGCGTGTTCTTTTACCCGCTGCTCATCATCGGCGTGCTCACTCTGTTGGGCGTGAGCTTGGCGCAGCGTGAGACCGCGGACCTCACGATCCTTCGGGCAGGGAAAGCCCCCTATACGGTGTTGGGCAACGGTCAGATCTCCAACCAGATTCGAGTGAAGCTTGCAAACCGCACCAGCAAAACTCGGATCTACACCATCAGCTTGGAAGCCCCTAAGGGAGTCAAGCTGATCGCCCCGATGAACCCTTTGAAAGTCAAAGGACATGAAATTCAATCGGGCCTTGTTTTCGTCACCTCACCTCGCGAATTGTTCAACGAGGATGGCAGACTCTCCATCACGTTTGTGGTGAAGGACGACAACAAGACCTTTAAGGCCAAACGTACCTACAACCTGTTAGGGTTGTTGAAAGGGATGAGTCCATCCCAACCCTAAAGAGGAAGTAAGACCGCACCGGGCAAGGAGAGAAGGGACGGATGTAGGGGCCTGGATGCGATTCACAACACACAATGAGTACAGCAACGCAGAGAGAGCTTACAATGACACAATCCAACACCAATACATCCGAGAACACCAAGAAGCCTCGCAAGGGAAAGATATGGCCCTGGCTTCTGGTTTCCCTTCTGAGCTTTGGCTGTGGCATGAACATCTACATGGTGATTGTCGCAGTGAACGATCCATCGTTCGCGATCGAGAAGAACTACTACAAAAAAGCGCTCAACTGGGACCAAACGATGGCCCAGCGCAGTATGAATGCCAAACTTAAGTGGCGCATTGAACTCAAAACCGAGCCCCTCCTCGTAGACAAGAAAGCACGACTCCGACTCCACGCCAAAGTATTGGATCGCAGCGGAAAGCTTATCCCTGGAGCACACGTATCAGCCGAAGTTTTTCACAACGCTCGCTCCAACCAGCGAGCGCGCTTGGACCTGACACGTCGCAGCACCAACGTTCACCAGGGTGAAGTTGCCTTTCACCGTCG
>SBHC01000025.1 GCA_006226375.1 Deltaproteobacteria bacterium | reverse complement strand
TCATCGATCGATGACTCAGTCATGGAAACAGGAATCCCATTGTTTTTTCTCTTCCACCTGAATGTAGACACTTGTTGACCTTTGTTGCGAATCTTTGGTTAACTTGAATCATTCTTCGAAGATTGGAACGCTTCATGCATAGGAGAGAAATCGTTCTTGACCATTTATAGGAGGAGAAAGAACGTTGGGGCATCAAATGTGGCTTCGTTTTGTATTCATCGGTATTGCAGTGTGCATCGCTGGGCTGGCTACAGGCTGCAGCGGTGGGGACGAATGCCAAGACAGCGAACAATGTGGGGCGAATTACTCCTGTGAACAGAATCGTTGCAAGAAGCAGCTGAACCAAGACGACTGCAAGGATCCCAACGCGATTTGCAAAAGCTGTGAGAGTGATAGGGATTGCCCCGACTCGTTCTTGTGCAAACAAGCGATTTGCGTTCTGCGTGAGTCCACATGCCAAACGGACAAGGATTGCGAAGACAGTCTTTTGCCGTTCTGTTCTCCCTCCAACAAATGCGAGTGGGAGTGCAAAGCACACGAACACTGTGTCAACAAAACCAAGCCTTTTTGTTCAGACACCAAGCGCTGTGAGTGGTCCTGCCTTCAGGACAGTGACTGCGGCAAGGGAAAAGGTTGCAAAGACAACGAGTGTGTCCTGGAGCTTAACGAGTGCAAAGCGGACAACGACTGCAGCAACAGTCGACTTTGTTCGGACGCAGGCAAGTGTGAGTGGGAGTGCAAGACTGACCTTCATTGTCCAGTTCAGCGCGAATGCCAGGAGCATGTATGTCAACGCAGAGCTGGCGTTTGTGAAAGCCAAAGCCACTGCAAAACTGGTGAAGCTTGTGTTCTTCAGCCCCAACCGTATCACTACTGCGGTCCCACTTGCGACCCCAAGAAAACCAACAATTGTGCAGAAGGGAGCAAGTGTTACACGATTCCAGATGTCGGTTCGTTTTGCCTTCACGAGTGTGACCCCTTAAATCCTCAGTGTCCTCCTCATACATTTTGCAAGGTGTTTCCTATTGAGCCGAACTTGCCGCAAGGAACGTTGTGTGTTCCCTGGATCAAACGGCGAGGCCCTGGAAAGCTCAAGGAGTCTTGTGGGTTTGTGGGGGATGGCCAAAGTTGCCAGACCGACAAGGGAATCTTCTGCTACGCCCCTGCTTCGGCGACACAGCCAAGAATCTGTGCCAAAGCTTGCAGCCCTTCCGCTGGTTTTCTCAACAACTCAGACTGTGAAGAGGGCGAGAGCTGTGTCTTCTCGCTGTCGTTCTATCCTATCTCTCGCAAGGGTGGTGTGTGTACAGTGGTTGGCCCTCAAAAGGAGGGCGAAGCCTGCTCAACGGAGCCGTACAACTCCCGGCAACAGTGCGAGAAGGGGTTGTTTTGTCGCCATGACATCCAAGGTATTTCTGCCACTCGATGTGTGAAGGCGTGCGATCCCAAACAAGGAGACAAGGGGTGCGGTTCAGGTCAACAATGCAACCCAGACAAGCTCTCTCCCCTCGGTGGTACATGCTTTCTCAAGCAAGAGGGAGAGGGGGTTCCATGCCTCAACCAACAGAGCTGCTCGTCAGGATTGTCGTGTGGCTCGTTTTGTGACGGCTACTGCGGTTCGTTCTGCCTCAAAGCCTGCAAAGAAGACAGCGACTGCGCATCCAACCAACGGTGTTTTGGTGACAAGCTGAACGAACGATACTGTTTGGATCGCTGTGACCTCGCGAAGGGTGCTTCTCGGAACTCTGCATGTCGGGAGCGTCATCAATGTGTCCAGTTGCACTTCGCGAGCGCTCTGGACTCGGTCTGTTTGCCCATGCCTGTTGTGCGCAACACGCCCTCTCCAGCCCAACCTACACCCTTGCTACAGTACTGCAACCAGGGGCTTGATGACCCCTGTGATACGCAGAAAGGGCAGCGGTGTTTGTTTGCCTTTGATGGTATGACCTCGCGATGCTACCAAATGTGCGACCCTTCCAAGGGAGTGGCATCCAATCCCGCATGTGGTGGGGCCGCGTGTATGGACCATTACAACGAGCTTGGGGGGATTTGCGAACCTTCTGGCTCCCGCAAGTTGGGAGAGGATTGTTCGCTCCATCAGCCGTGCGAAAAAGGCCTCCTCTGTCATGGATTCAAGTGTGTAAAGTCTTGCGATGCACAAGACAACAAGGCCTGTCCTTCGGGGCAGTTCTGCTGGCGGTCGCGGTGTGTGACGCCCTGCGACCCCAAACAAGGAGTGATTCCCAACCCGTCTTGCCGCAACGGGCAGCTGTGTTGGACCGGTTGGCCTCCGGATCTTAAGAACCCTTTGATGGACTACGAACCACCGTTTTGGAAGCCCTACTGTCGATCGCTTTCTTCCCCGGTGGAGGGAAAGATTCAGCCGGGAAGCTATTGTCCTGACCAGGCCAGCTTTGGAAACTTGAGACGCCTGGAAGACAACTGCGATGAGCGACAAGGCTACGTTTGTGGTGCAGGGCTCTGTCGCAAGGCCTGTGATCCTTACAAAGGCTACTTGGGGAATCCAGCATGTGCCCAAGGCCAGGCTTGTATGACGGTGTATCGAAACTTTTACCACCTGAAAACATTCTGGCGCTCCAAGCCTCCTTCCTCCTTGGGAGGGTACTGCGCCATCCCTTGTGACCCTTATGATCCTCTCTCATCCTGTCCAGCCAACCACTCCTGCCGACGAACAGGGCATGGCCAGGCGGTTTGCGTTAAGCATCCTTCCAAGCAACAAGGACCCCGTGAGAAGGGTGAGTCCTGTCGTGTTCAGGCGTGCAACTCGACGAAAGGTTTGTTCTGCTCGTCCTGCGATTATGGTGCTTCTGTCACCTATCCCAAGTATCCAGGCTGGGACTGCTCTCGGGTTTGTCGTCCTGTGTGTGACCCAACGCAATCGCAAAGCACATGCGGCGCCAGCGAAGATTGCCTTCCTTACCGATTCTCCTACACAGGAGGCGGTTGCTGGCCCAAACCACACAAAAAGTTGGGTGAATCTTGTGACTCAGAAGACAACCGCTGTACGACAGGTCTGCGTTGTTACAACTCGTACGACAATCCCTTTAGCCTCGTTCCTGGTGACCCCTTTGTGCGAACATGCCGGGAAGTCTGCGTTCCATCCGATGAGCAGATCGGCAAAACGTCGTGTCCGAAGGGTTTCGGTTGTTTTGCTTCACAACCGTACCATCGCCAGGGTGGGTTGTGTGCCAGGCTTCCTGTCCAACTCGCTGGACCTCAAGGTCTCGGAGACCGTTGCACCGAAGTCTACGATTGTGACGGAACAAAAGGCCTCACCTGTTTACGCTTTGGGAAAGAAAAGCGGTGCGCCAAGTCCTGCGACAGCCAAACAGGAAAAGGTTGCGATACAGGACAGGTTTGTGTCATCTCTCCTTACTCTCAGACCGGTGCAGTGTGTATTCCTGCGAAGCCAACGCCCCACAAAGAGGGGGAGTTTTGTCTTTCGTCGTACAACCAGTGTGAGAGCGGTCTTTCGTGCGTTCAGTATCGCTGTGTCCGGGACCGAGCCGAAGGACAGCTGTGCCATTCTCCTGCAACTCCGTGCGCAAAAGGCTTGAGCTGCTGGGGAGACCGTTGCTTCCGAACGTGCGACATTCAACAAGGTACAACCAACAATTCCACCTGTCAGACCAATGAAGTTTGTCAGGCTTCCAAAACATCCGAACGTGGCGGGGTGTGCCTACCCAAATAACTTGAGACCTGTGAAGTATGTTTACCTACGAACCCATGGAGAATTGGGATGAAGCGCTATCTCACCCTCGCAACTCTTTTGTGCTCTGTCTTTCTGGTTTCTACGTTTTCCTTGTACTGCAGCCCTGCTCCTGGGGATGAGGCTTCTTCCGAGGTCGTCTCAGAGGCTTCGCAGGAGACCCCCACTGGAGCGGAGTCTTCCACGGAGAAGCCGGCGACAGAGGAATCTTCCAACACAGAGGAACCCTCTACAGCTCCCGATGAGAGCACGCCCAGTGATGCGGCTGAACCCCAGGGCGCGGAACCTGCACAAGATGCTGGGCCTGAACCCTCAACAGAGCCGACACCTGATGTCCCTGTGGAAGGTCCTCCCACCGAGAACACAACGCCTGAAAAAACGGGAACGACGAGCACATGGACTGGTGGTATTCGCAACTTCTCCTCTGGAAGGGCTCTGGATGGTGTGGATGTCTGTGTGGAGCAGCCCAAGGGGACTCCATGTGTCACGACCAACACCAAGGGAGAGTTTCAATTGCCCAACGTTCCTGACAAGCAGGAGCGCATCATCTCCTTCAAAAAAGCCAGCTACTTTCCTGTGCATCTCACGGTAGGGACTGAGCCCGCCAGGACACAAGTCAGCTTGGGGATGCTTCCCAGCCAAACCTTCGGACTGCTCGCAGCTGCCGTCGGCAAACAATTGAAACCGGGCATGGGTCATGTTGTCTTTCAGACCTTTGATGACAGTCTGTTGACGCTCTCCCACACCGAAGGGAAATTGGGCGTCGCAGGTGTGGATGGACCCTACTATCTCAACACCGCTGGGCAGCCTGACCCAAGACTCACACACACCTCAGGTCTTGGGCTGATGGCGTTTCTCAACGTACCTCCAGGGACGCAGACCTTCACGCTCACCAGCAAGTTGGGCTTGAAATGTCGGGAGTATTTTGCCTGGCCGGGTAGCAAAGCCAATGAGTTTCGGACGCTGGTTCAGGCCGATACTTTGAGCTACTCGTACCTTCGATGCCGACGAGAGATTCGGGTTCGCGGAACGGTCACTGACTTTACCAACTCCAGCCGGCTTGCTGGCGTCAAAGTGTGCCTGGATCTGCCTTCTGGCACGGGCGTTACATGCGCTACCACCGATGCACAAGGTAATTTTGAGTTGACCAATGTGCCTGAGTCTCGTCGCATGATGTTTTCTTTGGAGAAAACAGGGTACGTCAAAGTCTTGCAGCCTGTTGCTTTGGGTCAGCGCTCGTATCTGAGCTTGGGCATGATCCCCCAAGCCGCGGTTCCTTTGCTGGTGGCTGCAACGGGAAACAGCGCTTTGAAGCCAGGGACAGGCATTGTTTTGATGTCATCCTTTGACCATCGTTCAGGAACGGCAACGGGCATCACGATGGCCCTCCAAGCTGCCGGCGCGAAAGGACCTTACTTTATCAGCACGAGTATGGTTCCAGATCCAAAGCTCCAAGCAACAACCAGCGCAGGAGTTGCCTTCTTCATTGATGTGCCTCCTGGTGAACACGTTGTCACAGTGACAGGCCTTGCCCAAACCCAATGTAGCGCCTATCGGGCCTGGACAGGTTCCAAGCCCAATGAGTTTGTTGTGTCAGCCGTTGCTGATGCTGCGACCTACTTTTCAGTGAGCTGTGCTCGGCAGGCCACTCGGAAGCTGGGTGAAACCTGCAAACAGTCGGACCCCAGCAAGCCTGATTACCACGACTGTGTGGCCCTTCACTCGTGTGACCAAAGCGGAAAATGTGTCGCTGTCGCCGACAAACATGACGCTTGCACTACAATCCAGGGCTGCGTACCTGGAAGCGGATGTGTGGGAACAGGCATCGCTCAGGCTTCCTTCTGCATGCAGCGCTGTGACCCCATCCGTCCGGATTGTCCGAGTGGTTTCCAATGCATCAACTTGAACAACAACACAGGCGCTTGTTTTGAAGAGTGCCAGCAGAACACGGATTGCTCTGCCTACAGCGCGACAGCTTGCGAGACACCTTCTTCCGGAGCGCCATTCAAAATCTGCAAGTAAGGGGCGTCTCGGCCCTGTGTAGTGCTGTCGCTGCCGCTGCTCCTCCCATCAGTACAAGTCCAAACGAAGTCATCCGAAAGAAAGTATCTCTGGTATAGTGTATTGAGAGTTGGTATGGAAACGACAAGAAAAGGTGAGACAAAAGCGGTGGTGGAGACTCCCAAAACCAAGCCCAAGTTGCTTCAGCGTGTTGCTGCGTTTTGGGCGGTCGTTGTTTGGCTGAGTACGTCAGGTTGCTTTGTCTTTCAGTTCCCATGCAAGCGCTGTGAGAGCAACCAAGATTGTGCGGGACTCCAACAGTGCCGAAAGCAGAACGACTCGACGGAAGGCTTCTGCATGAACGAGCAACAGGGTTACCTTTGCCCTGGGTTCTCGTGCAAAACTGGAGACAGTCGGCCTTGTTACTCCGGTCCTCCCGGCACGGCTGGGCAGAGTCGATGTCGAGCGGGGCGTCAGTTCTGTATCGATAACGTATGGGAGCCCTGCCAAGACGAAGTGAAGCCCGAGCCTGAAGAGTGCAACAACATCGACGACGACTGCGACGGAAAGGTGGATGAGGGAGTCTCGTGTGTGGTCACGTTGGCTGGAGGAAGTCAAGGCTATGCCAACGGTTTGGGTCGGATTGCTCGGTTCAATGAACCTCGCGGGATCGCCCAAGACAAAGAGGGGAGCCTCTATGTGGCTGACACCAAAAACCATCGCATCCGTAAGATTGAGTTTCTCGGTGATGTGGAGGTCGAGATACGTGTTCAACTGTGGGCTGGCACTGGGGAAGCGAAGCACGAGGACGGCTTTCGCACCGTCCGTGCCGCCTTCAATGAACCCCGCGGTCTGGCCTTGGATGCGACCGGAAATCTGTATGTGGCGGACACGCTGAACGATGCGATTCGCTTCATCTCTACCGGAGACCAAGTCAGCACCTTGTCCGGCGGTGGGGAGGGGGCCTGCAAAGACTCCCAAAACAGTTCCATCACATGGAGAGAGCCGACAGGTCTCGCTTTTGGTCCACAAGGGGAGCTTTGGATTGCAGATACGCAAAATCATATCTTGCGAAAGCTCGTGGCTCCCAGCGCCAAAGAATGTAGCCTAGCGCTTGTGGTCGGAGATGGAGCTTGCAAAGACAACACTGAGAAGTGTTACCAGGACGGCAAAGCGGAGGAGGCTCAATTCTTTGACCCCTCCGGCGTTGCCGTTGATTCGGGAGGAAACGTCTATGTGGCAGATTACAACAACCACAGGATTCGAAAGATTGATACCAACGGGCAGGTGACCACTCTCGCTGGGGATGGAACTCCTGGGCTCAAGGACGGCGCCGGTAAAGGAGCCCAGTTTCGGTTTCCCCGTGGTCTCGCTGTGGATGTTCGGGGTAATTTGTACGTGGCCGACACGGACAACCACGCCATCCGCAAGATCTCCAGAGACGGCACGGTCTCCACTCTGGCAGGGGATGGTTCACCCGGCTTTCAAGACGGTGATGGACAGGCTGCCAGGCTGAACTCTCCCTGGTCGTTGGTTGTGGATGCACAAGGTGCAATCTATGTCGCTGACAGCAAGAACCATCGCATTCGCAAGGTCACACAGCAAGCCAATGAGTAAGCGGATTCAAATGGGCGTGGTGCTCTCCTTACTGTGTGGACTTTGGATGCTCGGCACGGGCTGTCAGACGTTTGAAGAACCTGTGTGCCAACGCTGCGAAACCACGCTGCACTGTGGGGAGGGCGACGTGTGCTATGGCTTGTATAACTTCTGCATTCCAAAGGGAACATGCTATTGCTCTCAGGGGCAAACGACCTGCGAAAGCTTGCTCTGTGAGGACAGCGGAAACGTTTGTTACCATCCTTCCAATCAGACCGCCGGTACTTGCAGCAAGCCACAATCGTGCGCGGAAGATCGAGACTGCCCCAACCGAATGGTGTGTTTGCACCGGGGAGGAGAAGGCGGTGTTTGTCAGTTTTCGTTTCTGTGCACCTTACCCAAAGAGTGCGACAACGGGGACACCCGAGAATGCACAACGGACAAACCTGGCCTATGTTCTTTGGGCTTGCAGATCTGTCAAAGCGGCCGATGGCTCGCGTGTGTCCCCACAGAAGCCCAACAGGAGGTCTGCAACGGCAAGGATGACAACTGCGATGGGAAGGTCGACAACGGGTTGGTCTGCGTTGTTACATTGGCCGGCGCTGTCGGCGGCGGTGATTACGTCGATGGCAACAACGAAACAGCCCGGTTTCATTCACCTCGTGGCATCGCGGCAGATTCTTCCGGGGTGGTGTACGTTGCAGACACTCGGAACCATTGCATTCGCAAGATTGATGCCAAGGGGAACGTGACAACCTTGGCTGGCTCCGGTCAAGTTGGAGCACAAGACGGCAAAGGAACCCAGGCTTCCTTCCATGCTCCCATTGGGCTGGTTGTTGACACCCAGGGCAACTTGTATGTTGCGGATTCGGAGAATCACAAAATTCGAAAAATAACTCCGTCTGGAGTGGTCTCTACGTTGGCAGGTGGGGTGCAAGGTTTGTCGGATGGCACGGGAGAACAAGCTCGCTTTCGTTTGCCCATCGGCCTCACCATGGACAACAAAGGAAACCTCTATGTCGCTGACTCGGGAAACCATTCCATTCGGAAAGTCACGCCTGAAGGGGAGGTCCTTACTCTCGCTGGGACAGGGAATCCAGGCTATCGAGACGGTAGCTCAGACTTGGCGCTGTTCAACAGTCCCCGCGGCCTTGTGTGGTCGAACGATGGAAGCCTGTACATTTCTGATTCCGGTAGTCATGTCATTCGATGGCTTGACTCGTTTGGTCAGGTCCACACACTCGCTGGTTCCTTCCAAAAGAACGACTGGGTGGACGATGCAGGTTCACGTGCGAGGTTTAACTCTCCCGGAGCTTTGTTCCTGGACTCGTCCTCTCTGTGGGTGGCTGACGTGGACAACCACAACATTCGTCGAGTCAATCTACAGGGCAAGGCAAGCACTGTCGCTGGCAAAGGTACCGGCGGATTTAAGAATGGAGATGCCCTGGAAGCCCAGTTCCGATTCCCTTGGGCTATCGCTCGTGATTCCAAGGGACGGATTGTTGTGGCGGACACTGAGAATAACTGCATTCGTGCTATTGTTTCGTATCCTTTGTAGAAGGCTGGAGCACCATGATTGACGACATACAAAACGAAAGGTTTCAGCCTGTCTGGTGTGGATGGTTTCTTGCTGTTGTATCGGTATTGCTAGGGATGGGTAGTGCTCCTGTGAGAGCCAAGAGTCCTTACCCTGAACAATCTTGCTTGGAGAAGCTTCATCGCAACCAATTTCGTGGCGCTGTTCGCTGCATGGCCAAGCTTCACCGCAAAACCAAGCGACCTTCTTTTCTCTTGAGCCTTGCTTTGCTGCATGAAAAAGCAGGAGAGTTTCACGCGGGCCAGACTCCCAGTGAGTCTTGCTACTATTTGGACAAAGCTGTGTCGTTGTACCGGCGCTACCTGCGTGAAGAACAAACCATTCGGAGCGACCAGAAAACATACATCCAAAGCAACCTCTCCCGATTGGTTCAACGTATTGGTTACGCGCAGCTCAACATCGAAAGTTGGCCTGGCGCAGCGAAGGTGTCCTTGTCGTCGGTGTCTTCGGGGAGGAAGTTGCAATGGGATATTCGTCCTCCGTACCGAGCGAAGCTATGTCCAGGGAAGTACAAATTGGAAGCCCGGCGGAAAGGTTTTGAGTCCGCTTTGGTTGAGGTCAAGCTTCAACCCCGTCAGCGTGTGTTGAGGAAGATTAAGCTCAAGCCCATTCCAAGGCCTCCTTTTCCGGCTTGGGGGTGGACGCTCGTCGGGGCTGGGACAGTGGGTCTTGCTGGGGCTCTGGTTTACTTCTTTGCGGAGGACCGACGCCGGGCCCTTGAGTCCAAGTTGGGTCAGGACGTCAACTGGAAAGAGAACCGCATCGCTGCTGAGCGTCTTTCCATCGGTGCAACCAGCTTGTTTGTTGGAGCAGGGGTTGGAGTCGCGGCAGCGTTGGTGGTGTTTTTTGTCCAGCAAAACAAGAAGTTTGCAAACGGTGGAAACTCCCCTCAAATCCGTCGCTCTCTCCGCCCGGAGCGAGGTCCATCTCCTTCGTCCGACCCCTCGACTCGTGTGACGTTGTGGCCGCACCCCAAACCTGAGGGGATGTAGATGCACTCCAACGTCCAGTTTCAAGCCGGTGGTACCGTCCGTGACAACGCGTTTTACGTCGAGCGTGCTGCTGACCAAGAGTTAACTCGGTCCTTGCTCGCGAGGGAGTATTGTTATGTGTTGGCTCCCCGACAGATTGGCAAGTCAAGCCTTCGGGCTCGAACAGAGAGACGACTGAGAGAGCAGGGGGTGCGGTGTGTTAGCATCGACTTGACCAGCCTGGGCAGCAGCGAAGTCACACAAGAAGAGTGGTATTACGGACTGGTCGAAGAAGTGGGCTACCGGCTCGATCTCGACGATGACCCCGCCGACTTCTGGATGGACAACGAGCGCCTCTCTCCTGTTCATCGATGGTCGCGATTTCTCAGCCAAGAAGTCTTGTCCAAGACCTCCGAGCCCATCGTTATTTTCATTGATGAGATTGATGCCGTTCTCTCCTTGCCGTTCTCTCGCGATGATTTCTTTGCGTCCATCCGGGCCTTTTTTAATGCCAGGGCCGATGATCTTCTCTACGAACGACTAACCTTTTGCTTGCTCGGTGTCGCCGCTCCTTCCGACTTAATCGCTGACCCGACACGAACTCCATTTAACATCGGTCATGACGTCTACATCGAAGACTTTACGGCCGAGGAGGCGAAGGCTTTTTTGCCGGGTCTTGCGGCGTCTCACATTCCTCCCGAGGAGCTTCTTCGTGTGGTGTATGATTGGACAAACGGCCACCCGTACATGACACAGCGTGTGTTTGAAACGCTGATGCAGAGCAACTGGTTTGCTTCGCAGAGCGCCGAAAGCGTCGTGGAGGAGGTCGTTACAGAGCTGTTTCTTGGACACGGTGGACAGGAAGACACCAACCTTTCTGTCGCAGAGAAGCTATTCCAGCGCAACGAACTCAAGGACCAAATGCTGCAAATCTACAGGCAGCTCTTGGAAGACATTCCGATCGAGGCCAACCTCTACAACCCCATCCACATGGCGCTTCGACTGACTGGAATGGTGTCCAGCCGCAAGGCTCATGGTTCGAAGCTTTTGTGGGTGCGAAACCGGATCTTCTCCCATGTGTTTGACCGCGCCTGGGTGCAAAAACAAGAGACGGAGCGGCTGCTTAATTCATCGTTGGAGCGGTGGCTTCTGTCAGGGCGCGAAGAGGATTATGTGCTTCGCGGGAAAGCTCTTGAAGAAGCACAACTTTGGGCCGAAGGACGGGATGATATCTCCGCCGATGAGCGCGCGTTCCTCATCGCAGGCCTGGAAGTCGCGCGGAAAGAGGAAGAGGCTCGACAGAAAGCAGAGCGCGATCGGGAACGTCGTCAGCAAGCGGAAGAGCGCGCTCGCTTTCAGCAGCGAGCGATCCGGGTTCTAGCCCTTTTGGTGTTCGCCCTCGTGGGCCTTGTCGCGGTCGCCTTTTGGCAATACCGGCAGGCCACCAAAGCGAAAGAGCTGGAGCGGGCTGCGAAGAACGAAGCGGTCCTCGCACAGAGAGGGGAACGACGTCAGAAAGCGCAGGTGAAAAAAGCTCTGGCGCAGGTCAAGAAAGCCTTTCGACAGGTCTCGTTGGAGCAACGCAAGACGCAAAGTGCGTTGGTCCGAGCCAAGAAAGCAGAGCGTACGGCCAACCGGGAAAAACGTCGAGCGTTGCGACTGTTCCGACAAGTGAAGGTGTCGTTGCGAAAAGAGAGGCGGGCTCGGCGTGTCGCTTTGCGAGCCCGTCGCAAAGCCGAAAGGTTGCGTCAACAAGAAAGCCGGGCCCGGAAGCGAGCCGAACAAGCCGAAAAAGCCGCACAAGAAGGGAACAAAGCTCTCTCGTTGGCGGCTCAGTCTGGGCGGGAAATGGTCGCCCTCCGCTCCGGTATCTTGGGGGTTGTTCCCAGCTTGCGTAGTCGCCAAACACCTCCTTTGCAGGCCTTGGAAGGTTTGATTGAAGCAGTGAACGCGGCCCGACAAACCCGTGGGTTTCGAGGGCATCAAGGGGCTGTGACGAAGGTTCGTTTCGTCCGTGGTGGCAAGGCCTTTGTGTCGGCAAGCGTAGACAAAACAGTCCGCCTTTGGGACATCCCAACGCATCGCACCTTGGGGGTGCTGCAAGGACACCAGGCCCCTGTTCGCGGGCTGGCGTATTCTTCTCGGAAAGGCTTGGTCGCAACCTCGGATGAAAAGGGTGTGATTAAGCTGTGGAACTTGTCGTCTTGTGGGTCTGGGGCCTCTTTGAGCCGTGGCTCCCTTTGTCGTCCCAAGCCCCAACGGACTCTTCTTGGACATCGCGAACCTGTGCGGTCTTTGGTGTTCTCTCCCTCAGGGCAATGGTTGGCTTCAACCAGCGACGATGGCTCCACCCGGATCTGGAATATCGCTCGCGGCCAAACCTATCGCGTGTTGCGAGGTCACCGAGGACGCGTGCTCGCCGCAGCCTTCTCTTCCAACGGAGCGCTCCTTGCTACCGCAGGTACAGACGCAACCATTCTGTTGTGGCGTTGGAGAACTGGAAAACAACTTCGTGTGTTGCGAGGCCACCGTGCAAGCATCAACGCTCTGCAGTTTCTTGCAAGGGGACAGAAGTTGGTGTCGGCCAGTGACGACCAAACCGCCCGTCTTTGGAAGGTCCGCCAAGGTGTCGTGGAGCAAACCTGGAACCACAGCGGTCGGGTCACAGGTGTTGCCGTGTCTTCAGGGCAATCGTATGTGGCAACCGCGAGCTCGGACCACTTGGTGAGAGTCTGGTCTGTGCGAACCGGCAAAAAACTGCGGGTCTTGGACGCTCATGAAGGTGTCTTGCACGACGTCGCCTTTTCGCGGCGTGGGACGATTCTTACCGCAAGTCAGGACCGCTCTGCCCGGCTGTGGCGCTTGTTCCGGGATCATTCGGCTGTTGTCTTTCGAGGACATCGAGGGTTTGTTAACGCTGCCGTCTTTTCTGGTTCTAAGGTGGTCACTGCAAGCAGCGACTCCACGCTACGTGTCTGGACTCGAAGAGGCCGACTTTTGCGACGGATCTTGGGGCATCGAAGCTGGGTGACTTCACTGGCTGTAAGCAACAACGGCTTGCTGGCAACCTCCAGCAAGGATCGAACCGTGCGGCTGTGGAAACTTGCTACAGGGAAGCTACTCAAAAGACTGCCAGGGTTGTCTTGGCAGGAATCTGTCGCGTTCTCCCCCGACGCTCGCTATCTTGTGAGCGCTGGAGATGACCGATACGTTCGACTCATGGATGGAAGAGGGCGGCTGCTGAAAAATCTAAAAGGGCACACCGGTACCGTGAATGCAGTCGCTCTCTCGCGAGATGGTCGTTGGCTTGCCAGTGGAAGTGAAGACCGTACTGTTCGTATTTGGGATGTCCAACGTCGCAAGCTTTTGTTTTCTCTGGAAGGTCACGAAGGAGCGATTACATCGGTTGCTTTCTCCCCGAATGGTGAGTTTGTTCTGTCTGGGAGCAAAGACCAAACGGCGTGGCTTTGGAGGCGAAGCGATGGCAAGCGTGTGTCGATCTTGCGGGGACACCGGGAGGGTTTGTTCTCTGTCGCGTTTTCTTCAGATGGAAAACGGATTGCAACGGCAAGCGCCGACAAAACTGTACGTTTGTGGGATGCCCAAACCGCTCGTCAAATCGCGACGCTTCTGGGTCACAACAAAGCTGTGCTCTCTGTTCAATTCTCTCCCGATGATGCGTATGTACTCACAGGAAGCGAAGACCGGACGGCGCGGACCTTCCCTGTTTCCGAACACCTGTATCTGAAGCTTGGGTGCCTACTCTTACGCTACCAAAAAGAATTCAAGGGTGTGCAAGAACAGTGCAAAGCTTACTTGCCCAAAGCCCCCGGTTCATCGGATTAGCAAAACGAGCTTGTTGGAGAGGACTACGCCAACAGTTGCTTGTAGAGGGAGTAACGCAGTTGGTGGTGCCCGTTGTTGTCGGTTGTGACCAGCCCTGCTTTGTAAAGTCGATGGTACAGCTCCGGCCGCAGTGTGACTTGGGGAGAGTCGAGTAAGCTCTTCATGGCGGCTGCCAAGTCTTCTTGATTCTCTAGCCTCTTGCGGTAGCGTTGAAGGTAGGACTGGTACAGCTCATGTTGAGGGTTGAGCAGATCTTGCAGGGGGGTTCCGTTGGCCGCGACATGGTACATGATCAGTCGTACAAGATAAGGGTGCCCTCCTACGGACTCCAGTATCATTTGCAGCTCACTGTCGCTCCAGGGTAGCTGGTATCGCTCAGAGAGATGCCGCAATTGCTCCAGGCCAAAGTCACCAAGGTACACTGGCGGCGTCAGGTTGAAGGGCGATTGGTTGGAGCGCTCTGTAAGCAACGTTGGAGTGGTAGAGACAGCCATCAACAAGCGCAGGTTGGACCACGCATCAAGGTAGGCGTCTTCAGACCATGAACGCAGCATTCCGAACAGGTCGTCGCTGTAAGAGCGGCCTTGTACGGCGTCAATGCGGTCAATCACGAGAACCAGAGGCTGTTCGGATGCGGGGAGCACCTTTCGGCCCATAAACCATGTGAACTTGCGCAACGGATTGCCTGGACGTTTCCATGCCCGGGTGAACCATTCATCAGGGGCGTCCAATTCATCGGAAATGTGGAGGGCAATCTCTTGGATAAGATTCTCCAACGAGCTCATGGAGTCTTCGTCCATGCGCTTGAAGCTTAAATCAACAACTCGGTTTCCTTGCTCTTTCAGAACGCTGACAAGGTACTTGAGCATCCACGTTTTGCCGAGCAACTCAGGTCCCCATAGCACCACGGGAGCGCCAGGGCCAGCGAGGTGGGTCAGGGCGATCTCTTCTTCCTGGGGGCGAGAAATGTACCATTGTGGATGATAGCCAGCTCCGGGAGGCTGCAAGGCCAAGCTAGAGGCTTGGGAGATGATCTGTCGCGAGACGGAGAGGGAGGGCTTTGAGGTATGATCCGCTTTCGGACTTAACGTCGGTCCTGCTGGTGTGGAGGGCGGTGTGGGGGGAACTGCAGCAGCGTCCATCACTTGGGTTCCTCCAGAGCGAGCCAGGGCCCATGGCTTGGCAGAACTTGGGGCTTGTGCTGCTGGAGGAGGTTGTTGGCTAGGAGCTGTCGTTGCAATGGCCTCTTGGAGCGCATCCAGCATCGCCATCGCGTTGGGGTATCGATCCGAGGGCCTGGTTTGCAGAGACTTGCGTAGGACCTCTTCCAGCTTGGGTGAAAAACGCTGTCCTCCCAAAGCCGAGAGGGATGGGGGCTGCTCCTGGATCTTCTTCATCAACGTGTCTTGAACGGTTGAGCCCAGGAACGCCATCTTGCCCGTCAGCGTCCAAGCGAGAAGCAAACCTGTTGCGTACAAGTCCGTCTCAGGTCCCACTGGACCTAGCTGTTGCACAACCTGTTCGGGTGCCATAAAGTCGGGTGTGCCAATGGCTCCACCTGTCCGGGTGAGTTGCTCGGCGGAGTCGGTTTGTGCGATGCCAAAATCCAGGATCTTAAGCAGTTGTTGCTGCCCTTGTCCCCGAAGCAACATCAGGTTTTGGGGCTTCAAGTCGCGGTGGGTGATTCCGACCTGGTGAACATGGGAGAGTCCCTCCAAAAGTTGGGAAAAGAGGGGGAGAGCTTGTTGGGGAGTTAAGCATGCACTGGGACGTTTCTTGACGTACTCGGCCAGGGTTTCCCCTTCCAACCACTCCATCACAAGGTAGAGACCTACCCCTGGAAGCATCCCAGCATCAAAGACATTGACGATGTGAGGATGACGAATTTGTTGAAGGATGGAAACTTCGCGCTGAAACCGTCGCTGCATCTCTTCGTTGTCGCTGAGGTGCTTGTGCAGCAGCTTGATGGCCACTTTGTAGTCTGTCCGACGATTCTCTCCGCAGTACACAGCGCCAAAGCCGCCTTCTGCCAGCGCCCGGACCAAGCGGTAGGACCCGATATCTCCCAGATACATGGTGCAATGAGAGCAGTAGGGTGCTGAGTGTAGGTTCTCTGCCTTGCATTGTGGGCAATGAATTGTCTGGGCCATGAAGTCCTTTTGCTCCGCGGTATCTTCGTCGTGTGTACCTGAATTTTGTAGCAAACATGGAAAAATCCATCAAGGTGTTTGGGTGGTTGTTTCTTTGTGGTTCGGATGTGATATGATGGGAAACCGTCGAAGAATGAAAGGATATCATGAGCGAGAAGAACGGCCAGTCCGAGAACAACGAAACCCACAACATGCACTTTCAGGATATGAGTGGGTTGATCTACACCTCCCGAGTGGATGTGGAGGATGTCTCCTTGGTGGTGGTGCAAGGTCCTCACCAGGGGCAAGAGCTTCGCCTGACCCACGAACTCACCACTGTAGGGCGAAACGAATGGTGCGATCTGCCTTTGCCTCTCGATACATGGATCAGCGGAGAACATTGCGAAGTTTGGCTGGAAAAAGACCAGGTTCGCGTTCGTGACCTGCAGAGCCGAAACGGAACCTTTTTGGGCGGCTACCGCGTGTTTGAGGCCTTGCTCACACCCAATGTACCTTTGCGTCTGGGTGAAACCGTTCTGGAACTTCGCTCTCATGATAGACGCTCCCATATTGAAGTGCATCATCTCGACGGGAGCGGGCATTTGGTCGGACGCTCCCAACCGATGCGGAAGTTGTTTGCCTGGCTCTCTCGTTTGGGGAAACGAGATGTGACTGTCCTGACGACGGGAGAAACAGGTACGGGCAAGTCGCTCTTGGCCCGCTCTCTTCACGAACAAAGTTCTCGTCGTGATGGGCCGTTTGTGGTGGTCAACTGTGGAGCTTTGCCTGCAGCCCTCATTGAATCCGAACTCTTTGGGTATGAGAAGGGCGCTTTCACAGGAGCAGACAAGTCGTACGGTGGCATGTTTGGGGCTGCTCACCGAGGGACGTTGTTCCTGGATGAGATCTCGTCCTTGCCTCTCGACCTCCAGCCCAAATTGCTTGATGTGCTGGAGCGCAAGCGATACCGGCCTCTTGGTTCCAAGGAAGAGAAAGATACAGACTTTCGTCTGGTCTCTGCATCGTTGGGAAGTTTGAGCGATGCTGTGAAACGTGGTGCGTTTCGAGAAGACCTGTACTACCGATTGGCTGTTGTTGAATTGAAAATGCCACCCCTTCGTGAACGACAGGAGGATCTTCCGCTGATCGCCCAGCGCCTTTTGGAGCAACTTGTTCCCGACGCAGAGGTGCATCTCAACACGGCAGCGATCGAAAAACTGCAGCACTACATTTGGCCTGGCAACATTCGGGAGCTGCGCAACGTCTTGGAGCGAACGGTCACATTTTTAGAGGACTTTACCATCCGCCCCGAAGACATTGAGGTGCCTGATTACGAGAGTCATACAGCCACAACGTCGGTCGCGTCCACTTCAGACAAGGTCGCTGATGACACCAAGAAGCCTGAAAGTCTTCAAGTGGGTGACGAACTTGAGCAGGGAATCAAGGCGGTAGGAGAGCAGTCTCATCGGCTGGTCGTCGCTTTGGAGGACGAAAATGGAGAGCGAGTTCCTCTCAAGAAAGTTCTTGAGTTGTGTGAGCGAATGATTCTTCGTCACCAAGTCCGACAAACGGATGGTGACGTGGAGCAAGCAGCCCAACAATTGCAGATATCCAAGGGATGGTACTACAACCGAATCAAAAAGTATGGACTGCGCAAAGACAAGTACTGAGACGTTTCTTCCATTTCTTTTCACCTACATGAGGATTGTATCATGGGAGTCATCGGTTGGTTTCGGGGCAAAGGTCCCAGCGGTTTTGGTTACAACAGCACCTCTGACGATGTGACGCAAGGTTTTGATCTCTCGGACAAAACCTACCTCCTCACAGGTTGTAACTCAGGTATCGGCTTGGATACATTGCGGGTTCTTACGGCACGTGGAGCCCACCTGATTGCAGCGGCAAGAACAGAGGAAAAGGCAGCCAAAGCTTTGGAGAGTGTTTCTGCGGCCAACGGTACTCCTGTGGCGTGCGAGTTGTCAGAGCCCGACTCCGTGAGGGCTTGCGTTGAGGCCGTCCAACAAACTGGTCGCACTCTGGATGCCATCCTATGCAACGCAGGAATTATGGCCCTACCCAAGCTCACCTTGCAGCATGGGTATGAGATGCAATTCTTTACTAACCACATTGGCCATTTCATCCTGGTGACGGGCCTTGTGGACCAACTCTCCGAGCAAGGACGTGTTGTGATGGTCAGCAGCGAAGGTCATCGTCTCACTCCAAAAGGAGGCATTCAGTTCGACAACCTCGATGGCTCCAAAGGTTACAACCCTTGGACATTCTACGGACAGTCCAAGCTCTCCAACATTCTCTTTGCCCGCCAACTGTCCAAACGCTTTGAAGGGACCGGGCGAACTGCCAATGCCCTGCACCCCGGTGTGATTCATACCAACCTTGGGCGTAACATGAACAACGTCTTGCAAACCGGATTTGCTGCCATCTCTGGGATGTTCTTGAAGACGATTCCTCAAGGAGCAGCGACCCAATGCTATGTGGCGGTTCATCCTGCTGCAGCAACGGTGACAGGGTCGTACTTCTCGCACAGCAATCGGATTCCAATGAGCCGCCACGCTAGAGATTATGAGCTTGCGAAGAAGCTGTGGGAGAAAAGCGAAGAGATTGTCTCCAAGGTTTAGCCGGTTGAAGCTTCTCTCGCTTCTCAACCGATCGTGACTTGCCTTTCAAACGGGACTCCCAAAGCCTCCGCCAGCTGCTTTCCTTGTTGCTCCGACTTTGTCTCTGATAGACTTTGATGAAAATCGTAGATGCGACCGGACTGGTCGAAGACAACGACATCATAGAGATAAGCGCTCGCGCCTCGTGGTGCAAAGTGTTTGTTTTGAAACATGAACACTTTTGAAAACGAGTGGCTTGTGAGTCGTTGTATTTCCAACTCTTTCAAGGTGTAGGGAAACGCAGGAAGAGCGAACTCTTGGGGGATTTGGGTTCGATAAGGAAGGCTCCAGATCACAGGGTCCAGTGGCGTTGGAATACGAAGCAACTGAAACGCAACCGTGGTGAGGAATATCCCTGCGATGATTGTGGCTAAAAGGGTCACTCCTGTTGCCTCTTCGTAGGGTCCGTCGATCTGAGGATACCAGGTCGTTTGGTATCCAAGGTAAACGAGGAAGCCTGACATGCCAACGCAACTGCACAGATATGCCGCAGTGCGAAAGAAGGAGCGTCGGCTGTCTGCTGCTATCTTGGCGAGGAACTTGTCCGGTTCTAAGTCCGATGCTCTTAACTGTTGAGACAGGTCTTCACCCGATAGACTGGCACAATGAGCACACTGCACATCGTTGGTATACAGAATTTGTTGGGTGGGATTCCCACACGCTGGACATAGGTATTCTGTACTCATGGTCTCTCCTGTTTTTTTGCAATGATTTGTATGACAATTGTTTCGGGGAGAATTTCTTATTTGCGTTCTCCCTTCTGCAAGTATGCGAAGACAGCAGCACGCTGTCAACGAGATTGTTTGGAATTCCTACATTTCATAGAACGCAGAAGTTCATTTCTCCCACGTTGGATCTTGTTGGGTGCTTCCATTTCTCCTCGCACCGTTGGGGTCTATCCACAGAAATCTACCATTTGCAATTGACAGTTCTTTCTACTGTTCCTACCATCCAACAACAAAAGTTGTCCGAAAGATTCACACTCTTCTTTGCCTGGAGTTCGTATGAGCAACCTTATCCCTATGACTGAATTTCGAGGATCTCAGGCTACAGCCATTATGGCTCTTGAGCCCAAAGTCTTGTACGCAGAACTTGTCCCACAAGAAGAGTGGATCCTTAACTTCTCCAAAGCCCGCGAGATCTACAACAGTATCTCCGGAACAGAAGGGTATTCCTTCATTGGAAACTCATCCTTTCAGCGGAGAAGTGTAGCTGTTGGATTTGCGGTGCGTGCGAAAGGCTTTGAAGATCTCATCGACAAGTACCTTGGGATGTACGAAGACCCCGTTCTGATTCAATTTGGTTGTGGACTGAGTGACCGAAGCGAACGGTACCGCGATAAGATAGACAACGGACTTCCCTTCTATGATATTGACTTCCCCGATATGATCGAGTTTCGGAGAACGTTTTATCAGGAGTCATCTTCCTACAAGATGATAGCCTCGGATCTTTCAAACTACACCTGGCTTGATGATATCCCAAACGAACACAAACAACGCCAATGTATCTTTGTGGCTGAGGGAGTGACACCCTATCTCAAAGAGTCACAGTTGAAAGAGTTGTTTGCAACTCTCGCCGAACACTTTCCTGGGTGTCTGTTTATCTTCGATACCTACAGTGAGTTTAAATTGAAGGACGCAAAGCGCAGCCTCAAAAAGAAGTTTGGTGCGGAGTTTCACTTCTACAACAACGATCCACAAGACATGGTCGCTTGGGGAAAAGACGGAGAGTACAAATTCCTGGAAGAAGACAACCTTCTCTTGCGAGATGACTTCCTCCACAGCAAGCACTTACCGGCTCTGTATCGAGGTTTGATGAAGATGTTTGCCCGGTGGTTTACTTGGAGCAAAGGAATCATGAGGAGCACCGTTGTCCAGGTGTTTCAGTTGGGGTAAAGGACGTGGCTTGGAGGTTCAGGGGTGTGATTCAATCGCAAGCTACGAAATCCGGGGGCTCTTTCCCTATATCAACAAACCAACGGTCAATGACCACACCCCAACCATAGGAGCCTGTCGCCAATGAAGCCCAACTATGTTCTCTCTGTGTTCAGCGTTGTATTGTTGGGTGTTGCCGGCTTTCTGCTTTTTCCTTCTTTGTTTCCATTGGGTTCTTCCAACTCCCGTCGTTCTTTTGCAGAGCGTCCAACGAAGAGAGCGTCGAAGGACAAGAAGCCTATTCTTCAACAGCTCAAGTTTGTGACCTACAATGTTCTTGCCGACCGACATTTTCAACAACAGCGGACCCAAGGTTTGATCCGGATTCTTAAGGCCTCCAACGCAGATGTGATTGCTCTGCAAGAAGCGGCTGGCTGGTTCTTAATTCCTTTGTTGCAAACCTCTTGGGTCAAGAAACACTATCATATGAGTCGCTACCGGGGCCGACCTGTCGCACCAGGAGGACAATTTCTGTTGTCGAAGTATCCTATTGCGCGGACATTCTGGGATATTCTTCCAGGTCCTCAACGGCGAGCAGCATTGTTTGCGGAGTTGAAGGTGAATGGACGCTCGTTGGCTGTTGCAACCACTCACATGGAAAGTCCATTGGAGGATGGCCCGATTCGGGCTCGTCAGCTAGATCGAATGTTTCAGCTTCTCAAGAAGTACGACGACGCGGTGTTGCTGGGCGACTTCAACTTTGGAGACGGAGAGCAACCCGACACCCAACATTTGGACTCTTCCTATACAGACGTATGGACCTTGCTCATGAAGGGAAAGCCTGGGTACACCTGGGACATCCCTGGAAATCCTCTCGCCAAGGTGGGCTCGTTTAAGGGGGAGCGCAATCGCCGCTTGGATCGCATCTTGGTACGCTCCAAACGTTGGCGGGCCACGAGCGTTCGTCGCCTTGGGATGAAAGCGATAGGACAAGGCAAATGGTATGGCTCGCCCCTCTACCAAACCGGGAACAAAGCCATTGATGAAGCACACCGAAACGGTCTGATGATGAAGATCTTTCCTTCCGACCACTACGGTCTTGTGGGGACTCTCTCCTGGAAGTGAAGTCGCAAAGGACAGGTACCGTTTCCGTCCAACTTACGGACAAGTGTGCTCCTCCTGCCATACCTTTCTTCCAACACTTCGTTGTCTCCATTTTCCTTTTTGAGCAACTTCCTTGCACCTTGCCCGATAATGGATCGAACCTGTTTTGTATTCTCTCCGTGGTCAAGAAAAGGTGTAGAACATGACGAAAGTGAACGGTGCCCATCGCTGCAACACCCACAACCATGTGAACCAGTCGGCGCCTGTTGCTCGTAGCAACAAGCCGCAAAGCCCACAGCAGCAAACGACGTACCAGCGCAGTCAACCTGCGACGAACGTAAACGCCTCAACCACGCCCGCTCGTCCTTCTGTGACCCGGAACATTGAGGGGGCAGCCCCGGTCGCCCAAGCCCAACCACGTCCCCGAGCTGCCCAGGTGAATCGAAGCCAGCCCTTGGAGAGTGTTCGGGAAGGGAACAACATGCTTCGCCGGGGTGCAAGCGGTCCTCAGGTCCGCGCTCTACAAGACATGTTGAACAAAGTAGGTGCGACTCCTCCTCTCGATACCGATGGTAAGTTTGGTCCTTTGACTCAGGCCGCTGTCCGGAACTTCCAAACCCAGCAAGGCATCTCCGTCGACGGAGTTGTTGGACCCCAAACGATGGGCAAATTGGACAATCCAGGTCAGCCTGTTGCGGCCGCTCCTCACAACCATAACCACGCCACAGAAGGTCCAGCAGCCGCGAACGGTCACAACCACAGCCAGGGAAGTTCACAGGCTGATGCGTACGACCGAGGACGAAACATCGGCCGAATCGATGTCACCCAAATTGATGGAAAACCTGTGGAAGTCCGCACCGCTGACGCGTTCCGAAGAATGAGAGAGGCAGCAGCCCAAGATGGCGTGAACATTCGCATCAACAGTGGTTTTCGTTCCAACTCGGAGCAAGCGGAGTTGTATCGTCGCTACCAAAATGGAACCGGAAACCTTGCCGCTCGACCGGGTCACTCCAATCACCAAAACGGTCGCGCTTTGGACCTCAACACTCGTGACGCGTCTGTTCTCAACTGGCTCAATCGCAACGCAGCTCGCTTTGGTTTTGAGCGAACCGTCCCCAGCGAACCTTGGCACTGGGAACACCGTCACTAAGCCTTTGACTCCCCAATCTGCTTTCTTTCCGCCTTCCCCAGATCACATTCCTTTCTCCTTTCTCAATCTACAAAAGAGTGCCTTCCAACAAACAATCCTTACTTGCTGGACTTTGCTGGCTTTGAGGTAGGTTGTGGTTGGGTTGTTGGTTTTGAGGTAGGTCGAAGCCGTGTAGGGTCTGACGAAGCTTTTCTATGACCTTGTTAGGTTTGCCACCATCGGCCTACAATCTTTCCTTCCCATGTGCCGAACATCGAGAGGTAGTCTTTGCTGCTGGAACTTCAATTGAAACAAAAAGCTATGTGGGGGGAGGGTGTCTAGCTTCTCCAACGCTGTGTCCCATGCCCACTCTCGTTCTGCATTTTCAGGCCATGAGTCCAGCAAATGGACTAGATTGGACCATGACTTTCGATGGGGTAGCTGGGATAACAAATCGATAAGAAGAGACTTTTGTTTCTCGATGTCTGATGCCATCTCTTGGTTTCTCCTGGTGTTTCCTTTCTCTCTCTGACGATTGTTCTCCTTTCGGGTTCATTTGTTTTGTGGGCTTCTTGAGGAAGTGAGCCGAGTCTTATGTGTTGTCTTGGGGGCCTGAGTTGGGTTGGGTTTCGCCCTTCAATCCATGAAACAGCTTATCAACATCCTGAGAACAGACAAAGGCCGTTAACAAGTCTCCTTCTTGCAACGTTGTGTTGCCATGGGGGATTAACATGGAATCTCCCCGTCGTATCGAGACAAGGATGCAGTCGTAGGGAAGGCTCGGACCCAGCTCGGATATCGTCTTTCCTACGACGGGATGGTCTGCATGCAAGGGGATGTCGATAAACTCTGTTCCATCCAAAGTGAGGCGTCGTCGTTGGGTTCTATGCTTCACTTCTGAGCGTCGGGTCAACGCTCGGTTGTACGAGGAGATTAACTCCTTTCGCTCCATCATGCCTACAGGTCTGTGAGGATCTTCGCGGTCTACAACGGGCAACAAGCCAAAGCCACGTTGGCCCATTTCAGCCAACGCATCCCCAACGGTATCATCGGGGTAAACAACCTGAAGCTTGTGATACGGCGTGGCGATGTCGGAAATCGGTGTGTCAGGAGAGAGCTTGTTTGCTACAGCTCGATCCAGGTCATTCACAGTTATGATACCGCAAAGCTTCCCATCCTCATCAAGAACCATTGTTCCATGCCAGTGGGTCCGCATGAACAAGTCGGAGAGCTCTGCGAGGGTTGTGCTGGCTGGGGTTGCATGGTAATCCGTGGCCATCGTGTCTTCCACGAGGAGACCTTCCAATACATGGAGGTCACGCCCGTTTTGAAGTGAGATGCCTTTCTTAGAGAGGGGCCAAGAGTAAACCGATTCATCAAACAGCCCCTCCGCAATGAAGGTCGCCAGGACGGTCACCATCATCAGAGGCACGATCAACCGGTAGTCGTTGGAGAGTTCAAAGACCATCAACACTGCGGTCATTGGGGCGCGCGTGGACGCTGCGAAGACGCCGGCCATTCCAACAATGATGTAGGCTCCAGGGTTGGGAGCGATGCCGGGCACAAACTTATGGGCGAGGGTTCCTACGATTCCACCCAACGTGGCTCCCAAAAACAAGCTAGGTGCGAGCACTCCGCCTGCATTCCCAGAGCCCACTGTGAGCGCTGTGGCTAGAATCTTGAGGACAAGCAACGAGGCCAAAACACCAATGGTGAGTTCATGGTTTTGTCGTGCCAGAACGCTGATCGATTCCAAACCACTCCCAAGGATCTCAGGCCGCGCAAAGGCCCAAGCCAAGCAACCTGTAAGGACAAGTCCGAGAGCGGTTCGCAGCGGAAAGAATCGTTGCAAACGTGAGAGTCCTTGGTCCACACGTATCAAGCTTTTTGTCCAATACACCGCGACCACTGCGGCCAGCACGGCCAAGGCAATGTAAATGGGAATCTCCCCGATGTGATGGAGGGGATAAGGCGGGACCTGGAACGCCGGCTGACTGCCCCAAATCATCCGGCTTACAATACTTCCAGAGACTGAACTCAGAACGACGGTGCCAAAGTATCGAGTTGTGAAACTGGCTAAGATAATCTCCAAGGCGAAGATCGTGCCTGCGATAGGTGTGTTAAAGGCTGCAGCGATACCGGCCGCTGCGCCACAGGCTGCGAGGATACGAACCCTCTTGGTCGACAAGTGAAACATCTGTCCAACAAAGGAGCCCAACGATGCACCGATCTGGACGATGGGGCCCTCACGACCGGCAGAGCCACCCACGCCAATCGTGATGGATGTTGTGAGGGTTTTTAGAGGGGCGATGGAAAAGGGGACGCGTCCGCTGCGAATCGCCATTGCCTCCATCACATAGGGAATACCGCTGCCTCTGAGTTCACAGGAACGTCGCATGATCAGGCCTGATATGAAGCCTGCGACTCCCATAAGAGAGAGCACCCCCAGCCATCCAAACGACTGCTGGCCCCAATGCATCAAGGCCGTCAAACGCAAGATTAGCCACATCAACAAGGACGCACCCAGGGCTGAGATCATCCCAACAACAATCGCCAACGAGGATAGCTGGAGTTCTTTGGGAACCGTCCATCCGTCGAACTTCGACTTTAGCCTCTCTATCACGGGAACACTCTCTTTTGTTGAACCTTAACTCTCTCTGGGAGCTTCAAGCAAATACGGTACCCTCATACACACCTGCGCTCCCTTGTCTTCGTGCCCTGTTGTACGCCTGTTAAATCCAATGTCCAGTGGTCATCGAAAAATCGACAAGATGGCAGCTCCAAGGCTCCCGTCGTTGGGGGATAAAAAAATAGTGTCCAGGGAAGGTAGTGTTCGATGGTTTGTTCGGGGGGGAGGTGGAAGTGCTTGATTTGAAACAAAATGCAACGTTTTGTTGCGTGGTGTTGTTTTCCTGTAGGTTAGCCGAAGTGAATGGCAGAGATATAGGCGTTCATGACAACGTCACGGTAGGGGATGGTTGCCTTGTCGTTGCCTGCTGCTCCGGCTATCACATGGAGGGGGAGCAAGTGCTCTTCGCGTGGATGACATGACCGAGCTTTGGGAGCATTCAGCCACTCCACAAGCTTGGTCTCTCGACGATCCGGCTCCATCAACATGGAAGACACAAGCCACTCATCAAAAGCCTTGGAGTCATCAATGACATTCGTGCTTCCGCTTCGAGCTTGGGAAATCAACACCTGAAGGTTGTGGTAGCTCATCCCGCTGCCGATGATAAAAATACCTCGGTCTCGTAGGGGGGCGAGCGCCTGCCCAATCTTGATGTGAGTTTTCGGGTCCAGACCTTGCTTAAGCGAGAGCTGAAGAGCCGGAATGGTTGGATTCGGGTAGGCCAGCTTGAGCGGGACAAACATGCCATGGTCAAAGCCTCTTCCGCCGTTGGCGCCCGTCTTGAATCCTGCATTCTCAAGCAGCGATTGGATCTCCCCAGCAAGCTCTGGAGCGCCAGGAGATGGCCATTGCACCTTGTAGGTTTCCGGTGGAAATCCATAGTAATCGTAAAGCATGGGCGGCTTGGAAGCTGACATCACTGTTGGGACCGCTTCCTCCCAATGCGCCGATACAACGAGGATACCTTTGGGTGTCGCTGGCGGGATCTGGCCCAGCCCTTTCATATAGGATGACATCTGGTCCCACATGTGAGGGGAACCAAACAAGGGCTTGTTGGTAAAAGGCCACGGTCCTCCACCGTGAGGAAGAAAGATAGCTGGCATTCGTTCGTGAGACACGGTGGTCATGGGTTTCTCCTTTGCTGGCTGGGTTACGGGAGATGGTGATGTCCTGTGCCACACCTCTGCGCCTGCCGCTGTTAGGGCCGCCCCTCCGAGCAGAAGTCCCGCTTTCCGCAGTGACTCTCGACGTGTGATTCCTTTTTCTCCCGCCATCTCTCGCTCCCTGCTGCTTGCGAGTTTTTTTGTCCCTTCGCCAGGGTCTTAACACTCTCTCAGGGTAGTTCTTTGTTGGCCATGGGACAAGGCAAAAGGATGATACAGTTTGTTGCAAGGCAGGAAACAATCCATCGCAAGGCCTGAAGCAGTTGCCGCTGTCGGTGATTCGGCCGGCCTGTCGATGCCTTGGAAGGAGCTATACTACTACGACCTGGACAGTATGATTCAATCTCTTCACAAACTGCTCCGGTATGACTTCAAGATGGTGGCTCCCGGCCACAGCGTCGTGGGGAACAAACAAGACTTACGAGAGTGCTACCAGTACCTTGTTGATCTGCGAGTGGCAGTTTTGAAAGGAATGAATCAAGGACTCACGCTCCAGCAAATGCAGGAGAGAATTCAGCTCAAAAAGTATCGCCACTTTGCCAAGTACAACGAGTGGCTCAACATGAACATTAAGGGAGCATACCAAGCGATGGAGCGTGCTTTGGAGCGGTTCGGTCAGACCAAGTGATGAGGGAAAGGAGGGGAGCGTTAGGGACAGGTCCAGATCTTAACGGTTTGGTCGTCGGAGCCTGTGACGATAAACTTTCCATTGGGGCTGTAAGCAACGCCATTGACCAGGTCACTGTGAGCGGAGATGGTTGACAACAGCTTGCCTGTGGCAACATCCCATAACTTCACGGTGGTATCTCCTGAAGCTGTGGCGACAACCTTGCTGTCAGGACTAAAAGCAACAGCGCTGAGGTAGTCGGTGTGCCCTGTCAAGGTTTGGAGTAGCTTGCCTGTGGACGTTTCCCATAGCTTTCCGGTGGAGTCGTTGGAGGTGGTTGCGATCGTCTTTCCATCTGGGCTGATGGCGACACCATAGACCTCGTCGGTGTGTCCACTGAGAGTGCGCACCGAGGTATTGGTGGTTAAGTTCCACACCCGTGCTGTGTTGTCAGCTGCACCTGAAACAAGGATGGAGGTGTTGGGGTCAAAGGCGAGGCCCCACAAATCCGACGTATGCCCTGAGTAGGTTTGCTGCAATTTGCCTGTTGTCACATCCCAAAGCTTAATGGTGCTGTCGGAAGAGCCCGTTGCGGCGATCTTGTTGTTGGGGCTCACCGCTACAATGTTGACGTAGTCGGTGTGTCCCGTCAGGGTAAACAAAAGAGTGCCTGTGGTAGCGTCCCACAGCTTCCCAGTTGTGTCATCGGAGCCCGTCGCCAAGACCTTGCCATCTCCTGAGAAAGCGAGACCCCACACCCAATCGGTGTGCCCAGAGAATGTTCGCAGCGATGTACCGTTGCTGGAGTCCCACATGACCGCAGTGTTGTCATCAAGCCCTGCGGCCACAGCTTTGCTGTCAGGACTCACGGCAACCGTCAGAGCGATCGAGGTCAATGTAATCGTGGACTGAAGCTTGGTTGGCAAGCAGGTCGAAGTACCTCCTCCATCTGGGGGGACTGTGTCAGGGACAGTTGTATCAACGGGTCCATTCTCTGGCTGTGATGGTTCGGAAGATCCTTCTGGTACTCCAGCTTCACCTGCTCCAGCGTCAGGCGATGATGTCTCGTCCTGATCTGGATCTGTGGTCTCAGCTTCCGTGTTGTTTGGCTCTCCGTCTTCTGGAGTGGTGGAAGTGTCCGGTGTCGTCGATGTGTCGGGATCGGTGGACGTATCGGGTGCAGTGGATGTATCGGGATCAGTGGACGCATCTGGAGTGGTGGATGTGTCCGGTGTTGCCGATGTGTCTGGGTCTGTCGCGTTCTCTGGGGTTGTGGAAGTGTCCGGAGTTGTCGATGTATCGACTGTCGTCGAAGTATCTTGTTGACTTCCTGCATCTTTGGACGTGTCACTGGTTGTTTGCTCGCTTCCAGTGGCTTCGTTGGTGCCTGGGGCTGGAGAGCAACCGCCGTGAGACATTGCATACAAAAACAAACAACACAGAGCGAAGGTAAACTTTTTCATGGGCGCAGCTCCTCTTGAGCGCACAGAGCATGTTGGCTGGAGGGGAAAATCGTTGTCACACAACGCATTCTTCTCACAACACACAAACACGCAATAGGTTGTGCTGGGCACTTGCGATTCTTGGATTTTGTTACCGATTCTTTGAGAACTTGCCAGAGCCTCCATTTCTTGCTCTCATGGTATACCCTAATGGATTCCATCGATTGTCCCGTAAGTAACCTCAGAAGTGCGGGCTCGAACGAAAAGGAACTGTCCAATGAAGTTGATGAGAGTGTTGGGATTTTCATGTGTTGGAGCGTTCATTTCTACGGCTCTGTTTGCTCTTGTTTTTGATTCCCTTTCGAGAAGGCTCGATTATGGTGCGCCGGGAATGATGAGCATCTATCTGGTCATTGTCTTGCCTCTTGGTTTCATCCTTGGAGGGCTTGCTGGTTTGCTGTTCAACCAGCAAAAGAAAATGGAGGTGTACAATGAAACACAAGGACAATTGCACTATTGGCAAGAACAGCTCGAAGACTTCTTTCCCTTTCAGGGGATGGTTGGAAACGAAATAGAAAGCGGAGCTTTTGAAACGGGAGAAGAAGTTACAGCTGTTGGGCTTGTTTGGGTGGACGATGAGAATGGAGTGATGGTGGAGTGCCATGGAAGTGGAAAACAAAGTGACCTTCCTTTGCTCAACCTTGTTGTTCCTGAAACATCAGAGGTCTTCACCCATCTTATGGCTTACAAAAGAGAAAGGGGACACTTTCGCTAGGAAGCCTGAAGGTTCGTAAGGGGCTTGAAGGTTGGCTTCCTTGCAAACGCCCCTGTTGTGTGCCCCCGAAAGCAAGGTTTGAGAGTCGTCGGTGAAGATCATAGTACGGCTTGCCTTGGATTCCTTCGAGGTGGACAACCATCTTGAAGCAAACAAACGTGTTGGGTTCATGACACTCTAATCTTTGCTGGGACGTCGCAACTCATGTTTTTTTAACAGCTTATAAAGCCAACTTTTGGAGACTTGTAGCTCATTTCAGACACGAACCATGTCCCAAGAAAAGTGTTCCAAGACAGACTGAAGCACTTGGCGTTCGGTGTTGATCAGGATGTTTTGCAGGGGAACAAACTCTCCTGTCGTTGGGTCTACGACTTCTACATCTCCCAGAAGGCTCGTAGACTGGGGCCGAAGATGGGGCTCCGGAGACTGAAGCTTTTGTGGGCCCTTTGGGAGAGCAGACTACGCTTTGGAGGCGTATTGGCTTCTGGCGGTGTGCAGTTTTTTGTAGCTTGTGATGAGCCTTTGGTGTTTATCAATACCTTCCAGCTCCATGTTGGTCTCTGTCAGGCCAAAGAAGCGAACATCTCCTGCTACGCTCCCTGTTACGTTGCTCACAAGCTCTTCCCCGTACATCCGGTTCATGTTGGGGATGTAGTCCTCAAGGTCATACTCAGGGTTTTGTTCAATGCTGAGGACGTTATCCAGAGCCTGGTAAAACCTTCTTCGTTCGGGGAGGTTGTCGTTGTATTGCAACAGCATCTCGACCAGCCCCTTGGATTCATCGATGTAGCCAAGAGCCAAGGATAGGAGGAGCTTGAGTTCTCCTATGGTGCATTTTCCCCAAGGCGTGTTCTCATCAAACGCAACGCCAATCAGATCTCCGATGGGCATGTAGTTGTCTTGTTCGCTGTCTTCGAGGTTTTCAAGGAGAGCGTTCAATGCTTCATCATCGAGAGTGTGGATGTTGAGGATGTCCGAGCGAAAGGGAATTCCTTTGTTGTGGTTGTCCCAGATGAGGTCTTGTGTCTCGTAAATTTCTGAGTAGCCAGGGACAAGGATGCGGCAGGCTTTTGCTCCCAACTCTTCGTAGTCAGCGATGTAGACTTCTTTTCCCAATTCGTGAAGAATGTCCATCAAGTGATGATACTCTTCTTCCGTGGTGCCCGAGTAATTCCAGGGCGTGAACGCAAAGTCTGTCTTTTGGCTTAAGAACTTCCAGGGCATCACACCTGTAGAATCAATGAAATGTTCAACAATGTTGTAGGGGTCGCTGACCATGACGGAGTTGAAGGTTGGAGGGGGAACATCGTTGAGGCCTTCAAAGCTTCGACCTTGCATCAACTCTGTCAGGCATCGCTCAAGAGCGACTTCAAAGGTTGGGTGGGCTCCAAAAGATGCATACAAACCACCCGTACGAGGGTTGATTAAGGCGACACACATCACAGGGAACTTGCCACCCAGCGATGCATCTTTCACAAGGATAGGAAAGCCTTGCGCCTCTAACTTGTTGATGCCTTCAAGGATGGAGGGGTAGTTTTCCAGAACAGAGGGTGGAACATCCGGAAGCGTTAGCTCCTCAACAATAATTTGTTGCTTCACTGCGCGTTCAAAAATCTCAGAGAGGCATTGGACGCGTGCTTCGTACTTGGTGTTCCCGGCGCTCATCCCATTGCTGACAAAGAGGTTGCCGATCAGGTTCACTGGGATATAGACGGTCTGCTTGTCCGATTGACGTTCGTAGGGAAGGGCGCAAATCCCCCGCTCGGTTGCTCCAGAGTTTGTATCGATAAGATGAGAGGCTTGTAGCTCGCCTTCTTCGTTGTAACAAGCTAAGAGCGTGTCATCCATTAATCCTTCAGGGAGAGAGTCATCAGGTCCAGGAAGGAACCACTTCTCGCTGGGATAATGGACAAACTCGGCCTGGCTAAGGGTTTCTCCCAGGTAGCTATCGTTGTAGAAGTAATTGTTGCTCAGTCGTTCCAGATACTCCCCCAAGGCAGAGCACAAAGCCGCGTCTTTGGTGGCTCCCTTTCCGTTGGCGTAACACATTGGGGAGTCGGCGTCTCGGACATGAACGGACCAGACATGGGGAACGATGTTCCTCCAGGACGCGATCTCTATTTTTATCCCGAGGTCTTCCAGCAGCCCTGTCATGTTTTGAATAGTCTCTTCCAGAGAGCAGTCTTTCCCGACAATCATTGTCCGGGCTTGGGGGTCGGAAGAGCCATCGTAGAGAAGCCCCGAGTCTGACCCTAGAACACTCTGAGCTTCAATGGCGAAGCCTGGGGCGTTTTGAACCACCCGCTTAACCGAACAGCGCTCCATCGATTGGATGATTCCGTTTCGATTCTTCTCCGAGATGCTTTCCGGCAGTTCTGCACGAATGACGAGCGTTTGTTTGTACCGATTGTCTGGATCGACGATGTTGTCCTGAATGATGCTGATATCTTCGGTTGGGATGTCTCTCGCTCTGCAGTACACTTTGACGAAGTATCCTGCGCAGAGAGCCGACGATGCGAGAAAGTAATCGAAGGGGCTTGGCGCTGAGCCGTCTCCCTTGTAGCGGATGGGCTGATCGGAGGTGATGACGTAATCATCAAAACTGGCTTCAAGCCTGAGATTGTCTAGAAACCGTACTTTGACTTGCATGTGACTCTTGTTCCCGTATGTCTTTGGAAGAAGCTCTTCCCCAAGCTTTATCGTGATGGATAGAGAGGTGTTGGTTCCACTGGAAAGACAGCTCGTCTGCTTTTGAACAGGTCTGCTCTCTCAAAGGATGGACAACTTTAATGATTTGACGGCGGTCTGTCTACATGATGGTCGCGAAATCGCCTCCTTGCAAGCCCTTAGATAAGAGGAAGAAAGTTCATGATCTTCGTGACGTAACGTTCGGGGGGGCAACAAATTCTTGGCTTGCTCTCGGGGGAGTGTTGGAAGGGGAAGCGCTCAAGTCAGGAGGTCTCGTACCGGATCTGGAGAGGGACTGTCTCGCCTGAATGGGTGGCTGCTTGCATCATGCTCCTTCTGGCCGAATAGCTTGTTCTTGTTGGACCGATACAAAGGATCTGTGAAGCTATCCTTCATTGCTTGGCAGGCAAAGACACCGTTAATAGCTGACCTTGGTTTGTGGCTTGGGAAGTCACTGCGAGCTGTTGGGGTGGAAATCTCTTTTGGGGTGAAGCTATGGAGTAGGCTTTGCGGATCGAACGAATGGGGCATGGCTTCAACTCACTCCAACAAGCACCGTCGGTGGGATAAGGCAAACGAAGATCCAGAATCCCTTTGGCGTTCAAACGACCTCGTGCGACCCAAAGAAAGCTCCGCCGGCCTTGGAGGTGGAGCGGCAAGGACACCTGAACTTGCGCACCTGGTTTCCCCTTCAAGCGCAACCTCGCACCTTTCACCTGCTCGTAAAGCTTGAGATGCCCAGGCTGATGGCGAGGAGCTGGGATGACATGTGTCTCATCCACAAGCCGAAATCGACCACAGGGTGCCAATGTAAGCTTGTGGGGCGGTGACAATGGCAGCTGCATCGATTGACCCTCATACAGCCCCAATCGAAACAACAAGGAGCGCCAGATCCCTTCTCTGGGTCGCATCGCTGCGTCTACAAAGTGAGACGGGTCTAGCTCTGAGGCGCTCGCCAATTTTGCGATGGTCGCCGGGCTTGCTGACTTGATGAGAACATAGCGAAGGTTGTGCTTCTCCATGGTTTGTGCGGCCCTATCGCAGTTTCCTTCTAACAAGATGCGCGAGGCCAACTGGTTGCTTGTGTCATGGCGAGGGATTCCAAAGAAGTTATTGGCAAGGGTGGGGCGCTCCGACAGGTAGGTGAGTATGTGCCCCAGCGTCCAAGAGGTCAGGATTCCATAGCGCGGCTGCTGCTTCTCCTTGTGGGGGGCATGGCTAGCAGGGGGAGTTAAGGCTTTCATCCTTCGAAAGAACAGCTGGGCTGCTTTTTCGGAATGACTCAAGGGCTCCATCTTGAGACTCAAGGATAGGGTGGGTGCAAAGGCTGCAGCAAGAACAACCAAGGAGAGAACTGCCCAGAGCTTGGGTTGCCCTGGAACAATACGCTCACCCAAAGGACGGAGCAGAGCGGGCCAAAATCCAACAAGCACCACAGCCCCAAAAGGTGCCCAAGCTGTAAGCCACCTTGTGGAGCGCATCGCCGGCAAAAATAACATAACGGCAGCTACCATCATCAAGGTCCAGTACAAGATAGAGCCTTTGTTTTCTTCGGCTACTTTCGGGAACGCGAGATGCGGTCGAAAGCTGAATAGGATCACCCCAACAAAAGCTATCAACGTGCCAATTGCAATCACAAAGCCTGCATTGTGCAGAAATGCGCCGGGCAAATGGAACAGCCCCTCAAACTCTGTTGCCAAGGCTGCAAATTTACTCTGGGCCGTATATTGCAAGCCTTCGAGTAGAGAGCGGTGGACCACAGGAGGAGCAAACAAGACGAGGGTTGGAACGAGTGATGCTACCACGATCCGGACAAGCAGGGGGATTCGCTTCCATCGAGATGGGGTATATCCAAGCAGAGCGAAGGCTCCTGCTGCTACGCCGAGGCATATCAGATGCAAGGGGCTTAAGGCAAAGAAGACAGGCTGGGTAGCCCAGGGAGATGTCCAAAGTGCCGGAAGGGACAAGAGGATGGAGGACCCAAAGACCCAAAGGCTAGCTCTTGCAAGAACGTCGCTTTCGAACTCAGACTTCAGAAAACGCGACACCATCACGATCGACATCAGCACCGCAGCGACCAGTATTCCAAGATGCAGCAGAACCCCTGGCCAGACGAGAAAAGCGATGACAATCGTCATCGCACCCAACAGAGAATACCATCCTTGCTTGGAGCGATTTGTGGCTTGTGAAGCTGCGAGAATGCTCCACAGCAACATCCAACAGAGAAGAGGTTCAAAAATATGGTGGTCCAGGCGACCAAACGATGTGTATTGGACGTGGATAGGAGAGGCGCTCAACAACAAGGCTGCAAGAAAAGCCAAAGGTTTTCCGATCCACCGCTGAGAGGTTTGGTACACGAGCAGAACCGTTGCCATCCCAACAAAGGGGGGGAACCAACCGGCGAACCACTCCACCCAAGGTTGGACTTGGGCTCCCGTTGCGCCTGTGAGTTTGACCAACGTCGCCACCAGCCAGGGCATTCCATCGGGCCAGTAGATGGTCGCTCCAAAGGGAAAGTTTACGAACATATCTTGTTCAGGGATAAAGGGCCACGTCTCCACTGACATCAGAATTCGTCGAAGGTGGTATGGGGTGTCGTCGCTAAATATCCAGAAGAAGCCATCCCCTGTCATGGAAGGCAGGGCGAGGAGCCGAAACCCCAAAGACACTTTTGCCAACAGCAGCAGCAACAACAAAGATAACCAACGAGGAGTGGGGGCGTGAGTGTTCACTTTAATTCTCTTCAACCAAGATGGGTTTGGGGAAACAGGTTCAGAAGGCTCTTTGGCCATGAGTGTTTTCGTAAGGTCTTGCTGCCAGGGAACGATAGGATTCTTTGCTTCTTCCCGCGCTGACCCTCTCAACACATCTTTAACGACAACCTCAAACAAGTCGTCCCCAGCGGGAAACCGCGAAGAGAACGAAGTTACCAAGCCTTCCTTTCGGATGACTCGGAAAGTGTAAGAGCCTGGAAGGCATGCGTCAAGCGTGCGATGGCATTCCATTTCTGGTGGAGCTATTGGACTCAAAAATCCTTGCTTGTCTTGCGTGTGCTTCGTCTGTTGTGTGGTGACTGTTTCATGGTCCGTATGTTTCAGACCGCAAGTGAAACAGGAACAGGTGAAATGACCCTCCATGTATCCTCTGGATAAGAAGGAAATGGCAGGTAACGAAGGAGATTGTGATTGTTCGAATGTTGGCATCTTCTTCGCTAGGGGCGATTGGATTTGTTGAGCGGTGGTTGATCTGGATGCAATGTGAGCAGCAGGAGAGTTTCCATGGCGTCTTCACAGGAAGAGAATCAGACTCAAGCTCCATCTCGTTTCGCCTTTTGGGTTCGCAGCGGTGTACTTACAGTCGCTCTGTTTGGTGTGGGTTTGATGGTGATGCAGTTTCTGGGGAAGAAGCGAAAGCCTCCCAGAAGAACCAAGGCCCCTGCGCTGACCACGCAGGTTTCGACTCTGACCATTCAACCTCGTTCCAAGCTCCTGTACATCGAAGGGTTTGGAACGGTTGTTGCAACACAACAAGTGCGCTTGGTTCCTGAAGTGTCAGGCATTGTGCGTGCAACCGTTTCCGATTTTAAGCCTGGCCGTCTTGTCAAGAAAGGCCAACTCTTGGTTCGCTTGGACCAACAATCCTACGCACTGGAGTTCCGTCGGCTTCAGGCCCAACAAGTCTCGTTGAAGAAGCAGTTGGCTCTCGGACAAAAGGCTCTTCGTCTCGACAGGTTGACGCTACAGAGGAACGAGCAACTTTTGCGTGACAGCGCTGTAGACAAGAACTCGGTGGACCAGATGCGCATGCGGATTCGAGAGCGAGAGCAGCGACAAGAGACGCTTCGCCAAACTCTGAGCATGACCTACATCCAGATGCAATCTGCCAATTTGCAGATCCAGCGGTCTCGGATCCGTGCGCCTTTTAATGCTCGGGTGGTCTCGGGCGGGGTGGATGTTGGAGGTTATGCCGCACAAGGCCAGCCTCTGGCAACCTTGGAGAGTGTTGACTCGGTAGACATCCCCGTGGGGATTCCTCAACACACATTGCTCAACTGGACCAACGACAAGGGCGAGTTGCTCTCTCCACAAGACATTCCAACGTGGCTACGCAAGTTACCTAGGGTTCAGGTGTCTCTGGGGAGCAGCCCGAAGCTTCGTTGGAAAGGGCGCGTTGTCCGGGTCGGTGGCTCCTTGGACTCTCAAACACGGACCGTGGACCTTTGGGTTCGTGTGAAGCTATCACCAAAGACTGGTGGCGCTTTGCTCACGGGCACGTATTGTCAGGTCCGTATCCCATACCGTCGGATTCATGGAGCGATTACGCTGCCTCGTCAGGCTGTGTACGGAGCCACGGTATACGTCGTGGAAAAAGGACGCTTGCAGCCTCGACGAGTCACTGTCGTGCACCGCAACGCTGACTCTGTTGTGATTGGGGCTGGCTTAAGCAAAGGGGAAGAGGTGGTCACCTCCTACTTGCTACAACCCGTTCCTGGCATGCGCGTTGTTGTTCAAAAAGAGACAAACCAATAACTTCGAGCTATCGACATTGTAACGTTCCTTGGGAAGGGAGTATGTGCCATGCGCAATCTGATTCGATGGCTTGTTGAACATCCTGTTGTTGTCAACTTGTTGATGGTCAGTCTCTGTGTGATTGGTTTTCTTAGCATCAGTTCGTTGCCCAAAGAAGTGTTTCCAGAGACCAGTCAGAATATGATTCTGGTTCGAGTTCCTTACAGAGGGGCTGGACCTACCGAGATTGAAAAAGGCATCGTCCTGAAGATCGAAGAGGCCATCCAGCAAATTGATGGGATTGAGCAACTGACAGCAGAGTCGATGGAAAACATCGGAATGCTGCGTCTTGAGGTAAGTCGAGGTGTTAATCCGGAGCGTGTTCTACGTGAGGTGAAGGATCAGCTCGACCAAATCACCAGCTTTCCCCGCGATGCCGACCGTCCTCTGGCTTTTGAGATTGTGCGGCGAGTTCCAGTGATGCAACTCGCCCTTCACGGCGACATCAAACGAGCCGCCTTGCAGCAGCTTGGGCAGACTGTGAAGGACGAGCTTTTGGCTCTCTCTTTGGTTTCCCAGGTACAACTTGACGGATACAAACAGCCCGAAATCTCCATCGAGATTGACGAGAAGCGGTTGCGACAATTTGGTTTGCAGGTGTCGGACGTGGGGCGAGCCGTCTCACGTGCAAACCTCGACCTCTCTGGAGGTATGATCAAAACCAAACGGGAAGACTTGATGATTCGGGTGTACGGCAAGCGTTACTTGGCCCGTGCTTTCGCAAGGATCCCGATTCGTTCGGTCGCTGGTGGTTCACCCATTCACTTGGAGGATGTCGCCACCGTACGGGAAACGTTTGATACCCAGCCCAACTCTCTCTACTTCAACGCGAAGCCTGCACTCTTGCTCACCATCTTTCGGTCGTTGAATGGCGACTCGTTGGCGATCGCTGCGCAAGTTCATGAGTACCTGAAGTCTGTGGGCCAGCGGTTGCCAAGCAAGACTTATCTGTCGGTGTACCAAGACCAAACCGTCGACCTCAAAGCTCGGTTGATGTTGTTGATTAACAACGGGTGGCAGGGCTTGTTGTTGGTCTTGATTACATTAGCGTTGTTGATGAACCTTCGCCTCGCGTTTTGGGTCGCGGCTGGTTTGCCCATCTCCATCCTTGGGGCGCTCATCCTCATGAATTTGACGGGCACCACCATCAACATGATCAGCATGTTTGGAATGATTCTGGTGATTGGAATCTTGGTGGACGACGCCATCGTTGTGAGTGAGAATGTGTACGCTCATATCGAGAAGGGAACGCCTCCTTTGGAGGCTGCCGTTACAGGAACATGGGAAGTGTTTCCTGCGGTCTTCGCCTCGGTGAGCACCACCATCTTGGCCTTCATCCCCTTGTTCTTCATGGGAGGACGTATCGGGACCTTCATCTATATGATCCCCACAGTCGTCATCTTGTGTCTTTCAATCAGCCTGTTGGAATCGTTTCTCATTCTCCCGGCCCACCTGGCCCATTCGTTGGATCGCAAAGAGAACGCCGACGGGCTGATGGCTCGGATACGTGGGGTGTTGGAGGGAGGTTTCCTCTGGGTCAATCGGGTTGTGTACGCCCGCGTTCTTCACGTTGCTTTGCGGTACAGGTGGCCTGTTCTTGCTGCCTCTCTGTTCCTTGCGTTTCTTTGTGTGGGTGCGTTTCGAGGCGGAAAAGTTCGCTTTGTGTTCTTTCCTGAGTTGGACGGCAATCGTGTGGTTGCCCGCTTCATTCTTCGTCCGGGTACCCCCGAAAAGGAGACCCGCAGGGTTGCGATGAGCCTCCTTCACAAGGCAACGGGGTTAGCCCGTGAGCTTCGACAGAAGGAAGGCAAAGAGATTCTCGTCGCCTCACTGGTTCGTGTGGGCTCGCAGACGTTGCGCTCTGCTGAGTTTTCTCCGCCCAGCGGTGAAGAAGTCGGAGAGGTGCAGTTGGAGCTTGTTCCTGGGGAAAAACGGCGTATCACCAGCCGCGTGATTGCAGCGATGTGGCGTGCCAAGGTGGGCTCGGTACCACAAGTGAGTCAGATCAGCTTTTCCACCCTCGACACTCCTCCTGTTGGTCGTCCGATTGAGCTGCAGCTGCTCGCGAACGGACGTCATCAACTGGAGCGAGCGTTGCGTTATCTCAAGCAGCGCTTGGTCACCTTTGCTGGAGTCTCTGACCCCGAAGATGACTTAACCCTTGGCAAGCGAGAGCTGCGCTTTAAGCTCAAACCGTTGGCCCACAGCATGAGCGTGAGCCTGCAAGACATTGCTCAGCAGCTTCGGGACAAAATGTACGGTTGGGAGGTGATGAGGCTGCAGCGGGACCGCGATGAAGTTCGAGTGTTTGTTCGCTATCCGATGAAAGAGCGACGGCAACTTCAGCAATTGGAGAAGCTATGGATACGGACAGGGCAAGGCCAAGAGATGCCGCTCACTTCTCTTGCGACCTGGACCTACACGCGCGACCTTCAAGTCTTGCGGCGTTTGCAGCGCAAGCAAATCGTAACTCTCACGGCGCAGCTTGACGAAACCCGCGGAAATCGTCAGGAGATTGTCCAGGCTTTGCAACGCAACGAGTTGGTCCAGTTGGCAAAGTTGGCTCCAGATGTCAAGGTTGTGTTTGGTGGGCAAGGTCGGGAGCAAAAGAAAGTCTTTCAGGGGATGAAGACGGCGTTTCCTCTCGCGTTGTTTGGGATCTTTGTCATCCTTGTGATTGTGTTCCAGTCGTATGCCCAGGCGTTGATTATCATGGCGATGATTCCTTTTGGAGTGGTTGGAGCCGTCGGTGGGCACTGGATGATGGGCGTTCCTTTGACCATCTTGAGTTTGTTTGGCGTTGTGGGGCTTTCGGGTGTGGTGGTGAACGATTCGCTTGTGTACATGGACACCATCAACCGAAACCTGGAGGGAGGACAGAGCGAGTTTCAAGCGGCGTGGGAGGCGGGGCAAAGTCGCTTGCGCGCGATCCTTTCGACCACGCTCACCACCTGTGTGGGGCTTGCTCCCTTGCTGTTTGAGAAGAGCCGGCAGGCTCAGTTCCTCATACCAATGGCTATCTCTCTGGCGTTTGGTGTGTTGTTTGCTACCTTCCTTACGCTGGTGCTGGTTCCATCTTTGTATCTCATCGTCCACGACCTCAAGCGGCTCTGGCACTGGCTCCGACATGGCTCCTGGCCTGAAGCCAACTCCAACTCCAACCTTTCCTCCTGAACCACCGCTTGCGTTTCCACCTTCTTTTCATTCCGACTCCCTTAGCGGGAAATCGCCAATTCCATGGGAGGGAAGCCAAGCGAAATGACTCCGTTGTCCGCCGGTGTTCCCGTGCGAGCGTGGAACACGTGGACACCGGATGCACATTGTGGATAGGTTGGCTTGGTCTCACAGTTGTCAGGGAAGAACAACAGGTCTTGGCTGGGGTCTAACACAAGCTCATCGACTTTGTCATAGGCAAACGTATTGTAGGTGGTGGTGCCTTGAACACCCTCCAGGTTTAAGTGGGACGAGTTCCCTGCAGGGCTTGTTGCTGTGTGTGTAATCAGCCAGTACATACCGGGCTCAACGACGACAAATCCACCCACCTGAGCGCCGTGGTCAATGGGGGCTTTGCTCGCCTTCAACGTCTTCACATCAACTTGCTCGTACGAGCCTCCGCCTTGCATCAGAGGTTTGGGCTCTGCAATGTAAAGCGTCCCTGTCTTGCAATTCAACGGCATATCATGGTTGGGGCTTCCAGAGAGCTTGATGGCTTGCTTTCCCGGAGTCGAAGGGTCAGCGTCGACAAGACGGTCGCTCCCTTGAGCGTTCAGGTCAATCACTGCCAAGCCTGGTCCCATCGAAGAAGGAGCTTCGGTCTTGTGATCGAGACGAAGCAGCTGGACAAAGACCTGCTTCTCACAGTGAGCCATTCTCAACATCTCAGGAACACCATCTGCATCTGCCAAAGGACTCAGATCGATGGACTCTTTGCTCCCACTGTCCAGGTCCAGTTGAAGCAAGGCGGACTTTCCATATTGGCTAACCAAGATGGTTTTGTTGTCGACAAACGCAACATCTCTGGGGTCTGCTCCACTCTCCAGCTTGATGGTTGTTGCTTTTGATAAGTCTAGCGGGTCCACAACGCTGAGAGAGTCAGATGGTGAAGGGTGTACTATGACGCATCGGCCTCCAAAGCATCGAGCGCTGGCAGAGGGCTGCTTGAGATCGCCTGTGCTGAGGACTTTCCACGGTGATGTTAACTGGAGCGCTGCAACACGACCGTCTTTGCTTAGAGCCAGCAGTCGAGGTTGCACCGAAGGTGGAGTGTCCGGTACCTCTGGAGTGTTGGGCTCTTCGGTTGGCTCGGAGGCGTCTTGGAGGTCCGAACCGTCGGGTGTCTCGGAAGAGTCTGGGCCTTCGGACGAATCGGTAGGGTTGGGTTCATCCGGGGAGGAAGGCTCGGATGTTGCCGGCTCTTCCGCTCCTCCTTCTGAGGCATCGTAGCTTGAGCTCGCTTCACCAGGGTTCTCTCCTTCCGGTGAAGGGTTGGGAGAAGCACAACCTGTTAATAGGAACAACACGAGCAAACCGAAATAGATAGGAGTCTTCATTCAACCTTCCTTTTCTTTCCAATCGAAGAAGTTCATTCTTCTCTCAGCAAGCTCCATTCCATGTTGTTGTCGAGCTTGTTTTGGACATTCTTCCCAATAGGTAGGCGAACTTGTACCGAGGAGCAAGGTTGGTCGAATGGATCGAATCCTCAGATTTTCATGAACGTGGTTCACAGAAATGTGATTCGCTGGGCCTGGCCTTGGGTTGACCCAACATTTCAGGTGAGACGAGCTGAAGTTTGAGTTTGGCAGGAGGACGAGTGAGTGGGAGGTTGCTGGGGATGGGGAAGTTTTCTCTTTGACAGGTTCGAGGGGTCTCGCTACCCTGCGAGTGGTACAATTTGATCCTTTGGTACAACGTGGAGAAAGCCGTGGGGCAGTTGCATCTCAAGCTTCTTGGAACTTTGGACATTCGATGGGGGACACAAGACATTGAGGGCTTTCCCACAGACAAGATCCGGGCGCTGCTGGTGTATCTTTGCCTGGAACCACGCTCCCATCGCAGGGATGTTTTGGCGTCGCTGTTGTGGTCCAACTGGGAGTCCAAGGAGGCCAAGAAAAATTTACGTCAGTCTCTCCATCGCCTCAAGCAAACACTCAACAAGGTGGAGGAGGGGCTGGCAGAACAGCTGCTTCATGTCACCCGTCAGGATGTTCAGATCTCGCCAGAGCTCATCGACTCGGACGTTGTTGAGCTGGAGGCGACTCTGGAGCATTGGGAGGCCAAACATTGGGAGGGTTTGTATACCAACGCGTCAGCCTTGGAAGAGCTGGTGGCCCTCGTTGACTCGTACGGCGGAGAACTTCTGGTTGGTTTTGACCTCAGCGAAGAACCTGTCTTTGACGATTGGCTTCGTCACAAACGAGAGACGCTTCGTACCCACATTGTCACCTTGTTGCGTCATCTGGTAGAGGCGTATCAGGTCCGTCATGACTACGAAACCGCCGACCGACTCCTCCTTCGTTGGCTGGAGTTGGAGCCTTGGAGTGAGGGGGCCCATCGCAGTCGAATGCGTGTTTTGGCGTTGCAAGGACAACGCAGCGCTGCTTTGGCGCAGTACCATACCTGTGTTGAGATCCTCTTAACGGAGTTTCAGGCTGACCCCACGGATGAAACGGTTGAACTGTACGACCAGATCCACTACGAAGAAGTCGGCGGAGAGCGCCCTGCTGACGCCGAAATTCTGCACAACTTTCCTGCGGAAACGACCTTGTTTGTGGGCCGTGAACCCTCCTTGCAAGAGCTACTGGAGCTTCTGTCTCGCGACAACAAGCGGCTGATTACATTGATGGGGCCTGGAGGTACAGGGAAGACGAGGTTGGCTGTCGAAGTCTGTCGACGTCTAGTGCAAGGGAGTCATCCTTTCGTGGACGGCGTGTTTCGTATCTCATTGAACTCTCTGAACAAGCCGGAACGCTTTCCTGCTACCCTAGGACAACAGATGGGTCTTGCTCCTCAGGCTTCGGGAGATTGGGAGTCGCAGCTGTTCGACTTTATGCGTTCTCGCTGTCTTTTGTTGTTGTTGGACAACTTTGAAGATATCCTTCCTGCTCGAAGCTTCCTGCAGTCGTTGTTGGAGAAGGCCCCATATATCAAGGTTCTTGTGACATCTCGTATTGCTCTGAATGTTTCTTCTGAACATCGTTATGTAGTGAAAGGGCTTTTGCCATCAGGTGCTGTTCAGCTGTTCTTGCAACGTGCGGAGCAGGTCGGCTCTGAGATCGAGCACGAGGAAGACTTCCGGGCCATCGAAACATTGTGCCAGCACGTGGAGTATCTTCCTTTGGCGATTGAGTTGGCTGCATCCTGGACACGAATGATGGATGTCAACTCCATTGTTGAAGAGGTTCAAAGTGATATCGACTTCTTACAAAGTGATTGGGGTGACCTTCCTGAGAGACACCAGAGCATACGAAACGTTCTCAACTACTCGCTCTCTTTGCTGAAGCCAGAAGAACAGAAAGGGCTTGCGCAGCTCTCGCTCTTCCGTGGTAGCTTCTCTCTCAAGGCCGCCCGAGCCATTGCTGGGTGCTCTGTCCGAATGCTTGCTCGATGCACCGACCATGCTCTGGTGCAGCGATCTCCAGAGAATCGGTACAGTCTTCATGCCTTGTTGCGGCAGTTCTTAGAGTCATTGCGCCTGGAACAGGGTCAGGAAGCTGTCTTGCAACAGAAGTATGGCTCTTTCTTCTTGGAACTTCTGGCTACGGAGACATCGAAGTTCTTGGGCGGAACTTCGACATCGGCCATGCAACAAATCCAACTCGAGATGGAGAACATTCGGCAAGCCTGGATTCTTGCAATGGAAGCTCATTACTACGAAGGTCTGAGTCAGGCAGCCGATGACTTTGCTCTGGTTTGGACCCACACAGGACTGCTGGAAGAAGGCTGTGAGCTGTTTGAAGCTGTCGTGGAGAGCCTGCAACAGCATCCCTCAGGGTCTATACCTCCGGAGAAACGGGATGAATACCTATCCTTGTTTCAGGTTCATCAAGCCCAGTTTCTGTCAGAGATGGGGAAGCCTCAACGTGTCGCCACATTAACAGAGAATGTTTTGCACGCGAGCGCCGCGTCTTCTCCTTCACTGGCCGCTCACGCCAACAACGCAAGAGGCGAAGCCCACATTCATCTCGCCGAATATCCAGAGGCTATCGAATGTTTTGAGCGTTCCATCGCACTCTCTGAGCACTCGCCTCGTTGGGAACGAAAGTCTCATGCGTTTGCTCGCTTGGGCTATATCTTTTTCCTCCTTGGTGACTATGAGAAAGCGTTGGACATGCTGGAGGATGGGTTGTCATTGGATCGTCTGCATAACTTCCAAGCTGGAGTCGCCAAAAAACTCAACCTATCGAGCTTTTGTTACAAAGAGATTGGACAGCTTGAGCGCGCCTATGACTGCTCAAAGCAAGCTATTTCTGTGGCCCGGGAGTTACGTTCTCGCGCTGATGAAGGGCGCTACCTGAATAACTGTGGCGTGATTTTGCTGCACAAAGAGCGAAACGGCGAAGCTCTCGAACATTATATGGAAGCTCGCCAAATTTTTGCGGAGATGGGCTTGCAAATCAATGAACTTACGGCCAATGCGAACGTTGGGATTATGCACTGGCACGAAGGACGGTTCCATCTTGCGGTGCAGTGCCTACGTCAAACGATCGAAGGGTACGAAGCTTTGGGCTCGTTTGGGAAGGCTGGGATGATGCGAGCCAACCTGGGGCAAATCTTGCGTGACATGGGCCGCTTTGCTGAGGCAGAGGAGCATATCCGTCACAGCCTAGAGCACAACAGGAAGCATCAACACAAAGTTGAAGAGGGTCGTGTTCTGGCTATGCTTGGGGAGCTTAAGGTCTACTCGGGTGACATGGAAGAGGCTCTGTCTTTGCTCCAGGAAGGGACGGCCCTTCTCCGAGAGTACAACAGCAAAATTGAGTTGGTGATGGCGCTATTGTTGTATGCTGAGTTGCTTTGGGAGCAAGGCGAGGTGGAGGCTGCTCGAGCGACCAACCAAGAAGCGATGGCAGGAGCCAAAGAGCTGGAACATTCGGTGTACACTTTCCGGGCTGTGGCCTTGCTCGCACAGATTGTGGCTCACGACGGACGTCGTGACGAAGCGATTGAAATGTTGGAGCAACATCTAACAACGGAAGCTCTCCCTCTTGCGTCCAAAACCTTGTTGCTGGAGAGCTTGTGGAGAGTTCGGCAAAAGGCTCAGGACAAAGACTTGGCAACCCAGGCTCTTCGTACGTTGTGTTTGCGTATCCCAAGCGTACGAAACCAGCGTCGATTGGAGCTACACCTCGCCTCGTGAAGAACGTTGTCTCTATGGGAAGAGCCACCAGACGCCATAGGACAAACCACCCACAAGAAGGAGGAGCACGGTCAGGCGTGGCAGCACGAAGGGAGCGAGCATCTTGAACATATAGCCAGGGCGAATGCCAACCCAGACATCACCTTTCACAAAGGAAGGTCGAGCCTGCAAGCGTTGGTAGTAGGCATCCACGAGAGGGCGTTTTCCATTCTCCCACCAGTGCGTCATGCCAAACTGTTTCAGTCGGGACAGATAGGTCATCATCCAGATGTCCGCCAGGGTAAATGACTCTCCCACCAACCAAGGCTTCCCATGAGCCAGCTCCGCCTCCATGTCATCCAGTATGGCTTGTGCCTTTTGACGCAAGGCTTCGACTTGTTCTGGACTGGTCGAGACCTTCTGCCAGCTATCGATGTCTTGGAGACGAGCGTTGTACCGCTCAGCCAAGTCGGGGTTTTTGTCCCTGTGTTTCCGTAGCACCTTTCGACGCAGATCATACGAACGCTTCATCAAAGGCTTCAACAGCGCGATGCCTTGGACACCATAGGAAAACTCTCGCGTTGGAAAGGCGTTCATGCGCTCCAGCCATTCGTCCATCTTCTCTCGTAACGCTGGGTCTTCGGGTGTTAAGGAAGGTCCATCAAAGTTTTGATCCACATAGCGCATGATGTGAATCGCTTCGGTCACGATGGTTCCGTTATGCTCCAGCGCAGGGACAACTCCTGCAGGATGGATCCTCATATACCAGGGCTCAAAGTTCTCCATTACTGGGCCAATGTTAATGTTTTGACTTTGCCAGTCTGCACCTTTCTCTACCAGCGTTAAGCGGGCCAAGTGAGAGTAGAAGGAAGGCCCCGTTTCATACAAGGTGACGCTCATGGAAGTCTCCTCTTTTTTTCGACTGAATGTTCCTGCATCTTCTGTCATCGTGTTGTCTTTGTCTCTTCTATCACAACACCTCTTGGAGAAGAGAAGTCGCTGCTTCACTTGGGACATTCTTTTGCGCTACTTCATCAACCAGCGGCGTGGACGTTTTTTACAAACTTCGGAAATATGACTTTTTCTGAAGGTGTGATTGATGTAGCCCATCTCGGTAGAACTCTCAATGAATGTTGAGACCTACGTTGTTTCATTGGGTCAAGTAGTGGAGGGAAGAGTCCATTTGTGGCACAATCTCACAGAACAAGTTCCCTTTTGTACCTGAAGTCGAAAGCAAAAGTTCTCACTTCTTCCCTCCGTTTGTACTTCTAGCATCTTAATCGACTCATCGAATATCGTTTTTTTTTCTTGTGTGGAGAACCGAATGAAAGCCAGGGCCTTTCGATTGTTTGCAACATCCATCGGGTTGATGTTGTTTCTTTCATGGAATGTCGGTTGTGGAGACGAACCTACTGATCCATGCACTCTCATTGATTGTGGAACCAAAAAGTGTGTGGGTGGCATCTGTGAATCGGACTGCACTAGCGGTCTCACTGGATGTGGGGATGGATGTGTTGATACAAAAACCTCCGCCAAACACTGTGGGGCTTGCAACCAAGCTTGCAAAGAGGGCGAGACTTGCAAAGACGGCAAGTGCTCCTCTGGCTGCAAAGAAGACGAGACCCTTTGCGACAAAACTTGCACCAACACCAAAACAGACAAAGCCAACTGCGGGGCCTGTGGTACCGCTTGCGGTGAAGGGGAAGTTTGTTCTGATGGAACGTGTGGATCCGGTTGCAAAGATGGGAAGACCGATTGCTCAGGCAGCTGCGTTGACCTGAAGACCGACAAGGCCAACTGTGGGACCTGCGGGACCGCTTGCAAAGATGGAGAAGCCTGCAAAGAGGGAAGCTGTGAGTCGGCTTGTTCCAGCGGCGAAACCGTTTGCTCCGGCAAGTGTGTCGATCTACAGGGCGATACAGCCAACTGCGGCTCTTGCGGCAAAGCTTGCAACTCGGGCGAAGTCTGTGCAGCCGGAGTGTGCGGAAGTTCCTGTCCTACAGGACAAACCGACTGCTCTGGAAAGTGCGTAGACCTACAAACGGACAAGGCCAACTGTGGAAAATGCGGCGAAGCTTGCAAAGCTGGAGAGTCTTGCGCTGGAGGAGCATGCTCTTTGGTCTGTCCCACAGACAAGACCAAGTGTGGGACCTCCTGTGTCGATACCAAGACCGACTCCAGCAACTGCGGCAACTGTGGGACACAGTGCTCCGCTGGGGAGCAGTGTGTGGCTGGCTCGTGCGCTTGTCCCACTGGAAAGAAAGACTGCAGTGGGACTTGCATTGACGTCTTGGCCGATCGAAACCACTGCGGTGCATGCGGAAACGCTTGCAAAGCAGGTGAAGTCTGCAGCCAAGGCAAATGTGAACTGTCTTGCCCCGCGACGCAGACCAATTGTGGTGGCTCTTGTGTCGACACCAAGACCGACAGCCAACATTGTGGCTCCTGTGGTTCCCAATGTTCCAACGGGAAAGTATGTGCCAGCGGTAGCTGCGCTTGTTCCACAGGCCAGACCGACTGCAATGGAACATGCGTCAACGCTCAAACCGACAACAACAACTGCGGCAGCTGTGGCACCAAGTGCTCAGGAGGGAAACGCTGTAGCGCCGGTGCTTGTGTCTGTCCTACAGGTCAGACGGACTGCAATGGAGCTTGTGTCAACGTTCAAACTGATGTCAGCCATTGCGGTGCATGCGGCAAAACATGTCCATCAGGTCAGACGTGTACCAGCGGTCAATGTGAGATTGTCTGCCAATCAGGCCAAACCAAATGCAACAACATCTGCGTTAACCTTCAATCCGATAGCAGCAACTGCGGTAGTTGTGGAACAAAGTGTTTCTCTGGGAGTTCCTGCCGTCTTGGAGTGTGCGCTTGTTCTGTGGGTTTGACTCGCTGTGGAAACACCTGCGTCAACACCCAACTGGACAACAAAAACTGCGGCGGCTGCAACAGAGTGTGCTCCAGCAGTCAGACCTGTTCGGCTGGAAAGTGTGCCACCAGCAACTGGGTTGCAACGGGAGGGACAACCTCCGCAGATTACGGATATGGCGTAGCGGTCGATAGCAAAGGCAATGTTTATGTGACGGGCTTTTTCCAAGGCACTGCGACATTCGGTACCACCACTCTTGCTGGCAAAGGTGATGACAACATGTTTGTCGCCAAGTACGACAGCACAGGACGGTTTGTCAGAGCCGTAAACGTTGTCAATGGCGGAACAACCAGCAGCTATGACTCCATTGGGTACGCGATTGCAGTCGATAGCAAAGACAACGTGTATGTGACGGGATCGTTCTATGGAACAACCACCATCGCTGCTACGTTCGGCCGCTTGACGCTTAAGTCCAAGGGGTCGCGCGATGTGTTTGTTGCCAAGCTCGATCCCAACCTCAACTTTGTGAAAGTCTTTGGCGGTGGCACGACCTCCAATGATTACGGGTATGGTATCGCTTTGGACAAAAACGACAATGTCTTTGTTTCAGGTTTCTTTGCCAGCGCTTCATCGGGAGCAACTTTTGGAACCAAGACTCTTAAGTCTTACGGCTCAACAGATGCGTTTGTGCTCAAGCTCAACAAAGACCTTGTCTATCAGAATGCAGTGAACCTTGGGGGAAGCAGCGGGTCGGATGTTGCTCACGGTGTGGTGACCGACAGCCAGAACAATGTGTATGTGACAGGCTATTGGAACACAGGGAGTACCGGAGCTACCGTCCTTAGCTTTCGCGGGGGAACCGTCAAGGGTAGCAAGTATTACGATATGTTTGTGGCCAAGCTTACCAACAACTTGGCTTTCACCAAGGTTGTTGCTGCCAAGGGAGGAGCGTATCACGAGTACCCCCGTGGCATCACCGTTGACAAGTACGACAATCTTTATGTGACAGGTTATTGGTCGACCAATACAGCGACCACCCGAACGTGCTCGTTTGGTCGGTACGTTCTCACCAACAACGGTTCTTCCTCGTCGTCCTATGATGTCTTCGTTACCAAGCTCGACAAGAACCTTACGTTCACAGGTGCTACCAATCTTGGAACCACTGGCGCTGATATTGGATATGGGATCGCGAGTGACGGAACCAACGTTTACGTCTCTGGCTACACAGGGGCGGCATTGAAGGTTGGCAGTCGAACGCTTCCTTATAAAGGCGGCAACGACATCTTTGTCGTCAAATACAGCAGCACCCTAACACCTTTGGCTGGGAACACTGGAGGAGGCTCAGGAAGTGACTTTGGTTATGGTATCGCTGCTGACCCCGCCGGAAACTTCTATCTCTCTGGCCACCTTTCTACAGGCGCTGTTCTTGGAGGGAAGACCTACTCCAGCAGAGGCAGCTACGATGTCTTTGTCACCAAAAACCTTCCCTAACCACTCCACGCTGCCTTCTTTCCCGCTCCACCGAGCATGCTGAACCTACGCTGAAATCGGTCCGCTTGCTTGCGTCTCTACGTGACATCTTTGCTACGCTTTGGCGTGGCACTCTTCCACACTCTTGTCTCTTTTGTCTTTCATTTCAGAGTGCTTGTGTGTTTTTGGTTGCCTTCTTTGAGCGTGTGTTGCTGAGGCTGTGGCTCAAGGTGCATTGAGGCTTGGACGCAACCCTGCTACATTGGGTCATCTTTCCCCCAAGTTGAAGAGGATTCCATGGAGTCACAAGCTACATTCAAGAAGGATCCCTTGTACGAACGATACCGGTGGCAGATCTTTGCCGTTACCTGGTTGGCGTATGCAGGGTTTTACCTGACCCGGAAGTCATTCTCCGTTGCCAAAGTTGCACTCACACCAGAGAAAACCGGGGGGGTTGGCTTCCATCTCACGGCAGAACACATGGCCTGGATCGATTCTGGCTATTTGATCGCTTATGCCATTGGTCAGTTTACTTGGGGGATGTTGGGAGACAGAGTCGGGACGCGCCGCGTCATCCTTACCGGTATGTTTTGCTCCGTACTCATTGGCATTGGTATGGGGGTTTCAACGGTAACCACGCTGTTTGGTATACTTTTTATTCTCCAGGGTTTGTGCCAGTCTTCGGGTTGGGCGCCGCTCTCAAAAAACATAGGGAACTTCTTTTCCCAACACGAGCGCGGCACGATCATGGGGCTTTGGTGTACCAATTATGCTTTGGGTGGTGTGATTGCTTCGGCGCTGGCTGGCTGGGCGATCACCCAATTTGGTGACTGGCGTTACGCGTTCTATGTTCCAGCAGGGGCGCTCTTCCTGATCTGGCTGTTGTTTTTCTTCTTTCAGGCCAACAAGCCCGAAGATGTGGGGCTTCCTCCCATTGAGGAGTACCACAATGAAGAAGAGCTTGTGTTGGAAGAAGGTGACACTCCTGAGGAAGAAGTCGAAGGGACCTGGCACACCATTGGTCAGGTGTTCCGCAACAAGATGGTTCTTCTTTTGGGGGCCATCTACTTTTTCCTCAAACCAACCCGGTATGCGATCTTGTTCTGGGGACCTTTCTATTTGAACAAGAAGTTGGGCTCCAATCCTATGGAGTCGGGTATTCTCAGCAGCCTCTTTGAGTTGGCCGGACCTCTGAGTGTTTTCTTGGGAGGCTATCTTTCGGACAAAGTGTTCCGCTCCAAGCGGATGCCTGTGAGTATCATTTGTTTGTTTGGCTTGGCAGGCTTGCTTCTCATTCTCGATAATCTTCCTGCCACACGCTTGTACCTGGGCGCTTGTTTCTTCTTGATCGGCTTTCTTCTGTATGCGCCAGACTCTCTCGTCAGTGGAACCGCCGCGCTTGACTTTGGAACCCGGAAAGGTGCTTCGACAGCCGCCGGTTTTATTAACGGCTGCGGTTCCATTGGTGCCATTGTCGGTGGAACCATCCCAGGTCTCTTTTACAAACAATGGGGCTGGAACGGCGTCTTCTCCTTCCTGGCTGCGTCGATCCTTCTCGCAGCGATTCTCCTGACTCCCCAGTGGAATACCCTGCCTGCGACTGCAAAAGAATCCAACGCATAATATTCTTTGCTTGAGTCATGGGGTTTATCTGGAAGCTCCTGCGCCCCTTAAACGGCAGCGCGCCGCTTTGAGCCGATGAGACCCAAGCGACGCTTTGCTTCTTGAAGGAGGTAAGGGTTCAGGTCTACCTTTTTCCTTTGTTAGCGGGTTTTGAAGGGCCCTTGCACGGAAGTGTAGCTCAGTCGGTAGGGCCCTTGAACGGACGTGCCTGCCTTGACGCCAGTTTTGTTCTTCAAGGACTTGCTCTTTTGGGTTTCGGTGTTCTTTTTCATGACTGTATCTCCTGTAACATCATTGTGAGTAAACTCTGTCCAAACGAGGCTTTTGAACCGTTTCAAAAGTTGTCGTTCGAACCTGACATCTCCACTATCGTTTTGGATCGTCACAAGAACGTCCCAAGAGATTCTTACCTTCCCTAAACTCTTCTCATCTCCTTGAAATAGTGTCGGCTTTTTTGTTGGTCGAGCGTGACTGCTCGCTGGGATTCTTTGTCCCTCGACAGGAACAGATCCTCGCCGTGTTGATTCTTTGTGGGGACAAACGTTAGGGGCCTTCCCTCCTTAAAGCCAAACTATCCCCATCGTTTCTTTGGTATGGACTCCGTCCTGTGTTGGCAGAGAGCTTGCATTGCAAGAGCATGCTGGAATGGAAAGGCAAGCCCTTTCCAGGGTTCTTTGGTCATCACAAAACAGGAGAGTCCCATGAGACATCGAATCATTCTTGTTGGCCTTCTTTGTTCTCTTACTCTGAGTTGGGTGGTTGCCTGTGGGGGAGATGTCCCACGTGAGGAGTTCGTCAGTGCGTACACCAGAGCATTTTGTGACATGATTCACAACCGCTGCTGTACCGCCAAGGTTTCTTCGACCTACGAATCACTCTTGGGCAAAACCATGGAGGAGTGTTTGTTAAAGGAAGCTGTGTGGAAGCAGGCTCTGTTGGGAGGCTCTGATCCAAGCTCTCTGGATTACAATGCTTCGGAAGCAGGAACATGTCTTCGACACTTTGAGTCTATCTCTTGCAACAACATCTCTACCGACCCTGCAGGACAAAGTTGCAACAACATTTGGACAGGGAAGCTCGAAGAGGGAGAGAGTTGCATTCCCGATGACCCACTTCAAGGAACAAAGAGCGGTTGCAAACCGGGTACGTATTGTGATCCTGCTTTGAAAAAGTGCAGCGCATCTCGGAAAGAAGGAGAGCGCTGTGGTCAAAACGAAGGGGTTTGTGGAGAGGGATTGTATTGCAGCTCAGAAACGACATGCAAACCACACCCAGAAAAAGGTGAGGCTTGCAATCCAAGTGAAACTTTTTCTTGCAATCCAAAGCATCTTCCTCGCCTGCTGTGCAACCCACAATCCAAGGTTTGTGAAGAAACCAAACCAGGAGGCGAAAGTTGTACTAGACCTTCAGAATGTTCGACCTACAACTGCGTGGATGGAAAATGCAAAAGTATGGGTCTCGCGGACATTTACTGTCCTTAGTGTCTGAAACCTGGCCCCTCGAAAGTAGCTTCATGCTATCCACCAAATGAGATGGTATGAAGCTTCTTCTATCTTGAGGGACACAACGAGGAGGAGTTCATCATGAAACGGTTGGCTATCGTTGCTGCGCTGTGTGCTTGTTGCATGGGGACTGTCGCTTCCTGCGGAGGGAGTATTTCGGAAGATTTGTTTGAGAGCAAGTTTACCGTTGCCATCTGCGAAATGATTTACGATCGGTGCTGCCCCAAAGAGGTTGCGTATCAAGTGCAATACACATACGGAGCCAACAAGGCGGAGTGTATTCTCCGACAAGAACGATGGGTTCGAGCATTAACCCAAGAAGGTATGCTCAAAAAGTCTACCTATGTGTACAACCCAGGACTTGGATACGACTGCATCCAACGAATTCAGTCCGCCTCGTGCGATGCCAACCTTGGTACCTTGTTGTACCAATGCAGTGGAGCTTGGACTGGAACGTTAGAGAGGGGGGGCTCCTGCTCGCGCTCCGTCTTAAGCATGAGTCCCTGGAGCGGTTGTAAGCCTGGTTTGTTTTGCGATATGGATGGATTAACTTGCAAAGAAGCAAGCCAGCACTACCCAGGACAGGGTGACACCTGCGACCCCAAAAGCTCTGTCGCATGCGACCCTACCCGTATCCCACGTCTTGTATGCGACTCCAAAACCCTGCGTTGTACGGAAGCCAAACAAGTGGGAGAAAGCTGCTCTCAAACGACCGAGTGCGAAAGTCATTTGTGTTTGGATGGAGCCTGCCAATCGCAAGGTGTATCCAAGTTGTTCTGTCCTCAGTCTTAAGTCATACATAGAACACTGTGGCCTCTTCCTTTGGGGAGCATGAACGCTCCATCTCCCGCTCTGTCCATGTGAGCCTTTCTACGAGTTAACTCCACGTTATCCATTCTTTGTTCACCCAAGTTTAATAGTTAGTCCTTAACAACGTTCCTCCAAGAAAACAGGAGAAGCTATGTTGTTCCTCATCAGGTACATCCTCTTCTGTTGAAGTTGCGTTGGATGCGAGCTTATTTGCTTGTTTTTTGAAGAGAAGTTTGCCTGGGCTTGTGGTTGTCTTTTGTGTGGCACGATAGCTGCTATTTGTTCGGTTGTGGGAAGCTTTCCGAAAGTGGAAGTCCCTGTCAAAAGGTTAGGGCAGCACAATCACATCTGTTGAGCAACAAGAGAAGTGATTGCTGGAGGTGGGAGGCTTAGCAATGTTGACCTTCCTACCGCTCTTCGTTCCACCTGTACTCGGTACAAACAGAAAGAGGTGAGTCATGAAGAACATCACAAAGAAGACCATGGTAGCGCTGTTGGCGGCATTGTTGGCTATGTCTGGATGGCAACTGGGTTGTGGAGGAGGGACCGGCGAAACACCAAGCTTTTTCGACAACTCTCTTTTGACGCAAGCCATCTCCCAAAGTGGAGCCCAGGTACACAAAGGAGCCACCCCCCCCACAATCGTTGGAAGCTATTATCTGGAAGGACGTGTCACTGCGTATTTGAACACATTGGAAGAGTCGAAGGAGATTCAGATTCCTGCGACAGCGCTCACGATCTCCGAACAACTGGCGAACAATCAAGTTGAGTTTTCCATCAGGAGAGAGACACAAGCTTATCCAAACGCTGTTCTCCCGCTTCAAGGCGAACACAAAGGAATGACCAGTATTTCAGGGACGGGCGATCAATTCTCCATCGTGGTCAAGCTCACGATGGACCTCGGAGAAGAACCAGGGGCTTCCCCTTCATTGGAAGGCTGCAAGCAAACCTCGCTGTTGCTCATCTCTGGCTCCCGGTTTTCCGATAGCCACTTCGAAGCCGACTTTCTTAACACTGTGATCTCTATCGAAGGCTGCAAGAACAATCCTCCGAAGATCAATGAGAGTGTGGGTACGTGGTCCAAATTCAAGGGAGTTGTCCGACCAGGGCCGCTCTCTCCCTAGAAGGACCAAAGCAAGTGTTTCCCTCCAGGTACGATTCCCCCCTTGCTCCTGTTTCTCTGAAGATACAATCCCCAGTCCTGTTTCTCTAAATCTCTAAATGGAACGGTTGGTTGTGGGTTCGCTTCGATGTGGCATTTTCATTGCTTTTCCACCAAAGTGCAACAGCATGAACCTATGCGAAGCACTGGAGGTGTCTTATGCTACGCTCCCTTCGTTTTTCTACAACGCTTCTCTCTTGTTGGCTTGGGGTTGTGTGGTTTGTAACATGCCTGAGTCCTAGCCTTGGTTGGGCCGAAGGCAAGCCTCAATCGTCAAAACAAGCGGAGTCTTCGTCCCAAACAAAGAATCGACTGCCTGGAGAAAGGACAACGCCAAGCAAGGCTGCAACACAAACCAAAGCAGGGAACGTCAACAAGAAGCCAGATCCCCATCGTGTGGAGTGGGGGATCTTGCCAGCGATTGCGTATGACTCCGACACTGGGTTTGGGTTTGGCTTGGTCGGAACGCTGGCGAAGTTTCATCCAAAGTTCTCGCCGTATCGATGGCGCTTGGAAGCTTTGATCTTTATGACCCTCAAGGTCGACGATAAGGGGCAAGTGACACTTCCTTTTCATGACGATTACCTCATCATGGATTTTCCCGGTCTCGCCAACCAACGTTTGCGATTGACCGGAAAAGTGGGGTTTGCACGATACTCTAACGCCGGATACTACGGGTTTGGTGCAGCTTCATCTTTTGAGCAGGAGAAGGTGAAAGCCAACCCACAAACTTATCAGTACGATCGGATTTACCCCAACGCTTCGTTGAATGCCCGCCTTGATTTGCTTCGTCAAGGGCAGCACAAGTTGCAATTGTTCCTTGGTACTACCTTTGTGTACAACTGGATCAACGTATACCAGGGAAGTGTTTTGGAGAGCGAACTAGAGCAGCGTAAGGAAGCGAGTGAGAAGGGGCAGTTTTTACAAGCTACCTTGCTTGGTGTGACATCTCATCCTCTTTGGTTGTTTGAAGTGGGTCTGATTTATGACAGTCGGAATCATGAATATGCGCCAAGCTCTGGGATGTTTCATGAGGTTTCATTTCGCGGATCTCCCGGCATTGCAGAACGTTTGTACTTTGGCGGAGTGAACGCCACCGCTCGGTTTTATGTCCCGCTTTGGAAAGAGTATCTCGTGTTTGCAGCTCGTCTGATGGCTGATGTGTTGTTTGGCAATGTACCGTTTTATGAACAAGCCCGGTATGGAGGCTTCTTTCCCAAAGATGGTCCTGGTGGAGGATATGCTGTTCGCGGCGTTCCTCTTCATCGTCACCATGGGAAAATCAAGCTGATCGGAAACCTTGAACTGCGCTCCAAGATTGTTGGCTTCTCTATCGCTGGGGAGCGCTTCAACATTGGCATTACTGGTTTCTTTGATGCTGGTCGAGTGTGGAGTGATGCTTCTTTGGCTTCGGAGTCTCTCTACCAACAACTCGATGGGAACGGTGCAATCTTAAAGTACGGTGCAGGTGGAGGGCTTCGGATTCAGTGGGGTGAAACGTTCATCATTCGCGCTGACTTTTCCTACTCTCCCTTGGATGACAATGTCGGTGTCTACATTGATGTGAATCACATTTTCTAACCCACAACGTATTGAGTTCCACTTTGAACTCGAAGGAGGCTCCTATGTGTAAGGTCCTACGTTTGCGTGCTGTTCTACTGTGTCTCACTCTCTCTTTGGTGCAGAGCTTTGTCGCTACAGATAGCTATGCCAAACGAAGTTCGTCCCCATCTCCAGTGGGGTATTGGAAGATGATCCATGACAAAACCAAAAAGCCTGAAGCTATTGTTCGGGTCTGGAAACAGAAAGGAAAGCTATACGCAAAGATTGTCAAGCTGTTCATCAAGAAAGGAGAGGACCCCAATCCGAAATGCAATCATTGCAAAGGTTGGCGCAAAAACCGACCCATCCGTGGGATGCTTTTCGTGTGGAACTTGGAGGAGAAAGGGAAGGGAGTCTGGAGCGGAGGAAAGATCCTTGATCCTGATGAAGGTAAGGTCTACACGTGCAAGATCTGGGTTGCGAAGAGCGGTAAGGAACTGAAGGTTCGAGGCTATGTTTGGGTGTTCTATCGTACACAAACCTGGTACCGGGTCCCTGCTCCATCGAAGAAGTGACCGTTGTTTGTGTTGATTGTGGGTTGTTTCTGCCACATTTCTGGAGAGGTCACTCCTATCGAGCTTTCAGGTTAGATACGGTTCTTCTTCCAACTTAAGCCGTTTGGGCGCGAAGGAGGTTGTGATGCTTGCTGGTTGGGAAAAAGCGTTACTCGGTGTTCTTGTGCTTGTACTTATGACGGGAATGGGAGCAACTCTTAAGTTAGAAAGCTTTAAGGAGGTTCTCAAGAAGCCGCGAGGGCTATTGATCGGTCTGTTTTCGCAGTTCGGTTGGATGCCTGTTGTGGCTTTCGGACTTGCTCGACTCTTCGGATTGCCGGAGCCTATTGCCTTAAGCCTTCTTATTGTTGGTTGTACTCCTGGGGGCACAACCTCGAATATGTTTACCTATTATTCTCGGGCCAACCTGGCACTCTCTGTCTCTATGACAGTGGCTTCAACGCTTATGGCCGTGGGGATGATGCCGTTTGTTTTGTGGCTGTATACCACGACCACAAGTATCACAGTTCCCTATAAGAACATCGCGATTACCCTTGTGTTGCTCTTAATCCCGGTGTTGGTCGGTGTTGAAATTCGTAGGCGGAGTGAATCGGTCGCCAAGGTTGTCGAAAAGATCGGAAGCCTCTCTGGTATCGGAGTGTTGGTGCTGTTAATCGGGAGTGGTCTTGCTAAGAACTATCAGCTGCTTTTGGATGCTTCTCTCTCGATGTATATGAGCTGCATTGGTCTGGGAGTGATTGGGATGGTCTTAGGGTATTGGGTCGCCGCTCTTGTGGGGCTTGATGTCTCGTCGCGAAGAGCTGTCTCTCTGGAGACGGGTATTCAAAACAGCCCTCTCGCCATCGCGCTGATCGTATTGTCATTTCCTGAGTCTAAGCATCAAACGATGCTTTGGTTGCCGTTGATGTACGCGCTCTTTATCCTTCTCACCTCTTCTCTTGCAACCCTACTTTTTCGGAAGCTTGATGCGAAAGCGAAGCCCTCCATGTGACGCTTTGAACAACCTCAGCTTTTTCAAGGCCTGCATTCTCTTCCCTCTGCTATGTTTTTGTTGCAAGGCTCGGATATTCAGCTCACTTGCTTGTTTGATTCTTGAAGGTATGGCTTGCGGAAATGTTCGTTTGGGGCGATGCTTGTGAACGAACAATTCTTTTCTCTCTCTGAAATTGGAGTACAACGAATGAACACCATTGAAGTGGACCTTCCATCCTATAGTGTCGAGGAAACAATGCGTTCTCTGGATCTTGAAGGTTCACTCCATCCACCCCGAATCTTGCTTTTGTATGGATCATTGCGTGAACTTTAGGGTCTCGGCAAGAGGAGCCCTCTGTTCTTGCTTAACTTTCAACGATGATTGTGAAGAGTGATTCGTAGATGTTGATATTGGGAGTTGCTGTGAGCGCAGCACCTGTCTGTGAGCCAAAGCGGAAGTACTGTCGTTTTGAGGAGCCTGTATGGACCCTCCAATTGAACTCCATATCTTTCCGTAGGTCCACCCGAAAGATCGATGGTTCCAATGTAAATTGACTTCCTTGAGTGCTGGCCCTTAATCGTGAGCCATCAAAGTAAAGATATTTTCCTGCGTATCTTCCGCTCATGATTTTGATCTTAAAACCATAGGAGCTTTTGACTGCACCGAAAAGTACACGTGAGCCTGAAACCACCATTCCACTTGAATTCAAGCTCACATACTGACTCGTGTTTGAGCGGTGGCGGAAGTAAAACGTTTTGGGAACAAAAGGATCTGAAAATTGTGCATACCAATAGGTCGGACGCTGGTACCATACGGCTTGCAAGCATGAGGTTTGGCTCTTGGATGCATACTTGTTCGCCCCGCAGCTTACACAGCTTGTTTTCCATGGGTTTGGAACTCGATTGACCTGGCATCGACCGCAAGAGGAATTTCCGGTATGACTCGCGACTGTTCCAGAAGGGCAGCTCATGCAGTAAGAGGCTCCCCTGTATGGAGTGTACTTCCCGGAGGGGCAAAGTTGGCAAACTCCTGTTGTTCCACCTGAAGAATAGCTTCCAGGTGGGCAAGCTTCACAAATCCATGTCAGACCCTGATCGATTAATTTCTTGTAGCCTGACGGACATCTTCGACTGGAGGAACTGTATCGCTCTGAGCCTGTTGCCACATATACCTTACAGTACCCTCCATTCCGAAATAGGTCTCCCTGGTACGCTAGAGTGCCTGCAGAGGCTTTTGCGTTGAACAGACTGAGCATTGCCAACAAAAAAACAACGGACAGAAGAAGCTTCCACCTCTTCTGTGAAGATGATTCAATGAGGGAAGGGTTCAAGGCATTGTGTCGTTGGGACATGTTCTTAGACTCCGAGTGTAACTGAAAGAAAGAAGGACTCTCTTATTTCTTGAGAAAATGGCGTTGGCGTTGTTTTCCGTTGGAAGTCGGCCACGAACAGGTCAATCTGCTTCCGTTGGGAGTGCAGGTCCAAACAAGCTGGCCTTTCTGATTTGCTTTTGTTTTCCACTTGAACGTAAAAACGAAATTCTTTCCTTTTTTGACCCAGCGACCCGTTCCGCGATGGTCTTCACCCTTTTTCCCTTTTCGGAGAATGGCAACTCTGACCCGTCCGTTCTTTCGGAGAATTAGCTTTTGTTGTCTGGAGCGTCGGACCGCTGTCATCATCTTGAGGACAGTTGCCTTGTCTTTGATACTTGCAGGAACATTTGCCAATGTTAGCGTCTTGCGCTTCGTCAGATCTTGGAGGTAAACACCCACAATCGGGTTTGTCGCTTTGGCAGACTTGCCCTTTTGGGCTGACACTGGTGAGAAAGGGGTGCTCAGAAATAACGTGAAGGCAACTGTCGCGAAACAGCTATTGAGAAATGATGTCCATTGTACTTTCATTGCAAAGGCTCCTGGTCGAAAGAAACGCGAAGAACACCAATGGAACGGCCCGTCTTCGCTAGGTCAACGTGTGGTCGCCTTCCTTTGCATCCTACATTCTGTTTTTGGGGGATGTTCGAAAAGTTGAGTCGATCTGAAGGGTTCGCTTCACTTTGGTGGAGGGGTGTCTTTCCAAAGGTGGGCCAGAGCGTTCCAGATTCCTGGAACGTGGGAGCGGCTTTCCAGATTCTTGGAATCCAATGGGTTCATTGTCGTCGAGTTCGTTGGGAGCGTGGGAGTGAAGCGGGTTAGGTGGGGGATTGTTTATAGCTGGCGGGCTGCTTGTGGTTCTTTTCCCACAATCTCTTTCTTGGATCAATCGATTCTACAAGCACCATCGCGCTTGGGGACTTCTTATGATTGGCTTTGGTCTTTTCTTTGGATACCTTGGAGTTGGGTTCTAAGGATGCGGGGGCGGGACAAATGACTAAGTTCAGAGATGTTAGCGACAGATTCTTCCGTCTTGGCAGCATGACTTCTTGCAAGCTTGCTCTACTCCCGTGCAGTAGCTTTTACGCTTCTCTGGGTCAAAGCAAACTGGGTCTTTTTGTGCTCGATGCTTTCTTTGCAAACATGAGTTTCTTTTGCTAACGCAACCCTGGGCACAGTAGTGAAGAGCGTTTTGGCATTGCCGACGACAGTTGTAGTTCGCTTGGCTACGGAAAGCCCGATTGTAGGTACGGTCACATCTGTTTATACAAGCGTTTATTTGTCCGCTTGTTTTCGTTTTGCAGTCGGATTGACACTCGTGCAATAACGTCGCACATGCCGTCTCGATGCATGAGTTCGTGGAGCTTTCGCAGGTCTGACGTGTTCTCTGGCAGTGGCTTTGGCAAGACGTGTTGCAATGTGTGGCTTGGCTCTTTCTTGTTCCAATGGGGCAGGTACACTTTTTGTTGGCTGGGAACGTTTTGTTTTTGGGACACCACTGCGGACATGCACAGTAGGTGCTTCGACAGCCGTTTGTTACTTTGGTTTGTCTTGTACATCCCCGTTGACATAGCCGATGGATGAACTTGGGACACAAGCATGTTGGTCGGCCACCCACCATGTGACAGCGACGTGGCGTTGGACAACGAGTCGATGCACAACTCTTGACCCCAATTTTTATGATGGTCCACAGGTTTCCGCCTCCGGAATGGTAAGTCGTAACACCTCTGGGGCTGTTGGGGCGATGCAACGAGTCGCCTTTCCACGAACGCAAACTTACTTTGTTGCCGTGGTAGACCAAAGTCCAATGATTGCCGATCCCGGTGTGGTAAGTGGTCACGCCTTGTCGAGTGTTGGGGCGATGAAGATAGTCTCCCTTCCAAGAGCGCAACGCGACCTTCTTTCCGATGCAAACCACTGTCCAATGGTTCCCAATGCCGGTGTGGTAGGTGGTCACGCCTTGTCGAGTGTTGGGGCGATGAAGATAGTCTCCTTTCCATGAACGCAAGCTTATCTTTGCATTGCAATATTGGAGGTTCTTTCTTGAAGGGAACTTGAAGCTCGGAAACGCAGTTGCAGTATGTATTGTGGTACATAGTAGTCCTACAAAAACCACGATACAAAGCAGAGGGTTGTGTCGGGTGCTCAATGGGATTCTCCTCAGTTCTTTCATCCACTCGGACGTTGGTATGACGGCCACATACGTGCAAGCCATCTAAGCCGTTGCTACAGGGTAAGCCGGTGCTACAGGGTGCTATGGAATCGTAGTCGATGGAGAAACGTGTTTTCTCCCATCTCCAATCGAATCACTCAACTGCTTCCTATTGTACCTTTGGTATCAGTGGCTTGGCAACTGGCATTTGGGAGAGAAGAGGGTCTATCATTCGATGTTGAAGGAAGGTCCTTGCAACGATGTCATGGCACTGTTGCGAACGGTAGGGGAGGTCGAAGATGAGATAGGTTATTTTCCGGAGTGTTTCATCAGCCAGTCCCAGATTTGCTGAGAGAAGCCTTCTGTGAGGGCAGGGATGTGTTTGGCTTTGTCCATCGTCCATAGCTCAACGGCTCCACCTTCGGGACATTCGGCACGTTGGACGGTTGTTTCGTTGCCTTCCACATTCACTTCCAGATCCAAGGTTTCGGTTGTTGGCTTAAGCTCTTTGCATTGGTTGTGCTTGATCCACCAGTTTACGGTTTCCACTGCGCCAGGGTAGGGTACAGGCTCTTTTGAGATGCCACCTGCGTTGGTCTTTCCTCCTTTGTATTTCACCACAGAGTCATCGGGACTATGTATGTGCAACACATTTACTTTGCGGGATGGTTTGCAGGGCCACTCTTCGGAGGTGTACATTGTGCCTGCAAAGCTTACTATTCCTGTGATCTTGTCTGTCACATCGCAGGCCATTCTGTAAGACATAAATCCTCCGTTGGAGTGTCCCACCAGGAACACTCGCTTCGAGTCGACTCGGTACACCTTGCTGACGTCTTCGAGCAGCTTGGTCAGGTACCCGACATCATCCACCAGCGATTTGTCTCCGATGTTCCAAAAATGCAGGGAGTCGTTGAACTTGGTGCCATCAGGTGCTAGCAACAAGAACTTCTTTGTTTCTTGAAGATAGGGCAGCTGGAGGTAGATGGATTGGAACTCACCATTCACTCCCAATCCATGAAGAACCATCACCAAAGGAAGCGGCTCAGCAGGGTCGTATCCCTTCGGTAACAGCAAGGTCACAGGGCGGTTCCCACCAAACACGGTTTGGGTCGGAAGAGGTACTTTTTCTGGAGCGGTCCTCTCGTCTGGTTGAGCAGACGTTGCATCCGAAGGGGGACCTCCATCAACAGAGCCATTGCCTTCCTGTGGGTTGGTGCCTCCATTGCTACAAGAGAGGACCATTCCCAAACAGATGGACCAAAGGAATCCTACCAGGGTCTTCCGAGTCATACCAACACCTCCCAACACTTACGATGCAACATGTTTTACTGGTTGCAGCATAATCTGTTTTCTTCGGAAAGCAAAGGGGAATCAAGACTCTTCAGAGTTCTTTATGTTCTTGTTGGTAGGCATGAATAACATTCGAAGTTTCTGGATGCTTGCCTTTCCACCCATGATTCCCTACGTTCTCTTGTATGCACAAACAGGAGAAATTGATGTTGCAAGATCTACGGACGAAGCGTGTCTCTTTATTGCCCTGGAATGGAACTTTTCTTCTTGCTGGCGCACTGTGTGCGTTCTTTGCTTTTGTGGGTTGCAAGAAAGGACAATCGAGTTGCCTTCAACAACAAGTCCCCGCTCTGTTGAAGCAGTTTAAGGGACAGACCGAGCTCGATTCGTTGACGCTGCTTTCGAGTCTTGAGAAACGTTGCGCTCCGCTCCCTCCTACTCTCAAGTTTATCTTTGACTCTCGACACTTTGACGTTTCTCCCTCTTCCTTGACTCAGAAAAGAGGAGCGCTCAGAAAGCTGGACTACAAAGATTACAAGAAGCAGTGGCGCATCGCATGTCCTGAGCTTCCTTCTGGCAAACAAAAGTTCCCCCATCAGATGACCTTCAACCAAAAAGAGATGTGGACCTACAACAAATGCAAAAGTAGCGCTCACCAACTGCTCTCTCGTACCCAAGCTTCCAACCTTGTTGGTTCCGGCTACACGACGCTGTATGCACCTTTGATTGTGTACGGTTGGCTGAAGCATGGAGGCGTTAAGCCCAACGTGGCGCGAAGGTTTGTTCAAACTACATTCCTGTTTAAGTCACACGAGCAAGAGATCCCGTTGTTGCCAAGCTTTAGCCAGGTTCCTTTGAAACATAACATGAGCCTGGTCGTGTCCTCTCAAGCCATACGGGTGAACAGGAAGAAAGTGTGTGACATCAAGGATGGCAACGTCTCTGCCAAGTTAAAGAAGGGTCAAAACGCTTCGTCCTATTTGATTCTTCCGTTGTACGAAGCGCTGCAACAAGCCGTTCAGCGACAAAAGCGCATCGCGAAGTTTACCTCGAAGTCATTTAAGCCAGAGATCAATGTGTTGCTTGACCCCAAGCTCTCGTATCGACTCCTTACAGAGCTACTCTACACTGCTGGACAGGCTGGACTGCAACATTTTCAATTTGTAGTCGGTCAAAAGAAAGTCCCCTTTTTGGGGGCTCCACGTCTTCTTCGTATCTCAGCACCCCAACACACCCAACATCGTTCTCAAAAGCCTTTGGACCTCTCCAAGCTACCCAAGAACTCTGACTTGCTACGCGCTCTCTCTCGGGGCATGGCAAAGGGCAAGAAACCCAGCAACTCTGGCTCCACGATGGGGCGCTCTAAGCCGAAGACGTCACGTTGGGTCTTCTTGCTCAAGTTGGCTCCCAAAGGCATTCGTGTGATGCTTCATGGAAAGACTCTCCAAGCCAACTGTCAATCGTTTCATCCCAACCCCCAAAGCGTCACCTTCTTGAAAAAGAAACAAAGCTACCCCACTCAACGATGGCCTGCGTGCTTCCAAGCGATTCAAAAGAAATGGGCGGGCCAACGTACGTTTGTGTTGGCCGCAAAAGGTATGGCAAGCTATCGAGATGTCTTGGCGATGTTAAACGCGATGCTCTATCTACCCGATGGGTCTCGGTTGGTGGGCAACGTGGAGTTGATGGCTTCTGTGGATTAGAGCGTTTCTTTGACTCATGAACCTGTAAGGGTCGCTTGTCAGGCAACGAGCACAGGACGTTCTTTGGAAGAGAGAACCGTCACAACCGAACGCAACCTCCAAGCACGCGAATGAGTCGTGTGGAGTCATGTGTTGGGCTGTGACGGTTTTTCGCGTTGTAACGTTTTGGAGGAGCAGGAGTACGCTCTAGGGTTGGGTTGCGCTTCCAGGTTGGTGTGGTCGTAGGTTGTTGGTTTGCATGAGGAGTCCGCAGAATACGCAGTTTACGCAGACAAGGATACCGCATGTTGGATGGAGTCTTGCGGGAACAATAACTGTATCACTGCTTTCGGCGCCAGAGTGCCCACGAATGTGGGTACTTCTCCCTTGTCTATATCCTGTATGGGTAGAGGAGTTATTAACGCCTTCGATGAATCAGTTCTTAAAGAATTGAGGACAACAGTGTGCATTTTGAGTCGAGCTTTCGATTGTTCACATACAAGAAGACCTTGTACCCTTGAACACAAAAGGAGATCGATATGAAAGCTCTTTGGATCGCTGTTGTTTCTGTTGGAATGGGTTGGGCTGCTATGGGTCCTGTTCAGGCCCAAACAAAGACCCCAACCAAGGCCGCGGTTGCTTCTGCCAAAGTGGACAAAAAGCTGTTGCACCTGCAAGCGTTTGTACGCAAAGTTAAAGCTGCGAAAGCGAAGGTTGACGCCGCCTACAAAACCTACGCAAAGGCGTTGCAATCCGAGCAATCCTATGCAGCCAAAGCGCCGACGTTGCGTGTTCCCTATGCGACCTTGAGCCGAGGAGTTGTTGGTCTTGTGAAGCGTACGACAGCAGCCCGAACCCGTTGGCTTAAGGCTCTGGCTGTGCTCAAAGGTCTGAAGCGACCGACAGGTGGGGCGACTTCAGCGCGTGGTGCCTTCCGTGGGTGCATGATTGAAAACAAAGATCGTCCCTACGGCCAACGTGTCAAATTCTGCCGCGCTGCCGCAAGAGCCTTCCGAGACGCTCTGCGAGAGCTGAAACGAATGGGACAATAAAACAAACACTCACCCACGAAAGTATCCTATCCAACCTCGTCCCTCCTTCTGTTTTGCCATCCTCTATGTGTTCAGTTATCCACAGTGACAAAGAACCTGCTTGCCTGGCTTTCCGCCTTTTCGGGTGCATCGGTTGAGGGTCCAGGTGTGGCCCGTGCTTGTGCAGGTCGCTCCACCTGCCATGGCGCATACGTTGTCACATACGGTGGAGGCTGGATCTTCACCGTTGTGGTCGAAGCAATGGAGCGTATCCACGCAACCTTTTGCTGTCTCGCCTTTTCCGGTGGTTTCTGTTGATTCACCCTGTGCAACGTTGTTGTTGCGTGTGGAGACATAGGCTTGGGAGGAGACAGACAAAGGGCCTTGTCCCGACTGAGCCTTCGCTCCTTCTTGTTGCATCGGGGGCATGCCGCAAGCGGTGAAGAGGGTTGCAAAGGTCAGAGCGGCGAGGATGGTGAACATTCGATTGCGTTTCATGGATTCTTTCTCCTTGGGAGTTTGTTGTTACGAGTTGTCTCCTAAGCATTCGACATGCCAGTCTCGGAGAAAACTGTATTGCCATGATTCGCTTGACTAATTTGAATGGGTAGGCGTTGAGGTGAGCGAACGTTTCTCTTTTCCGAGAACTTCTTGGGTTCTCGCTTCTCTTTTTCGAGAATGAGAGGTTGGTTCTTCTCTTTTTCGAGAAAAGCGTGACATCAGGGTGAGTCAGGTTCAGGATTGCGATGTCTCTGGAGAGGTGCTAAACACCATACATATCGAATGCTACCACCATGTACATGGAGCTACTATGAAGCACTATCTGCCTCTCGTGTTGTGTTTGTTGGCTGTTCAGGCCTGTCCTACAAAAAAGAACTCCCCCGTTGGCAAGCACAAGCAAGGTTTGAAGACGAAGTCTCCTTCCAAAACAAGGCCGACTCCTCTGCGTTTGCCTCTGCTGGGCAAGATTCAGCGTCGCTACACCAAGAAGGAAATGAAAACCTGCAAAACGGACAAGGATTGCGTTCTCTATTGTGGGAATCATCACTCTTGTTGTGGGGCTTTGTGCTCTTGCAAAACATCGGTGAGTGCTGCGTTTGCAAGCAAGATGAGGAGGATGTGTGCAGAGGTGATGAAGAAGAAGCCGGCGCGGAAATGCCCCGTTGCAAGTTGCCTTCGAGACACTCATTCCTATGCATCGTTTTGCCAGAAAGGGTTCTGCGAAACCCGAGCCACGCCCTTCAAGTAAGGGACGAGGAATCTCTCTCTGGTGTTACCGACAAACCTGTTTGCCACTGACTGTTGCACATTGTTTTCCTTCTTTGGTGCAGTCTCTGCTGGTTTTGCAGGCCTGGAAGCAAATACCGTCTCCTTGGTTGGATAGGTACGGGATGCAGGTGAAGCCTGCGTCACAGGTTGGGTTGTGCAACCAGCAGGGCTTTCGGCAGTAGTAGCGATTGATGGCTTTGATTCCCACACAGTAAAACTCCGTAGAGCAGTAGGTGCTAATGTCTGTTCCACACTGGGTGTGTTCCGACGCTCCATCAATGCACTTGTTGTTGGAGTCACAAGCCAGGCCAACTTCACAGTTGTTTGACTCGGGTTTGCTCAGGTCTGTACCTACCCGACAGCTTTCCCCTTTTTTGCGGGTGTAGGTTATGTAACGAATACAATGACCACCTTTGTAAGACGTCTCTGGGGACAAACGACAGGTATAACCCGTTGGACAGTCTGCATTGGGGAGAGACCCTTTTTGGGGGTCACATGCCTTTGCACAGGTGCTTAAGCGATTGCCGCAAACCAGGTCTTTGCTTCCATCGCACTTGTCGCTGGTTGTTTTGCAAGCGTCTCCTTCTTGCAAGGTTCCTTGGGGAGCTATCGGTAGCTTTTGACAGGTACTGTTTGTCGGGTCGCCTTGGTCCAACTTGCAGTAACTTCCGGCTCCACAGGTTTTGTCAGGATAAAGGCCTAGCTTGGGGTCGCACTTCTTGACGCATCCTGTCGAAGATACTCCCACCTGACAGAGTTCATCGGTGCCACAACCAGACGGTGACTTTTCGGGGTTGCACGCCTTGGTGCAGACGCCGGACAGGCATGACAGTCCCTTCTCACAGAGCTTCTGGGTAAGGTCGCACGTTTCGCCTGCTTTTTGTGTCCCGATTCCGCTGCAGATCCCGCCAAACGGTGAGGACGTGAAGGGGCTGCAGCTTGCACCGCCACAGTCGGGGTTGCTCACAAAGCCTTTTTTCAAGTCACAACCTTGAATGCAGACGACTCCCATTGTGTTTGAGCAGAACAAGCTCTTGGTGGCGTCGCAGTGCTCCGTTGGTTTGCTATCGCTTGTGGAGCATGTTTCGCCTAGCTTTCGTGGTCCTTGACGATAGGCACCGGACACGACGAGGCAATAGGAGGGTTGGGAGTTTTGACTTGCCCTGCATTGTTGCCCGATGATGCACTTGGGGTTGGTAAACTGTCCTTGGGCGGGGTCACAAGTGCTGACACACATGCCAATGAGGCATCGTCCAACGCCGCAGTCTGCGTTGGATACACACGATTTGTAACATCGGAAATTAATCTGGGAGCATGTTTGTCCTGTCGGGCAAGCTTTTCCTCCGGGGCAGGGGCTACCTTCGGGCTCTGTCGATTGTGGAATGCAAACGCCACCCCAGTGAGACAGTGGATAGGGATTGCATCGTCCGCCTCCACAGTCGGGGTTGTTGCTGGTGCCTTTGGATGGGTTGCAACCTTTCAAGCAGGAGAAGGATCCGCCGGGTATTTGGGCGCTGAAACAGGCGAGGTTTTGGGTTGCCATACAGAATTGATTGGGGTCTTGGATGTTACAGCTTTGGCCCAGTTGCCGGGGGCCGTGAGGGGGCAAGCAATAGGTTTTGGTGCTGGTCTCAAAGCGTTTGACACACAGGAGCGCGTCACCGCAAGCGTTCCGTCCGTCTTGGGGGTTGCATTGCTTCAAACAAAAGCCAGAGGTTGGGCTGTTGGCGTCAAAGCAGCCTTTGCCTGCTCCACATGTGTCTTGTGTTGGGTTGCAGGGTTTCGCGCACACACCCAAAAAGCAGGTTTCTCCCTGCGTGCAATCGCTGAGGGACACACAGGGCTTGTTGTCTGTTCCACAAACATTGTCAACGCAAGATGCTTTCTTGCAGTCGGACGACGCACGACATTCCCACTCACATTTTCCTTCGCTGGAGCACATGGGTTTGGCTTTGCCTTGGCAGTCCGCGTCGGTCGAGCATTCGGCTTTGCTTACACATTTGTTGTTTTTACAGATACGGCTTGCGCCTTGTCTTTGGCAGTCGGAGTTTTGTGTACACTCTGGCTTGGTGACACATTTGTGTTCCTGGCAAGTTCCGTTGGTGCAGTCTGTATCGGCGGTGCATTCCCACTCGCACTTGCCTGCATCAGAGCACTTGGGGTTCGCTTTGGAACTACAGTCTGTGTCTTGTGTACACTCAGGTTTCACTTTGTCTTCGCACTGGTTGTTGGTGCAGTCTTGGTTGGGATTGCAATCGCTGGAGTTGAGGCAGCCCACGCACTTCTTTTGGTTGGCGTCGCATTTGGGAGTGGGGACTTTGCAGTCGCTGTCTTGTGCGCATTCACCGTTGGGTTGGGTTGGCTCTTTGCATTGGCCATTTTGGCAGGTTTGGGTGCCGAGGCAATCACCATCTTCGTTGCAGGTGTTGGAGATGCAGCCACCTGAACTACAGCGCTGTCCTGCCAGGCAGTCACCATCTTCGTTGCAAACTGGGCCACAGTTGGCAAAGCAAAATAGGGCGATAAGTACAACAAGGGGAAGACTACCACGAAAAAAAGCTCGACTTCGTAACGTTTGTGCTGACTGCTTCATCCGAACCTCCTGAAATTCATTTTGATAATCTCAGCGTAAGGAAAGGGAGCTCGCCTGTCCTACTCCAAAAGGAGTATTTTTCGTTTTAAGTTGGTCGTAGAGGAGAGGGTTTGGTGGCGGACATTGTCTCCAGAAATGAGCCGTTTCTATGGAGGTGTCCTCCTGGATTGACGAGAGGAAAAAAACAAGCTAGTGCTAAGAGGTAAGGGAGGTCGTGTACCCAACGCTCCCGTGGAGGATTCTCTTTGATGAAACATCTCTATCTGATCGTTCTTTTGTGTGTTGGCTGTTTGTCTTGCGGCGTTCCAGAGCCTGTCTCTACCCAAGCAACCCTTGAACCTGCAAAGCCGGAGGTCACGCGGCGAAGAAGTCGGTTCAAGCTGTTGCCCAAAGCCATGACTCCTGAAGAGCGGCGGCTTGCCAAAGAGCTTATCAAACAGCAACCCCAAACCATTGCGTCGTATGCGACAACGCCTTCGGGAAAGGTCCGTGTCCCTGCGGAGTTTGAGCCGATGGAAGGAGTCCTGGTTCGGGTTGCGAACGATGAAGAGTTTGACGAATTTTTTGGCAACATGATCAAGGGAATCATCGATGCCAACGTGACCCCTTATCTGGTCTACTACAATGACCAGGACAAAAACGAAGTTCTGCAGTACTCACTGGCTCCCAAGGGGATCTCTTCCAGCCAGGTGAAGTGGGTTCAGAGTAACTTCGATGCCTTTTGGGCCAGAGATTACGGACCCTGGCATATCTATGTCGACGGCAAACGAGCCATGGTTGACATGAAATACTACCCGACCCGCACCTACGATGACTTCATCCCCTTCAAGCTGGCGACCGACTGGAGCGAAGACGTCTACTCTGCCCACCTGTATGTGGAAGGGGGCAACTTTATGACGGACGGGAAGGGCACCTGCTGGACAAGCACAGGTATCTTTGAGAGCAACAACCTGTCACCGATCCAGCTTGCCTCTCTCTACAAGAAGTTCCTGGGTTGCCAAAAGACTTACTTTCCACCGCCTCTCTATATGGAAGGCACCACCCACATTGATATGTTCTCCAAGCTAATCAACGAGACGACCATCCTGGTGGGCTATTCCAAACCGGAGTGGGGAGCCAACAGCAACGAGATTCAATCTCTGGATGAGATTGCTCGCTTTTATGAGGGCAACACCAACGTGAAGGGGCAGCCGTTCAAAGTGGTGCGGATTCCCATGGGCTTTACCACAACATCGGGAGAGCGTGTCTATTTTGCGTACAGCAACTCCACCATTCTCAACAAGGCGGTGCTGGTTCCCTTGTACGGCCAAACCATAGACAACGACGCGCTCAAGGTCTACCAAGACAACATGCCTGGATACAACGTTGTGGGCATTAAGAGCGGCCAGACCATCATTCCGTATGGTGGCTCCGTGCACTGCACCACCATGCAAATTCCCAAGGCTACCGACTCGATATCAGAGTCCAGCTTTCCCAAAGTGACCTCGGAAACCAAGACGGAAACCCTGGAGCCTGGGGCCTGGAAAATGTACGGACCTTACACTGCAGGGGCTGGCGATTTTAAGGTCACAATGGCAGGCGACGGCGATGCTGACCTGTATGTGTGGAAGGATGTGAAAAAGGACCAGCTCACCAGCAGCAACTTTGCTTGCAGCCCTTATCTTGAAGACTCGTACGAAGAATGCAAGGAACAAGGTCCAGGGTCGTTTTATGTTGGTGTGTACAACGTCTCCAGCGAATCAAGCTCCATCAAACTCACCATTGATTACATCCCGTAATCTGCCCAACCTCTCCAGTGTCATCTGACAAGCAAGCTTCTTCTTCTCAACTCGTCACGTCGTTTTCTGGGCCTGTTACTTGAGGGTGACTTGGGTGACGAAGAGGTCCGTGTAGCCTTGGGATGAGAGTGTTTGGGAACCCATTGTTGTGCTCCCGCGGAATGTTCCTGTGAGGAAGACATTGCCCTTGGCGTCGACTGCCAAGCCTTTTCCTTCGTCGGAGGATGTTCCACCCACCGAAGTCGCTGCTACAAACTGTCCGCTTGGGCTTAGCTTGACAACATAAGCGTCCGAGGCTCCTTGGGAGGTCACGGTCGCTGAACCGAAAGCCACACGGTCGGAAAACGAGCCTACTAGGTACAGGTTTCCGGCGCTATCCTGGCCCATTCCAATCCCCGCAGACGCGTAGTAAGCGCTCGCAGAGATCGACCACTGAAACTGTCCCTGCGAGTTTAACTTGGTCGCAAAGATGTCGGTGTAGAGGGACGAGAGGAGGGTCTTGGAGCCAAAGACGGCGCCCTCTTCAAAGAAGCCTGTCGCATACACGTTGCCGGAGCCATCCACGGCAATCCCGGTTCCTGAGACATACAGCCCTTGCGAGGTTTGTTTGGCCCATACCACTTTCCCTTGGGTGTCCAACTTCGCAAAGAAGGCGTTGGTGTAAGTACCTGATGTCAGGAGTGTCTCTCCGAACTGGGCGGTGGCTTGAAAGTAACCTGTCACATAGCTATTGCCTGCGGTGTCGAGGGCGATGCTCATGGCTTCGTCGGTTTCTGCTCCGCCGCAAGAGACTGCCCAGACAATCTTTCCTTGTGAATCAAGCTTGGCCATGTAGGCATCCATCAGCTTTTTTGCAGCCAGAGAGACCTCTCCAAACGAGGCTCGTTCTGCATACGCTCCAACAAAGAGGACGTTTCCGCTTCCATCCACAGCAATGTCATTGACATCAATCCCACCCAAACGTCCGCCGGCTGTGCTCGACCAAACCACCTTGCCCTGGTTGTCTAGCTTCACGACATAGATGTTCTTGCCACCTTGGGAGGAGAGGGTGGTGGACTCTATTAGGGCTGTCCCATCGAAAAATCCCGCGATATACACATGACCGGATGAATCTGTAGCTACTGCTTTTCCGCCGTCATACCCCGAGCCGCCCAAAGCGACAGCCCAAAGGAACTCTCCTTTGCTGTTGAGCTTTGCGAGGTAGGCGTCGGTTTCGCCCTTGGCGTAAAGGGAGATGTTGCCGAAGTCTGCTCTTCCATGAAAGGACCCTGTGATGTAGATGTTTCCTTCTGCATCCACAGCGATATCCAACCCTTGGTCGCCGTCTTTTCCCCCTGCTGATGTGGACCATTGGGTGCAGTTGCTGTCAATCTGACCATCGCAGTCATCGTCGATTCCGTTGCATTGTTCATTCTTGGGAACAACCTCACCCACACATGGGCCCCATTCCCCTTTGACGCAACGTTGCTTTCCTGCTTTGCATGGACCTTTTCCCTGGGTGCCGTCTTTCCCGGTATAACACTCCCGGCTTTCTTGCTCACAGAGAGGAGACTTCCCTGGTGTGAAGGCATCCTTTCCGGCGGACTCTGTGGGGCTTCCTCCATCACCTGTGGGCTCCACTCCCGCTTGCTCGGTCCCAGAACGCTCTTGGTTGGGAGGTAACTCACCTGCTGTTGTGACACATTTGCCTTGGGTTGAGCAGCTTTCGCTCACCTTGCAATCCGCCTTAGATTGGCATTCCGCCCGGCAGACGCTTCCCTGGCAAGATTGGCCTGTTGGGCAGTTTGTATCATCCTGACAAGCTGTGGAGCTAGAGCACGCTCCATGCAACAAAAACAAACAACATCCCAAGCATCCAAACAAGCACCAACGTATCCAATGTTTCATCATGCATCCTAGCGCAACAACATGCCAAAAACAGACCGCTCACCATGTCGGTTGCTTCTTTTGCCCATGGCACAAGATATCGCCCTAGAATAAACGATTTGAACGAAAAGGAATAGTGCCTTTTTCTCTTGTTATGGCAGTGTCTTACGGCACATCGATTCAATCAGAGTTCCATCGCCTTCCTTCTCATGGATCTTGCTTATCCGCACTCTTGGAGGCAAATGCCATAGGTGGTGGCTCGGGAAGAAAACCCATAAGACTTGGCGAGGAAGTTTGTGTTGCAGCAGCGTGTGCCTGCTTTGCAATCGCCGTCTTGATGACAAGCCAACCAAGACTCTTGAAGCGCATCACAATCTTTTGGCGCTTTGCACGAGGTCGCCATGTAGGCGCTTTGGGTTCGGGTCACACAGCATACTTGGGACGGTCCACAATCTTCAGCCCCATCGCAGTGATAGACGCTCCATGCACAAGCTCCCGTACCCTTCGAGCAGAAGGTTGAGATCGACCGACAGCATAGCGGCGTGTCTCCGCTGCAGAACTTTCCGTTGCAGGGCAAACCTTTTTGTGGAGTCTGGCTGTGGGGGCCGCATCCAGGAATCGTTCGTTTGTAGGAGCCTGAAGGACAGGAAAATACACCCAAAGAACATTCTGGATCGACATGTTTACCATCCACACAACAATGAAACAGGGGCTTCTTGATGGTGCATAGATCCACGCAGCGAAAAGGAGCGCAAAACCCTGTGCATTTCCATGTTCGGGTCGTGGGGTCGCACTTGCAATCGCTGTATTTGCACTGCGAGGGCTTGCATTGTTGGCTCATACATTCTTGGGAGGAGCCATCAATGCGACACTGAAATCCATCAGGGCATCCGGTTTGAAGACAGCTTTTGCGATGGGGTCCCGTGCAGGCGCTTTGCGAGGCTTCAGGTTGGGTTGAAGTGTCCGGGAGACTGGGCTCGGTTGCATCGGAGGCATCGGTGGCAGAGGCATCAAAGGGAGGCTCGTTGGTTGTCTGTGCTTCGTTTGTGGTCTCGGGAGAGGAAGTGGTCTCACGTGTTGTGGTGGCTTCGATGTCCTTTGCACTTGTGGGATCCTCCAATCCGGGGATGGTGATTTGGGCGGAGCATCCTAAAAAAAGGAACACCAGGGCAAGAACATAGATAAGTCGGGTCATACTTTGCGGGCTCCTCTGTTGAAAGATAACTTCTTGCTACAGAAAAGACACCGTTGGGCAGTGGGAACGTGACACAGAAATCCGAAAGGGTTGCTGATTGGTAGGTACGGAATCTCAAAAGATTTGGACGAGGTGTGGGGGCAACAGGGGTGTTGGCTTTTGTGTTGGGTGAGGTGAATTGTCGCTTCAGCGGTTGTCTTTTCTTAATAACACCGGATCTTCTTGAAAGAGTCTGAGCCGCTCAAAGGAATACCCTTGCTGAGCGTGAGGAGCTACGCTGGCAATGTAGTCCAGAAGCGCGAGTCTTTTGCTATGTTCCACCAGGTAGCTATAGCTCTTTCCATTTTGGAGATAGAGCTTTAGCCAGCCGTGTTCTTGGGTGCCTTCTTCACCGATGTAGAACCACACAATCTGTTCTGGATGTTTGCTTATGGCAGCGATACCACCCGACCATGCCGCAGGGATCAAACCATAGATAAGCCAGTAGCCTCCAAAGAGGATCATAAAGCTCATGATGGCGTACATGGCCCAACCACCTGCGTCCTCGGCTGGAAGAAACGGTGCCGCGACTCCAAAGCCCACTGCCATGAGGCCAAATCCCAAGGCCACTCGCTTTCGGTTTCGTATCTCTCCAAGTATGGGTTCCAACTCCTGCATGTCGACTCTCCTGTCGTGCCACAATGACTTTGATCCGGTTCGAATGTTCGTATGCGTCTTGGTTATACCTACGACATTGTATTCGGCTCAGTCAACCAGGGGCAACAGGGTGGGGTGCGGTCGTTGACCGTTGGAATGGAAACCTCACCCCTGGCTCGTCAGACTCGCCTTCCCCTCTCCGTGCGAACGGCAGAGGGGATCTCAACCCTCCTTGCGAGCGAAGCGGGTGGGGTCTGAAGAAGCTGTCTTACAACCTTGTCCAACAGCTTGCCAACAGGATTGAATCACACCAATATCAACAGATCCGGTATTCACAAACGAAAACAACGATGTTGCATGAACTCCGTTTGTCTCTCTTTACGGATGGAGTTGGATGCGAACCTTGGATTGAGGCTTCCATGAATCTAAGACGCCACCGCTGAAACGGACCCTTGCTTTGGCCTCGTTGTTGCTCGGTGGGTAGTAGACCCAACCTTGTCCCATACACTGTTGTTGTGCCCCACAAAGAGACAGGCCTTCGCAGTCTTTGTCGAGGGTGCAAGACTTGTGTTGCGACGGGGCTTGAGGAATCGTCTTGGTCTGGCTTCCATCGGAGACTGAGACTGTGACTTTGGATAAGTCGGAGAGAGGTGCACGGAGGTAGAGAGCGTGAGCGCTTTGAAGAATTTGGTTTGCAAAGCTCTCCATGCCCTTTGAAAAGACGTCATCCGTTCCACAGATGGGAGCCCAAAAGCCGAAGTGACCAAACGCTTTGAGCAGCTCAAAGTAACGAATGCCGGGCCTTGCAAGCAAGCTTTGGCTTCCACAGCCTCCGCAAGCTCCCTGTGTTGTGGTTCGATAACCACAGTACAGCCTTTGGCCGCCGGTTTGACAGTCTTCATCTGTTTTGCATGCAGTGGCTGGAGGGTTTGACTCACTCAGAATGGGGCTACCGATTAATCCCGAAATGACAACCGTTTTCTTCAGTGTGTTGAGAAAGTCGATGTAACTCTTCACAGGGGTGAGCTCTTCCATCTGACCGTGAATCTTTTTTCCCTTGGCGTCGAGGAGGGGCGAGCCGTTTCCGTTGGTGAGAGTCACATTCTTTGGGAGGTTGCAAACATCAGAAGGCCACTCCGACTCGCGGACGTTTCCGTTGTTGGAGCAGTCATCTTCATCAGTGAGCAGAAAGATAGCCAGCAATGACTTTTCTCTCAACAAACCCTGGTTGACGGTTTGCTTGGGGTCCGAAGCATAGGTTAAGGCCGTTTTGAGAGAGTCGAGTCCTTTCTCGAAGCTGCTACCTGTGCTTCCCGCGTTCAGTATCTGCTGCAGGGCTGGGAGAGCTTTGTCCTTCATGGAGACGAAGTTGACGAGCTGGGACCCTAGCAAACGTCCCCGGGTTTGTGGGTCGCTCATATCCGTTGAAATCGCACCGGCTTGAATGTCTTGCACTCCTACACGCTGCAAGTCTTTCACCAACACAGACACATACTTTTGCAGTAGCTCTAGCTTGGGTTTCATGCTACCTGAGTTATCCAGGACAAAGAGGACATCTACCTTGTTGGGTGGAATGGAATACACTTGCTCGGACGATAGGCATTGTGAGTCGAAGCAACGACGCAAGTCGGAGCAACCAGTTTTCTCACAGTCGGAGTCTTGCTTGCAGGACGTGGGACATGAACCTGTACCGGTGGTCCCTGGCGTTTCTGGAGTCGTCGGTGAAAAGGTTGTGCATCGACCACTTTGACATTGGCGAGGGGAGGTGCAGTCTGCGTTGGTTAAGCACATTCGCAGAGACGAACAGTTCACGGTCATGGCAAGAATGACAAAGAGATGGATCGAAAAACACAATCGAAAGAACGAAGTACCAAACATGTTGCGATGGGCTGTGTTTTGCATAAGGATCTCCTTCCAAGAAGTACACCATAAAAGAAATGGGTACCGCTCACAAAGTGTAAATCACGAAAACGGTCGAATGTCTGTCAGATGAGTGACGTTACGTGGGTAACATCACAACGAGAAAAAGAATGAGATATGGGTTTGTAGGAACAACGAAAACCCTGTTTGCTCAAGCACCGGTGTATAATCGAACCCCAAGTGCGCCCCAACCTTGAGTCCCCAACGTTGAGACGACCACCAGGCAAGCTCCAGAATTCCACCGCTGCCAAGAGATACAGCGCTGTAGGTTGGAGCAGATGGATAACTTTGCAACGTAGTCCCGATTCGAAAAAAGGCTCCCAAGAACACCTGAAATTGCTTCATGCGAAAGGGGTAGCCCGCATCAAGCCGGAGAGCCAGTCGGTGCAGCAAGAACTGTTTGGTGGGAACAAAGCCTGTTGCGTACTCCAGCCCAGCGCCGAGATAACGCCATCGGTACCCCAGACTCCAGGCCAAGTGATTGGTCCCCAGTTCTCCGTCTCCTGCTCGAAGATAGCCCGATGAAAACGAAACCGTGGAATTTTGACTTGTCACTGGAGCGCGCGCTCTAGCAACTGGAACTTCCACCGAACCTTTGGGGACAAAGGCCATTCGAGCACAAGGGACTTTCTGCCACCGTCGATGCGACAATCGTCCTTCCCCTCCCGCTGGTAACTGGATGGGTTGTCTCCAACATTGACGACCTTGTTTAAGGTGCACAGAACCACGACCATGAACCATCGCGATACGCAGCGGTCGTCGAACATGTTTGGTCTTGTACCAGACAAAGTTGGCGACCGAGATCTTCAAGCGACCCACGACCTGGGCGTCGATTCTCAAGCGACTTTGGTACGCTGGCGCCAGCGCATAAGGCTCACCCTCCAACACTTGCTTGTACTGTTGCGGTCGTTGCCCTGTGTCGCGGTAGACGCTCTGTCGCGCAAAGTCGAACAGCTCATCCAAAGAGATCTTGCCATCGCGGTTGAGATCTGCGGTGCCCTGAAGTCCTTGTAGAAGATGGTGAGTGAATACGGAAGCTCGGTAACGGCGTATCTCCCAGGACAAGAAGCGACTTGAGCCGATCACTCGCAATCCTTTTTCATGGCCTTGGGAGGGACGAAGCAGTTGAATCAAGTTGGGTTTGCGTTGCCCACGAACGCCCTTCGGAAATCCTCGTTGCAATAGCTTTCTGTATTGCTTTTCGCTTCCGAACTCCCGTACAATCTGGCCGCTGTAGCAAGCGTCGATGATGGCAATCCGGCGAAGACTACGAAGGCGATAGAATCGCTTGCGAAACTCATGGTACGAGAACGGTCGCTTGCCCTTGGGTCCGAGGTGGAAGAATGACTTGTCTGCATGTCCGCTGTAATAAAACAAAAACGTAGTCACAGTGGGCTTTTGAAGGAGTCTTTTTCGGATACGTTCGAGCGCATGACGTAACGCATCAGCGTTTTGGTCTTCCAGGCGAACGACACGGAATCCAATACGGCGTAGCTCTCGTGCCATGGGTCGAAGGTCTCCCTTGACTGCGTATTGGAGCAAAGGATCTCCCGACCAGCCTTGTTGGTTCCCCACCAGCAAAGCCAGCCGAACATCACTGGCCTCTGCCCAAGATGGAGTTATCGTCCATCCCGCTCCCAGGGAGAGCCACACCAAGGCAAGAAGCTTGGATAACTTCAAAGCCTTGCTCCACAACAAAGAAGCTCTCGGCGTTGTGTGTTGGAATGGGGGCCATGGTTTCAAAATGTACTCCTGCCTCCACAACATGGTTTAGGGGATGGAATGAGAAGCTTCCTTTTGCTTGTGAATTAGGATGCTATAGATGTTCCAAGGCTTAGAGAGTTGGGTGCATGCCGCGAGGTCTCCTCCCTTTTGCTTGAAAGCCTGAAGCAGCGCTTCTTGGACAGCTGACAAAGAAAAGGGCTTGGTCGAAGCTATCACAAAGATACGTTCCTTTCCTATGCTATCGTCCAATTCAAGCGACTGGTTCGGTGGTAGTGTGCCTGTTCCTGCCTGTCGAAGGACGCTTTGTCGTTTTCCCAAGGGAAAGAACACAGAGACTTTGCCCGCTTGGTTGAGGCTGACAATCATCATAGATTGAGGGATGGAAAGTTGGTATGTAAACTGGATCAGCGCGCCCGGTCGAAGCCGCTCACCGTCTCGGGTCCATTGGCTGTACTGGGATCCCTTGCGAAAGTGCAGCATCCGAATCGTTGGGGTGTGACTTTTTCCAACACGGTCGGGTCCTGGATCTCTTGGAAAGAGAGTGACGACCACCAAAGCAGCGGCCATCGCTGAGGCCCAGGTCAGTCGTTGCCACGAAAGCCAAGTGCTCCAGAGTGATGGTGCAGAGGTTGGCTGTGCTGCAAGACGTTGGGTTCCTTGCTTCAGGAGCGCTTGGAAGCCAGCCTGCTGCTGCAGAGTTTCAGCGTCGTGCGTTCGCGATTGGAAGCGCGCACGGCAAGAGTCGCAGCTCTCGATATGCTTGTGGGCTTGGTCACTTCCATGCCACTGCTCTCCTGAGTAGTACAACTGATCCAAGTGCCATTCGGACAAACAATCCAACGTTTTCATCGTGACTGTTCCCCACATGTTGTTCCTATCATGGGAACCTACCGTTTGAGATATTTGCGCATTTGGTTCTCCAAACGCTCTACCTTTTTCTTGATGCCTCGATCACTTTTGTTGTAGATGTGACCCACTTCCTCGTAGGTCATTTGATCCACATACCGGTATGTCAGCATTTCGACTGCTTCTTGACCGAAGCGTTGAAGCAGCTTGCGAATCAATAACGCTTCTTCAGCTTGGTGAGATGTGACTCCCCAGCATTCTTCGACGATGGTGTGTTCCAACGGCAAGAGTCGGTCTTTGGTACGCATCAGGTCGATGCAGTAGTTGGTGCTTGTTCGATACAAAAATCGCAGAGGATCTTGGATGGTCTGTTGTGGTGCGATCTCGTAGAAGCGAGTAAACACTTCTTGTACCGCATCCCAGGCCAGATCATGCTGTCCCAGCAACCTTCGACAGCGGCTGAAAATCACCTCCATTAATTTTTGTAACTCCTTGGCATCCATGATGCCTTGCACCTCGCTTTCCAGAGCTTCCGTTTCATCGTCGTGAGTATGACGAAGCACCCCTCTCAAAAGCGAACTTTATTTTTCAACATTCTGCACAATTTGTATCTCGGACCGATATCCCGAGCTTGTAGTGTATTGAAGTTGTTGGTTTATGTGTTGAGCTTTCTCGGGGGGGAAAACCCACGATGCTTGTGAAGAAGAGACATACAGGAGCGCCGAGACAACTCAGGCTTCATAACATGATATACAGGCGTGAAGGAGATTGCTATGAAACTAGATCGTATGCTGACAATCATTGTGATGTTGCTTAACCGGAGTCGTATCTCGGCAAAAGAGCTTGCCGAAAAGTTTGAGGTCTCAGTTCGAACTGTGTACCGCGACATCGAATCCATTAACATGGCTGGAATCCCAATTCTGTCCTATCCTGGGAACAACGGTGGTTTCGGTATTATGGAGAATTACAAGCTGAGCCACCAACTGCTAACGCTCGATAGCTTGTGTTCCATTCTTTCCACTCTTCAAGGAGTTAACGCAACGCTTGAGGACGCAGAGATTGACGCATCGATCGAAAAACTGAGGAATCTCATTCCACAAGACAAAGCGCATCATCTCGACCTACACATGGAACAAATCATCGTTGGTATGGAGCCTTGGGCCTATACCTCAAAGCAGAAGCAGTGGATCAAACAAATTCGAAGTGCAATCGCTCAATCACGGCTGGTGACAATTGCTTATCGAAGCTATTCCAACGAGACAAGCACAAGGCTTGTAGAGCCGATGTCTTTGGTCTTTAAGGGCTACACATGGTACTTGTTTGCGTATTGCCAACTTAAAGAAGACTTTCGGGTGTTCAGGATCTCGCGCATTCTCGACTTGCAGCTTGAGGACGAAGTGTTTCAGCGGAGGGACAAGTCGTACCACGAAGTGGAGGAGGCTTCAGAGAAAGAACTCCCAACTATCAGCGTTACATTAAAGTTTTCACCTCAGGTGAGAGCCCGCGTGGAAGATATTTTTGACCGAGAAACCATTGAGTTCGGAAGCCAAGGTGAGCTGATTGTGACGGCACAATTTCCGGAGAAGGAATGGTACCTCTCATTGATATTGAGCTTTGGTGAGCATGTGGAGGTGTTGGGTCCTGAGAAAGTCCGTCAAGCTGTTGCTGCCAGGGTTCAGTCGATGCATAAAATCTATCAATGAACGTCGTTTCTCAAACCTGACATACAGGTGTCACACCGCGATCTTATACTCTCCATCGTATCAACAAACGTCGATCATCTCGGAGGTAATAAGATGATTCACTGTACTGATTTTCCCAAGCCCACGCGAATTGCTGTCAATGGAGTGGAGCTTGAAGTCTTTGAAGCCGGTCAGCAAAACGTCGGAAACCCGATTGTCTTGTGTCACGGTTGGCCTGAACATGCCTTCTCCTGGCGTTACCAGATGCCTACTCTTGCTGAGGCTGGCTATCATGTCATTGTTCCGAATCAGCGGGGCTACGGGAATTCGTCTTGTCCAAACAACGTGGAAGAATACGACATCGAGCACTTGTCGGGTGATCTTGTCGCTCTTCTTGACCACTACGGATACAAAGATGCGACCTTTGTGGGTCATGATTGGGGGGCCATGGTGGTTTGGGGGCTTACCTTGTTGCATCCCAACCGTGTCAACAAGGTGATAAACTTGGCCTTGCCTTACCAGGAGCGCGGGGAGCGACCTTGGCTTGCGTTTATGGAAGAGTTTCTGGGCAGTGACTACTACTTTGTCCACTTCAATCGACAACCCGGTGTCGCGGACGCAATCCTCGAAAAGAACACGTACCAGTTCTTACGCAATCTCTTTCGCAAGAATGTGCCCCCTGCACCCCCTGAGCCGGGTATGATGATGATCAATCTTGCCAGAGCAGAAACGCCACTTGGCGAACCCATCATGACAGATCATGAGCTTGCTGTTTTTGCTTCCGCCTTTGAAGTGTCGGGCTTTACAGGGAGCATCAACTGGTACAGGAACCTTGACCGCAACTGGCACTTGTTAGGAAACGTGGACCCCATCATTCAACAGCCTGCGCTGATGGTTTATGGTGACCGTGATACGATTCCGAAGTCTGAAACTCTTACAACGTATGTACCCAACGTTGAGGTGGCCACCCTGGATTGCGGTCATTGGATCCAGCAGGAAAAACCAGAAGAAACAAACCGGGCTATCTTAAGATGGTTGGAGCCATCCAGCGAGTAGTGTTTGGAAACGCTCCAACGGTGGAATACATCCCAATTCAGTGTTTGTTTCTCATGGGCCTGATATGCAGGGAGGTGAAACTCAAAACCGCTCACTTTGACTTGTCTGAAGAGACAACATCAAGGCGGAAGGAAAGCAAGCGCAATGAGAATACAACGTTTGAATATGGACACAAGCTGGTCTCTTCATTGGGGTGGGGCAAAGCTACTGATTGACCCTTGGCTTGTTGGACCAGAGGTCGATGGCTTTCGATGGTTCAATGAACAACATCACGCCCAAGATCCAATACCCATCGAAGACCTGCCTGAATACGATGCTATTTTGGTGTCGCAAAGCTACGAGGATCACTGCCATCTTAAGACTTTGGGTAAGCTTGAGCCCAAGCCTATTCTTGGACCGCCCAAAGTCTACCATCGACTGAAAAGCAAACAAACCAATGAGCTAGCTTTGTTACCTGATGGTTTGACAGGCTCTTGGTATCAGATGGGTGACCTCAATATCGCTTACTTGGCTCCCAATCGCAAAGTGGATCCTATCTACCATGCGATCCTGTTTGCCGTCGGGAGCGAGGCTATCTTTTATGCTTCTCACGGCTTTACGTTGCAACCCGAGCAGCTAGAGGTGATCAAGGAACTCAACATTAAGCTTCTGATTACGACCTTCACACACTTTAAGCTTCCAGGGCTGATGGGTGGTGAAGTTAATCCTGGCCTTCCAAACGCCATGAAGCTCGTTGAGTTGTTGTCTCCTGAGTATGTCCTGAACACGCATGATGAACAGAAGATAGGGAAAGGTTTGGTCAGCAAACTTGCCAAAGTGACCTACCCCAACTTGGACGAACTGGATGCCAATGTGAACCTTCCTTTTGTGCGCACGGAGCATTACAATCCCATCCAGCTATAATTCATTGGATTGGAACGTGGTGGTGGACAGATAGAGATGCGCAGAACATATAGATAGGTCTCTGTTTCTAGAGATTCAGCCAACGTTGAAACTCCTTCTTTTGCAGAGGAAAGACGACCTCTCCGCAGCATCCTTTGGGAGAGATGTCTAGCTTGTGCATCACCAGCCCATCGGAGGATGTCTTTCCCTTCTCTTTTTTGGCTGTTGGGTCATACACCACAATCGTATACATCCCGTGTTTCCTTACATACAGCGTGACAGGAGTTCTCTTTAGCAGCTTGTTTTGCTTGGCGTGCTTCCATGCTTTTCGCCAATCAAACGCTTGTCCTTTGGGCACTACTTCACGCAGCAACGCCATCCACATCGGCTTGTATGTTTTGACCACAATTCTTGTGTAAGGGCGGCTTGCACCCTTGGGAACAGGAAATTCGTGAGGTGGTTCTTTCAAGGTCGGTGCGCTCGTGGGTTGATGGTTTGTTACCTTTTGGGAAGAAGGTCTTGTTGTTGTACGATTGCGCAGGTGTTCTTGGAGCCTTTCGCGTAGTTGAGTTGCTGCTTTTTTCACAAGTTTGTTGGGGGAACGAAGCGCTGTTTTGAGTAAGCTATCAAGCTGTTGCAACTCTCGCGGCTTCAGAGTCGTTAGGTCCATGATTTGCAAAGACAGAAGCAGCGTATACCGGACTTGTTCTTTGCGTTCCTGTCGCAATTGTCGGAGAAACAAAGGAAAGATCTGGTGCATTCGGGAAGAACCAAGCACAGAGATTGCATGAGCCGCCATCATACGGATCGCCTCTGTTTGATCCGAGAGCAGGGAGCGGAGTAACTTAAAAACACGAGGATTCTCTTTGTCTACGTGGGCTATTGTCAATATGGCTTGGACCCGGAGCTGCACAGGCTGGCTTCGGGATAGCTTCCATAGCAAGGGCATCGCCTTCTTGGCTTTCGCTCCTTGGAGTAGTAACGCCTGCAACGCGGCAATCTGAGTTTTTATATTGTTGGATTGAGCCTTCCGAATGAGCTTTTCTGTTGAAAGCTTTCTGTACTTTTGCTGCATCGCGCTTGGCTTGCAGTTGCACGACTTTCGATGTTGTGGAGGTTTCTTTGGTGGGGCGGCGAATAGGTCTCCTGCGCAAAGGAACCAGCCTAAAATGCCAACGACTCCGAATGTGTTTCTCCAAACTCTGAAGACCATTCCTGCACTCCTACCCAGCAAAAAAGACAGCAAAGTGACGAAAGGGAAGTTCTCTTCGATCTTTCCCAACGTCGGGGCAGAGCACTCGAAGCGCTCCAACCACAGAGGAACACTCTACTGAGAACCAAGTTGCTTGTCGAGAACATATCGAGGGTGGAGAGGTTGCTTGGAGCCATGATGATTGTCGCTTAAAAACGAAGGAAAAGATAAGGTGATACAAGAAGGGGCCGTTGCAATAGGGTAGGTCACACGATGTTCTTTCGAGGATGTGAAACCACGCTCTATAGGAACAAGGATTTGCTCGTTACAAAGAACACTAGACGATTGTTGTATGTTAGCGATTGACACATCCATCCAGCTCTGTCTTGGGCACTGACTGCACAAGTCTCCGAACAGTGGGGGTGCAAGAATCTGGACAACAGGTGTAGGGTAGAAACCAGAATTGAGCATCTGTGGTTCTTGGATAAGAAGAGACCTGAGAAAACATAGAGTGTAGAGAGGTAGGGTTGTGGGTTTCGATAGAAGCATTCAAGTTTATTGGAAACACTCCGTTTAAGACTAAGGGTCCCGGTGCGCGATGAATAGCTTGGCTTGTTGTTTCAACATTGCTCAACCCATCGCATAGGTAGAGACTTTTCTTCTGCCCAGACCAACTGGACATTCTTGTAGAGGAGGCCAGTTTGATACTTTGTCATGCAACCCTCTTACCCTCAATTCCGTGCTTGCCCTTGTCTACACCTTCAGCGTTCTTGCTCTTGGATACATGCCGAAACATAGGGTGTTGCACTAAGGCTGCGCCTGTAACCCTATTTCAGACACCTGCTCCACACGATGTTAACGTTTCTCTGATTTTAGGGCGCTGCTTGAGTGAGTGGTGCTGACTGTCTGCGGCTCTATGGAAACCGAGCTATCCATGGCTCCAGTGACTTGAGTTACCGATGCTATCGTCACTGAACAAAAGGAGACACAATGAGAGAACGAAGGTTTCTTCCCTTTTTGCTTACATTCTTATTCCTGACCTTTTTTGCTTGTGGTGGACAAGAACAAGAGCCAACGTGTGTGTTGGGAACAGCGCAAGGATGCGAAGAGGGTCAGGTCTGCGAAGCTGTTGTGGGTTCGAAAAAGGTCGGATGTTTTGCTCCCATTCGCATCACGGGGCGTGTTTTTGACCTGGGTGATGAGAGCTTGATTCAAGGCGCAACTGTTGTTGCGATCGATGCTGACGGTGCTGCACGGAGTACGGTCGTTGTTACAGACAACAAGGGAAACTATTCTTTGCCAGTGTTTGTTCCTAGAGACGCGGAAGGCAATCCACAAAAAGAGCTGATTCGGTTGCGTGTTGATGCTTCAGGTTATCAGAGTTTTCCGACAGCGCCTCGGGTGTCGCTCCCTATCGAGGTTGGAACTGCGAAGAAATTTGAAACGGCCTGGGAGATTCAAAGTCTTGCCAGAGAAGTGGCCTTGCTGGTGCTCAAAGAGTCAGCCAATCGAGCTGTCATCTTTGGCAACGTCAATGCCTCTTCTATTCAGAATGAAGCAGGGGGCGGAGTTCTCATCGTTGCAGAACAAAACAACAAAGCTATTTCAACGACGCTTCGTGATATCAATGGGAATTTTACGTTGTTTAATCTCCCGAAGGGACAACTGGCTCTAAAGGGGTTTCGAAGTGAAGGGCTCCAACGTAGACCTCAGTACCAGCTTTAATATTACAGGAGCTTTGAAAGTTACCTCTCCTGGCTCCGATAAGATATTCAGTCGATATCTCCGAAGCTTACATGGAGCGATGATTCTTCAGAAGATGGCGATGTCATTCGTATCTACGATGCGTTTGGAGTTCTTGTCCATGGGAACAAAGATCTGCCGCGTGCGACTGGCTGCGACTGTGAGCTACACTTGGTCCAATGCCAAGCTTGAACCGGGTATTGTCTGTCAGTTTCGGGTTCTTCGCTGGCGTGGCAACAAAGTCAAAGGGCAAAGTGACTGGGGAATGAACCTACATCTGCGCCACCGAAGATTTACGAGGTGTCTTTCAGTACAATCCGTAACATCCGATAGTTGACTGACCAATCGTTCCTTGTACATTTGCCTTGTCATCACCATCCTCAGAATCAGACTCCAGGTTTTTGGGAGAGAAGATGCGAGGCTGAAGGCTATTGAGGAAAGTGAAAGGTGTAGGTTATGGGGTAATCGTTGTGGCCATCTATGGTTGCTTTGACCTCACCGGTTACTCCTTCAAATCCGCCGGTGCCAGAACCTTCAACGATGGTTCCTTCTTGGTGTACGATGCCGTTTTGGTACACTCCTGTGTATTCCACAACAAAGCTTCCCTCTCGCTCTCCTAGCTTGCCTTGAAAGTGCTCCAACCCAAGGTAACGGGAGGTGTCTTTGTCAGGGTAAAACATCAAATATTCGATGGAGCTTTCTCCTGTCAGTTCGCCTGTACACTGCTGAACCATCTCCACCTTCGTGAGCTTCTTTTCTCCGTCGATCTCCCTGTACGTTTTTTCTTCCCATGACGTTGTGTTGAAGATACCTGTGACTTCTTGTGTCATCTCTGTTGTCCTGTTTGTTGGTAGGTTCTTTTGCTAAACGCCTGAACAGGATACACTGCCGTCCATCCGTTGGATTGTAAAAACGCGACAGGAGATCACAGTCGTGCATCAAAACAAGGTTGTCACAGCTCCTCCTCGGGGTGTGTTACGCCGAGAAAAGAGCGAAGAGCACTATCATCTGGTTCGTTGTGTTCCTGCGCCAGAGCTGCAGCCGTTGGTTGAAGTATTTTGGATTGTGCAATGGGATTTACGAGGGGCCGAACCCCACAAACAGGAGAACATTCCAGATCCTAGCATTCACATGATTCTGGAGCGCAACAAGTCTCGGATTGTCGGTTTGGTGAAGGGACGATTTGAGCGTGTTTTGGAAGGGCAGGGGCGTATCTTTGGCGTCAAGTTTAAACCAGGCGGGTTTGCACCGTTTTATGGAGAACCAGTAACTCCATTGACCAACAAGACTCTTACCTACCAAGAGGCGTTTGGAGTGGCGCATCAACCGCTGGAGTCACAAGTGATGGACGTACCGGGCGATGATGTTGATGCCATGGTGAAGCTTGTGGAGCAATTCTTGTTGCAGCGGCTCCCTCCTCCAGATCCAAACGTCTTCAGCGTTCAGGAGGTGATGGAGTACATTCGAACACAGCCAGAGGTCACTCGTGTGGAGGAGCTTGTGGAGTGGTCGGGCCATTCCAAACGACAGCTTCAACGTCTGTTTTATGAGTACATTGGGGCAAGCCCGAAGTGGGTGTTGCGGATGCATCGCTTGCAAGAGGCTTTGGCACGCTTGGAAGATGACCAGCCCCTTAACTATGCGGCGCTTGCGATGGAGCTTGGATACTACGACCAATCTCATTTCATTCGTGACTTCAAACACATCATTGGTGCATCTCCCACCGAATACTTCCAAAGCCTTGTGGGGGATTCGTGAATGTTGTGGGCAAGCGGGGTGGTTTGCGTTGCTTCTTAACCTTCTAGAAGTTCTTTGATCTCCCGAATGACTTTGGTGAGAAGGGAGCATTCAGGTTTGAGCGTTGATCTGCTTGACTCGGATAACTTTGCGAATTTGGACGCCGACGATGCAGACATGCAGTACGTATCGCACATTCAACGTGGGAGAACTTCATAAGCCGGAAGGTGGGTCGGTTGCCTGTTGCAATCTGCGGTAAGAGTTCGTTGTATCCCGCGGATGTTGAGCTCACCCAAGTTCCTTTTGCTGGTTTGGCTGGCCCGTGGGTTCAGTTTCCGATTGTGCGAGAGAGCTGAAAAAACTGCTCCAAGCCGCACATCAATGTCTCAATCAGCACCATGCTGGAGAATGTGATTGTTTCGGGCGCAGCTGTTGCGTTTCTCCTTTGTATTCTTGGCGACAGGCTACCTGGAGTCCATCGGGAAGTGCGGTTGCAGGCTGTTGGTGAAGAGATCTTCCTCCTGGCTCGTCAGGCTCGCCATCCTCTCGCCGTGCAATCGGTAGTGCGTCGTTCGACCCTCCTTGCGAGCGAAGCGGGTGTATCTTCAAAAAAAATACTTGGCCGACTGAGCTTCGTTGGTGACAGCTCTTCCTCTGCTTCCTTCCTTACTCTGCAAGGCAATAAGGTTGTAGGACCCGAAGAAAAATTCATCGGTTTGAGGTCTATTCATGCGCCGTTTTGTCTACAACCCAAAGATTTTCTGAAGAGTCTTCCTTGGTAGCACCATGTACTTTGGGTGCGGGTTGAGTGGGTTGTTTTTGGGAAGGGTGAAGCTTTTTTCATGGTGAAGCTTTCTCTGAGGTTTGGAAACATAAGCAGGCTGCAAAGGTGAGACGGAACATGGAGTGTATCAAAGCAAAGCGTGAATTTCTTGCTGTGACAGTGTCACAGCGAGATTCTCTCAACGAAGTGGATGCAGTTCCAGGTCCGTCCCAGCGCATAACTTTTTCTTGCCGAGTTCCTTCATTAAAGTAGAGTGTCTCCCTCTGCGGCGCTGGCGTGCACTCCAACTTGTCCCAATGGACAGACTTGTATTGCTGGAGTGTGTACATGCGCCCAGGGCGAGACCATGTGCAACGGCTCCTGCGTCATTCTCACCGCCGATCCCAATCACTGTGGAGCCTGCGGTACAGCCTGCAAAACAGACGAAACCTGCATCAACAGCAAGTGCGTGGTTGTCAAAAACTGTACGGATGGAAAGGCCGACTGCAACGGTACTTGCGTCGATCTGAACGCCGACTCCAAGAACTGCGGCACCTGCGGAATGACGTGCCAGAGCAGCCAGACCTGTGTGGCGGGAGTTTGTGTTGTCCAGCAGTGCAAGCCTGAAGAGTTTCAGTGTGGCAACCAATGCGTCATTCTTAAGAGCAACAGCTCCCATTGTGGAGCATGTTACAAAGCTTGCTTGTTTGCCCAACGATGCACAGACCGAAAGTGCGTTCCGCTTTGTCCTTCAGGAAAAACCGCTTGCGGCGCGACCTGTGTGGATCTCCAAACGGACTCCCAAAAATGTGGCACATGCGGGACTTCCTGTCCTTCTGACAGCTATTGCAAAGCAGGAGCGTGTACATCGTATTGTTCTGGCAATCTGACGGCCTGCTTTGAAGGCTGCACCGACTTGCAAATCGATCCCAAAAACTGTGGCAAGTGCGGAACCGATTGTAGCTTTTGTAAGAATGGAGTTTGCCAATGCAGCGTGGGCCGAGTCAACTGCAACGACCGCTGCCTGAATCTGCAAAACGACTCCAAGAATTGCGGCGCGTGTGGCGCAGCCTGCAAGAGCAACGAGAGCTGCGAAAACGGCAAGTGCGGTCGCTATCTCAAAGCCTGGTACAAAGACACAGACAAGGATGGCTACGGCGACAACAACACCCCACCCGTGATGAAGACGATTATGGAAGCTTCAAAAGGGTACGTTCGGCGATCTGGGCCATACGAGCTACTTTACAACGCCTCGCAAAGTCTGTGGAGGGTACGATTACAACTGTGATGGAAAAGACAGCACGGAGTATCCCGTTTGTACTTGTCACAACCAAGCCATGCCTTGGGCCAGCAGGGACGTTCATCTGATTGATTACCAGATCATCGTCAACAATCGCGTGGCGGCGTATAGCCCAGGCACCGAACTCGTGACCATGACCTATCCACCTGACTCTTCGACTTGTGTGGTGACGAGAGGAAACATCCGCGCCTACAATGCTAGCACTGGATCGATAAGTGAAGGAGACTGCAACAAAACATTTACTTGGGCTGCGTTTGACGTCACCACACAATACCCAGAGGGGATTAAGTAGGTGTACATCCAGGACGGTCAGAAGCACATGGAAGTTCCCGGCAAAAAGGAGTTTGTCCAGCGATTCAACTCGCCCGTATCTTTGGTGGAGACTGACAAGAACGACGGCCTGGGCAAAGTCACAGAGCTGCCAATCTACACGCTCAATTAGGTAGCGCTTCCGGTCACTCCGGGGAGCGCATACACCCAAGACTCCGAGTGTGACCCTACCCAAAAGCAGCTCTGTTACAAAGGCAACTGTGTGGAAGGCCGGAGGTTTAAGCCTGAAGAGATTAACACTCTGACCAAGGCCTGCATTGCGGGCCTCGACCTGAACGATAACCAAGTGGACGATGCCAACGAAAAGCCTGACAGCAAGCCCACTCCCACCACCGAGTTCACTCCTTTGATTAAGCTAGGCTACTTCGTAGAGCTACACTTCGGATACTACCAGTAGGCTTACATTGATGAGCAGGGCAAACGGCTCAACGTCTGGGTGCTTAATGAGAGAGTTCGGCAGGGTGGCGCAGACAGTCACCCCAGCAAGTTGGGGCTGAAGCTTCCAGAAGATCCAGCTGGTTTTCAGCCCGATTACTGGCGCTCCTGTGGTCTACGCGACAACCAACAGTGTGATGACCCCAAAACAGCCCGGCACCAAACGGAAAGGGCTCTCGCTGTGTTGGATGGACCAAGTCAAACGGGCAACTCCCAGCCTGTTCCAATGTGCGGTGTTTGATGCGACCACCAACGCAGCCGCCCAAGATGGCTACTTTCACCCCGATAACTACGGATCGAACTATCGTCGCTCTGTGTGTAACATCACTGGAACCTGGACCAATCCAGATAGCACCAACCTGTACCGGTCTGATTTCCAGATCTCTTGTAACGCAGACGACGGGCAGAGCAGGCCGGATCCGTCCAAACGAACGGTGGGGTGGGCAGTTCTCACCGTCAAGCCGTATGCCAAACCAGGAGATTCTCTGGCTGGATGCATTGATGAGGTGGCTCATTAGGTTTTTGGACCTCCAGGAGGAACCACAAACCTCACATACATCCAACATGAGAAAGCCAGCTATGGTCTGGTGCGAGTCAAGCGAGAGTGCGGTCCCAGCGCAGGTTTGGGCGTATGCAAATCCGCGGAACAGACCTGCACCGGAGGTTCATGGACCTTCTGTGGTTTGTGCAACACATGTCCGCAAGAGACCCTCGGACAAAAAACCATCTGCCCCAACGGTGTGGCATCACATGGAAGAAATCTTTGTCCTATTGACAGATGCGCGCTTCTGGCCAATGGTTTGGTTCAACTTTTCGGTGTGCTCTTGGAATGAACTCTCGTTCCTGAGGTGGGGTAACGTTGCGTAGAACGGTGATTGGGCTTTTTGGACTTTTCTGTTGTGTTCTACTTTCCATAGGGAGTGGTGCTGTCTCGGAGGTCTGGGCTATCGAGAGAGCTTCTCCAACCTATTCCGTCAAGGCTGTTCAAAAGCTATTGCGAACCATGGGGGCGAGGCCGAATCGGAAAAAGAGACGACGTCTGTTTGCCCAACTCAAAACCATGCCCTCGCTTTCTACCATCCAGGCGTTGTTGTGGCTTTGTCATCAACGCAAAACGAAACGAATCATTCGGGGCAATGCCTTGTGGGCCTTGGGCATCTTGCAAGCCCATTGGACCATCCCATCGATACGACGTTATCGGTTCTCCAGGTCTCGCTTCCTACGCTACCGGGCTAGAAAGGCGTTGCGCTTGTTATGCCCGCGTCGTTTGCGCAACAAAGCGTTTTATCTCAACGTGGAGACGGTCCATGTAAAGGGGCCGTTGTCAGACTATCTGTTCCACTCCTTTGCAAAAAAACTGCACCAGATCATTCGTAAGAACAAAGAAGTCTCTGCTCTTTGGTATCGTTGCCGCCTACCTTCACGGCGTGCTTTGAGGCGGCGGAAAGTCCAGGGTTTCGGGATTCGATTTCGCTTAAAGGTGTCGCAAACAGCAGCTGGGACAAATCTGCTCCTCAAAAGCATGTGGACAACGTTTCCTGGCAACGCGATTCGACAGTGGCGAGAAATGACTGTGGATGTCAATTCTCCTCCCACCCCTCTCGTCTTTCTTACCGCTCTGCCTTCGATGATGAGAAGTCTCTCGCAAGACATCCGAACGTTCCTGGAGAGCAAGCGACTGTACAAACGACGACGATACAGACGGCGGAGGCTCAGGCGTCGAAGGAGGCTACGTCGTCGACGAAAACGAAGAAATACTCGGAGGAACAAGCGTCTTCGTCAACGAAAAAGAAGGCGGCGGAGATTTCGACGCAAACGGAGGACGCGTCGAAACAGACGGCGCAAAAGTCGGCTACGAAAGAAACGGAGGAAGCGGAAGGGGCGACGGAGGCACCGACGAAAACGGCAATAGCGAGGTCTGAAAGGAGTCGAGTGAAAGGAGGCAGGAGAGGGGACGGGTGGAGCGTTCGGTTAGCGTTGTTTCGTTCCGACGTTGATTTCAGGAGTTTTTACCATGCTTGTGGGGCTCACGGTGTAATGGAAACATGCGGAGTATTTTACGTAGTAAAGGAAGTTGGTGCAGGTACGATCCACCGCGCAGCCATTTTGGCATTCGGTCTGGGTCAGCTTGACTTTGTACCTTTTTCGTACCCCTGCCACCCAGTTGTATCCAGACGAGACGATGAAGCGAACCTTAGAGGGGTCAATCTTAGGCAATACAACGGGCTTGGGAGGCGTCAGCCCAAGTTTTTCACCAACAATCGAGCCCCTCATTCCGGTTGGAGCTGTTGCCCCATATCCACCATCGCGGTGATAGCAAAATCCATTACCCTCTGCCACAACTTGGTAATGGGTGCAGGCGGGGTTGTCCTTGCAGCCTTTTTCACATGCAGCCAGATTGCTTACCTTCGTCTGAAAAATAAAGGCCCCTTTGGTAATGATTCTGTCTGTGTATCGCTTGAAGTACTTCGCTGTGGTCAACACCTTCTTGCCACAAATGGAAGTGCCTAGGCTAGCGCTGGGTTTCATTGTGATGGTTCTCGTTGGTTCTGTCGAATAGATGGAGCACGTGCGAAGCTTGCTTATGTACTGGTAGTGTTTGCACGTGGGCAAACTCATGCAGGTGCTTTGGCAGGTGCTTTGTGGGCCAGGTCTGAGGTTCTTGAGAATTTTCCCACCGGAACAATAGGTGTCATTAAGAATCTTAATCTCATAAGACTGTGCAAAGGCGGATGAACTCATACCCCACAGGGCCAGGACTCCTACAATACCCGAGAACAACACGTTGCGAATGAAAAATGGCTTCATCTGCTTTCTCCTTCTGATGGGTTGGTTGAAGCATTCATGGCTAAGGCCTGAAGAACTTCTTGTGTTTCTTGACTGTTCATCAAAGAAAGGAAAAGTACCCCAAAAAAGAAAAAAGAAAGTTGTAAGTGTCTTGAATAGAAAGGAGAAAGGTAGATGGCTGCACAGTGTTCTACGGAACTGACGGGGAGGGCGCGTTATCGTCCTTGTGAGGAATGTTGCAATGTGGTGAGGAACACATCGGAATCACCCAGGCTTGGGAACGGTTTGGACGCTTGCTTACCAGCAAACCATTGAAAGGTCGCCTGGTCCGAGTAAAAGCCTGCAACCACCAGGTCGTTGTCCTTGCTCAGATGCAACGCTGTCACAGCATCGCTGTGAGGACCGGTCAGACCATGGGCCCAAAGCCAAGACCCTTCAGCCGAAAGAGCGGCAACGAAACCATCGGTCGCTCCCTGGCTTGCTGGGAGTGAATGCTCCCCGAACAACAGGGGGCCTTTTCCAGAGTTATACCCTCCAAAAAATACCGTCCCTTTTGTATCAACAGCAAGAGAGAGAGAGCCGGCTAGAGTGGGCTCTTTGGTGTGCTTTACCCACGCCACGTTTCCCTGACTGTCCATTTTTACAACGCATGCATACAAACCTGTTGGCAGATTTAGCGTAGTGGAACCCAGAACAGAGTTGTGGGAGCAATTCGCCGCCCCCCACAACTCCCCCGTGTCATTGGATACAATCTTGAACAGTGCTTCGTCGCCAGGGCCACCGTACCCTTTCGCCCAAAGCCATGCTCCTTCCGAGTCCAGCTGCGCTACAAATATGTCGTTGGCTTTGGATTGAAGGGACAGGGTTCCAAACGTGGCACCCCCCAAAAACTTTCCAGCGATCGTTATGTTGTTCTTGGCATTGACCGTGACACTTTCGGCGATTTCAAATCCGATGCCCTTTGATTGACGTGTCCATTGAAAGCTCCCTTCCGGTGAGATCTTGGTTACAAATGCGCTGTAGTCATGGTCAGCCTGAAGGACTGTTCCCTGGAAGGACGACGAGTAGTAGAAAGCGCCTACCAGATACATGTTGTTCTGGTTGTCGACAGCAAGGGCTCGACTTCCATCTGCCCCAGGACCCGTGATGGCATGAGCCCAGACTAACTCTCCTTTGGGAGAGAAGTGAGCGACGAAGATGTCTTCTTGCTCGTTGTCATGTGACACCAGGTTCTTGGGCTTTGTGCCAATGGTTCCACGGAACTCCCCTGCGATGGTGACATAACCACGAGAGTCGACCACAATCGCGCTTCCCTTGTCATCCAAAGAGCCACCAAAGCGGCTGGCCCAGACCACGTTTCCATTCGCATCAAACTTCGCAACATAGGCATCTTTTTGCGCCCAGGCTTCCACCAACGTGGCGCCAAACTTTATGCTACCAGCCATTTGCCCCGTGATGTAGATGTTGCCCTCAGCATCCACGTCTATCGCGTTGATGGTGTCTGTGGAGAGTCCTCCACCTGTCATCGTCCAACGTTCGCATCCAGGTTGGTTGCAAGCGTTAGGAGCCTCTGGTGTCGCTTCCTTGAACGACTCTTGTGCTACTCCTCCATCGTGCTCAGGGACAAACGGATCGGATGCATCGATCGTATCGCGTTCAGCGGAAGGCTCAAAAAGAGAGGCACAGGTGCCTTGTGCGCACACGCCACTCAGACAATCAAAGGTGTCCTGACAAAAAGCCCCTGCTGGAAGGAGAGAGACTCGGTCCAAGCAGTAGCCTTGCCGGCACAGTTGATCCACCAGACAATCATCATTGGCCCTACAATCGCGACCACGGAGGCACCCATGTCCAATCATCCATAGACCGAGCCAACATGTAAGAATCAGGCCCCAACGCATCGTTACCCTCCCAAACGATAACATAGACCAAGGCGGCCACCTGCTGCCCACGTGATGCCCCATTGACGAGGGTTTTGTGCAATGGGAACGAAGCCAACATCCGCTGACACAACCAAAGCCCAGCGTTCGTGAAACCACAGCGCGCTAGAGACCGTCGCGCCGGCTTGAAACCATGAACCCAGATTGACATCCTGGTTGGCGTCTTGCAGGACCAAAGCTAGAGAAGCAAACCCTCCAGCAAACAGCTCTAGGTGACTCCAACGATGACGATAACCTCCTTCCAAGCGAACTTCGAAAATAGCTTGTGTGAAAGGTTGGTTGTCAAAAGCAAGAGAAGAGCCCCAGACCCCAAAAAAGACCCCAAAGAAGGGGTGCCTGACACCAAACATCCCACCGCCCCACGCTTCGCTACTGCGCTGTAGCACACCACCGTTGCTCCAAACCCCTCCCTGGATCTGCAATGTCCAATCCGAGAAGAACTGGCTTACAACATTGGCGCGTATCACAACCTCTTCTTCACGGACTGTCCGACCTTTTCTGTCCTGGACACGGATCTTGTATCGTCCGGGAGGTAGAGCAGTGTACTCATCGGCAGAAACCCGCGACACTTCCGTTTCGTTGCTTTTCTTTCCCAATCGAAAGATCCGAAACAGCAAGCTTCCTTTGCGTGAAATGACAGAGTGAAAGTACCCCATCATCTCACGACTGAGCCCCGATGATAGAGAAAAGTCGCGGTTGGCTCCAAGCTCTGAGTAGACCTTGGGGACCTGCACTTCACCGTTCCATTTGCGCACATAGGGTGTGGTTTGTGTGGTTGCGCAGAGGTGGATCTTAATCACAGTCTTGCTCTTAAGACTCCGCATGCAAGCCAAAAAAAAGTGGGTGTATACATCTGCTTTGAGTTTGGTGGATTCAAACGCTGCTTGGGCGTAACTCGCAGCGCTAAGTATTTGAATTGCTCGGTCCACTTTCATCGGACGTGCTGGACGTTTCGCCCCTTTGGAGCCAGGCACCTTGACCGCTTTGGAGCGCACATTTCCGGTATAGCATGTTGCGAGTACCAAACAGATCCGGCGTGACTTTAGCTTTTGTAGGAGCTTTCGAAGCTTCTTCACCGCCAAGCCTGTTTGCGAGACGTTCCGTGTCGTGTCGGAAGTTACAATGTATCGCTCCAAGCCTCGGCTGATCGTCCCGTGCGCGGACACATACACAAACACCATATCTTCTTCGTGCTTGATGAGCCTGGACAGCCGCTTCAACGTGGAGAGGATCGCTTCCTTGGATGTGCGCTTGGGTGAGGTGTGCAGAAGAATGGTATCAAACTGAGCTTGACGACGTAGCGCACGAGCCATTTGCTTGGCGTCCCGATGAGCGTACCGCAACGGCACCCAGTCCTGGCTTTGCAGTGACCGATTGATCCCCAACAAGAGAGCTATCTTCTTTGGTTTGAGGCCCTCCCGTAACACATCACGGACCTGCTTCTTGTTGGAAACAGGAACCTGCTTCCAGCCTGCATTCGCAGTATGGACAGACCACAACCCAACAAGGCAAACAACAAGACACCGCATCATTACGGCTTGACCTTCACGTGGAGCATCACGCTATCAAAGTCCATCCTATTGCTGCCTCTCCATTTGTGCTGCAATGTTTGAAGATGCTGCAGTACCTTCGTCTTTTGGGTCAAAGCCTTTTGCTGTTTGGGTGTTAACTTGTTGGCTGTTTTGACCAACACAAATTGAACCCGCCCGCTGTGCTCTGCAAGTTGGTAGGTGCTCAATTGCTTGCCTGTACGCAACAAGGAGAACCCTATTTTCCATTTGGGGGCTTCCGTCTTGGGCATCGGAAAAATCAAATCTGGAGTTCGATTGTTTTGTTGCAACAGAAGGTACAGATAGCCCGCTGTTTTGCGCAGAGAGAACCCAAACAAGATGCTATCACGGGAAGAAACCATGTCTCGATGGGCCAAACGTTGGGGCTTGGTTTTCTTTCCCTTCCAAAGCCCCAGATGCAGTGCGACGGTTTTGTGTTTGGAGGCTTGTGGAGTTCCTTTCCCAATCAAGACATTTTTGGGTGAGAAGGTCTCTTGCCAAGGCGCGACCCAAAGCACGGCCAGCACAGCAACGCCCGCCAAAAGAGGGCCCATCACCATCGGTCTTAACCAAGCCAACCAGCCTGCTGGATCCGTAGTTTGCGATGGCTCTTCTTGTGCGAGCGTTGGATCGTTCCATAGCGCCTGAACAAGGTTGTTTTCTCGCTGGCACACCTTGGGGTCAGGGAGCCAGTCTTCTCCATCGTCCCACTGCGTGAGCTGCTCTGGTGATGCTTGCAACAGCTGTTGGAGGCGATCTTCGTGTTGGGATTTGTTCTCGTTTTGACTCATGTTTTGTGCTCTTCTTATGATGAGGGAGCCAGAGACCTTAAGACTTCGACTCTCGCACAAAGGCTTGTTGCAATAGCTTAAGGCGTTCTCTCACTTGGTATCGGGTCCATCCCAACGCCTGAGACAAAGCCTCCACTTGAAACACAAACTTCCCTTTGTCTTTTCCCGTTTGCCGCACAGAGACAAACTGGTCTGAAGAGAGTAGCAGCTTCACCAACGTACGAATGTCCTTCGCTACACCACGAGGAGCGGCGTATTGAGACATGACATTGTCTACCAATTCAGCCATCGAATGTTTCTCCAATTCCAAAAGCATGAGCTCTTCAGGAGTTTCGACAACAGTCTGCGGTTCAGTAAGCTCCCGACGTTCACGCTGTGTCTTTTGCTGATGCAAGCGAATCACACGTCGGGTGATGGAGAGCCGGAGATAACCTTCAAACGCGTGTCGGTTCTCAAACTGTCCATAAAATTGGGATTCTTTGGCTAACATCTTGAGCAAGACCTCGTAAAACGCGTCTTGAAATGCGTCATCTGAAAGGCCCGTGCGACGTGCACACTGACCTACCAAAGATTCCACATCAATCTGTTCAGCCCACAGACGGATGCTCATACCAGTAACACTTCCTGGGAGGGAGTCTCCCGAATACTCTTTAAAGGCACCCTACCAAAGAAATCGGCAGAAGTTAAAGATAACATCCTAAAACCATTGCAAGAAAAGACCACAGCAGAAGCGATGTGTACGACGAACAAGGTTCTTCAGAAAGAATGACTCTGAAACGTATCACATTTGGAGCCATGTTCAAATACACTTTGGCTTTCGTTTTCAGGCTTTCAGCCACATCAGCATTCTTGAGGGGGGCTGGGCGAAAGTAGTGGGGTTTCTAGAGTGTGGTGCTCAACTTGTCCCCAAGGTATGGCCTTAACTGGTTCATGACTTTGTTGTAGTCTTTCTCCAGAACGAGCAACTTAAGGTCTGGGAGTAGGCCTTTGCGTTCAAAGACGATGAGATAGGAGCGAGGTCCAAACCCAACGCCCAAGGCTTCTGCGCGCATCATCTCGGGGTAGGCTCGTTTGAGTTGGTGCCCATGCAAAATAGCTCGGACAATGGGGCTTTTGTCTTTGTTCCAATGACGAAGGTAGATGACGGTCGCGAGCAGGAGGGGCGCACCGCAAAATCCGCCCAACATCAGGGCAATGGGAAGAGACAATCTCTTGCGGAACAAAAGAAACATGCCGACTGTGATGAGGGCTGTGAGAATCATGGTCACCAAGGAGCCAACCCGAGCGACTCGTATGTGGTGTTCGACTCGATCTCGTAGTCTCTTGGGAAGAGCTTCAATACCCTCGTTCTTCTTTGTCATGGACTTCTCGTACAGGCCTTGAGGTGGTTTGTCCGCTTTTTAGGCGCATGGAATACGGAAGCGGAACATTACCACCTTTGATGCTTCTGTCAAAGCACTTACACGCATGGGCGTCTTCGTTGAACGGATACCTTGTCCATACAAGCATGCTGCCTGCTACGATGGAGCGTTTCTCTCTTCCGACAAACTACGCTCCGTGAAAGTCAGGAAACAGACTCTCGTCATCACTGATAGCTTCCATTGACGCACTTCTTTTTCGTGGTGAAAAACTGGGAGCAGCTAGCGTCTGTTGCACAGACCACCACACAGCGGTTGCTTTGGGTTACGCAGGTCTTGGTGTCTGCTACGTCGCAGTAGAAGCGGCCCGAGCAGCCTTGTTTGTGGCAGTCTGCGTTGCTTTGGCAGGTCGCAATGGACAGCGCAGAAACTTCCTGCATTGTTTTGTTCTGGCGTTGCTGTAGAGCTTGGTCTCACATCCTGTTCCATGGCAGTGATGGTTGTGAACATAGAGTCCTCTTTTGTTCCGGCTGTGCGATGTTCTTGCCCTGGTGGTGTCCATCTTGGTAGGGTGCCCCCAGTGAATGAGTGGGGCTGATGCGCGTCGATTGCGCCGGAACACCCGCTTCCGATTCTGGATTTCTCAATGCCAAAAGGAGGGTTTTGTATGTCCTTGTTTCGATGGAGTTGTCGTTTGAGTCTGTTGGTTGTTGCTACACTCTTGGTGTGGTCGTCGTGGGTTCATGCCAATCCCGCAAGCCGTTCGACTTCTGGCCCAGTTCTGACTTTAAAGACGTGTCATTCTCTGTCATCGTCGTTGGCGACGATTGATTCAACAGGAGCCCTGGTTACAGAGGTGCTGCGACTCCATACACAAACACCCAGCCTGATGCGGAGTGTGATGTACTTTGGCTTCTCTGGCACAAAATTAATGGGTCTGGTCCGTGAGCTTAAGACTCTGGCCCAGGTGCTGCGCAAGAGCAAAGCTTCGCGCCAGAAAGCGTCCGTTGCTTTGGCCCACTATGTGATTCGGTGTGGTCATACCCCTGAGACCCTTCGTTTCCTGTCCAGGGTTCACAAAGCGCTGGTCCGCTACCAAAAGATGACGTCCGGTACAGGTGTGAGCCAAGAAGGAGCGGTTCTGATGATGTGCAAGCGCACCTGCAACCCTCTGAAAAAGAATCTGGCGTGGGGTGTTCCAGGCAAAGAGGCTCCCTCGGCTTCTTGTTATGTGTGCAACAAGTGCTTGCAGAGTCCAGGGCAATCCACATGTTACCAAGGGCTGGGGTGGGTGTTGCGTTTTGTTCACCGTCAGGTGCTTGCGGGTATCTCTGTTCAGGAGATGCGAACGCTGGTCGAAGGCACCGTCCAACGGCTGGGTTCAGCCCGAGCTTTCGCGCTACGAACGACGGTCTCTCCTGAGGAACAACGTTTTCTCACGACCACTTGGTTTAAGGGGTTGAACAGTGCAACACGTAGCATGCTCTTTGCTTCACCGACCCGTCGTTGGAAGCTATCTCTTTGGGGAGCTAAGTATGGTGTCTTTAAGGAAGCCTGGAGAGGGCTGGCGTTTTATGGCGATTTGAATGGCACATTCGCGAAGCTGCTTGCTCAGCGTCAAGGGCTTGCGGGACGACAACGGAAGACCTTTCTACGTACCTTTTCCTCTTCGTTCTTTAGCGTGGATGCGATCGAAGCGCTCTCTGGGCTACGGGTGGTGCTGCGCTCCTCCCAGCAGAATCCTCGCGGTGCCTTTTCCCTCTACAACCCTAAGTTTGTACGTTGGGCAGTGAACAACCTGCTCCCCTCACGCCGGATCTACATCGCAAGCCTGGCCAATTATCAGATCGTGTACAGGCAGGTGTTTCGACGCTTGGCGCGTCTCCTGGCCGAGAGTTATCTTACGCTGCAGCGTTCTTTCTCTGTGCAGAAAGAGGTCACCCGCTACTTGAACACTGTGAAAAAGACGAGCGCGCTCAAGTATCTCCCTTCTCGCTTCCACGGCAAGCTCACATCGTATGTTGTGCCGAACGCTCATTTGCAGCCCGCCAATGCTTTTGGCTTCTGGTTACGACGTCACGTCGACCACACCGCTCCCGAGCTCTGGCGGGGCCTTCGTAAGCTCCTGTATGCCTACGATGCCCGGTGGTTTCGCGCCACTCTCGCTCGGTATCGCAATGCCTCCAAAACGAAACCGTAAGGAACACTTGTAGCTCTCTTTTCTTGCGTGTTGAGGCTCTTCCTGTCCCAGGTGTCTCTTCGCGCCACATCCTGTTGGGGAGAGCCATCGCCGGGCTATGTTTTGAGGGGCTGAATGTCTTTGTGATTGTGAGCAGAAACAGGACATTGACGACATGCTTAGGCGGTGCTAGCATCTTGTTCCATCAACGAAGTTGAACGCCACTCGGTGGACTTCTCTATCCCTTGTTCCCACTCTCTTTCCCCGGCACAGCGAACATTCATGACAACAAACCCTACATCTTCTTCCCGGTGGGTCGCTCTGGATTGGGCGCGCGGCTGGGTTATGGTGCTGATGGCTCTTGACCACGCCTCCGTATTTTTCAATCCCGGCCGAGTGAGCAGTGACTCTGTTGTATTTTACAAGAACACTGCCCTTCCTTTGGGGCAGTTCATGCTTCGCTGGGTCACGCATCTTTGTGCGCCATCGTTTCTGTTTCTGGCTGGAGCGGGCATTGCTCTGAGTGTAGCGCGACGGGAGGCAAGAGGGGAGCCTGTTGGACTGATTGATCGTCACCTCATGATTCGAGGTCTGATTCTCATCGGCATCGATCTGACTTATTTGTCCTCCTTTGCACAAGTCCCGTTTTTACAGGTGTTGTTTGCGATTGGCAGTTGCTTGTTGCTTATGATTCCCCTCCGACGTCTTCCGCTGCATGCGTTGATCGGGTTGGCCTTGGGTTGGATGGTCTTGGGGGAGCTCATCACGTCATTGTTCTGGGATCCGACGCAAGGACATTGCCCGGCCTTTCTTGCCCCTCTTTTTGGTTTTTACAAGGGGCCGTGGCTGTTTGTGTTGTACCCTACGTTGCATTGGCTGCCAGCGATGCTTTTGGGTTGGTGCTTGGGGTTGGTGTTGCCCCGCTGGAGTCAGTCGGGCCTGAGGCAAATCAAATGGAGACTGCTTGGGTTTGGCCTCCTGCTTCTGTTGGTTTTTGCTGTGGTTCGCGGTTGGAATGGCTACGGCAACTTCTCCTTGTTCCGCTTGGACCATTCGCTGGCGCAGTGGCTTCATGTGAACAAGTATCCTCCCAGTCTTAGCTTTTTGAGCCTGGAGTTGGGTCTGCTGGCGATTCTTTTGTTTGGTTGTTTGTGGCGGCAGGAGAGGGGGGAGGCTAGGACAAACGGCCCTCTGTTGGTGTGGGGACAAACAGCCTTGTTCTTTTACGTCCTTCACTTTGCGCTCTTGTTCGGCCTTAAGAAACTGGTAGGTTCTCTCCTTCCTCCGGGCGTTCTCTCAACGTTCTTGGTGGCTGGTACTGTTTTGCTTTTGTTGTATCCATTGTGTCGTTGGTATCGTAGTTACAAACAAGCTCATCCGACAAGCTGGGTGCGGTTTGTTTAATAGGATCCCCTCAACGTTTGATTCACCGAGTAGATACGCTCCTTACCTCTTTCCCCATTTCAAGAAGTTGTTTCCTAAAGGCAAAAAAAACCTTGCTCCTGGGATAAACCTGGAGCAGGTTAAGTTTTTTTCCTATATGCAGCCAATGAATACATGGAGACTTGTTGTGGACGACCGATTCTATGAAAGTGAAAAACTCTTCAACGAAGCTATCCAATCGTTGATGAAGCGAAGCAATAGACGATCCATGCTTCACTTTCTTGTCCAATACACCCTCTTGGTTGGCTCTGCAGTGACCGTCGTTTTGTTCTACGGTCACAACGCTTGGTTGTGGGGCCTGCTTTGTTTGTGTTTGCTCTCATGACGATGGAGATGTTTGCGTTGGGGCATGAAACCATCCATCGGACCGCCGTGTGGGTTTGACTTCAACCCTTTGATTCCCTTAACTTGCTGGTTGGCTGTCCAACGTTTGGGGGGGACCTCAGGCGTCTTGAGTCTTTGTGTTACGAAAGTATGGAGTCGAAACGAGATGCGTCAACGTTATTGCGAACCCACCCGTTTTGTAAGTCGCCGGATCGCGGCGGCTGTTGTCAGCTGCCTGCTATTCTTTTTTTGTGTTGGGTTTCTTTTTTCTGCACCGGCTCATGCACAGGAAGTCGTCAGCCAACAGGTCATGTTGGAGATGAAAGACGGTGTCAAACTGTATACTGACATCCGCCTGCCCAAAGCCAAAGGAAAGTGGCCTGTCATTCTGCTGCGCACGCCATACGGCTCAGCGAACAACAACATCGAATCTGCGCTTCAGGTTCTCGTTAGCTTCAATGTGGTTCTGGTGACACAATACATGCGTGGCCTGTATAAGTCCGAAGGGGAGGACACGGTCTTTGCCAACGCCAAAGACGACGGGGCGACAACGGTGAAATGGATCCGTCAACAAGAATGGTGTGACGGGACAGTTACCTTGGTCGGCGCTTCCGCGCTTGCGATCGCCACTCATTTGATGGCCGAAGCTGATGTTAAGGTGGACGCCCAACTCGCCTTGGTCGCAGGCACCGATCTGTACGCCATGTCGACCATGGGTGGTGTGATGCGGGAGTCTCTCGTGATTGGCTGGCTCAATGGTCAAGCCAGAAGCAACAACATGCCGGTCCCACACCCCATCTTGAAAACGTTCGCCAACGCCGGCCACTCCAACGATGATGTTTGGGAGTCACGGCGAATCAAAGACTGGTCCAAAGTCAGCGTCCCCACCTTGCACATTGGTGGATGGTACGATTGCTTCTCCCAAAACACCATGAACGCTTACAAGGATTACAGCACCAAAGGTGACCCTATCTACCGCAGCGACCAAAAGCTGATTCTGGGTCCCTGGACCCACTCAGGCTTTGTTAACAGCTCGCAAGGTGACCTCTCTTATCCCGCAAACTCCAGGAACATCGATGGAAAAGGACTGATCGACCTTTTGTTGGCCTGGATTGTGTCGTACGTCAAGGCAGAACCAGGCGGTATTCGTGAGACGATGGCACCTGTTAACCTTTACGTCATGGGTGCCGTTGGCGAAGACGGTGCGCCAGGCAACAAATGGATCAAGGCCAACGAATGGCCGGTCCCAGCGCAAGCCACGCCCTACTATTTCCATCAGGATGGCACACTCACCACGACAGCTCCAACCGAGGCCAATGCCTCCAAAACCTACGCCTTTGACCCCAAGAACCCTGTGAAAACCAGGGGGGGGCAAAACCTGCGGATCAAAGCTGGCCCCGTGGATCAAACCAGCGTCGAAAAAGGTCGCAAGGACATCTTAAGCTTTGAGACAGCGGAGTTGAGTGAACCTGTGGCAGTGGTTGGGCGGCTGAAAGCCAAACTTTGGGTCGCAACCGATGCCAAAGATACGGACTTTACCGTGAAGTTGATGGACGTCTATCCCGATGGACGTCGAATGTTGGTTTTGGATGGCATCACACGTCTGCGCCACCGCAATACCACCGAAAAAGATGAGTTCGTAACTCCTGGTCAGGTGGCTGAGATTGAAGTCGACCTATGGTCTACCGCGCTAATCTTCAACAAAGGCCACAAGATCCGTATCTCCGTCTCTTCTTCCAACGCACCCCGCTTTCAGGTGAACCCCAACACAGGGGAAGCCTTTGCGCTTCAGTACGATTACGCCAAAAACTCAGTTGTCGCCAACAACACCCTTCATCTGAGCCAGGCACGTCCTTCGCACATCATCTTGCCAATCATTCAGGTCGATGCGCTGAATTCTCTGTATGACCCCAGCAAAATGGAAAAGTTTGAAACCGAGGCAACCTCCGAGGCCACAACAGACGGAGGCACAGGCAACGACGAAACCCCCGAAGTGACAACAGACACTGTTTCAGGCAACGATGAAGCACCCGAAACCCCAACAGACGCTGGTTCAGGCAGCGACAATACCTCTGTAGACAACCCAAACACAAACGTCGGAGGTTGCGGTTGCCAGCAACAAAATGGAGCGGGCGGTGTCGTCTTTTTCTGCTTGCTGCTGGGATTGTTTGTGCTCCGCCGACGTTCCAGGTTTTCTCGCTAAACCGCAGAGACGTTCCCATCATGTGTTCTACGGATCCCTTTGTTTCGTGTCTCAGATGGAGAGAGAGACTAGGAACCCAGGTTGCCACTCTCCCTCGCTTCCAATCTTGAGGTCGGGTTGAACAACGATGCTGGCGTTTTTGTGCTTCAGCGTCAAAAACAAGCCTTTCATTCCCATTCCCATCACAAGCCCTTGGAGTGAGAGCATCGCGATGGTTGTGGCCCAATGGGCTTGTCCCAGGGAGGTCTGGAGCATCGTTGCTACCAATACATAGGTGGAGCCGGTGATCCCGCCTAAGCTGGAAGCGACGCCAAAGACTTGTTGACCGAGGCGCTTCCAATACGTCAATCCTGGGTGATGTGTCACGACCAAGTTCGTCGCCTGAGAGTCCTGGGCAACGTGGGAAAGGACAGTTTCATTCTTGGAAAAGACTTCTTGTTTGTGAGCTTGGCATAGGCAGGGCATCCATCCAAGCCAACTCAGGACGACTAACGTACAAATGAAAGATTGCCTGGTCATGATTTGCTCCCACCGGGTTGAGTCTCAGCATTGTTTGTCTTGCTTACAATTCAAACCTCGTTCCATTCTGGGAGAACGTTCTATCGCGCTGAATTGTTGTGGTTTTTGGGAGCGTGAGAGCCGGGTCATCTTGTCTGGTGGTTGCTGACGGGGACAGAGCTTATGGGGACGTGTGTCTCTGAAGGAACACCGTTTAGAGTCTCAGGTTGCAGTGTTCTATCGGATGAGGAGCCGCGAATGTCGGTTGGGCAGAAAACGCAGGTAAGCTATCAGTTGGCAAACATCTTCGCTGGAACAGGACGAGTGGGTAGGGCGGAGGCGATGGCTTCGGCCAACTCTGGATGGTCGATGAAAGGGTTGCGATTTTTCTGAAACCGGGAGATGTCGTCGTTTCGTTTGCGTTCATTGGCATCCACCGGATCTTCGTTGTTCCATTGCAGAAGGATCTCGGGCTCGCCTTCCAACAGCTCCAGATCGTAGACAGTTGCAACATAGAACAAAGCTCGGGCGATGTTGCCTCTGTGTTCTGGTGGCGGCTCAAACACGATGTGACCTTTGTCATTGGTGCCAAGTTTGGAGCTGGCTCCGCTCCAAAGCACTTTTTCGACGATACCAAACGGATAGCTAGCTCGCTTTGCGTTGGCAGCCTGGTCTGTGGGGAAGAGATGATGCAGGTCTGATATTGCAGGAGTGTCCTTTACGCCGCGCGATTTGGGCCAGGTGTGTTCTGTGTTCATCACATTGGTTTCAGGTACACCCACCACCGCCTCAGACTTGTTGGTGTAGACCTCCTGCACCGTACCTTCCTGGTTGTCAATGTGAGCAAACATGATCGCACGGGCTACATCGTATCCCAATTCAACGTGGTCCACGCTTGCGTTGCGCACCGTGGCGACGACCTCTTCGGGGCTGAGTCCATCGAGCGCTTCCACCGCCATAGTCTGGGTTGGCTCTTGCGTCATCATGTGTTCAGCCAACTGCATGGCTGCCTGGCCTGCTTTCGACATGTTAGCCCGCTCAGCTTCGTCGATCCCATCGTTGTTGAGATCCACGGCTTTTAGCTCGCTGTGCAGGTTTCGTAAGGTGGCTTTGAGTTCGTCGAACTGTACACCCGGACTGTTGTTTAATCCCTCCAGGCTGCTGGCCTCTTCAAAGAAGCTTTGCATCGAAGATTGCTCCACCTCAGAGAAATCCTGGGCTTTCTCAATGTTGACAGCTTTGTTATCACCTTCACGAAAGTTCTGGAGGTGTCGCCCTGTGTACTCAACAGCCAGATGTGCATAGCGTTTGGGTATCTTCATGGTGTTACTTTTCTTACTTGTGGAGGTTCATCAGGGATTGGTGGGGTAACATGGGAGCATTTGACATCCGGTACCCCAGCTCTTCAAAAAGCTCAGCATCTCCATCCCATAGAAACGAGCCTTTTGGAACCGAGGTCGGGTCCAGCGTCCCGTCCAGCCAGGACTGAAAGAGCTCTTCCTTCATTGACAAGACGAGGTCAGCGGTTCGGAGACCTGGCTCTTTCAACTCGACCCCAGCTTCCGTCAACACCAGGGTGTACGAACGCGTCTCGCCTTGGCCCAGCAGCCAAAGTCCGATTGTTCCCGACAGTTTGCCAGGTCTGTGTTGTAGCTCTTTCATCCAGCCCAAAAAGCGGTCCATGGTATCCCTTGTGTTGCAACTTACTCAGGGAGCAAAGAAGTTGACTATATTGCAGGAAAAGAGCCGTTTTGTCCAGGGAACGTGGATGTCTCGGGTGCGGTCGTCGAAACACAAACTTCTTCGGAGTCATCATTGCGCTCCTTCTTTGAGAGAGTACACTGTCTGTACAATGTGGACGTTGTTTGTTTCGCCAGTTGTCCTGATGGAATGCTTGAGCTAACGCATGGGGAGTGACGATGAACCGATGGATCTTTCATGTCTTATCATTGCTGGGTGTCGTTCTCACCTATGTATCGTACCAAAGCTTGCCTGCGAAGGTCGCGATTCACTTTGGCGTTGCTGGCCGTGCGGACCGATGGGCATCCAAAGGAGAGTGGCTTGCTGTAGGGCTTATTCTTTTTGGTGGGATATGGCTCATGTTTGTGGGCATCACGAGCATGATGCGGAAGATACCGGATGAGCTTGTCAGTGTGCCCAACAAAGAGTACTGGCTTGCACCCGAAAACAAAGAACGTTTCTTGAAGCTATTCTCCAACTCCATGTACTGGTTCGGGTGGATAACACAAGCTTTGTTTCTAGGGGTGGGGGTTGTTGTTTATTACGGAGCGACAGCCAACAGCATTAACCAGCCTGCTATGTACTCCTTGCTTCTTGGGTATGTGGTTGCAACCGTTCTTTTTGTCGTCGGCCTATTCAAGCAATTTCGGGTCGAAGAGTCAGCAGGAAAGTCGGCATGAGTGAGTCGAAGGAGCTTTTGGTGTCTCCAGACACAGAGGGGCCAGTTGTCCGGCTTGTTCACTTGATCTTGGAAGATGCCTATCGCAAACGCGCGACAGAAATCTTTATCGAGCCCTATGAGAAGATTCTGCGTGTTCGGTATCGCTTGGATGGTGTGCTCACCGAAGTCATGCATCCCCCCAAGAAACTTCAGGCAGCGATGGCGGCTCGTCTTAAGGTGATTGGGAAACTCGACATTGCGGAGCGCCGTTTGCCACAAGACGGGTTGTTCTCTCTGTCTATAGAGTCCACAACCGTTGACTTTCAAATTTCAATGATCCCCACACGCTGGGGTGAAACCATCCTGATTCGGCTGTTGCATCGAAGTCGACCTTGGTTGCCTGGTCTTCTGGAGCTTGGACTTTCGGAGAAGCAGCTCGCTGATCTGTTGGAGGCGCATCAGAGACGTCAAGGTCTTGTTGTAGCTTGTGGTCCAACGTTTGCAGGCAAAACCACGACCTTGTATTCCCTGTTGCAACATCAATACGAAGAAGACCCGCAACGTTCGTTTGCGACCATCGAAGTTGCGATACATGCTTATTTGGAAGGTGTCGAACAGTCTGTTATACACCCGGATATAGGGCTTAATGCGTCGTCTATGTTGCGAGCACATCTGAACCGTCGACCCGATGTGCTGTTGGTTCATGAACTACGTGATTTTGAAGTTTCAACGTTGGCGATGCAAGCTGCAATGCAAGGCATGCAGGTTCTGACAACGCTACACACCCATGACGCCGCGAGTACGTACACGCGCCTTCTTAACATGGGCCTGGAGTCGTATATGGTAGCGGACTCGTTGACTTGTGTTATCGCGCAACGTGTGGGTCGCCGCATCTGTGCATCATGCAAAGAGCCTGCCGATGAATCGGACGATTCCGTACTTTCGGTAGGGATAGTGCCCGACGAACTGAATACATTTACGCCAATGAAAGGGAGAGGGTGTGTTGATTGTTTGGGGTCCGGGTACAAGGGAAGAGTTGGCTTCTTTGAGGTCTTACCTGTAACATCTCAAATCCGTGAACTGATACTTCGGCGAGCCTCAACCAAAGACATTCGTCAGGCTGCACGAGAAGAAGGCGTTGCAAGCATGAGGCGTTCAGCCTTGGATGCTATGAAGCGAGGCGAAACAACCCTTCAAGAGGTTGTTCTCCATACACAAAGAAACCGCGACGCTTCGCTCCCTTGCTCATGATGGGGGGGCAGGCTTGTCCTGTGAGACTGACTCCACCCCGGGTAGCTTGATTGAACTCTCTGAAGACCCTGGCTGAATCTACAACAAACGACAGTGGTGATTCGAGTGAATTTGTTGAAACCGTACAGAATCAAGAAGGGCGCTACGATTGGAGTTTTCACGCCTTCGTCTCCTGCCTACTGTGTGAATGAAGAATTGTTCCAGAATGGTATCAAGAATATGGAGAACCTTGGTTTCAAGGTTAAGCTGGGGTTCTTAACCGAAAAGAGGGCGTCGCAGGGTTATCGTTCTGGTTCTCCGCAGGATAGAGCGCAAGAGTTTATGGAGCTGATTCGAGATGATGAGGTTGAGGCTTTGCTCTCGACCATAGGAGGGATGAACTCAAGTAGCTTGATCCCCTACCTGGATTTTGGACTGATTAGAGAGAAAAGATAAATAGTTTGTGGGTACAGCGATGTGACTTCTCTTCACCTCTCGATACTCAAATACGCAGGGCTGAAAACATTGTATGGTCCGGCTCTTATGACGTGGTTTGGTGAACACCCTGATGGTGTCGAGGAGAGCACTCAATCCTTTCTGAATGCTACGATGAACAACTGTAACGAACCCAGGGTGATTGAACCCTTTAAGCGATGGAGCAACCACTCTAGAAGTTGGTCCAACGGTGATTGGAAAAACATTCCGAGAGAGTGGAAAGAGAACAAAGGCTGGAACGTTGTAAATCCTGGCAGTGTTGAAGGCGAAATCGTTGTCGCCAATTTGAACACACTCATGAGCTCCGCTGGAACCGGTTACTTTCCTGAGCTAGAGGGCAAGATTCTATTGATAGAAGAGATGTCAGCGCCCTGGTCTCAGGAAGAAAGAAGCTTGAGGCAACTCCAACTCATGGGCGTCTTTGATGTGATTGCGGGTCTGGTTGTGGGCAAAGTGGAAGTGCCAAATCAACAGGGCGCTCCGTTTGGCTTGGATGAGTTAGTCTCCGAAGTTCTTGGACAAAGAACTTTTCCTGTTATCTCTGAGTTTGATTGCTCGCATACCCTACCGATGCATACAATGGGTGAAAGATGCCTCGTCAGTATCGAGGCGCGCACCGATTGCAATGTTACCTTCACAATCCTGGATTCATTCGTTGAGTAACTTGCCCAAGACAGGAAGGAGAGTTGCCCCTGAGCATACGAGCGGGTTCTCTATGCAATCAAAGCGCTTCCACAACCGGGATGAAAACCCCATATCACCATGTCTCCAAGGTGCAACACTCACTTGGGTTGGCGACGCGCCATCTCATCCAACAAAGTGGCTTGGAGTGCATCATTGGCCTTCCACCAAAACTCCAAAGGGTCTGTGACCTGTGTATCCCCGATGAAAAGGACACGATCGATTTGAGAAAGTTACACCACTGCTGGGCTCCTTGTTGTTCATGATCGTTAACAAAAAAATAAAGGAACGTGAACAAGCGAGTTAAGGATGATTAACAAACGCCTCAACCATTGCAATATGATTATGTTTTTTTTGTTAACAATCTAGGATGTTACCTGTCATAGAAACGATGGCACACAATCTGCAAGACTGATGAACGTGAGAGTGACACAGTGTTTGTTTGTGTCGTATCACGTTTCGTTCGGGTTCTATTTTTGCGGTTAAGGGAGAAAGCATACCATGTCTAAAAAGATTCGTTCTCAACAAGGCTTCACATTGATCGAGACAATGATAGTGGTGGTGATCATTGGAATACTATCTGCAGTGGCAGTTCCAGCTTTTTTGAAGTTCATACGAAAGTCCAAAACCTCGGAAGCGTCCGTGAATATCAAAGCTATCGGTGATGGAGCTGTTGCTTATTTTGATGCCGTTCATAGCAACACAGTTGGAGACGCTCTCCCTAAGCACTTCCCCAATCATCAATCACCGACTGCAGCAAGCGGGGACCTCTCTTATGCACAAACGCCCTCAGCTCCGCCTTGTTCTAACGGAGGGGGGATGTTTGCCCAATCCAATGGAAAGCCTCAATATACCAAAGACAGCTCCCGTTGGGAGGTTCAGCCCTGGAAGTCGCTCAAATTCGGAATCAACAGAGCTCACTATTATCAGTATTGGTATCAAAGCAGATACCTTGGAACTCAAGCAAAGTTCTGGATTTCAGCGTTTGGCAATCTTGATTGTGACAACACACGCTCCACGTTCAGCGTCACAGCCACAGTCAATGTCCAAACTGGGGAAGTGGAGCGTTCACAAATGATCACTACAAATGCTTTGGAGTAAGGAAGAGGAATGGCCTATCCCCTCCCTGTCCCTTCTTTGGGTCAAAGGATAAAAGACACCTACAAAGCTTGTGGCATCTCATCAACCCGTTGCACATCTTTCTCCTCAGTTTGTCGAAGTCAAACCTGGGTCTCTTCCATTGTTCGCTATGGAACACAAAAATGGAGCATTCTTAAAAATTGCAGACACTCTGCAAGAAATTACAGAGCGTCTGCAATTTCTTGGAAGATAAGAATTTCCTCTTTGCTGTCGATTTTATGATCCACTTGTTTTCGCAGTGAGAATCTTGTCTCAGGGAAATCGGTACTTTTGTTGCTGCTGGTCAGAGCATCCAGTCCATTGATACAAGGAAGGAGAGCTCTGCGATGATTCACTGCACAGATGTTGTTGTTGGAGGCGGGATTGCTGGATTGTATGCTTGTAAGTTACTGCAAGATGCAAACCCTGACGCCTCTATCATTCTGCTGGAATCTCAGCCTACTCTCGGTGGAAATATCCGGGATGTTACTTACTCTCCGGGGGAAGGTCTAAGCCGCGTAACCCCGCTCTCTGCTCAAAATCAACTCCCCGTTGTACCTGTAGGTCCTGTTCGAATCAATCCGTCCCAACGCCTCATCATGGAGCTTGCGGACACTCTTGGTGTGCAGAGTGAATCGGCATTTTATCGTGACATGAGAGTGCTCAATCGCCAACGCGTTGAGGCCGAGTTCGAGTCTTTTCAAGGCTACCAGGAGTTGGAGCAAAATGCCGAACGATTTCGCTTTATGGGAGACTTTGAAGGCACAGATCCCTCACGATATATGGAGTTCTGGGAGCAGGATGTTTTTAGTCCAACCAATCTCTTTCCTGTCAATGGCTTTTCAGAGTTCGTGTGCAAGCTGGCACAATCTTTTGTAAAGCGCGGTGGAAAGGCGCTTGTCAACACACCTGCAACCTATTTGAGTTGGGAGCAAAGCAGCAACCAATACCTCATTCACACCCCTCAGAAAAGCTACAAAGCCAATCGCTGTATCATTGCTGTTCCACCGATTGGATTAAGGAATATCAAAGGGCCCATTCCTACGTTTCTTAATGCGCAGAAGTTTGTACGCGAAATTAAACCAGTGCCTGTAACAACCATAACGATGTGGTTTGATACAGCCTGGTGGACCGCTCTTGACTTTCAACGTATTTGGGATCATTCCAACCCACTACTTCATGTCGAATTCTTTGGAACAAAAAGCAAACTGGCCTCCAAAGCCATTCGAGTTTCGTATGCCGATGGATCTGCAGCCAGTCTGTTTGGAAAACAAGCTACATTACCACGTTGCCAGAGTGATGCTGTGCACGAGATGGTCAAGGCACTCAAGTCATTGCTCCCAGAAGTAGCAAACTCCATTCCCAAACCACTTCATACACATGTCGAATCTTTCGAGAATGCCTGGCATTTTGAGCACCCTGGTGCAGAGGTGTCTCTTTCCGAGAAAAGAGAGCTAGCAGCCAAACCTTACCAACTGAATCCCTCCCTCTTGGGAGACCAACTTTGTCTTGTTGGAGAAGCCTATAATCCCCATCGTACCTGGATTGAAGGTGCTCTTGACTCTGTACTTTACGCACTCAACGAAACCTTCTTGAATAAAGTTCATCCAACGTTCACACCCAGTCAAACATCTCAGGCTCCTATGTTCACCTGATTGTATCCTCAACGTACTTTGTTCCCTTTCTACCCAAACAAGGAATACAACATGGGATGGGTTTTTATTGTTATCGCAGGTGGCTTTGAAGTTGTTTGGGCGGTGGCACTCAAACATATGAACGGCCTTTGGCAATCCTGGAGCCTTTTCTGGGTCATCCTTGGAATGGCCGGTAGTACGATGTTTTTGGCCCTTGGACTCAAAACATTGCCTGTTGGAACTGCCTACGCCGTCTGGACAGGGTTAGGAGCAGCCGGTGTGGGAATCATTGGAATTGTATTCTTTCGTGAGTCCGTCTCCCCCTGGCGCTTGTTCTTTTTGTGTCTTTTGTGCATCAGCATTCTTGGACTCAAGTTTCAAACAAACCCAACCTGAGGAAAGCGGAGAAATGCGCAAAATCCGACAGATCCGGATAAAACAAAACGATGACGGATGGGGGAGCGGCACTTAGGCAACTTGAGGCATCCCACTCAAACACAAGACTGCTTTCTATAGCTTCTTGTCCTTGTACTTTTGAGCCAAGCTTAGAACTTCCTTTTTGTTTTCTCCTGCTCCAAGGATCAACCATTTTTCTTTGCTGAGAACGATAACTGCATGGACCTCATCCACAGCTCGTTTGGCTTTCAAGGACCAGATCGCACAGGGTAGAACAAGGATCTCCTTGGTGATGGTTGTCGTTTTCTTGAAGTCCGGCTTGAGGTACCAGGCTTTTCGGCTGCCTTGCGAAAAAACGGCACGGCCTGGAAGCCCGCTACGACCTACCAGGTTGCTCTTGTATCCACGACTGTCCCATTGCGATGCAAAAGTAGCTTGGTCTTTTTTCTCCAATGCTATCTTCATCGTTTGGAACAACTGTGCAGGCGTAGACTTTGTTGCAGTTGTAGGAACTGGCTTGCCTGCCCAGGAAGGTACAACAAACATTCCGACTGCAAGTAACATGATAAGTCGTGTTGTGATGAGTTTCATCGTTTCTCCTTGTTGCGGAGTTGAGTCGGCAGGAAACCGGGTTTCAAAGACTTCCCCACTGTAGTATGTTTCTTTTTGCGTTGTCGGTCAGGTTCATAAACAGGAGCCGTTTTGGCAGCTTTTTCCGCTTGCTGGGCCTGGGACTGAGTGAACCGGGAATTATTCGGAAGAAGTCGAGGGGCGCTTTTTCCGCCTGCGTCTGTGCCAACGTGGTTTTTTTGTTTCGCCTTCGGTAGGAGGAGACCCTGATTCTCGAACTGGCCCTGGGGAGGTGTTGCTGCTTTTGCTTTTGCTTTTGCTTTTGCTTCTGTCTTTGGAGCTGTGTCTACCTCGCCGTTGGGATCTTTTGGGTGGAGGAGGAGGGGTTTTTGTGGGAATGGCGTCTTCCGCATGCCACTCATGCTCCTTGACCACAGGAATCTCTTGTCCAATCAGCTTCTCTATATCCCGGAGATACGCTCTTTCGCTGGGATCGCAAAAGGCAATTGCCGTACCTGTTCGGCCTGCGCGACCTGTGCGTCCAATGCGGTGCACGTAGGTCTCAGGGTCGTTGGGCAAATCAAAATTAAACACATGACTCACACCATCGACGTCTATTCCACGAGAAGCCACGTCCGTTGCCACAAGAACGGGCAAGGAGCCATCCCGAAACTGGTCGAGAGCACGACGACGGGCGTTTTGGGATTTATTGCCATGAATGGCCGACGCCTGAATGTTCGCCCTCTCCAACTGCCGGACAAGCCGATTCGCCCCATGCTTGGTGCGTGTAAACACAATGGCCTGCTCCACTTCTCCACTCCGTAGGAACTGGACCAAAAGCCGTCGTTTGTTGTTGCGTTCCAGAAACATCACTTGCTGCTCAATCTGCTCCACCGTCGTGGCTTGCGGGGTTACTTCCACACGCACCACATTGCGTAGAAAACTATTTGCGAACTTGGCGATGCGATCGGGCATGGTAGCGGAAAACAGCAGATTTTGGCGTTCCTCGGGCAACAGTGCAAGGATTCGGCGGATATCGTGGAGAAAGCCCATGTCGAGCATTTTGTCGGCTTCGTCGAGCACAAAGAACTCGATGTGGCTGAGATCAACATGACCCTGTCCATGCAAGTCGAGCAGACGCCCTGGTGTGGCCACCAGCACTTCAAACCCTCGTCGCAGTGCGGCAATTTGGTTTTTTTCGCTGACGGCTCCAAAGATCACATAGTGCTTGATTTGCAAAAACTGGGCGTAGACCTCGAAAGCCTCTCCTATTTGGGCGGCCAACTCGCGGGTGGGAGAGAGCACCAGAGCACGGATCTTGCGGCGCCCCCTGGGTGTAGGGTTCTCAGCAATGTGCTGCAGGATGGGTAATGCAAAGGCAGCTGTCTTTCCCGTGCCTGTTTGCGCACATCCCAGCACATCTCTTCCTTCGAGAAGGGGAGGGATGGCCTTCTCCTGGATGGGAGTGGGGTTTTCATACTGCTGGGCTTCTACAGCCCGCTGCAAGGGCTCGATCAAATCAAGTGATGCAAAAGTAATCAAAATAAGTCCTGTGTGGGCTTCCATACAACGAAAAGCGTTTTATCCCTCTCTGGTCGGAATCGCGTCTTTTGACGCCTCGCCATAATGACCCAGGCTCCAGTATTGTGCAAGGCATCGCCGATCCAGATTGTCACCAATCACTGCAATCAAAAGTCCTATCCCATGAGGGGATGTCGGTGGTAAGGAAACCATAGGATGCTCTTCTGCTGTATGGAGTTGTCGTTACACAAGGGCACAATAAGTGTCTATGACGTTTCATCTCACAAGCAGATTGCGAGGGTCCGAAAAGGGTTCATCTTGGAGGCACCATACCACTTGTTGCTCTTGCTGCAATCTCTCCTTCTAATGTCTTTCTGTTCTTCTGTACCAACGTCAATCCATTTTTTTTTTCTAAAATTCTATTGACAGATTACCGAACACTGTTTACTGTCTGTTTGTGTTGCTCCGAACAGTGTTCGGAGAGTTGTTGAAACGTGGAGAGATTGATGAGCCAGAGCCCCAAGGAGAGAAGGCAGGCGAGGACCCGCCAGGCGATATTGGACGCAGCGCGAGAGTTGATCCTGGAGAAGGGGGTTGAGAAGCTTTCGTTGCGGGCTGTTGCAAGGAAGGTTGACTACAGTCCTGCTGGTTTGTACGAGTACTTTACTAACAAAGAAGCCATCATTAGTACTCTGGCTGAGCAAGTGTCTTCCCAACTTTATCTTGCCCTGGAGAAGGCTTCTCTTCATGCTGAAGGGCCACCTTTGGTTGCTATTGGTCTCGCCTACATCCAGTTCGCACGAGAGCATTCAGAAGACTTTCTCCTGATGTTCAGTCGTTTGCACTCTCGGCGTGTTTCGGAAGATTCTCCAGTCGCCGAGGACTCACCGTATAAAGTTGTTGTGGACGCGGTCGCGTCTGGGATTCAGAGCGGTAGCATTTGTATGCCTACTCATATGTCAGTGGAGCAGATCGCCTACAGCGTTTGGGCCATGTGCCATGGTGCAGCCATGCTTCAGACTACCCATCTGAAAGACTTCCAAGCAGACTTTCAGACTGCGGATACTTTTGCATTTCAAACTTTGCTTGAAGGTCTTGCTTCCTAACTTTATAAACCTTCGTTCTCACCTTTAAAGGAGGTTGCAGCAACCGATTTTTGTGTCTGAGCCCTACAGGTGCATTTTTTTTACCCTGAAACCGAACACTGTTTGGTTTTGAAACGATGAAAGGTTTTTTGTTATGACCCGAAAAGAAAATGATAGGATGGAGAGTCGAGAGAATATGCGTGGCCAAGGTTTCCTATGGGGGTTGTGGGTGCTGGGTGTTGTTCTTACAGCTTTGGCTCACACTCGATGGAATCTTGGAATCTTGGCTTGGATTGCCCCTGTTCCGCTTTTGATGGCGTTGCGACACACAAGTGGCTGGAAGTCACGGTTGTGGGTTGGTTGTGGGTTGTGGTTGGGTTGGACCTTGGCCGTGATGAAGCTTACGACTGCACCCATGCCTTTGGGTTTGGCGGTTGCCTTTAGTACACCCATCGCTTTCTTTTTGTTTCCAGGGTATTTGGTGTGGGATCGTTTTCGAAAGAGCCTTTCACCTCATGTGGCAATCTTATCGTTTGCAGGAACTTCCGTCGTGGGGGAGTGGTTGCAACATTCGTTTACCCCGTTTGCAACTTGGGGGGCTGCAGCCTACACACAAGTGAATGCAGCAGAGTGGATGCAAGTCACTTCTTTGTTTGGGATGGCTGGATTAAGCTTTTTGTTGTATTGGACTGCTGCTGTCGTTGAAATGACGCTTTCTTCTCGAAAAGTCCTTAAGATCCATAGCTATCTATGGGCCAGCGTTCTTCTCTGTTGCTGGACCTACGGTTCCCTCAGAATCTCAACGAGTTCTCATCAGCCAAAGGACACAACATTGGTGGCTGCAGTGAGTACAGATGCTACCTTTTCTCCAGCCCGTTTTCCGAGTGAAGAACAACTTGAAGCTATTCGTAGGTCTTTGTTTGAACGCACTCGAAGTGCGGCAAAGTCGGGGGCCAAGATCGTTGTATGGAACGAGGGTTCTACCATGATCGAGCCAAAAAAAGATAACCTGTGGAAAGCAAGTCTTCAGGCTTTGGCTCGTCAGGCAAAGATCCATTTGGTTGCTGCCTATGTTGTTCCCATCCAGTTGAAGCCTATGTTGTATGAAAACAAGTTCCTCTGGATTGATCCATCAGGAAAAGTCTTGCAAGAGTATTACAAGCACAAGCCTGTGTTTGGGGAGCCTGCTGTTGTTGGGACAAAGCCCCATCGTGCGATTCATACTCCTTTTGGGAAGGTGGCAGGAGCGATTTGTTACGATTACGACTTTCCAAGCATTGGACGTGCTCACGCTGCCCTCAATATTGGTCTAGCTGTGGTGCCTTCTTCGGATTGGTTGGGCATTCATGGGTATCACACACAGATGGCTTCGATGCGGAGTATTGAGGGAGGTTATTCGTTACTGCGCTCGACTCGTTTGGGTTTGTCGGCAGGTTATGATCCGTATGGGATTCCCCTAGCACAACAAAGCTTCTTTGATAAAACCAACAAGATTATGTTGGTTGCGTTACCCACACGTCCTGTCTTCACGCTGTATCGCGTGGTAGGTGACATTGTGGTGTGGTTTTCCTTTGTTGGTTTGTTTGTTGCAATGTTGATAAGCTTGGGGGTTCTTGGCTCTTTGAAAAACGAAGTTTGAAAGGTTTTACTCGATCCTCCAGGATTTTCTGAAAATGTGGCAATATAGGCGATAGCTACAGATTGGAGTATCGCCAAATGTTGTATTCCAGGCCTCTACCTTTTGTTGAGAAGTTTGTGGAAGATTTATCAGAAGCCCTTGCTGCGCGCGGCTCAGGAAGAGGTCTGTCCAACAAACAACGTCGTGGGTTGTCCTATTGTATGATGGGGATGATCTGCACCAACTCTGTATGCTGGGCCAGATTTGAAAGAGCTGGGCTTGGGGGATACAAACGAAGTGCTCTTTCCGAGATGTTCTGCCATTCTCCATTGGAATGGTTACACATACTTCACTCTAGTATAGATAACATTCTACACGAATACGGTATTACCGATGGAATACTGGTCCTCGATGATTCTGAAAAGCAAAGGGCGAAAGTGACTACCCAAATTCATCTGGCTCACAAGATATTTGATAAGAAGACAAGTGGATATTTCAATGGGCAAAGCATTGTTTTTTCTTGTTCTTTTCATGAAACGGCTCACGATTCCTGTTGGATTTGCTTTTTATCATCCTGACCCAGTATTGAGCTCCTGGAACCAGGAAGACAAAAAGTTGAGAAAAGCAAAAGTCAAGAAAGCACAACGTCCACCCAAGCCAGAACGAGACCCAAACTATCCCACCAAACAACAGCTCTCTCTACAGTTAGTACAAGAGTTTCGAGAGGCTCACCCCACATTTCGTGTTAAGGGTTATCTTGCTGATAGCTTGTACTCCAAGGGCGAATATCTGGATGAAATTTCAACTCGAATTGATGGCCAGGTAGTCAGCCAGTTGAAAGCGAACCAAAATATCTTGTTCAGAGGCCAAAAGATAAGTATCGAGACATTTTTTCAACGCTATCCTCCGATTGAGAAAACCATAACGATTCGAGGAGGTGAGGAACAAAAAGTCTGGATGGGGGCTGCTCGTCTGAAAGTAACATCTCATGGGAAGAAGCGCTTTGTAATCGCTCTGAAATATGAAGGACAAGAGGAGTATCGATATGTCGTAGCAACAGACATGAGTTGGTGAGCACGTGACATCATTCAGTTATGGACGCTACGCTGGTTAGTAGAGGTTTTTGTAGAGGAATTCAAGAGTTATGAAGGATGGGGGCAGTTGGCCAAACAGCCAGGCGAAGAAGTCCATCCACCACATTCACAATGATGCCACTTTTGCCAGGGAAGTGAGCTTCGAGCTCAAAAGGTCAACACCTTTCCATCACAAGCTTCCCCAACGTCCAGAACTCCGTTACCACATTGGGGTTCGTTCAGACAACCAGATGTGTCAAACTTGCAATCTTTGCCACAACGAAGTTCCCCCGTTGCATCTTGGGGGTCTGGGGTTGACAGGTGCAAGTCGTTGGAAATAGGTTGACCTTAGGAACAAGGAACCAAAAAACGATCCAAGAGAGGTGAGATGCTATCATGAAGTGTATTGGGTTTGTTACCGTTTTTCTTAGCTTGCTACACATGAGTTCTCCCTATGCGAATTCGTCGACCAAGCCAAGCAAGAAAGTGCAGCCTGTTGAGGTTGTGATTAAGGGCTCCATTGTTGGGGCGGATGGGAAGCCTTTGCCCATTGCACACGTATTGCTATGGCGGGAAGGTCTTCCGGATGAGCATTACCGGGCCTTTACCAATCGACAGGGCGCCTTTCGCATGAAAGTCAAAGTGAGAGGTTTGTATCAGATTAACTTTTACGGGTTGTTTCATCAAAGTGTGGGCTTTCCTTTTCTACTCATCTCCAAGCAAACTGTCTCGTTCCGAGTACGACTCGCAACCCTCAAACCCATGAAGAAGCTTCGTCCTGCCTATGTCATTGGTGCATTCAATCAATGGAAATCGACAGGTGCGAAAAAGATGAAGTTGCGTAAGGACGGCTCTTTTGCGTTGACGTTGCCTCCTCAAAAGAAGCCTTTTGTGTATCAGGTCATTGGAGGCATCCATATTTTCGGTTCACACGCGGGAACCCAAGCCAGCCACTACATTGCCAACAAAGGATCGTACCTCGCAGTTCTTCCACCCTCCAAAAAACCCATAACCCTGGTGTACAACCCCCGAAGCTTCCCGCAGTCCAACAAGAAGTACAAAATCGATGTAACACCCGAGTCAATCGAAGTTTGGCGTGACCTTGCGCTCCGCATTGATAAGAAAGAGCGAGAAGTATGGAAAGCTTACTGGAAGCATCGCAAAGCTGGCAAGCCATTGGACTCCTTTGAGGCCAATTGGGATCGCGAGCTGGCCTACCTCTATTTGCAACAGGCTCACAACAGAGATCCATTTGTACGACAATACATCCAACTTCTTAGCTACACTCTTCCGCATCTCAACGTAAGCTACAGAACAAGGCGAAAGTGGGCCCACACGCTCCTCAAGGACATTCCTCCGACCTCCCCTTTCTGGTCGTTGCAAGTTTTCAATTTAACAGGCCTCCTCGACGAGGCTGGCTCGCAAAGAAAAGAAACGAAGAAGTTCAAGCAAACCATGCTTGAACAACACCCCAACCCCAGAATTCGAATGACACTTCTAAGCGAAGCTATCTTTCATCTGATGGACCAGCATGCATTGTACACACAGGCTATCCAACAATTTCCGAAAGATACAGCACGTCGGTATTTCGCTTATCAAGAGAAGAAGCAGAAGTTGCGCAAGGAAGCACAGCAAAAGGCGATATTGAAACGTCGAGCAACTCTACAAAAGAAACGTTTGCTACAGGTCAAGAAGTTGAAGCAAAGAAAGAAGCAAGCATACCCCAAGAAAAAGCCTGCGTCGCAACCTGTTGTTGTCGCAAAACCTGGGAAAAAGAAACGTTCAACATCGCGCAAAGCGACCAAACGGCATGTAGCGAAAAAAGCAATGGGCACACACGAAAAGAGAAAAACGCAGAAACGCAAGAAGTGGAAGATTCGTTTTGCGCGTACCGTTGAAAAAGTAAAAAAAGACCCCAAGTACTTTCTTCGTAAGGCATTGAAATACCTTGAGCAGATGAAACAGGTGGCGAAAGAGTATCCTTACCGACTGATAAAGATGGAACTCCAACAATCCCGCTTGATGATATACCCAAAGTCCCCAACCAGAAAAAGATGAAACCACTTCCACTTTCATAGTTGGACACGAGAGGCAAGAACATGGATAGGGTATGTTGTCTACTCTCAGGCTCAACCACAAAGCCCAGCTTAACCTTGAAACCAAGGTTCTCCATATTCTTGATACCATTCTGAAACAACTCTTCATTAGGGAGTCGGATAGAAAGGATCAACACAAGGGTTTGAGAATTGGTGCTTGTCCTGAACCTGGGACGAAACCTGGAGCGAGGTTTGTAGTGGAAGAGAACTCTGTAAGCGTCACAGGCAGGTTGCCGGCCCAGCGGGCTGGTGTAACGAGGAGAGAAAGGTAGCCAGTTACCGAGAAGCTAAAAAAACAACTTACTGTTTCAACGTAAAGATCTGGGTCTCTGGCAGAGTGGCTACCACCTTTGTTGATGCTTTGAGTTTTTTTACCCCTATAACTATGACATGAAGCTAGAAACGAACTTGGAGGGTGTTATTGTTGGATGCTATTCGAGTCGGTGCTGGGCTACCCTTAACCTTTTCCCTTGGAGCTACTTGTTGCTGTATTGTCATCGGAGTCAACATCTTCACTGTCGCAGGTTCGCTTCTTTTTCCTTTTTCCTTTCACTGAACTGGTGGACAAGCAAACACCGGAGTTTTTGTTCTTGTCTTTGAATGTGTCTACACCTCCGGGCTTTCCTTCAGGAACGCTACTTCTAACGTTTCCTTCAGCGTTGCGTTGTTCACAAACGAGTCCTCGCTTTTGGAAGTCATCTTGGGTTTCCTTTTTGAGGCATGTCCAGGTTTCTTTTTGGAGCGCTGCCAAACACAAGGAACCATCGGATTGTACCTGGCAGGTGACACCTTTGCTTTGATCCATCTCAGGAAACTCTTTGAGTGCTGCTGCTTCCACATCAACAAGGAGTTGTTTGAAGGCTTTGACTTCTTCTTTATCGTCGGTGCACTTTCCAGCTGTACAAGCAAAGCTAAAAGAACGATAACATCGTCCACAATGGTAGATGTCGCTTTGGAGGTCTGCGCAGGTTCCGTTGCAGTTGGTTTGCCCGCTGGGGCAGCTGTCCTGGCATTGGCCTTCTACGCAAACTTGTTGTCCGCCACAAGCGTTGCCGCATGTACCACAGTGGTTCTTGGTTTTTTGGACATCGAAGCATCCGTTGCCACAAGCTGTCAGGCCACTGTCGCACGCAGACTTGCATTCTCCTAGTGTGCAGACTTCACCGTCTTTGCAGGCGTTCCCGCATGTTCCGCAGTGCTTGGAATCGTTCCATCCATTGACACACTCATTGCCACAGGCTGTTGTTCCTGGAGAACAGCTGAGGCCACAGTACATGCTGTTGGTGTCAGGGCCTGCACAGGTGCCTCCACAAACCGACTCGCCTTGAGGGCAGTTGCTTTTGCAGGCTCCTTCCACGCAAACTTCGCCGTCTTTGCAGGCATTGCCACATGCGCCACAATGCTCCTTGCTGCGCTTTGTATCGTAGCAACCACCATTGCAATCAGTATATCCAACTCCACATCCTGGCTTGCACTCGCCTAGCATACAAACTTCGCCATCGTTGCAAGCGTTTCCACATGCACCACAATGTTTGGTGTCAACCCAGAAGTTGGCGCATTCGCTGTCACAGGATGTTCCTGAGGCACAGATGGGAGCACTTGTTGTGGAGGTCCCGCCACATCCGATGGATAAGAGGCCCACGACAAACATTGTGATGATAAGAAAAGCTATGCGATGTTTCATGGCATGATCCTTTGTTTCTTGGGTTCAATGAAGTGATGAATCTGTGGTACAGCAAGGACGGTGCCAAGGTGTTGGAGATGAAGTAAGTTAGATATTTTAGGGGGGTAGTGTTTTTTTTTGGGGGGTGTTGCACGGTCTGGAAGAGTCCGTGAATGGAGACCGTAAGGTCTTTGGTTGGAGATCAGGTCTTCGAGCAAAGACTTTGAGGTTCGGGCGTAGGAGGGAGTTAGAATCTGTGTGTTTCTTTCGACTCTTTCTGCTGTGACTTCCCAATCAAAGCAAGGTACTTCTCACGAGGCTCAGCTTTGCGCCAATGGATCCCATGTTTGTAGTGAAACCAGTATCCATGTAACGTTGCTATCCCAAGGGTCAAAGCTCCCAATAGAATGTACTAGGCTGAGCGTCCAACTGCTTTGTATACCGTGAAAAGAAGGCTCGCCAGTATCACACTACATGTAATCTCTTCCGAAGTTACAAGCTACGGAGGAATCGACCCTTTCACGACAAGGAGTTTTCGATGTCTGACACTACCAAACAACAACCCATGATCTGGGTAATGATTTTTGGTCTGATGCTTCTAACAGGCTTGGTCGCTGGCCTTGCTTTGGGTACCCTCTCGACCTTCTTTCCCCTTTCCAAGACTGTAACAACATCCGGGGTCGGAGCGGCCATCGGTGTGGTCGGGGCTCTCTTGATGGCTCGACGTGGTGCAGCCCTTAAGCAACAAGAGAAATAGAATGTTTTGCTTAAGCTCCCAACCGTGAGTGAAAGATATTCTTCGTTCGTTGACTTTGCAGACAGGTTACTTTGAGGGGGTTACAATGGGTTCAGGTTCCAGTATGAAAGGTCTTGTACTTTTTGTGAAAGATCCCGAAACTCTGGCCCAGTTTTATTGTGACGTGCTGGGTATGCACCGAGAAGCGTCAGGAGACTCTATTGTTGTTGGATACGGGGGGATTGGGGCCAAGCTTCATCTTTGTCGAACTGTAGAATCTCAGCCGTATGAACATCATCGACTGGATCGGTATTGGAAGTTTGCTATCCACATCTCCAATCTGGATTTGGCTGTGGAGCAACTTGTTGCAAAGGGTATCTCTGTGTCTGAGCCTCAGCAGTTTCGTGATATTGCGTACCTGTGCCACATGACTGATCCAGAGGGGCACGTTATTGAGCTCATTCAGCACACCTTTGAAGGTGAGCAACGAACGTCAGAAGGAGACCCGGAACTACCTTTAGGTGGAGATGCTCATCTTGGTCTTGTTACTCTTCGAACCGATAACATGGAAGTTGAGTTTGCACGATGCGTAGATGAACTCGGTATGAGCTATCTTTCTCGACAAGCCTTAACAGATCTTGGCTTTGACCTGTACTTTTTTGCCTTCACTGATGAGCAGCCTCCCAACGAAGATTTGAACAGTGTTGAGAATCGCCCATGGCTTTGGCAGCGACCCTACACGGTGCTTGAGTTTCAACACCGTCTAACGGGAGAATCCATTCAACAAAAGCCTGAAGACTCTGTGGGTGCGGCTACCGTTTTGCTTGGGCATCCAGGTGGTCGTGTCGAAGTCCTCCGATAGAAGCCTGCATATTCTTCTGGAGCGGAGTCTCCCTCCATTGACAATATCCTCAAATGGTGCTAACTCACTGTTCTGTAAAAGAAGTGAAGTTGCCTGCCCCTTTGTTGCATCCCCACCAGTTCATCAGGGGATACAACAACGTCCAGCGACTCCAACCGAGAGTGACCACCCAGCCCCATCTAGATCTGCTTCTCTTCATCCAGAGGGGGATAGCCCAAGCTTAGTCTCATGGTGAAGCGATCAAGCTGTGCTTCCGGCAGTGGGTAGGTTCCATGCGATTCAATCGGATTCTGCGTAGCAATGACAAAGAACGGTTGGTCCAAGGTCCGGGAAGAACCATCCACGGTGACCTGACGCTCCCCCATCGCTTCCAACAACGCGGACTGTGTCCGAGGCGACGCACGGTTGATCTCATCCGCAAGCAAGATATGGTAAAAGATAGGTCCCGCCTGGAACCGAAACTCCCCATCTTTCGGGTTGTATACGGAAACCCCTACAATATCGGTGGGAAGCAAGTCGGGCGTGAACTGCAATCGACTCAAAGTTCCACCCACGCATCGAGCCAGAGCCTTGGCCAAGGTTTTCTTTCCAACACCAGGGATGTCTTCCAAGAGAACGTGACCTCCTGAAAGCAAACCCACGAGAAAGAGATCGATTTCATCATTCTTTCCAACGATGACATCCTGAATGTTTTGACGGATCTTTTCCAGCTTGTCCTTTAACAGTTCACTTGTGGCTGTCAATCCAACTCCTGCTATGCACCAAGATAGGGAAGAGAAAGGAAACAAAGGGGTTCAAACTACCAACCTAGAATGAGATGTTCCAGCATAAATCGCAAGGTCATAAACAGAGAGACATTTGAAAATAGAATGTGTTTCAATGGGTGTGATAGATTCGGAAGACTTGCAAATGTCAAAGGGTGAACTCTTCGCAGCAGAGGGAAGAAAGCATGCTCCATAGTGAAACGAACCGTGAATCGGGCTCTGTTTCTTCAGAAACCAACCGAATGGAAGAGACAAGGAGCACGATCGGTATTTGGGTAAGTACATTCTTGGTTGGCCTCATCTTGCTTGTGGGCGTGGGTTGTGGTTCTACCAGTCCTGGCTCCAACACAAACAACAATACCAACGCCAACACAAACAGCAACACCAACAATGCCCCGCCTGAGCTCAAAAAGCCGACAACCAATCCAGCTCCCATCACCCAAGGGTGCAATGTGCTGGTCGAATCGGTGTGTGTTCTCCCCTTCCCTAGCAGTGTGTTTATCAAGCAAGACAAAACCACACCTTCTGGTCTAAGCTTTGCGATTTCAAAGGAAGCTGACTTTGGTGGGTTGTCGGAAAAGCTCAGTGTGTTCAAACATGACGGTTATTCCACAGTCAACCCCATTTCGACTCAGCTTCCTGGTGGTGTAGACCCCAACTCTCTCCCCAAGACTTACAACGAAAGTTTGGCCAAAGATGCCACCGTGATGATTGTGAATGCCGATCCAACCTCAGACCAATATGGACAGCGTGTACCCTTTGATACCCAAGTGTTCATCAGCGAAAACAAAAAAGATGAGTTGCTAGTTCTGACTCCCCTCAAAGCCATGAGCTATGGTTCACGCTATGCCGTCATCATTACTGATGGGGTCAAAAACAAGAACAAGGAAGCTCACAAACCATCCACAACGATGACGACCTTGCTGGGAGAGATGCCCCCCGAAGGTAAGTTGAAAGATTGGTGGACCTATTACCGTGATTTGCACTGGCTGGCAGTGAAAGAGCTGAACATCCCGAAAGAGCGCATTGTTCAGATGTGGGACTTCCCCATTCGCTCGAAAGAGTCGACCACAGCGGACCTGTTGGCCATGGCAAGATGGACAACCAGCTGGCTCCAAAGCAACCCTCCTCAAGCAAAGATTTTAGAGACCAAGGAAGACGGTGACAACACCATCTTTACGTTCTCCTTTGACCTTCCCATATGGACACCAAAAGAAGGTGTCTACCCTGCTCGTGACAACAATGGCGTGGTCAAACATGACCGAATCGAAACAACAACGGCTGAGCTTATCCTCCCGAAGAGTGCAACTGCTGACAAGCCTGTTGAGATTCTTATTTTCGGCCATGGCCTCGGTAGCAACCGCGGCAATTCGGTGAACCAACTCAAGAGATTATTGAAATACAAACCGGGAATCTTTGGCGCAGGCGCTATGGACTGGGATCTGCATGGCTCTCGAGGCAAAGGCCTCAGTGACATCCTACAAACAGCCAGCAACCTCGACGTCCACCGCTTTTCCTCCATGTTTATGCAGTCGGCTGTCGATACGATGGTGTTTTCCAAAGCCATTGAGGCTTTGATTCAATGGCCTGAGATAAAGGGCAAAGCCAGGTCACCTCGCTTCTATGTGGGCCAATCCATGGGCGGCTTTGTCGGAACACTTGCCTCTATCATTCATCCTACGTTGGAAGCGTTTGTCCTGAACGTAGCGGGGGGAGGCATGGGTAACGTGATGCGAAAAGGAGCCATTGGCAACGAGTTTGGACTTCGTGCTTTAACCGCTGGAGTTCTGGCTGGCCAGAAAACCCAGGGACTCACGGAGGACCTTAGCGTCGAGTTTGCCCTACAAAGCAGTCAAATGGGCCTCGACCCCGGTGACCCTATCAGCTTTGCCCCCTTTGTCCTGAACAACCGATGGACCTCTTTCCGTGACAAAGCTCCTTACATCCTGGTGCAACAGTCCTTGAACGATGGCATTGTCCCAAACTTTTCAACGAACACACTTGCCCGAACGATGGGGCTTTCCGCCATTTTACCCTTTGTCACTCCCATTCCAGGTCTCGATACCGCACAAGCTCCCACACAGGGCAACCCTGCTGTTGGACTCACTCAATTCCGTGTGACCGACAATCCAACGTCGGCCCACACTGCATTGAGCAACAAAAACCTCAGCCTCCAGATCCTCGACTACTTCTCTTCCTTCCTCCAGCAAAATGGAACACCTGGCAATATCAAGTATCACTGCAACTCCGACAACAAACCCTGTGACCTCCTCAAATAACAAGACCACCCCGGAAACAACGAACGAACCGAGCGAAAACGAGCATCGCAAGAACCTGTCCCTCCCGAAAACGTATAATCTCGTCAGAACAAGGTGTAAACGACGCAAAACGATCGTTCAAAACGACAAGCACCCGTAAAAAGTGGATGCCCCCAACATCGGGATGGTGATTGTTGCTCCCAAACGAATGCATGCTTCACTCAGAAGGCGCAAGAACCCCTTCTTCCCCGTGAAGCGCAACCAAGAAAAGCAACGTCACTTAGGCAACCCGGCGCTCGTAGCGGTGGTGAAGTCCGCCCACTTCTGGAAACCTCACAATATTCCCCATCTCAGGAGGTTGTACCTTTCTTGGCTCGGGGCAATCCATATCCAAGGATAAGTGTGTTCGGCTGTTGTGATAGTACAAAAAGTACTGCAAGAGGATGCGTTTGAGGTGTTTTCCGTTGAGAACCATCACATGATCCAGGCAATCACGGCGTATACTGCCATTGATTCTCTCCATATAAGGATTTTGCCAGGGATATCGTGGAGCAGTGACGACTTCCTCTATGCCCATATTCTTCACTTTTTGCCGAAAAAAGGCTCCGTAGACAGCGTCTCTATCACGCATCAGGTAACGAGGCGTTTCTTCCCATGCGAATGTCTCTCTGAGTTGCTGCACTGTCCACTGGGAAGTCGGATGCTTCGTTGCATTGAAGTGCAGCACCTGCCGTCGTTCCAGATGCAACACCACGAGCACGTACAGAATTTCAAAGCGGACTGTCGGCACCACAAAAAAATCGATGCTGACCAACTCACTCATGTGGTTCTTCAGAAAAGTTCGCCACGTTTGGGATGGAGGTTTGGAAGCCTTCACCATGTATTTCTCAACAGTAGATTTGGCGACATCGATGCCGAACTTCTTCAATTCACCAAGAATTCGTGGAGAGCCCCACAGCGGATTGGCCAGAGACAAGGTGCGAATCAACTCTTGGAGTTCTTTCGGCACGCCAGGCCGTCCGAGCTTGCCTTTGTGGCTCAGACGGCCTGGCGTGCCGAAAGCGTTTGCGCCATACCTTCGCCAGTCATTTTGTTATGAACGGCGGTGACCTTTATGCTCAGCAAAAGATATTGGGTCATAGCTGTGTAACCATGACGGAACGATACGCGCACCTTCGTTCAGACTACTTGAAAGATGCAATCGGCTTCGTCGAGTTTGGCCAGGAAAAAGAGGGCGAAGTGGTATTGATGGAGGAGCACCAAAAAGCCCTTGGATGAATCTCATATTGTCCATTTGTTGTCTGTTTGGAGCCCTAAAAGTAAAAAAGCCCCAAGCCATTACAGCTTGGAGCTTTTTAGTGCCGAAGGCCGGACTCGAACCGGCACGGGACAAGTCCCACTGCCCCCTCAAGACAGCGTGTCTACCAATTCCACCACTTCGGCGATTGGTTCTGCGCTTGGTGAGACTGAGGGAATCTCACGACGTGAAACAAATGCTTCTTTGTCCGCAAAAGCGGAGTCGTATCTATCATGCTCAGGATATCCTGTCAATAGAAAAAAAAACGATTTTGTAGTTCCTGAATTCCAAAGTGTATTTGAGCCTACCTGTGGGAAGCTGAGTAACGCAGGGTTCTCTCATTCGACCTCAGTTTTGATCAAAACCCACCTTTCCTCGTGTGTTTTGCGCTGAATATGCTTCGCACCGATCTTTTCTTTCCACCCATTCTCAATACTTCTTGACGAAGGGGTAGCTTGGTGGTCTTATGTTCAGTGAATCTATCCGATCGTTTTGTTTTCGACTTCATTTCACAAGGAGACTTCCTTATGGGTAACATGATTAATTGGATCGCTGTTCTTTCTGCGAGTGTGATTCCTTTGGTGGTTGGGGCGATTTGGTACAATCCAAAGGTGATGGGCAACGCCTGGATGAAAGCCAGCGGTACAACCCAAGAACAGATCGAAGGCTCAAACATGGCTCTGATCTTTGGCCTGACCTGGCTGATGAGTTTGTTCATCTCTGCCGCTCTCATCCCCATGGTCATTCACCAAGCACACATCTTCTCTACCCTGGTCAATGAGCCTGGCGTTCGTGATGCCGGCTCGCCTATTGGGAAGTACATTGCCGCCTTCTTCGCCAAGTACGGTAACAACTTCCGCACCTTCAAGCACGGCGCATTCCACGGAGTTGTGGGAGCGTTGCTGTTCGCCACGCCCATCATCGCGATCAACGCTCTGTTTGAGCGCAAAGGCTGGAAGTATATCCTGATTCATGCAGGATACTGGGCGATCAGCTTGGCTTTGATGGGTGGTTTGATCAGCGGTTGGAAGCCCTGATCCAAACAGAACCAAGGCTGCCAAAGATACGATCGTTCGGGAAAGAGTAGGACGAGAGGCTGGTAGGGTGCTTGTGGAAGTCACCTGGCATTCGAAGGCCCAAGGACTTAGATCAATCGCTTGGCCTTGTTGCGATTGTACAACTCCGTGAGTCGCTGCTGGACTTTCCCATAGAGAGTGTCTTGCGGCCAACTGCCGTCTTCCTGTTGCTCCCCTGCCGGAATGTTCATCAGGATCTCAACGCCTTCCTCAATGTGGCGAATCGGCCAGATGTGAAACTTGCCTTCCTTCACCGCTTCAATCACTTCCGACTTCAACATCAAGTGATCCACGTTCTGAACCGGGATGATCACGCCCTGGTTCCCTGTGAGTCCTCGCTGTTGGCAGATCTTAAACATCCCTTCGATCTTGGCGTTCACCTCTCCGATGGGCTGAATCAAGCCAAGCTGGTTGATCGAGCCGGTCACCGCGATCCCCTGGTTCAGAGGTTGCTGGGCGAGGCTGGAAAGCAGCGCATAGAATTCAGCGCAGGAGGCTGAGTCACCTTCCACTTCTCCGTACAGCTGCTCAAAGGTGATGCTGGCGTTAAAGTGCAGGGGATGTTGTTGACCCCATAAGCTTCCCAACAATCCAATCAGAATCATCGAACCTTTGTCGTGGATGGCTCCAGACAGTCTCGCCTCTCGATCGATGTTGATGACGCCTTCTTCCCCGACGTAGGTCCGCGCAGTGATCTTGTTGGGGAGTCCGAAGCTGAAGTCGTGCGAGATGTAGACGAGCAGAGCGTTCACCTGGCCGACATGAAACCCTTCACTGTCGATCAGGATCTCGTCCCGCTTGATCAACTCTACAATGTTGCGTTCTACGGTTTTGTGTCGCTCATCGCGGGCGCTCAAGGCTTGTTCAATGTCTTCCGCCCGGATCGTTTCGTGCTTGGCTTTGCGGGCCCAATAGTCGGCTTCACACATCAGGTCGAGGCTTGAACTCACAGAGGTCGCGAGTCGATGTTTGGACTCGATATCGCGGGAACTCTGTTCAATCATCCGGGCCATTGCGGAGGGGTCTGGCGCCAGCAGTTTTTCTTCTTCGGAGATGCGCTGCAAGAACAGGCAATACTCCAGCTCTCGGTCTTCCGAGCGAGGGATCCAGTTCTCAAACTCGGCCTTAACCTTGAAGATCCGGTCGAAGTCTTCGTCTTGGCTCATCAATTGGTAGTACGATTCGGAGCTGCCAATTAAGATGACCTTGAGGTTGAGCTTGAGGCCGAGAGGACGGATGGCTCCGTACAATCGTGGCTTGTCGGGGTCTGCATGTGGGTCTTGGATGCGGACTTCACGGTGGCGAAGAGTACGCTTAAACGTGCTCCACACTTCGGGGGAGCGAAGCAGGTCGTTGGCCTGTAAGACAAGGTAGCCGCCGTTGGCTCGGTGCAGCGCGCCTCCGCGAAGTAGCGTATGGTCCGTTGCCAGACCCATCGGGCTTTCCTGGTACTCGATGTAGCCAAACAGGTGGGGGATGGTGGGCTCTTTCTCGACAACAACGGGTGCGCCTTTGCCTTTGTGAGAGACCAGCGTGTTTACCTGGTACTGCAAGGGCAGAGGAGGCGGCTCCAATGACGCTGCATCCAGCTCTTCTTCCTCTTCCGCGCCCAACTGGAGCAACTCTTTGTAGTTCTCCATGATGTAATCTTGCATGCCGAGGAAGTAGGTCATCAAGGCTGGATCTTCGTCCTCAAACTCCTTGATCAGGGCGTCGATAGCGTTGTCTACGAGGTTGTGAATCGCGTCGCGCTCCATGGTGGAGAGCGTCTCTTCGAGCCTTTGCTCGTGGATCTGTTGTTCTGCCATGACCGGCGCAGCTTCGTCTTGGAAGGAGGAGACCCGTTGTTGGATGTCTTCCTGCTCTTCCATGGAGAGGTTGTCGAACACGTCGGATTCGATCGGCTCACCATCACGCAAGGGCACGACGAGGAACTGCTCGTCTTCCAACTCCATGCGAAGTTCGTACTTTTCAGCGATCGAGGAGATGGCGTCGAACAGTTCGCTCTTTTTCTGTTGGAGCTGGGTCGAGAGGGACGAAGTCCGCTTTACAAACAGATCTTCGTTCAGCACCTGGTAGATGGAGCGAGCCAAAGCTGACACTCGCTGCTGCAAGCGTTTCTCCAGGATCGTTCCCATCCCTTGGGCCAGTTGGGCAGCCAAAGGTCGGTAGTGGTCGTCGAAGTTGAACAGATAACACAGATCTTTGGGAGCCGGGTCGCGGCGGGCTCGCTTCTTGATCTGGCGAAGGGTTGTGCTGGTTTTCCCGCTTCCGGGTGAGCCTGCAACAAAGATGTTGTAACCCTTGGCCTTGATGTTGAGGCCAAATTCCAATGCTTCGAAAGCGCGTTTTTGCCCCACTGGACCCTTTGTGGTTTTTTCGGTGGATTTGGCAAGCAGAGCTTCAATGCGTGCGGGATCGCACTTGGATTGCAACTGCTCTGGGGCGAGGGGTGCTATTTTTGGGAACTGGGACATGTTTGTCTCCGTTGGAGTTCGTGGAGAATGCGGCGCGGAATGGCTTGGGTGAGGTACAATTGAAAGAGTGTCTCTTGCTCATCGGCGGGCAAGTCGCCCATTTGACCGAAACGTTCGAGGCGTTGTCTGTAGGCTTCATGGAGTGACATCGCGGCTGCGACAGATACATTGAAGCTTTGTACAAAGCCGACCATAGGGATGATGAAGGAGCCATCGCAGGCTTCGACAGCTTCGGGTGCGACTCCATTCAACTCTGTTCCAAAGAGGAGGGCTGTTCGCTGGGTCAGGTCCAGCGTATGAAGAGGTTTGGCGTCGTCGCTGAGGTTGCTTGCGAGGACTTTGTACCCTTGCTCCTGAAGGTTGTGAATGGCATCGACCGTGTGTTTGTAGCTATGGAGGTTGAGCCACTTGTGAGCCCCTCCTGAAATCTTGCGTTGGGGCTTAAATTTTTTGTGGGGGCTTTCCACGATGTGGACATCCAAGACACCGTAAGCTTCGCAGGTACGGAGGATTGCGCTTTGGTTGTGACCTTTGTCAATCACTTCCAGCAACACGGTTAGCTGACGGGTTCTCTGCGCCACGACCTCACGCATTCGTTCAATACGGCGAGGTTCCAACTGTTCTAAGATCGCAGAAGCCAGTTGGGGGCTGGGCATGGAGTTGATGTGTTTCATTCCAGGCTCGATGTGGGGGTAAACAATCTGCGCCATCGGGATAGGGGAAAGCGGAGCCGCTGTCAACCTTTCCGTTGTGTTTTGAAGATGAAATGCAGCAGAGAGAGGGGTCGCTTCAACGGGAGCAGGGCGAGGTTCTGGGGTGCTGACTCTCCATCAAGAGAGCGGGTGGCCTAGTTGGCGGGGTGGAGGCAAACCTGGTCGGTGCTGCCCTGAAATTGCTGGCAGGATGTTGCAGGTGTGTTGCTGGTGCAGTCTTCGGGCTTGGAGCACTTCTTCAAACAAAGTTGTTCAGTGTTGACTGCGATGCAGGTCAGGTCTGTGGGACAATCGGTCTTGCGGGGGTCTTTGCAGCTGCGGTAGCAGAAGCCGTCGTTGCTGCCTTGTTTCAACACGAGGCAGTAGTGGCCACCTTCGCAGCGCTTGTCTTCGGTGGCATCGTTCTTGGTGCTGCAAGCTGCGCCGAGCTTGGCGGTTCCAGCGTTTCCAAGTGTGCAGATCCCACCCAGGCAGAAAGAAGGCCAGTCACAATCTGTGTCTTGGGCGCATTTCTTCAAGCAGGTGGTTTGTGTCGCATCCTGGCGCTCTTTGGCGCATTGGTAACCGTCAATGCAGCCCACGGTTTTGCCGCCGATGTCGCCACAAGGTTGGCCGGCTCCTGCGCGGTCGCTCTTGGGAAGGCAGACTTTGCCCGTGCCTTTGGTTGCGCACTCATAATCTGCGGGGCACTCTGCGGTGTCGGTGCAGCTTTTGTAGCAGGTTCCGCTCGCCGCGCCTTCCAGGACACAGGTCAGGCCGGACCAGCAAGGTGTTACTTCGGTTCCACCTTGAATCTCACAGGTGTCGTTGGCCGGGACGCAGTGGGTTCCGGTGCAGATCTGACCGCTGGCGCACTCATCTTGCTTGGTACAGGGCTTCCAGCATTTGCCTTCGTTGACAGCGCTGGAGCGCTTCACGCAGTCGAGGCCTGTTTGGCATTTGACGGTGTCACTGCACTCTTCGGACTCGCCTTTGCCGCCCGTATCTTCGGGAACCGTTTCGGTGCCGCCGTCGTTACCGGTGGGCTTGACACATACGCCCGAGTTGGTGTCGCATGTTTCGCCATCGCGGGTCTTGCAGTCGAAGTTCGTGGTGCATTTTACTTTGCATACGCCGCTGGTGCAGATCAGAGGTTGGGAAGGAGTCCGATCGTTTTGTTTCTGACAAATCAGACCGTCCAGCTCATTGCACTCTTCCCCTTCTTTGGCGCGAGCGCGGCATTTTTGTTGGTAGCAAATGGCGTCAGCGCCGGTGCTAATACAGTCTGTATTGTCCGTACACTCTGGCTTTTCTTCGGTGCCACAGCCAACCCAGGAGCCGACGATGGCAAAGCCCATCAACAAACAAGTTATTCCGAACATTTGACGAATTCGATTGCGCATGAAATACCTCCAACATACGATACTCACTTGAATGGCCTCGCAATATTCCACAGAATACTACAAAGAGCAAGACCAGCACACTTTACTATAGTGATGCTTCTCTCTTCTGTAGAGGTTTTGACTGAACTTTTTCTCTTGTTGATGGAATGTCGAATATGATGACTTCACATTGTTTTGTCCCAAATACCAAAGGTTGGGGGAGTTGGCTGCTGGCTCTCCTGCTCTGCTTCTCATTGATGGGATGCCCCAAAGAAGATACCATCCAGCCTGTTAAGCGGGTCAGCCTGTTTCGGCTGATGCGTCAACTGCGCTCCGGTCCTACGGCGGCGAGCCGGATCCAGGCTGCGAAGGCGATTGGCAAGCAAGGCTCCAAGGCACAGCGAGCGCTTCCTGCTCTGCGCCGTGCGCTCAAAGACCGTGACCCTGATGTAAGACGTGCCGCCGTCCAGGCGATGCGTGCCATGGGGACCACAGGCACGCCCTCCTTGATTGAGGCTGCAACCTCCGAAGACAAGGTTGTGCAAGATGAGGCTCGTCGAGTGCTCACCTTCGCCAACGGAGAAAACAAAACAAAGATTCTTCGGAAAGCTCTGGAGCATCCCTTCTGGAAGGTACGTGCCAGCGCCGCGCAGGTCCTGGGGGAACTCAAGAAGGAGGGAGCGGATGCCAGCGTTGATATTGCGATCTTGCTGAACGACAGAGAGCCTGATGTGCGAAAAGCCGCAGCTATTGCGCTTCGGAACATTGGACCTCCAGAGGCAACACAGCCGAACATCATTGGTGCTCTGGGCAAGGCTCTTCCCAAAAGCAACAACTGGTGGGAGGTTCAGATCGAGATTGCGAAAACGCTGGGATCGTTTGGCGCCAAAGGGGCCAAGGCGTCTAGTGAACTTCTTGATCTGCTTCAAAGCAAAGACAAGCAAGTCCAAGAAGCTGGAGCCAGCGCGCTTTACAATGTTGGACCCGCCGCGCTTCCAGCTCTACAGACAGCGCTTGGCGCAGCTCCTTGGCAAGCAAAAATCTGGGTGACCAAGATCCTTGGGCGAATGGGAAAGAAAGCCCTTCCTGCCGTTCCTGCGCTCGTCGATGCTTTGGGTGACAACGACATCGATGTTCGCAAGGGTGCGCTGCTCACCCTCAACAATTTGGGAGCGTCTGCGGTGTCTGCGATGCCCAAGCTTCTCAAAATTATCAAGAGCACCAAGCTGCCTCGTCACATCTGGGAGGGGGCTCTGCAGTGCATCTTCTCGATTGGTAACCAGGGCACCTTGGGGCTGTTGTCGTTGTTGGAGTCGGACGATTGGGCGATTCGACGGAAGATCATGGAGAACATTGGTCGGCTGGGTGCCAGGGTCGGACCGCAGGCCGTTCCCTTTCTTACACAAGCCTTGGGCCACAAACAGAAGGAAGTGCGCTGGACGTCAGCGATGGTCCTCAGCAAATTGGGTCGTAGCGCTTCACCTGCCGTATCGGCTCTGGTCCAGACTCTGGATGACAAAGATCCTATCACCCGAAAATGGTCAGCCCGAGCCTTGGGAGCGATTGGCCCCAAGGCTCGTTCTGCCATTGGGGCGTTGGAGAAACGAAAGAGTGATATCGACCCTGCTGTTCAGAACGCGGTGATTGATGCTCTCAAGATTCTCAAGAAGTAAGGCTTGTTGGTTCTTGCAAGTTGCCTCAACAAAGCGGCCTTGCAGGGGATGTACGCACAGTGTTGGAAGGAGTGTGAGCGATGAAAGTGTGGAACTGGATCGGGTTGGTTTTGGTTCTCGGACTTGTGGCCTGTGGACCCTCAAAAGAAGCTGTCCAAGCTGCAATCGATGAGGCCAACACGTGCCAAGTTGACAGTGATTGTGCAAGCGCAGGGAGCCAGTGCCCCTTTGGTTGCTCGATCCCGGTTCACAAGGACAAGGTGAGCACGATCAAGGCCCTGGTTGAGGATTACCGGAAGTCGACCGCTGCTGTTTGCGCCTACGACTGCCTGGCCCTTGACAAGATCGTCTGTGAGAACAACAAGTGTGTCGCGAAGTATCAAGAGTAAGGAAGGCTCGACCCCATGACGTGATGAGCCAGTTCCCCACAAAAAGGAGAATGGAGTGAGCCAGGGTTCCAAAACACAAGGTGAAGCTGTTAAACAAGACCAAAACATGAACATCGGTGTGGCCATTTATTTAAGTTGCCTTGCCATCGGCGGCGCTGTGATCATGATGTTGGGTTACAAGTACCATTGGGGTTTTTGGGGTTGGTTGGGTGGGGGACTTTTGGTGTTTGCCGGGGTCGGAGGACTGGGCAGTATGTGGGCAACTGGCGGCGTGGGCATCGTGGAGTGTCCAAACTGCTCTCACTCCATCGAAGTGATGCATATCTCCTTGCACCGGATTGTGGGTTGTCCTCAGTGTCATACATACCTGGAAGGCGCAGAAGTGATGAAGCCTGTGGAAGGCGACTACATTGCCAAGCAGCCGTCGTTTGAGGCTCCAGTTCCTGCCAACCTTCAATGGCCAGAGGGCTGTCCTGTATGTCGTCAGCCTGTGTCGGGTACGGTGAAGATTGAAGGAACTAGCTCTGCAGGTGCGATGGCGTCGTTGATGCTGCCCGTCTCCTTTCATCGGGTAAACGCTCTTCAAGTCCCTCGATGTCCCGAACACAAGGACGGAGTGTGGCTTCATATTGTTGACGGCGGGTCAGTGGTGTCTTTTCGGTCTTATGCCTACTGGAAAGAGTTTTGTGAACTGAATAACATCGAGTTGAGCTACCAACCCACACCAGACGAATCCAACTCTTCGGCCTCCTAATACGTTGTGCGGCTCTTCCTTTGTGGGGCTGTCACTCTCTTCTTTTTCTTACCTGTGATGCTTCGTTTGGTTGTTGTTCTGGTTTGGTCTGTTGGGTTGCAATGTTGCCGTTTGAGGCTGGAGTGCGTGTATGAATAAGTATCCCAAGGTGGTGATCATTGGTGCTGGTTTTGGTGGGCTGACCGTTGCCCAGAACCTTCGGAAAGGGCCTTCTGAGGTCCGCATTATCGACAAAACCAACCACCACCTGTTTCAACCGTTGTTGTACCAAGTCGCGAGCGCTGTGCTGGCTCCCAACGATATCGCTCGGCCTGTTCGGGAGGTCCTACGCGGGCAACGCAACGCTGTTGTGATTATGGGTGAAGTCGTCACCATCGACAAAGACAACAAAGAGGTCTTGATGGCCAACGGTGACGTGTATACTTACGACATTTTGGTTGTCGCTCCTGGCGCACGTCACTCGTATTTTGGGAATCCTCAATGGGAGAAGTATGCTCCTGGCCTCAAGGATCTGACGGACGCTCTTACGATTCGTGACAAGATCCTCCGTTCGTTTGAAAAAGCCGAGCGATCCGACAGTCAGATTGATGCGGAGAAGTATCTCAACTTTGTGGTGGTGGGTGGCGGACCTACAGGTGTTGAAGTGGCTGGAGCCGTCGCAGAGATTGCGTACCAGACGTTGATGCAAGACTTTCGTCGAATCAACCCAAGCAAGGCCAAGATCTATCTGATTGAGGGTGGGGATTGCTTGCTGGGGAGTTTCTCCGAGAGTCTCAGCCAGCAGGCCAAAAAGGATCTGGAAGCGTTGGGCGTGATTGTGCGGCTCAACACCATGGTGACCGATGTCCAGAAAGATAAGGTGGTGACCAACACGGAAGAGATTCCTTGCTCCAATGTTGTTTGGGCAGCCGGAAACGAGGCGTCTCCGTTGTTGAAGTCGTTGGATACCCCCTTGGATCGGGCAGGGCGAGCCATTGTCAATCCCGACCTTTCCATTCCTGACTATCCTTGGGTGTTTGTGCTGGGTGACGCTGCGCACTGCAAAGACAAAGAGAACGCTCCTTTGCCTGGAGTGGCTCCTGTGGCGATGCAGCAAGGGCGTTATGTGGCCCAATTGATTAAGTCGACCACTCCGCCAGAACAACGGAAGCCTTTTGTCTATTTTGACAAAGGTCAGATGGCAACCATTGGTCGCTCTCGGGCCGTTCTGGAAGCGGGGCGGATTAAGTTGTCGGGCTTCCTCGCATGGGTCGGTTGGGGTGTCGTTCACATCATGTTCTTGATTAGCTTCCGTAACAAGCTTCGCGTGATGTTGGAGTGGTTTATGAGCTATATGTT
>SBHC01000032.1 GCA_006226375.1 Deltaproteobacteria bacterium | reverse complement strand
GAAGCGGGTGCGGGGAGGGTGGTTGAGGTGAAACCGAAACCGGGTGGGGTCTGAAGAAGCTGTCCTACAACCTTGTCCAACAGCTTACCATCAGAATGTGCCAGAATGTGCGGGGGAGGTCCGAAAAAGGCATGATTTCCCTCATGGTAAACTTGTTACCCACAGGCATACACCCGTTGGCAGGTTACCCGCGGAGTTGGTTTCCTTCGCCCTGCTTCATCTCATCCAAGTCTTGTTGGAGGTGGCATTTCTTGTACTTTTTGCCAGAACCACACCAGCAAGGTTGGTTTCGACCCAGCTTGGGCTTCTCTCGTCGGACTGTGACAGGAACTGCGGGCTCTTGGGACTCATAGTCATCTTCGTCCACGGAGCCATGGTGCAGGTGCATTTCCTGCTCGTTGTTGCGGCGATCAAAGATGTCGTCGTAATCTTCTTGGTCGCCGACGTCCATGTTGAACAACAACGTGAGTGCGGCAGTCTTGATCTTGACGAGAAGCGCTTCAAACATCTGGAACGCTTCTTTTTTGTACACAAGCTTCGGGTCGATCTGGCGATACCCTTGGAGCCCGATGCCTTCACGAAGGTGGTCAATGGCTGTGAGGTGGGCTTTCCAGTGCTCGTCAATCTCGTAGAGGTACACTTCAGACTCAAGCTTGCGCATGTCGTTGGCGCCAACTTGTTCTTCGCGTTTGTTGTAGTTTTGTTCGGCAGCGTCAAAGATCTGCTCAAAGGCTGAGTCGCCGGGGTCGTGAGCGTTCATCAACGCGTCTTCGTCGATCTCAATGTCGATGTTGAAGACTGCGCGCGCTGCGTCTTCCAGCGCGTCAAGGTCCCATTCTTCCACGGGGGTACGTGGGGGACAGTGTTGGTCGATCAGCAGCTCGATGACGTCTTCCATCATCTCTTCGAACTTCACCCGCAAGTCCATGGAGTTGTCCAGGATCTCGTGGCGAAGCGAGTAGATGGTTTTCCGTTGGATGTTCATAACATCATCGTATTCCAGCATGTTCTTGCGGATTTCGAAGTTATGAGCTTCCACTTTCTTCTGGGCGCTTTCGATGGCGCTGGTGACGAAGGAGTGTTCGATGGTTTCACCGTACTCCATCCCCATTCGCTCCATGAAGACACCGAGACGTTCGGAGCCAAAGCGACGCATCAAGTCGTCTTCGAGGGACAGGTAGAAGCGGCTCTCACCTGGGTCACCCTGACGACCGGAGCGACCCCGGAGCTGGTTGTCGATTCGTCGTGAGTCGTGGCGTTCGGTACCCATAATATAGAAGCCACCGGCCTCAAGGACTGCGGCGTTTTCTTTTTCCCACTCGGCCCGCTTCTTGGCCATCTTCTTGAAGTCATCGTCTTTGAAGTCGCCGAGCTTTTTGCCGATCTTTTTGGCTTTGTTGGCGTCTCCTCGAAGGACCTCGCGGATGAACATGGAGGCTTCCAACGATTTGGGGTTGCCGCCTCGCTGCTCGATGATATCCGAAACAAACGGCTCGGGGTTACCACCCAGGATAATGTCAGTACCACGACCCGCCATGTTGGTTGCAATCGTGACGGCCCCTTTGCGGCCGGCCTGGGCAACAATCTCAGCTTCCCGTTCGTGGTGCTTGGCGTTGAGGACGTTGTGAGGAATCTCTGCACGTGACAGCATCTTGTGAAGGATCTCTGACTTCTCAATCGAGATGGTACCGACAAGAACGGGCTGGCCATTCTCGTGGCGGTCTTTGACGTCTTCGATGATCGCTTCAAACTTCTCCCGCTCGGTACGATAGACCACGTCTTCGTTGTCGATACGGGCGATGGGTTTGTTGGTGGGGATGACGACCACGTCCAGTTTGTAGGTCTTGTGGAATTCCGCGGCTTCCGTCTCGGCCGTACCGGTCATACCCGACATCTTGTTGTAGAGTCGGAAGTAGTTCTGGAAGGAGATCGAGGCGAGCGTCTCGCTCTCGTTTTCGATGCGGACTTTTTCCTTGGCTTCCACGGCCTGGTGCAGACCGTCTGACCAGCGGCGGCCGGGGAGGGCGCGACCGGTAAATTCGTCGATGATCAGGACTTGACCGCCCTGAATAAGATAATGGACGTCCTTCTTGTACACCGAGTGAGCCAACAACGCTTGTTGCACGTGGTGGAGAAGTAGAACATTCTTGGGATCAAAGAGGTTGGGCGTGTTGAGGAGGTCTTGAACCCGCTCGACCCCTTCGTCAGAAAGGAGGGCGGTGCGCGCCTTCTCGTCCACGGTGTAGTGACGACCTTTCGACAGCTTCGGCATGATCGCATCAACCTTGCGATACATCTCCGTGGAGTCTTCCTTGGGGCCGCTGATGATCAGCGGGGTTCGAGCTTCATCCACAAGAATCGAGTCAACCTCATCGATGATGCAGTAGTTAAGAGGTCGTTGGACCAAGCGGTCAGGGTCGTACTCCATGTTGTCGCGGAGGTAGTCGAACCCAAATTCGTTGTTGGTTCCGTAGGTGATGTCGCAGCGGTAGTTGATCTGACGCTTGGACTTGACGAGGTCGTGGGTGATGACCCCAACCGAGAGGCCCAAGAAGTTGTAGATCTTGCCCATCCACTCGGCGTCACGTTTGGCGAGGTAGTCGTTCACTGTGACGAGGTGGACGCCTTTGCCTTCCAAGGCATTCAACACGCAAGGGAGGGTGGCCACCAGGGTTTTTCCTTCCCCGGTCTTCATCTCTCCAATCTTTCCTTGGTGGAGGACGATGCCACCTACCATCTGTACGGGGTAATGGCGCATGCCTGTGGTTCGTACCGAGGCTTCCCGGACCAGAGCGAAGGTTTCCGGGAGCAAGTCGTCGAGGCTCTCTCCTTTTGCCAGCCGCTCTTTGTATTCACCAATCTTGCCAGGAAATGCATCATCCTCAAGGGCTTGCATTTGGGGCTCTAAAGCATCAATTCGGGCGAGGAGGGGCCCCATACGCTTCACTTCACGGGCAGACTTGGTGCCGAAGAGTTTTTTAGCGACGTTGGTTAAAAGGCTCATGAGAGAACGTTCCTTCGTTATAAAATACAAGTAAATCGGACCCGTTGCCCGAGAACGAACCGCTTGGGGATCACAGCGTGCGGTTGAAAGGACGGTAGAATCATAACTCTCTTTGTCAGGATAGCAAGTCTCCTTCTTGATTCGGTCACCCAAACCCCTTGCAGGTTCGGGGAATCTCGGTATGATAAAGAAAGCCATTGCACCGCAAAAGAGGAATTTGCCGATGCCTGAACCCACCCTAGTTTTTGTCCCAGGTGTGTGCGCCGGACACCATGAGCACCCTGAGCTACTTTGGGTGTTTGATACCCTGCCTTCGGGATTGCTGAAATTCAGCCGGTTGGAGATCGACTTTCCTGAACCCGCCGAAGAGTACTCCAGCCATATCAAAGTGTTCGATGTGGACATGGAAGGGTTTGACAACTGTCCTTACTGCGAAGCGGAGTTGTACTTCTTTTGCAAGCGTTGTCACCACCTGAGCTGTTTTGCCTGGAGCCAGGTGGACGAGTCCAACAAATGGACCTGCTTTCATTGCTTGAGCCAATACCGGATGAAGCTGAAAACCACACCCTTTCGGGTGGCGGCACAAGTGGGCAGTGAGCAACCCTCAACGGGAGATACGATGATGGGAACCTCGGCCACCTCCCAGATCAAACCGGTCCCCGGAGCTGGCGCAGGCTCCACCAACATGACCCAAATGTGGCATCCCAAAAACAAGTGAACGGTTTCGGATGGTAACGTTTCTTCTCGTGTGATGTTCCTTCGTCTTCTTGCATTTGCTCTCCAACGTCATGTTCTTCTCATAGGAATGTTCTCCTCTCCTCCCCACTCGTTATAGGATTTTGAGATGAGTCGTGGCCCTGGACCCCGTGACAACAAACTTTTCGCCCCGTCTTTCTTGCCCAAGTTGTCTGCAGCCGTTGTCGATCTCGGTGTGCTGCTAGAACGAAGGTATGCGGAGTCTGCGTCTCTTAAGTTGGTGGGTGATCATTTTCAACTTCACAAGAGGCAGCGAACGGCGTTGATGCGAAGCGCTGCGGCCCCTTCCAAGATCTTGGCTCGTGAGGCCAAGCGAGTGACCTCCGTGGAAGGCTGCACTCTTGCCATCGACGGATTCAACCTCATCATTCTCTTGGAGGCGGCGTTGGGAGGCGGGTTGGTGCTACAATGTGCAGATGGTACCTATCGCGACCTCTCCAGCATTCATGGCACATACAAGATGGTCGAGCAAACCCAAGACGTCTTAATCTGGGTGGGCGAATGGGCCAACGAGCACGGCGCGGCTTGCGTGCATTGGTGGCTGGATTCACCCGTCTCCAACAGCGGGAAGCTCGCGAGTGTGCTTCGAGGTGTCGCGGAAGAGCGCCAGTGGAATTGGGAGGTTACAGTAACTCCTCATGTAGACAGAGAGCTGTCCCAATCCGAGGATGTGGTGGTGACTGGGGACAAAATCATCCTCAATCAATGCCAACAATGGGCCAACCTGGGCCGATCTATGATAGAACAGGGAGAGAAAGAGAGCCGGTTGCCGAACCTGTGGCTTGTTGAACTCCCCCACGAAGAACATCGCAGGCTGCTACTGGAAATGCAGCAGCCCCTTGCCCATGTTGTGGAAGAGTAGGTGTTGATTCACCTGCGGTCCATCTTGTGGAAGATTGTTGAACGAACCTGTTTGAGGTTCCTGGGAAACGGCTCAACCAGAACCGAGGAGCACATTGTATGTTGATTCAATTCCGACATGTTTCACTTTCCGGCCTCGCGGGTCATCGCTGGCTTCGTTGGATCGGACTTCTGTTTTTTGTTACACTCGGACTGGGTCTTGAGGCTGGAGATGCCAACGCGCAGGCCCGAAACCGGGGATATCTGGAAGCCTGTGATGGCAGCAACTTGTGCCTCACGGGCCTACAGTGTGCACGATTGGGTGGGGCCCCCACTGGCATCTGTTCGTTCGAATGCATCCCAGGCTCACCCGATAGCAGCAGTTGCCCCAACGGCGAACCCTGTACCAGTCAACTGGCCTTGCCTGGGGTTTGTTACTGTTTGAACAACGCGGAGTGCAACAAAGGTGCTTGCGCCAAAGGTGGGTGCAAATGCATCAACGGCCAATGCGTCGGGACTCGTAAGGTGGGCGACACCTGCGACGAGGTGGAAAACGCCTGTGACCTCAAACTGAAATGTGCTTCCGTCAACAACGAGAAGCGATGCTTGCCCCTTTGCCTCGGGGGAGTGAACGGCCCCGTTTGTGACAACAACATGCCTTGCGTGGGTGATGGTAACTTCAGCGTGTGCAAGTGCACAGACGACGCTCATTGCCGGGCAACTGGAGCCGACTACCTCTGCCGCAATGGTATCTGTGTGAACAAGTTGGGCATTGGAGAGGTATGCACCAACAACAACCAATGCCAGACCGGACTGAGCTGTGGGTTCGACGACCGAACAGCCACACGAAAACGTTGTTATGTGACCTGTCGGACCAGTCAAAACCTTTGTCTGGCTGGGGAAACCTGCAAAAATGTGGGCGGCGGTGTCACGGTTTGTCGGTGCGACCAAAACTCCCCATGTCCGAACGGTGAGACTTGTACCAATGGACTTTGCGGGACAAAGCCCCGCTGCGGTACCTCCGTGTCCTGCCGGACCGGCTTTGTTTGTGTGAGTCCCGCTGCGGGTTCCCATGGTGTTTGTGTCCCCGAATGCAAAACCAAGAAAGATTGCGAAGCGGACAAGACGGTTTGCACCCGAGTGAGCACCACATCGGCTTGCTTCTGCTCGGGGGACCGAGACTGTGGCGTTGGGAACCGATGTGTCGGGCTGCGCTGCGTCAAGGGTTGTACCAAGCGATCCGATTGTACCTTCCCTGAGTTTTGCCGAGACGGTGCCTGCCAACCCCCTAATGAAGGCGATGACATTGGAGAGCCTCCTGTCGGCGAAGTCACTCTCGTGGACGGCGGTGAAGGCAGCACAACCGAGAAAGCTGTCAAAGAGCCTGGACCTGAGTCCAAGTGTCAGCCCGGCTGTGAAGACGGGGAAGAGTGTGATGAAACATCAGGGCAGTGCCAGATTATTAAGTTGGCCTTGGGCCGCTCGTGCACCAAAGCAGAAGCGTGCGAATCGGGGCTCTGTGTGAACTCCCAGAGCGCCCAAATTTGTACCAAGGCTTGCTCGTCAGATGGTGACTGCCAATCGCTGGGGCTTCGATGTGTGAGCGCTGAGGGCCAACAAGTCTGCCATTATCCAGCGGCTGCTCCAGTCACAGAGAAAGACAACCCCAACGCTTTGGGTTGTTGCCAAGTGAACGCGGAGCCCTCGTGGATTCCATTCTTTGTGGTGTTGCTCTTCTTCGTTCTTCTCAATGTTCGTCGTCCCTCTACGGAGAACGACTGATTCCGCCTCTCTCTTCCTCGTCCTCCTCCCTCACGAACTTGTATCAAACAACGCATCTTCCAAGTTTTCTTGCCACTGTTGAAGCAACGGGTCCAGCACGTTCTTTCGGTAGACCAACAAGCTCAACAGGCGCACGTACTGACTTCGATACTCTTCCAAACATTGGACAAGGTGTTCACAAAGCCACCATGGGCTTAAGTGAGCATGAAAAGCTTCTGTGAACACCTGGACCGAAGCGTGTGGGCTGGATTGACTCAGGCTCCGGATCGCTTGACGCGCAAGAGGAGGCAACCTTCGTCCCAGATCTTCAAGGGTTGCTTGCGCTGCTTGAAGCGTGGTCTGGAACTGCTCCCATGTGGTGTTGCCTTCGAGCCAATCCCGTTTGGCTTCGAGCAGGTCAAACACGTCGTTCGGCAGAGGCTCTTGGGTGTGATGAACAATGGTCAAAGCGTGTTCGGAGCAATCACAGGCAAAGTGACCAAGCAACGACGATGGAAGATCATCGGAGCGCACCACTCGGCGGATCCTTATCGCATGACTCTTGGATTCCTGGGTGAGCCACAAGGTCCAGTAATCGATGGAGCGAATCAGGCTCTTCCGGTGCACTTTGGGAAGGTTGCTTCCTCGCCGTGCGTCGAGTGAATGGGAGGGATGACCAGGTCGCTGCATTCTTGCTCCAAATGGAAAAACCCGTCCACTCGGCTTCGAGCAAAAGGGTTTCGCGTCAACCAATGAGCTTCCTTTGAAGCCCTTGTTTCTTTGTCAATGTCGAGGGTTTGCCTTCTTGGGGGATACCCAGAGACGGTGGAGGATGTGTTTTCTCCTCCAAGATTCCTCGCTTCAACACCATAAAGCACGCACCCCCTGCCCGCAAGGCTTGAAGGGTTGTTTTCTGCAGGCGGCTGTCATTTGATTTCAGTTTGGATTGACGGGCACGCGGGTTTTGGCGTACACCTAAATGCAGTATCTGTGTCTTGACTGCTGATTCATTGGAAGGAGTGTCAACGTGACCATTCGTAAGGGATTTGTAGGAACTGTTGGTAATACCCCTTTGATTCGACTTAACAAATTGAGCGAGGAGACGGGCTGTGAAATCCTTGGAAAAGCTGAATTCCTCAACCCTGGCGGATCGGTAAAAGACCGCGCGGCGCTCCATATCATTAAAGACGCTGAAGACCGTGGTGCCCTCAAACCCGGTGGTATCGTGGTTGAAGGAACCGCTGGGAACACCGGGATTGGCCTGGCTCACATTTGTTTGGCGCGCGGTTACAAGTGCATCATCTACATTCCCAACACGCAATCCCAAGAGAAGTTCGACGCCCTCCGTATCTTGGGCGCTGAGATCCGCCCCGTACCGGCTGTCCCACTCGCGGATCCCAGACACTACCTCAAGCAGTCCAGCCAGGCCGCCGAAGAACTCGACAACGCCATCTGGGCCATGCAGTTTGACAACCTCGCCAACCGTCAGGCTCACATCGACACGACCGGACCCGAGATCTGGGAACAAACCAACGGCAAGGTCGACGCGTTCGTTTGCGCCACCGGAACCGGAGGAACCCTCGCAGGCACCGGCATCGCCCTTAAAGAAAAGAACGCCAACGTCAAGATTGTCTGCGCCGACCCGATGGGCAGCGTACTCTACAACTACATCAAAAAAGGTGAACTGACACGCGAAGGCAACTCCGTCACCGAAGGCATCGGAAACGGCCGAATCACCGCCAACGTTGAAGGGGCTCCCATCGATGACGCCCTTCAGATCGAAGATCCCTTTGCCGTCGAAATTGTCTACCGACTCCTCGACGAAGAAGGTCTCTTCCTCGGCGGCTCCTCGGGCATCAACGTCGGTGCTGCTGTCAAACTTGCCAAAGAAATGGGACCCGGCCACACCATCGTCACCATCCTCTGCGACAGCGGACAACGCTACCAATCCCGCTTGTTCAACCCCGAATGGCTCAAAGAAAAAGACCTCTACCAATACCTCCCCGAAGCCTCCCGCAAACGCTTTGAATCCTAACCCCCCTTCTCATTCCTCTTCCACCCTCCACCATAACCTAACATCACCCCCACGACACATGTGAATACACCCGCATGAAGCATCTCGATGATGTGGGAATGATGGGGCTCGTGAACGTGGGTATTCATTCCCACGCTAGGGATACGAACGTCGTTATGAATGCATCTTAACCTGTTGATTCCTGCATCCAGGACAACGCAACCTGTTGGATCCAACACATTAACCTTTGATTCTTGTATCGTTGAATCCGAGGTGTATGGTGTAACTCTTTGCCTCGCATGAACAAATGTGACATCTCTGCTCGTTGGTGCGTCCTCTGCATAGGGAAGGGGCGAACGTTAGAAACCAATCTTTCTATCCTCAGGAGACGCAGAGATGACGACAGAGCAACACAACAACACAGAACCCAACAAGCAGGGTGGCGAATACAAAGCCTCCCAACGATTCGCTTGGTTGGCCTTGATGGGCACGCTCACTTTCACGATGGTCCTGGGCTTTTTGCAGCCTGGTTTGATCACAGGTCGGACGGCAGGTGGTAACCAAGCTATGGGATGTGGTGGTCCTCCCCCTCCGATGGAAACCAACGAGACCAAGAAGCCCACCACCGCAGCAAAACAAACCAAGCTGGGCACTAGCAAAGCTGCCTTTGTTATCGGAAGCGTCTGCGACGAAGGTGAAGTCAAGAACAGTTACTGCACCAACCGAACGGTCGACGTTTGTAGCAACACCTCCCACTGTGGGAAATGTGGAAGTGCCTGCCCCAGCGGCCTGCAGTGTGTCCGCGGTTCGTGTGGATGTCCGACGGGCCAAACCAACATCAACGGGACTTGTTACAACAACACCGATCCGCAAAGCTGTGTAGCCAACGGCCGAACCTGTACCGCAAGTCAATCTTGTTACAAAGGTCGATGTTGGGACAACAGCTTGAGCTGTGGCAACGATCAGACCGCTTGTTCGGCGCTCTTCGCATGTATCCCCAACAATCAATTGGATGACAACAACAACTGCGCAGGTCCCATCTGTCGCTCTGGAAGTTTCGATGACAACGGTGCTTGCCTGGACCATAGCAACCCTAAAGTTAAGAACTCCACGTGCGGCATCTACAAGAAGGTGGATCTGACCCAAGACACTCATCATTGTGGAAAGTGCGAAGTACGTTGTGACCCTGGAGTCGCTTGCAATGCTGGGTTGTGTCAGTGCCCTGCGGGAACCTCTGCCGACCGAGACAGCGGAAGTTGCAACGCTTGTCAGGCTGGAAGCTACCAGAACCAAACAGGACAAGACTCTTGCAACACGTGTCCCAAAGGTACCTACCAAGATCAAACGGGTCAGACTTCCTGTAAATCTTGTCCCTCGGGATCTACCACCACGAGCCCTGGTGCAACCTCAGCTTCTGCTTGTCAGGTGTGCCCGGCGGGTCAATTCCAATCAGCCGATCAAAAATCTTGTCAGGCCTGCCCGGCTGGTACGTACCAGGATCAAAGCGGCAAACTCTCTTGCAAACAGTGCCCACGAGGTACTTACAATCCCAACACTGGTGCGACTTCACTCTCAGCCTGTCAGGCTTGCCCAGCTGGGACTTCCAACGGGAACACAGGCTCATCGTCTGCATCGGCTTGCACCCCTTGTGCAGCAGGAACAGCCTCGTATGGCGAAGGTAGAGCTCAGTGCTCCCTTTGTCCAAAAGGTGGGTACCAAGATCAGACAGGCCAAACTTCCTGTATTGCGTGTCCAACTGGAACAATCAACCTCACCAGTGGAGCGACTTCTGCATCGGTCTGCCAGCCTTGCCCTGTTGGGACACGTTGGGTAGGAAACGATAAGCAATGTCAAGCTTGCCAAATTGCTTCTTACCAGGACCAAACGGGTCAAACCGGGTGCAAAACTTGTCCGGTAGGTACCTACCAAAACCAAGAAGGTCAGGCCTCATGCAAAGTGTGTCCTGCTGGAACCAAGAGCCGAATGTATGGGCATGAACGTACCTACTGTGAACGTTGCGGATACGGAGCCTATCAACCACTGGCAGGTCAAGGGAATTGTAACCTATGTCCAGCAGCCCATAGTACCGGAAAGTTTGGGGCGACGTTGGCCACTGACTGCAAGCCCTGTCCAGTAGGTACACGCGCCACGCCAGGTGGAGAAACTGCAGGTGGATACTGCAGTGCCTGTTTTGAGGGCCAATTTCAGGACGAGGTAGGACAAACCTCCTGCAAAGTGTGCCCGGCTGGAACGTATCAGCCCACTCGTGGGCAAGCATCGTGCATTCCCTGTCCAACCGGTACGTTCAATCCCAACACTGGCTCTGTGTATGTCTCTTACTGCCAGACTTGTCCCGCAGGGTCTTTCCAGGACAAAACAGGACAAGCATCCTGCAAGACTTGTCCCACCGGGACCTACCAAGACCAAACGGGCGCTCACTGGTGCAAGGCTTGTGGCAAAGGGAAGTTCAACCCCAACACAGGCAGCTCCTCGGCTTCAGCCTGTCAACCTTGTGCAGCAGGTACCTTCAACGACGGTTACGCCAAGGCTTCGTGCAAAGTTTGTCCTGCAGGAACCTACCAGGACCAAACCGGCGCTCACTGGTGTAAAGCGTGCGTCAAAGGAAAGTACAATCCCAACAAGGGGAGCACCTCCGCTTCAGCCTGCATTCCCTGTGCAGCAGGGTCTTACAACGACGGGTACGCCAAAGCAGCCTGCAAGCCTTGTGCAGCAGGATACTCCCAGAGCCAAACGGGACAAGAGACTTGCAACGCCTGTCCCACAGGGAAGTACCAAGAGCAAACGGGACAAACTTCTTGCACCTCCTGTCCAAGTGGCAAAACGACGTGCTCTCAAGCTTCCACAACCTCCAACGCCTGCGTCTCTTTCTCCTCGTGTAACCAATAAACTCCCCTCCAACTTCACCTCCACGAGCTACCCACTTTCTCGTTCTTCACCCCGTTCTCAGAAACTCTCCTGCCACATTGTGAAGCATTCGCGCTTGAACCTCCGTCACACTCTCCGAGACCCCCACCGCCCAACAGAGCTTGCTGTAGGCTGTCGAGGCAAGCATGGGAGGCAAGACAAGAGGCTTCTTGGCTCCAGCATCGAGGGGGTTTTGCAGTCCTTCAGTTTTCAGGACTCCATGAGCTGCCTGCGACGTGACCAACACCGGGACGCCTCTCTCAAGAAGTTGCTTTATGGCGGGAAGCCAGTTCTGCGGAAGAGGCTCATCTCTTGGACCTTCCAGCAACACCCCTCGGACTGCTGTGGGGAGATACGCTTCCAAGAGAAAAGGGGGAGCGTAGGCCGAGAAAGGAAGCCGGACCACATCCGACGACCAGCCTGGAACCAGCTTCGCCTCTCGCTCTCTCCACCTGGGAGGGCTGTCATGAGTGTGGAGAGCCAGCGCTTCTCCCTGGATGGATGCCACAGGAAATCGGGAACTCCAACCGCTTCCGGCAGAGGTGTGGGTCATCTCGACATGGGTGGACCTGTGGAGGAGGTACCGCTCCCTCGTGGAACGAACGGGGGCTGACACCAGGACCTCTGCGCAGTCGAGGCAAACAGCCGCCTGGCACGCGTGTTGCAAGTCTGTCAGGAGCTTGTGAGGCTGGATCAGAGACAGGTTGGGGAGGCCGCAACACACAATGGGCACCGGCGGAAACTGCACCATCCAGGTGAGCGCCGTGGCCAACCAGCCCAGCCGTTGCTGCGGGCAGACCACGACCACTCCCGAGACCCCTTGGTTCAGGGCGTCACCAACGGCATGGGCGATGTCACGGAGGTTGTCGGAGCTTCGTAACTCTCTTTGCGTTTCGCCCTCCCATCTTAACGTATGGTCTCTGGGCAACGGCATAACATCCAGCTGTTCGTGAAGCCATGGAAGCAGCGGGCCGTCTTGCCAGTGGAAGTCTACCGAGATGACTTGCACCTGGGGTGTGAGCTGCGCAAAGGGAGACTCTGTTAACCAGGGCTCGGGTCCTTGCGGAAGGGTGGTGCGAGCTTTGGCGGGCTTCGTTGGCTTCTCCGTGGCCTTGAGCTTCCACACCGGTGGAGGTGGGGCCGCAACAGGGAAAGGACCAAACCCAACTTCCTTGATGCTTGTGATGTCGGAAGGAGCGACTCCCAGGTACCCAAACTCTTGGAGGAAAAGGATCAGGTCGGTTGCTTCTGGAGCGAAGCTGTCTCCGTGGAGTTGTCCTCTGAGTTGAGTGCCGTCTTGCAACTCTACCTTGACTCGACTTCCTTCCTGCAGGCGATGTTCTTGGAGAAAGTGATGCAGTGGGTTCATGTGTTCCTCCTGGGTTCGGAAGGAGGGTAGTCACATTGGTCCCATTCGGTGGGGGGATGCTCGGAGAAGTATCTGTACAGCGCTCGGCGGACTTCTCTTCCCGACAAGGCCCCTCGCACTCGCTCCATCAGCCGCCCCATCCAGACTTTCTCTCGTGTCTTCCAGTCGGTTGAGCGGGGTAGCGGTCCACGCAGCCAGCTCCCTATCTTGGTTTCCAGCTCGCTGGGAGTGACGGGGTTCACCCCCATCTTTTGTTTAAGCAAGTGACGGATGGACGTGGAAGGGAACAACGCCGCAAACGCGAGGAGGTCCATTAATACTTCCCTGTGGCATCGTCCCAGGCCGTGGAGGGAGGCGATGGCAAGGTAGCGTTGTGCCGTGAGTTGATGAATCGGCACACCCTTCCTCTTTAAATGTATGGGCCAGGAGTAGAGGAGTTCGCCCCAGCGGACCGGCGGAACTTTGGGGTTGGCCTTGCGACATTCTTGAAACAGCGCCCCATGGCCCAGCCGAAGAATCCCCCAACGGACTTGCTTGGGCAGGCCCAGGAGCGTCATCTCTGTGAGGAGGTGCCAACCTTTTGTGGGAAAGGTCGCTTCCTCCGCTTTGGTTTGGTAAGGCTGGGTTGGAATCGGCGGGAGAGCCTTGTCCTTCTCCAAGAACACTTGAGGGCTGGGGGTTGTTTGGGTCTTCATCCCAGCCTCTTGAACCCAGGCGACCAGTGTCGGGGAGTCGATGGCAGCGACGGCGTCCAGCTTTCTCTGGAGCTTAAACAAGAGCGAGTGACGATGCGTGGTCCATGTGACGTCTGTCTCTCCAGCTTGCTTCAGGTTGACGTTCCAGTGACCCGTCGAAGGGACCGTCCAACCCGAACCCAAGGTTAAAGCTTCCATCCGTTCGGCCATTTCGTGCATCTCTGCCCAAGGAATCCAGCCCGAGACGAGGGAGAGAACAGGCGCGCCAAACGGAGCGCGATGTGCCAAGGGTTGCGAGTCCGATGGATGACGCTCTTGAAGGTAGACCGAGACTTCACGCTCCTTTTTGCCCACAGGGATGTGACCGTTGACGCCAAGGAGGATCTTTCGTTGCCATTCGGACCAGGGAGATAAAAGATAGCTGGGTTGGGTTCGGTTGGGGTGCCATTGTTTCATTGCAACCCAGGAGTTGGGAACGTAACATTGGCACATCAAGGCGATCTTTAGGCCAAGTAACAACGCTTCTTCGTTGACGCTTTTCGGGATCGCTTCCCCTGCATCGTACGAGCAAAAATCGAAAAGGTAGGGGGAAAGGGAGGGTCTGGGGGTTTCTCCAGGAAACCAGAAACTGTCTCTGTCGGGAGCGCTTGGTCTCAAAGCATCATTGGTTGAAGTCTTCGTTGTATCCGAGATGTTGGTCTTGTGTCCGGTGCTCGATTGGGCTCCCGTTTGGACCCGCGTTGTCGTGCGGCAACCGCAACAAAGTCGTTGGGGTGTATGGAGTTCGACGTTCCATCTCACTTGAACTGAGGCCTGTTCCCTGTTTTTTTTTGTCACCCGCTTTGTCGACCCAAACTGTAATTCTTGTTGTGGTTTTCGGTATATAAACGAAAGAAGCGACTCCAAGATAATCGAATCTTCTCTGGAAGTGCAGCCCTTTTTTTGACTTTCCCTTTGCAATCGGCGAGAAAAGGTACTCGTAGCAAGGAGGTGAGTTATTAACTTGACAGGTGTTCAGTGGGCTGTTTATCCTAGACCCAGTTCAAGACATGATCTTCCTTTTTGCAAAGTTCCTTTGAATGTTTTCATCTGTTTTTCGGTCTAAAGTGTGATGAAATCGGATCTGTGCTTTTTGCAACAACTACTTTTTCTTTCTTTGGGGCGTTTTCCCATGGAATGAAATGAGTTGGCAACGTTGTTTTCCAAAATGTTCATACCCCATGTAACATTTGGTGGGCAACATGTGTCTTGGATGAAGGACGTATTTTTACTTTTGGATCTGTGTTTGTTATGCTGTGATGAGGTCGTGGCTCCTATCTATAGGATGGAAAGGTCTACGACTTAATCTCAAAAAAAGGAGAGTGAAGGCCTTTTGGGTAAACGACGGTATCCGAAGGGTGTTCCAAGTATAACATGAAGAAAAAGTCGTATGCCGACTTGGGGTGTCTTGACCGTGTCAAGACGATGCAGCAAGAACAGAGCACCCCAGTGCAAGCCTACCAGCGGAAAGCTCGCTCGGTGGTTGCGCGAATGAGGATGGCCAATCGAAGCTCTGCTTCGCTCTCTGCCCTCCCGGCTGTTGACAGCCCGCGCCCACGAAGCCGACCACAAGCTGCCGAACTTCTCCCTTCAGTTGTCTCTCAACCTGCCAACATTCCTGCTGTGTCTCCCCAACAACTGCAGGCTCTCGTATACCAAGCTCGTTACAGTACCAACGCGTCCTTGCGGCAAGAAGCCCTTCGTGGCTTGTGCATGGCCTCTCGATTTTCGGAGTCCACCATTGAAGCGTTGGAAGCTGCCCTGAATGATGAAGTTGCAGAAGTTCGCGAAACGGCGGCGAAGGAGCTTGCCTCGTTCCCACCGCCGCTCTCGGATACTCTGCTTGATCAGCTCATTGCTCGTGTCTGGGATCCTGATATCTCTGTGCGAAAAGCAGTCGCTGCCTCCCTTGCGCACCATCCTGACCCTCGTTCGATTGGTCCATTGATGGGATTGCTTGGGACGCCTGACGATGAGCTTCGCTACATTGTCCATCAATCCCTGGTCAAGATTACGGAGCAACTCGGACCTCCGCCACCTCGCAGCGGCGCAGAAGCCTAAGGAGAGAGGTCGCTCCCAGCGTTCTTGCCCTTTCTGCTTCTATCGAACGTATTGAATTCTCATGCATCTTGGGCGCGCCTTTCTGCGCGCGCTCCCTGTCTTTGTGCCTTCGTTTCTACCCTTGTTGTTTCCCCTGAAAGATAAAAATTCCCCTTGCTGTACCTCCCGACAGTCGCCATAGTAGGTGTACTTGGTTGTCAGTGATACATGGGAGATTAGGAATGCGATACAACACTCTTGCCACAATGGGAATGGTATTGAGTCTGGTTTTGGGATGGAACTCTGCAGACGCTGCCACAGATTTTCGGATTGTTGTGGTGGGCGCGAAATTATTGCCAACCAAAACCGGGAATCGTTGTTGGGACCCGTGTATGCCTTCTGCGAGGACGGCCTTGTCGTCCTTGACCAAGCAGCTCGCCGTTTTGTCGACAGGTGACGCCTGGAGCTTGACAACCAACCGACAGTCTAGCTTGTTGAAAGGCTCGAAGATGCCGGACCCCTACCTCGTTATTAAGTTTAGCAACGGGAAGAGGATTAAGACTGGGGTTGCCAAAAACACGCTGTCTCCACAGTGGGGGACGACGGAGCGAGTCTCCCTTGACAAAGGCGACACCGTCTCGTTTTTGATGCGAGACAAAGATCTCAACAAAGACGACACCATCGGCACCAAACCCAATGTATCGATACCGGCTCACCTTCTGAAAAAAGGCGGCACATGGAAGCTTCGGTTTCACAAAGTGTACGAGCTTGAGTTGTTGCTGGTGAAGCTGAAGACCAAGATCTTGCGACGTTTTGTTCCGGGACTCTATCGAGTGACGATTCGTCAGGCAGAGATCGCCAAGACCAAGCCTTCCGGCAGTAGCTGGGATGTGTTTCGAGGTCGTCCTGATCCGTTTGTGATTCTGACCTTGGGCAAGCATCGGATAGTCACGCCTCACAAGAAGAACACACACAAACCCATTTGGAACTACTCCAAAGATGTATACCTCAACGGTGACGAGCGGTTTGAGTTTTTGGTCTTTGACCGCGACCTGTCCAGCCATGATTTGATTGGTTCATGTTTCTTCAATCAGCTTCGATTTGCTCCGCTCTTTCAACGGAAGCACTTCCGCTGGAACTGCAAAAGCGTCAAAGATATCCGCATCGACTTTGCCCGAATCAAATAGGCAACCTTACGACTCTTCCCCCACGTTTTTCCTTAGAAACTCTCTCTGCGCATCGCTCAAGGCTTCCCAGGACTCTGATGGTATTCGTGTATGCGAGTCCAGGATGGCTGGGTGGACGGTCGATGGGTCACCAGGTTCTGGGGCAAAGGTGGCTCCAAACAAGCTGGCTCCTTCAAAATTGCAGCCTCGGAGATCGGCGCCGCAAAAGTTGGCTCCTTCCACGTCGGCTCCTTGCAGGGTTGCATCTTGCAAACAAGCACCTTGAAAGTGGGCGTTGGAGAGGTTGGCCTTCTTAAAGTTGGCCTGGGCCAAGTTGGCGTGTTGAAAGTTTGCGTTTCGGAGGAGGGCGTTTTCGGCAACCAGGTTGGGAAGCCGCATGGATTGTGCTTCCAGGCTGAGTAAGGTCTGACCCGACAAGTTCTTGGATTGCAGCAAGCGGCGAACTTCGGAACGTTGGAGCCCGGAGACAATGTAGCGCTCTTCCTTCCAAGGGTCTGCGTGGTTGTGGTAGCCGGATTCCCCTTCCCAGTAGCCCAAATTGTCGTTCTCCAAGAACAAAAGAGTCTCCAGCCACTTGAGGCTTTTGTAGAAGTAGCGGCCGGCCACCACGACGCGAAGGGGTCCGCCGTGTTCTTGGGTGAGGGGTTGCCCGTCGAATTCAAAGGCCAGCAGCGGATCAAGCTCCTCCAGGTCAGACAGAGGTAGGGAGGTGCTGTGACTCCGCTCACTTCGAGCGATGAACGAAACAAACCTGGCTTGGGGAGAAATGGACAGGTCCTTCAACACATCAAGAAGGGCGATTCCTGCGAACGACGCATCAAGCATGGACCAGCGCGTGACGCAGTGGATGTCCAGCGTACGCTGTTGCCAGGGGTAGCGTTGCTTCAGCTCGTCAAGGCTCCAGGTGCAAGGACGCTCGACCAGCCCTTGGGCGTGGAGGAGCCAGGGGCCATCGTCGTTTCTTGGGACTCGCTCTCCCACAAGGGGCCATTTCCCCTTGGCTGTGAGTACTTGGTTGGGCGGCAATCTGTCCTTGATGGAGGTTGACATGGCTCACCACATCGTTGGGAGGGTCAATGGAAAGAGCTAGGAGCTTGAAGAATCATGGTGTGTGAGGATCATATCCGTCACGAGTTGGTCGATGGCGTCTCGGTCTGGGGAGCGCGGCAAAGGTTTGGACTTGGACAGCTCGTGAATCTTCGCTTCTTGTTGTGTGGCCCAGTCCATTAACTCGTCGTACGACCATGCACCGCTCCGTACGTCTCGAAGAAGCTCTGCGTGTGGGTGTCGAACGCTGAGGTCTCCTGTGGTGAGGATCTCTTCCACAGAAAACAGCAAGCGTACAAGGTGCATGGCGTGTTTGCAGTCGTATCCATACGACTTTTCGAGAGCGGCGCGTTCTTCGTTCCGATGGGCCAGCCAGGTTTGGTATTGCTTCCACTGGTGGGCTGCTTGTTTGTATCCCCGCTCGGCTTCCAAGCGTTTGTAAAGGTCGGCGGGCATTCCCAGTTGGACGGCTGCTTGCTCCCGCTCGTGGGACTGGTTGGGGTCATAGGTGCGACCGTGGACCATCTCAAAATGCTGGAGCAGAGCCTCGCGAAAGTCTTCTCTTTCGTCATCGGGGAGCAGCTCCATGTAGGTGTCGAGTTGCCACTCTTGCTGCTTTTTGACAATCATGGAGTTGGCGAGATCTTGGATGTCTCTGGGGACGAGCGAGCGCACTTCGGGGAGGCCAAATTCGCTGCGAGTGGGTTTGTGAGACGGCGGATGGAGCAGCCAGTTGCGGTGGGTCTTGATCCGTTTGAGTTGGCTCATCGCATAGCCGGTGTAGGTGTGTCGAACCCTCATCGTGAGGAACAGCTTCCGGTTGTTGTAGAGCTGCTCCCAGACTGGGGTATGGAACAGCCAATCGTTTGGGTCTGCGAAGAGCACATCAAAGATGTTGGGGTTGGCATCGGACGCGAGCTTGACAAACTTGGAGATGTTGTGGATTTCGCAGTCCAGGTCACCTGCCTCTTTTGCTTCGGGAAACTGTTGGAACACATGCTCCTGGATGGCCTGGCTGTCGTCTTGGGTCTGTGTCCAAGGGCGGGTGCCAAAGTAGCTGGTTAGCGGGCCAATGCCTACACCACGGACGTCCCAGTCGGAGGCTGGCGTGGAGGTCCCGTAGGCTCGTGAGCCGAACAGCGTGAGAAAGATAAGACCCTGAAACGGAGGGGAAGCGGCCATCGAAAGATCTACTCGTATTCTTGGATGGAGATGGTCAGCTGGTAGCTTCCGTTTTCTCCGCGAACCTCATGAATGTCTTGGACTTCGCCCATTTGTTCCGCCAGTTCCTTTAAGGCTCGGCCGGTTGCTTCTGTCACATAGGATTCAAACTGGCTGATCCGATCCTTTTGACTTTCCGAGAGCTGGTTCGCGACTTGTTCTTCCATGATCTCGGTCTGACGGTCGATGTACGCGCTGGCTCGGTTTTCAACGTCGTGGTTGTCCCAGCCTTCGATGTCTTTGTCGAGCTTGCGCTCATCGGAGATGCAGGTTTGTATTTGCATGCATTCGGGGTGGAAGATATAGGTCTCGCCGTGCTCGCCTTGGTAGCTTAAGAGGCCGTCTTCGTTGGGAGTCCAGCCGGCTTCGACAAGCACTGCAGCGATGAGGTCGGCAAAACGCTCCTCCGAGACCATCGGGATTTGTTCAATCTGGAAGGTTGAAAAATCCTGAACACCGATCATTTCATTGACACGTATGCGGTAAGGTTTGCTCATGATGACTCTCCTAAAGAGGGGTTTGCAAAATCAATTCTAACATACGATCTCGAAGGGCGGGGAGTTGGGTGAGTTCTCCGTCCAATTCCTGAAGATGCAGCGAGAAAGTTGCCAGCTTGGGAGCGGGCTCTTCCGACGGGGTGACCCAGAGTCCCATGTGAAACGTAGGTGTGCTGGGCAACATCGACAAGGCTTCCCAGCGAGAGGGCGTGCCGACATAGATTCTTAGTTGCTGGGGGCCTGGAGGGGTGTCATCGAGTTGTTGAAGCGGTTGCTCCCACAACGTGAAGTCGGTGGAGGCGCCAATCTCAGGCTGATGCGAAAGGAACAAAGGAAGGAGCGGCGCGTCTTCGGTCCAGTCGTCGGAGGGACCCAGGGAGTAGTGAAAGGACAGCACCTCTTCGGGGCAAACCTGGCGGAGGTCGAGGCTCAATCGCGTCAACAGAGCAAACAGAACGGTCAGCCCTGACGAAGGAGCCTCGGGGGACTTGTAGCGGATCTCACCCGGAGACAAATCGAGGACAAACTGGACCGTGCGATGGCGAGTGTACGAGTGACTTTGTTCTCTTTCGTAAAACAGGCACTCATTCTCCAGCCACCGGGCCATGAAAGGATTGACCTCCATGTCCTCTCTCCAGAACAGCAGCTCTGAGGGGAGCAGGCTTGCGATGTCTCCACGACGTGCGAGGCCGCTGTAGCCGCCTTCGGGCTTGGTGCTCGACGTTGGGACCTTCCACTCGCGGTAACCCAGGTCACGGAGAACAATAAGGGAGTGAAGGTTGCTGGCTGGAGCAAGCAACGAGGCGGTTTGATGGAGCTGTTGCCACCGAATCCGTTGCAAGGGAGTGTTGAGCTGCTCCATGTATTGGAGGATGGACGATTGCCCTTGGTGCAGCCATTCGCGGTCCGAAACCCGGAGCCAGTGCTGGATCAGATCTTCATGGTACTCGCGAACCCAGCCTGGCATCCCGATGGAGGCCTCAAACCTCTCCATGGCAAGGAGCGGATCCGTCACCCACTCCGCCTCTTCCAGGTTGAGCTCTCTTTGTCCTGGGCGATGGTTTGCGGTGCCACGCGGTTGTTGCAGCTCATGGATGGCGTGAGGGCGGAACGAATCCATCAGCAGATGAGAGACAGGCTTGAAGAGTTGAGCGGTCAAAAAGACAAGGGCCCTCTCTTCCAGGCTCAACCGGACTTGTTTGGCAACCGAGGGGTAAGGCTTTTCTTCGTCCGCTTCCTTGTTCGGGAAGAGAGCCAGATCCTTGAGCGATTGGTGCATGGAGAGAAACTGTGGGATGCGAAGAAGCCTGTGAAACACCTCATTTTGGAGCTGAAGGTACAGTCGCTGGAGGGGTTGTTCGTGTGCTCCCAGGCTTCGCGGTAAGAACGAGCCACCCACCCGCCAAAGCTGGATGAGATCAAGGGTAAGCCCGACGGGAGGCGTTTTTCGTAGCTCCAGCACGATCTCCTTGTAGAGGAGCATGTCCCGCTGCATCACCTTAGCATCAAGGCGGTTGTTGCGGAGGGAGATCGCAAGGGTCGCGGCCTGAAACAAGCGCTGACGCTGCCTTCGACTTTGATGGGTTTCTCCAGGTGGAGGCGTATGATTGATCTGGAGGGTGCGAAGCGAAGGCTTGGTGATCATGCCTGGTCTGTTAGCTCAATCTCAAGGAGAGTTGCCACACGTTGACGAAGCGTGACTGTCGCGTCCTGGTGGGCAGGTGTGTAAGCAAACAACATTAAGTCGCTGTGCTGAACTTCGCCGCTTCCAAACAAGAAGGCATGGAACCGAACCAGCCGGTACAATTTGACGGAGGAGCGGTCGCTGATCTGGCTATACCCTTCGCCATCCAAGGACAACAAAAGCCGCTCGAACATCCGGCGAAGCTGTGGAGGAAAGAGGGGATCGTCTTTGTCTTGTTCAAAGGTCTCCAGCAAGCCTTGGTCGATGTGCTCTCGAAGTTGTTGAAACACGGAAAGGGACGTCAAGGGCGCTACGTTGCGACGGTTCCGTCGGTCCAGCTCTTGGACAAGGCCGACTCGGAGGAGATCATTCAGGTGTTTGTGCTTAACATCGCTCAACCCCACTTTGATTAAGAATCTGTCGCGTAGGGCGGAGAGTTCGGCGTCGTCGGACAGTCGGTTGGCGGCGGCCACAAAGATCTCGGTGTCAACAGGCACGGCCTGACCGTCTTGGTAAAAGCAGCGCTCGTTCAAGACACTCAGCAAGGTGTTGAGGATGGCGCTGTTGGCTCGGAAGATCTCGTCGATGAAGGCCATCTTTGACGTGGGGAGCTTCCCTTCCACGCGTCGGATGTAGCGGCCGTCCCGGAGTGCGTTCAAGTCGATGGGGCCGAGCAGCTCGCTGGGCTCGGTGTAGCGGGTGATCAGGTAGTCAAAGAGGGTAGTCTGGTCCAATCCAATGCGGGCGGCAAAGGTCTTGATCAAAGCCGTCTTGGCCGTACCCGGAGGACCCAAGAGGAGCAACGGCTCACCAGCAATGGCTGTGAGTATCAGCATGCGGATGGCTTCGTCCCGACCCACAAAGCTACGTTGGAGGGCTCGAGTGAGCGTGCGAATCTGTTCCCGTGCGTCAGCGATTGATAAGGTAGATGTCATGCTTGAGCTGTTCAGCTCCTTCCTTTGTGGGAGACAAGTGGATCAGTTACGGACCACACAAGGTAGAGTTTTGTGGAACAGACTCTTGTCTTCGAGTCCTTTGCGATACGACTGTCGGGCTCGGGCAACGAGTTCCTGATCGTTGAGGTACAAACCTGCGCCCTCCACAAATATATAGAACTCAGCGACGAGAAGGAAAGGCTCCACAGCAGCAAGGTCTGCATAAAAGCGTTGGCGTAAGGTGGCTTGTTGCTCGGCGGATGCGTCGTCATCCATCAACTTTCTCACCCGGTAGCGGAAGGCAAACCTGGCGTGAAGGGAGGACCCACTTTGAATGTGTTGATCCAGAGCTGCCATCTCCTCGTCAAACGATTTCTCTCCAAGCTGAAGCGCGGCGTTGTGCATGGAGGCTTCGATGGGTAGCGCGGTTGTGGATTGCCGGTCCAACCGAAACACCTGATCCAGGCTGTAGGCCGCTTGTTCCAGCCAGTGAAGATCTTGTGAGTTGGGTTGGTGGTATTGGTCTACGTACATCCGCCCTAGCTGCAGCCAGTCTTGGGGAGGGATCGTGCTCACCTTTCCCTTTCGTTTGCGAATGGATAGCTCCAAACGCTGGAGGGCAGCGATGGACGCATAGAGTCCACGAGGGTGCCGGAAGGCTGTGCTCTTTGCCGCCTTGGGCTCGTGAGGTTGCGACTTGGAAAGCTCGGGTACCGGGCGGTTGGGCAGTTCCTTAAGCGGCTTCTCTACAAGAGCCTTGTTGTTTAACTTGGGCTGCTTGAGGGGCAGATCTTCAAGCTGAAACAGGATGTCGAAGACCGTGGCTTGTGCGAGTTTTTGGACTTCCACCTGCTGGCTCGCGAGCTGGTAGTCGATGTAGTGAGAGAGCGGCCGGAAGTCGCTGGAGTTAAAGTGCTGAACCACAGGCGCTTGGGCTTCTTGTTCTGGTGGAACCACGACGGTGTATCGCTGGGGAGTCAACTCGAGATCTCTCTCCCATACCGAGCTTGGAAGGGAAGGCAGAAGTCGATGCCCGGCCTGTATGTAAAGGTTGACGTCTGGCAAGAGAGGAAGCCAACCTGTCGCCACTTCCTTGGAGAGAAGGGGGGTTGTGATCTGAGGACGATTGTCCTTCAGCCAATATTCTTGTTGGGCTTCCCCCTGACCCTGTCCAACAAAGAGCTGGAGGGCGTCGCGAGCTTGCGGTAGCAAGTCCAGTATCATCGACTCCAGGGTCCATTGTGCCTGGGATTCGTCCAAACGCCAGAGCCTTGGAATCTCTTCTGTTTCGGAAGGGATGTACCGAAGTCGCACCGAAACTTTAATAGGTTGTTCGAGGGATTCGAGGAACTGGCTCTGGGTTTCTGGTGGGAGTTGGATGATCTCGCTGGGTTGCCACCAGTTGGAGACGGAAAGCCACCGGCTGTTTCCTTCCAGGTCCATCACCAACAGGCTTTGCTGGGAAGGGAGCTGGGTTTGCTGGGCAAGAGGGGTTCGGTAACCCAGAGGAGTCATCAGACTTTCCGACTCTGGAAAGGAATGATAGATGCGGACGCTGGATTCCGACTTCCATTTCAAAAACAGATACATCTCCGGCTGACGAACGAGCAGCCAGTGCATGTTGTTTTCGGCCGGGCTGCACCGAAGGGAGTGACGCCCCAAAGAAAGATGGTTCGAGATCACGTCATGAAGCATGGAAGAGGGAATATGGAACAAGGCCCATGCAACTGGTGTATGCGCAGGGACTTGCTCCATCCCAACTGCCGCAAGGAGGTGTTGACCATGACGCAGGGGGAACGCCCAGCCGGAGTGAGAGCCTTGCTTGTCTTCGGAGGTGAAGGACATGCGGTACGCATCGGCCGGCCACTCTTCGGAGGAACCTGTATCCTCCAAGCGACTTTCTGCCACACGGACGTTGGACTGCTTGGTTTGTTTGGTGACCGACGTGAGCGGAATTAATGTCGATTCAGCCGGGATGTCTTGGTTCTCTACTTGCAGGAGGAGGTAGCAACGACCGTCGCCAGCTTGCTCAAACCGAAACAGATGATACGGTGACATGAGGAGCTGGGGAGAGCCGAGCTTCAGCGCATTTTGCAATTCGGTTGGACGTGAAAATAAGTACCAGCGGGTCGTCGAAGTCATTGAATCCTTCTCCAGCGATGGGTTTATCCCATGGACGCTTGGAATTGTCGTGCACAAGCCAGGGCTCGTTCGCGAAGTCCTCCACTTGCCCAACGCTTGCCCATGATGGACATCAGCGTTCGGACTTCTTCAGGGTGCTCCCAACCAAACGCGCCGGGAGCGACAATGGAATCCTGGTAGAGCATGTCCATTGTTTCTGACAATCGTAGCAGACCCCAATATCCACGCAACATGGTTTCTCGAACTGACATCTTCCAAGACCGGCATTGCTGAACCTCGTGGATGTAGGTCTCCACTCCTTGATCACAGAGTCGCTGCATCCATAGCATGACAACCCGAAGATGAGAATACGTTCCAAGGGCCTGGCAGCGTTGCATCCACTGCAACAATGTGGCGCGTCGCGCGTTGAGCCTTGCGAGCTGTGGTTCAAAGTCCTTGGTCGCCTGGGGCAAAGGGAGCTCTGCCCATTGGTCCGCCAAAAAACCCGACAAGTAAGGAAGTGCAGGGTGTAGGAGCAGCTGATCCATCTCTTGTTGGGTGAGAGAGGGGCGTCCTTCTTGTCCATCGTCAAAGTCAATGATGGGGTGGTGAGGGACAATGGGAAACACTACAAGCCGAGTGAGGGGCGAGCTTTTCCGCAGAGCCGATACCCAACGACGCAGGGTCAGGTCGTGCTCCGTGAGCCGGAACATGACGTGGTAGAAGATGCAGTCCCCTGTGTTTTCAGCAGGAGGAGGGATCTGACAGGCTTGCTCTGGGTGATGGAAGGCTCGTTGTAGCGTCTCAAGCAAGTGGCTGGAGCACGGGCCAGGTTGAAAGGGGGCGAGGTTGGCCTCGCTCCAGAGCCGTCCTTCGGTTCGTTCTTCGTTGTGAACCGTCTGGGTGAGCAAGCCGCCGCCGTGTCGGAGCAAAAAATCGAGGTAGATGCTGTTGACGAGGAGGCTTAAGCGTTTGGAGAGGTCGGGGGAGGCCGCTTGGATCTGCTCCAAGGGCAGGTCGAGTCGACGAGATAGATAGTCGATCAGCGTGAGGTTGGATGCAGTGGAGCGTGAGTCACGCGATGTTGCATGGGGTGCCAAGAGAAAAACTCCGTTCATTCACCTCGGATGCGAAAAATCCAGACCAAGCGGGCCATGTTGCGGAGCACGTTGGGAACGCGTTTCCACAAGTTAATGCTCGGTTGTCGCTTTTCAACCACTTGAAGGGGGATCTCTTTGATCCGAAGTTCCTTGGCGCGTTCCGCCCGGATCACCAGCTCGGATGTAAACAGATCCTTGTCCACCAGACAGGATTCTACCACACGGAGCAAGCGATCCCTACGAAATGCTTTCAGCCCGTGTGTGTCGGTTCCTTCAAACCCTACCAACATACGGAGCATGTTGTTCAGGACCTTGGAAGCGCTGTTCCGAAACCACCCACGTTCGTCTTGGGCACCGGCCAGAAGCTTGCTTCCAATAACCATGTCAGCTTCGTCCTGTCGGAGCAGGGCCATTGCGTTCCGATAAAACTTGGTGTCGCAAAGATCGATCTCATCGCACAACACAAACTTTCCACGTGCTTCAAGGATACCCAGGCGAAGAGCCTTGCCGTAGTTGGGTTCGCCAAGGGAGAGGTAGCGGACCTTGGGAAAACGCTCGCTGAGGTTTTTGGCCAAAGCGACGGTCGCGTCCCGGCTCCCGTTTTCGGAGAGAATGATTTCGTAGGACCATTCCATTCCTTCGAGGGCTGTGACGAGGTCTTCCACCGAAGATGTGATGATGCCCTCTTCGTTGTACACCGGAATTACGATGCTGATTTCTTTGGAGTGCAATCCGTCTTTGGGGTCATTCTCTGTGGTTTTTGCCGAATCTGTCATACATCTGCGTCCCATAGTATAGAAGAAAATGAAAAACGTCCCAATCGATGAAAGGGATAACCATGCACTCACACACACGTATCTTGATCGCGTTTGATTGAGATAGGCCAACCTCGTCCGTTTGTGAGGTGAGGCTGGGAGGGTGAGAGATGCGCTCCCTTCGTCTTGCGGCCCAATATATAACAGTGACTCTCGTGGAACACAATCCAAAACCCTAAGAAAATCGGAATGTCTGTGCTTGAAAAGCAGTCTTTTTGGGTTCGCTGCTCGGACAAGGTTTTCCTCTTCGTTCCTGCGGCCAAACTAAATCCTTGGAAAGGAGTGACAAACGTGCATGTCTCTTGTGCCCACCGCTGCCCACATTTTGCTTTTCTTTTTTGCACAAGCATGTCAGGTTAGTCACAAAACTTTTTGTGTGTTGTGGCATGCTTGTGGTATTTATGGTGGAAAGTTCACTATGAGCGTTAAAAGGATTTTTGTATGAGAAGGCCAACTGTCGTTCTAGCTCTAAGAAACATGTTGCTGTTGTGTGGCTTTTCCTTTGGACTCCTGTTGGTGTCCTCTGCGATGCAAGTTGCTCATGCGCAAAACAATCAACGTCTTGACGCCACGGGCATTCAGCTCCAGCAGTTTCGGCCTTGGATGGATCCTGAGGGACTCTTCCAAAACGAATCCGGGGCCGGCTTGGGTCAATGGAATTTTAAGGTAGGGTTGTTTCTCAACTACGCGAAGGACCCTTTGATTCTTCGCGTCATCCGAAGCGACCGACCGTTGTCGCCGGAACGGATCGATATCATGCAGCATCAATTTGCTGCGGATGTTGTGGCAGGGATTGGTTTTCTTAACTGGTTGGATCTTGAAGTCTCGATCCCGATTACCTTCTACCAGTTGGGTACCATTCCTTCGAATGGAGCGATCACGAGCAACCTCCACAACCGCAACATGGAAGGAGCCTACTTCTCTGATATCCGTATCGCTCTTAAGTTTCAGGCGCTGCGAGAGAAGAAGCACTGGCTGAACATGGCGATCAAGCTCTATCTGGGAGTTCCTTCAGGGAACGCGGATTCCTTCAACGGAGAAGGCGATGTCTCCTTTGGGGCCGGCCTTTTGTTGAACAAAAAGTTCAGCATCGTGAACGTGGCCTTCAACTTGGGGTATCGCTATTTGCCGCGAACTCAATTCGTCAACCTCGTGATCTCACATGAGCTGACCTACGGGTTGGGCCTTGGTGTTGAGGCGATCAAAAAGCGACTGGACATCATTGGTGAGATCGCCGGTGGTACACAGCTCGTCGAGGGCGTCTCTGAAAACGCAGCTCCCTTTGAGTTTCTTGTGGGCGCACGTGTGTATCCCCTTCGCAACAGCAAAAATCTGGCGCTCAGCTTGGGGATGGGCTTTCCGATCCTTCCCGGTTACGGTACTCCCCAGTTCCGGGTGTTCCTCGGTATCACCTACGCTCGTCGCGTGTTTGATGCTGACAAAGACGGCGTGGACGATGAGAATGACAAGTGCCCCAAAACTCCTGGACCCAAAGAGAACAACGGTTGCCCCTGGCCGGATACCGACGGCGACGGTCTGACCGACAATGTTGACAAATGTCCCAAGGTTCCCGGTCCCAAAGAAAACAAGGGATGTCCCTACGGAGACAAGGACAACGATGGTCTGAAGGACAACGAAGATGATTGTCCGAACCGACCGGGTCCGATTGCGAACAAAGGTTGCCCTTGGCCCGATACCGATAACGACGGCATCGATGACAAGAGCGACAAGTGTCCCAAGAGGAAAGGTCCCAAGAAGTACCAAGGGTGTCCCGACACCGATGGCGACGGCATCAACGACTTGATCGATCTTTGCCCCAACGACGCTGGACTCAAGAAATACCAAGGTTGTCCTGACTTTGACGGTGATGGCTTCCACGACGGCGAAGACAAGTGTCCCAAGCAGTGGGGACCCCGTGAGAACCTCCCCAAAGGCCACAAGAAAGGTTGTCCTTTGATTAAGGTGGACCTGACCAAGCGGAAGATCGAAATCCTCGATAAGATCTACTTTGAGTTCAACCGTTGGAGGATCAAGCCTCGCTCCTACACCTTGCTTAAGAATGTGGTGAGGATTCTCAAAAACTACCCGCAGATGCGCGTCTTGATTGAAGGTCACACGGACAAAGTTGGTTCGTACAAGTACAACATGTGGCTGTCACGGCGCCGGGCTCAGTCTGTGCGGAACTTCTTGGTCAAAAACGGAATCAAACGAAACCGACTGCGTTATCGAGGGTTTGGCTTTACCAAACCGCTGACCACCAACCGAACCCAGGCTGGGCGTGATAAGAACCGTCGTGTTGAGTTCACCATTCTGAACAAACCCGGCGATCTCAAAATCAAAAAGACGGACCGCGATCAGCCCAAGTACTAAGCCCCTTCCTCTCCAGCTCCTCCATTTTTCTTGCCTGGATCTCTTCTTCCTCTTTCGATCTTCCAACATTTTTCAAAAGGTGTATCCCTTAAAGGCCAGAACCCCCACCTCGAATCGAGGTGAGGGTCGTTGGTAGGGTTTCTCGTTACCTCAAAGGTACGAGAAGGAAGGATTTGTGAGGCTATGGGGTAGGCCACTGAGGGTGCCTTGCGGCGTTACCCTCGTGTTGTGCATGTGTCATTCCGAAATGCTCATGTGTTGGTATTTCTTTCTGTTTTCTTATGCTTGAGGATGGGGTGTCGGGAGGGGGCACAACGAGCCGTGATCTTCGTCACGAATGGACTGGTGCAAGATAACTCCGATGGTATTGCTCTACACCTTCACTGTATACTATGATACCAAGTGATTGAATTGATTGATCTTACTTGCCCATTTTTTGCCCAATTGGGGGGCTTGGGTGTATACCAAACGTTACAGTTGGACTGCATTTTTGGTCTCAAATCTTTGAGGAGGCTCGTCAAAATGTCAAAAAAGAAACGGGGTGGGTTGGTCAAGTTCCAGGCAGAGGATGAGGAGTCTTTGTTTCTGGCTTCTATGGCCGATGTTTCCCGACTGTCTCAGAAGGAAGAGCCTGTCCAGGTTCGTAAAAAACCACGCGGGCTTAAGGCAAAAACGACGTCCAGAGAGCCTGGGAGCCCTGAGCCAGAGAAGAAAGAATGGGGACCACTCTCCACCATTCAATATGGAAAACCTGGTGTCTCCAGAAAATTGCTTAAGCGATTAAAACGTGGTCAACTGGATGTTGAAGATTCATTGGATCTTCACGGGATGAGATGGAACGAAGCTCAACAAGAGATCCTCTCCTTCCTTGAGGAATGGAGCGTCCGTGATGCCTGTGTTCTTATTGTACATGGGAAGGGTCATGGGGCAACTGTCGGTCGAACTCCGATCAAGTCGAATCTTTACAATCTGTTGCCCACGTTGCCCTGTGTTCTTGCAGCGTCCACCGCTCTTCCTCAAGATGGCGGGCTTGGGGCCGTATATATATTAACATCTTCCGAAAAAGATAATTGAAAAACTCAATACTTTTTGCGTAGTCGTGTTGTGAGGGGGATTCGCAGATTCTTAAAAATCAATAAAAATATTGACTTGCTCGCGATTTTTCGATGGCCCGAACCTTGCATGCCTTCTTTCCGAATTTTTGTATTTGGCCTCAAGGTAGAGTGCCTACGTAGTCGGAATCTGATATTCCGGGAATCCCTGCAAAAACGGAGCAAGGGTATGAATCGCGTTTCCCCCCTTTGGAGCGGTTTCAACTTCAGTCAACCAGGTGAAAGCAGCATGCGTCGCCGTCATCCTCTTGGAATCATGTTCGCCATGTTCCTGATGGTTGGACTTTTCTACGCTGCACCAATCTGTGTGACTGGCATTCCGGAGGCTCAGGCGCAGTCGTTGCCAAGCTGTACCTCCAGCATCTACGGTTACCGTCGATGTAGCGGTAATTACCGTTACTACTGTAACCGACGGACGGAGGCGTACTCGCAGTATTATTGTTGGTACGAGTTGTATTACTACTATCAAAGTTACAGTTGTGGCTGGTTGGGCTGGAGCACTTGTTATCGTCGAGTTGCAGCCTACCGTCAGCGCTGTGGGTACCGAACAGCATACCGGTACGCGTACTACTGGTCGCTCGATAGTAGCAGCTCCTCGTATTACTACTGTCAATACGGTTGCTACAACTACAGTACCCAGGCGTATTGTAAGTGTTCAGGGGGGTACACGTATGGACAGTATTATTGTTCAGGGAACTACCGGTACTATTGCAATGCGACCACGTACCGATATGGAAGTTCTTCACAACAAGGCTATTGTCAGTACGGTTGCTATCAAAGTGGGAACAACTCGTACTGTAGATGTTCAGGGGGATATACTGCGAACCAGTATTTTTGCTCAGGTAGCTACAGGGCAGTGTGCAATGCCACAACCTCTCGGTACGGTAGCGTATCGACTTGGTATTGCCAGTACGGTTGTTATATGTCAGGGAGTACACCGTATTGCAAATGCTCAGGGGGATATACGGCGAATCAGCAGTACTGTTCTGGCAACAACAAGTACAGGTGTAATGCAACGACCTCCAGATACGGAAGTGCCACTTATTTGGGAGGTTGCTCGTACGGTTGTCAGATGTCGGGTTCCACGGCAGTTTGTCGATGTCGCACGCGAAACGGCGTGTATATGAACCATGGCCAGTACATGTGTTCCAACTATTTAAGTTCCAACTCAAACAACAACAACGCCTACGCCAATTATTACTCCGACCGAAACGGCGGAACTTATCGCCTGTATTGTAACAATGGGAATCTAACATGGCCAAGCAGCAGCAGTAGCTATTACTATTGTGACTATGGCTGTTATGTGAGCGGAACCCAAGCCTACTGCAAGTGTTCGGGATACCATCGCGGCGGCACCTACTACTGCTCTGGAACTACCCGCTACTATTGCAATGTGACGACGTACCGTTATGGAAGTCCGAGTGTTAGCAACTGTTCTTCGGGTTATATTTGTACAGGCAGCGGGTCGTGTGTGTTGAACCGTTGCTATTATGCTGGCCAATATTACAGCAATGGTCAGTACTTCTGTTATGGCAACAATCGGATGCGTTGCTACAACACCGTGGTTTCGGTTCAAAGTGGATGTTCGTATGGTTGTTACACCAGCGGGAGCAACGCGTACTGTCGTTGTCCTGGTGGACTCACCGGTGGTGGTTACTACTGTTACAACAACTACAAGTACTACTGCCCCGGAAACAGCACTTCCAGCACCGGTGGTTACTCCAACTACGGTTACTGTTCGCATGGATGCCAGATGTCGGGAAGTACCGCGGTTTGTCGATGTCGTACCAACAACGGTTCCGGAACAATCCTGAATCACGGACAAATCTTCTGTACCAATTACTACTCTACCAGTTACTCGAATATGAATCGGTACGCCAACTACTACTCAGATCGGAACGGCGGAACCTATCGGGCGCAGTGTAACAATGGGAACATCTATTACTATGGCAGTACTTCCTCAAGCAGTTCCAATTCGTACTACTGCCAATATGGTTGTTATGTCAGTGGAAGCACTTCGTATTGTAAGTGTACAGGATATGTGCGGGGTGGAAGCTATTATTGTTCAGGAACCAACCGGTATCGTTGCAACACTACTGCGTACCGTTACGGCAACGCTTCCTCCGTTCCTTGTTCTTCCGGTTATATCTGTACTGGAAGTGGAACATGCTTAATTAACCAATGTTCTTATGGTGGTAGAACCTACAGCAACGGTCAGTACTTCTGTTACAACAACGACCGATACTACTGCTACAATCGCGTGGTGACAAAGCAAACGGATTGTTCGTATGGTTGTTACACGAGCGGAAACAACGCCTATTGTATGTGTCCTGGTGGGCGAACCGGTGGTGGCTACTACTGTTACAACAACTACAAGTATTATTGTTCTGGTGGTAGTACTGCGAGCAACGGTGGATATAGCAACTATGGCTACTGTTCGCATGGTTGTCAGATGTCGGGAACCACAGCGGTATGCCGATGCCGAACCAACAACGGTTCTGGAACGATTCTGAATCACGGTCAGATCTTCTGTACCAATTACTATTCAACCAGCTACTCGAACATGAACCGTTATGCCAACTACTACTCAGATAGTGGTTCTACCGGGCGCTATCGAGCGCAATGTAACAACGGTAATATTTACTACTATGGCAGCACTTCATCGAGTAGTTCCAATGGCTATTATTGCCAATACGGTTGCTATGTTAGCGGTTCCACTGCGTACTGTAAGTGTACCGGTGGAGTGAGGGGTGGAAGTTATTACTGTTCAGGGACCAGTCGTTATCAGTGCAATACGACCGCGTACCGCTACGGTAATGCAACTCTTCGCAATTGCTCCTCCGG